>NZ_QFBB01000019.1:0-19150 GCF_003122275.1 Thioclava sp. NG1 | reverse complement strand
CCGGCGCCAAAACCCCCGACGGCGCGACAGAGGCGGCCTGAGCGATGAGCACGACCGAGGCACAGCTGGAGGCCATTCTCGATCTGGTGGACAGGCAGCCCCGCGACCACGGGCGAGTTCTGATTGGCATCGCGGGGCCGCCCGGTTCGGGGAAATCGACGATGGCCGAAGCCGTGACCGCGGCGCTGAACGCCCGCGGGCGGTCGGCGGATCCGGCGGCGCTGGTGCCGATGGACGGGTTCCATCTCGACAATGAAGAACTCGACAGGCGGAATTTGCGCGCGGTGAAAGGCGCGCCCGAGACCTTCGACGTCGCCGGGTTCAAGGCATTGGTGCGCCGGTTGCGCGATGACGGGAGGGAGATCCGCTACCCGCTGTTCAGCCGCGCGCAGGACCGGACGCTTCCGGAGGCCGGCGTGTTGAGCCCGGACCGGCGGATCGTGATCGTCGAGGGGAATTACCTGCTGTTCGGCGGCGGCGACTGGGCCGGGCTCGCGCCGTTGTTCGACGCGACGGTGATGCTCGCGCCGCCCATGGAGGTGCTCAAGTCCCGGCTCGTCGCGCGATGGATCGAGCACGGGCTATCCCCCGAGGACGCGCTTGCCCGGGCCAGCCGGAACGACCTCGAAAACGCGCGCCGCGTGCTTGAGCAGAGCGTCGAGGCCGACCTTATCCTCACCGGTCACTGAACCGTCCAGCCGAGTTGACGACGAAAGGAAACGACATGAAGATTTTCGCTGACACCGCCGATATCGAGGCGATCCGCGCGCTTGCGGAGGCGCATCTGATCGACGGGGTGACCACCAATCCGAGCCTGATCGCCAAGAGTGGTGCGCATATCCGCGACGCGATCGCCGAGATCGCCGCGATGGTCGATGGCCCGGTCTCCGCCGAAGTCGCAGGCACCGATTACGAGACGATGATGCGCGAGGCGGAAGTGCTCGGGAAGATTGCGCCCAATGTCTGCATCAAGGTGCCGCTCACGATGGCGGGGCTCCGGGCTTGCCGCACGCTGCGGCAAGAGGGCCGTGAGACCAACGTGACGCTGTGCTTCTCGGTGACCCAGGCGCTCCTCGCGGCGAAGGCAGGCGCGACCTATGTCTCGCCCTTCGTCGGGCGCCTCGACGACATCAACCTCGACGGCACCCAGCTGCTGCGCGACATCCGGCAGGTCTTCGATGCCTATCCCACGCTCGATACGCAGATACTGGCGGCGTCCCTGCGATCCGCAAACCACGTCACCGGCGCCTTGCTGGCCGGGGCGGATGCCGGCACGATGCCGCCCGGCTTGATCGGGGCGCTCGTCAAGCATCCGCTGACCGACAAGGGGCTCGAAACCTTCACCGCGGACTGGGCTGCGACGGGGCAGAGCATCCTCTGATCCGGGTCGGGGTTATCGCGACGCAAGCGCGGCTGCTACCGGACGTCTCCCGTGAGCGACGCCTGGCTTCGCACGCCGACAATGACGAAGGACCATCCCGCAAACTGCGAGCTCCGCACGTGGGCGCCTGAGTTCGCAAAACCGAGATGGCCCTTCGATCGACAGATCTCCTTGTGTCCACGGATCGACCATCTGCGGTTTGCATCTCTCGATGCCTCTCTCGGATAGTGTTCCGTTTCCACTCCTCCCATCGATGTTTTCACTCTGGCGGATTCGCCACGGCTCGGCATTGACGCTCGACAAGGCGCGGGGCTCAAGAGTGCTGATCGCGGTCAATGCGCGCCGCCCCGGTTGGGGCAAGCTGCGGGTCTGACTCGGTTCAGGAGGATGCCATGAAAATCAGTGACGCGATGCACGAGCCCGCCGCATGGGCCGATGCCGACACCCCGGTCAAGGAAATCGCCCTGCAGATGGAGAAGGACGATATTGGCGCCGTGCCGATCGGCAAGGACGACAAGCTCATCGGCATGATTACCGATCGGGATCTCGCGCTGCGCGTGGTGGCGAAGGGGCTCGACCCGGCGAAGACCCGTGCCGAAGAGGTGATGACGCCCGGGGTCGTCTATTGCCGCACCGACGAGACGATCGAGGACGCGGTGCACCTGATGGATCAGCGCAAGATCCGCAGGCTGCCGGTGCTGGACGACAAGAAGCGGCTGGTCGGGATGTTGAGCCTCGGAGACGTGGCGCACGGGACGTCGTTGCAGATCGTGGGCGAGATGACCCGCGCCGTCGCCAATCACCACAAGTGAGTGCGACAGGGCGGCCTGAACGCCGTGCCCCGGTTCGAGGGCGACCCGGTGATCATACCCGACACAATGGAGGAAGCCGAGGTCCAGCGTCTCGTCGGCAACAGGTGGGGATATGTCCTGCCCTATCTCCGGGTGGCGCCGCGGCTGGAAAATCCGCGACAACAAACGCGGGGGTGCGAGCTCTGATGCCGGTGGGGTATATCTTCATCGGCAGCTTGGTGGGCCATGTCTGCCTCGTGCTCACGCTTCTGCGGGGCGGTTCGATCTGGCTCTCGCTGCTCGTCGACGTCGTCGCGGGTCTGGTGGCCGTTCTTCTTCTGTTAGTCACCCAATCGGCGCGACGATGGTGGCAAGACCGACGCAGGCGAGCGCGCAGAGCAAAAACGGCTTGTCGCGACGGTCAGACCATGCACTGACCAGAAGATCTCCCCACAAGCCTCTTCCAACCTGCGGGATTGGTGGGGGAGTCCGCAGGGCTGGTGAGGTCAGTCCGGTCGCTCCTGCGAGCGGACATATTCCTTGATCGTTTTCAGCGGGGCGCCGCCACAGCTGCTCACGAAGTAGCTCGGAGACCAGAGAGCGCCGCCAAGGCGTTTCAGGCTCGGGAAGTCCCTCCGGAGACGCCGCGAGGTGGTGGTCTTCACCGCGTTTGCGAAGCCGGCGACCGCCTCGGCGGGCGGCAACGAGAACAGAATATGGATGTGGTCGGCCTCCGCGCCGAACTCCTCCAGCGCGCCGCCGCGAACATCGCAGCGCTCCCGGATCGCGACCTCTGCCGCCTTCAGCATTTCGGAGGTCAGCACTGCGCGGCGCTGCTGCGTCACCAGAACCATATGGTAGTGGAGACTGAAAACGCAATTGTTTGTGCGACTATAGGATTGATCCGCCATGTAGGAACCAATATAATATTCGGGCCATGACCGCAACTCGATCCCTCTCCTTCAAGCTCTACCCCTCGCCCGCCCAGGCGGCGGCGCTGGCGCGCAAGCACCTGATGCTGAAAGACCTGTGGAACGCTGCGCTCGAGGAGCGGATCGGCGCCTGGCGGCATAGCCAGACCCGGGTCTCGCGCTCCGACCAGGAAAAGGCGTTGAAGGAGATCCGCCTCGGTCTCGAGGGCTGGTGCGGGCTCGTCCACACTCATGAGGCCCAGGTCGTTCTGAAGCGCCTGGATCTCGCCTTCCAGGCTTTCTTTCGCCGCCTGCGTGCGGGCGGGGCACCGGGCTTCCCGCGCTTCAAGAGCGCCGAGCGTTTCCGTGGCTGGGGCTACAAGGAGCACGGCAACGGCTTCAGGGTCGAGATGCGCGACGGCGGCCGACATGGCCATGCCACGCTGTTTGGCATCGGGCGCATGCGGATGCGGGGCATCGCGCGCACGCCGGGCCGCGTGCTCAAGGCCGATGTGACCCGGACAGTCCATGGCTGGATGCTCAACGTGGTCGTCGAGACCGGCTGCGCCGAGCGCGCGCCGGCAGAGGGGCAGGCGGTGGGGCTCGACTGGGGCGTCTCGACCTTCGTCACGCTCGCGCATGAAGACGGCGCCTTCGAGGAGCTGCCGAACCCGCGCCACTGGGGTCTCGAGGCCGAGGACCTCAAGGCTGAGCAGCGCCGGCTCTCGTCCGCGGCCCGGGCGCGAAAGATCTCCCAACGGGCGCTGCGGAAGCATCGCCGCGCTCTGGCGCGTCGTCATGCGAAGATCGCCGCGCGCCGGAAGGACTTCCTGCACAAGACGAGCGCGCGGATCGTCGGGCGGCACCGCCTGATCGCGACCGAGGCGCTGACGGTGCGCAACATGACCGGCTCGGCCCGCGGAACCGCGGAAGCGCCAGGCCGGAATGTGGCCCAGAAGGCAGGCCTGAACAGATCGATCCTGGACACGGCCCCGGCCGGTTTTTTGAACATGCTCCGATACAAAGCGGAAGAAGCTGGTGCGGAGTTCCTTGAGGCGAAGACGCGAGAGCTGAAGCCGTCACAGCGCTGCCCGGATTGCGGCGCCGTGCGGAAGAAGGCACTCGCGGAGCGCCACCATGATTGCGACTGTGGCTGTCGTCTCGGGCGAGACGAGGCCGCGGCCCTCGTTTTGCTGCGGTGGGGGCTTGTGGAGAGCCCACGTCGCCAGAACGCGGAAACGATCAACCCGGCCGGGACGGTCGGGGATCAGGCGGCTGCCTGATCCGAAACCCCTTCCAGCCTACGAGATTGGTGGGGGAGGTTCATTTCAACAACCTTCTGACCGTTGTGCTTGGCAGCCTCGATGCGCTCGAGGAAGCTCTGCCCGAGCAGGACAGCCACCTCAACCTCGTCCAGAGCGCGGTTCGCGCTGCGGAGGAGGCGGGGCGCCTGACGAGCCAGCTCCTCGCCTATTCGCGCCGGACACCGACGAAGCTGAGAATGCTCCAGATCGGGGCCTTCGTGCAGGAGATCAGACCGCTCCTGATCGCGGCTTTGGGCGACGCCAACCGGCTGGACATCGATATCGGCGAGGACGTAGCGAATTGCTGGGCCGACACCTCGGCCTTGACGTCGGCGCTGATCAACCTCGTCACCAATGCGCGCCACGCGATGACGGGAGATGGCACGCTGTCGATCACAGCGAACGTCGTTTCCGGGACAGATTTCTATCCCTCGCATGACGGTTTCGAACTTCCGCAGGAGGAATACGTGGCCGTGAACGTGCGCGATAACGGCCCCGGCGTTCCGGCCAGCCACCGGGAAAAGATATTCGAGCCGTTCTTCACCACGAAAGGCATCGGCGAGGGAACGGGTCTCGGCCTGCCGACCGTGCTCGATACGGTGCGCCAGATCGGCGCCGATCTAAGGCTCGGGCCCGGCGACGGCGGGGCCGAGTTTCAGATCCTGCTGCCGCTTGCCACCGAGGCCGATGGCAAGGAGGCCGAGGCGGCCGCTCCGGCGGGGAATGATGAGGTCGTGCTCTACGTTGAGGATAACCTCCTCGTTCGCGAGAAAACGGTGCTGATGCTGCAAAATCTCGGGTTCTCGCCGCTTGTCGCCCGTCACGGGCGGGAGGCGCTGGACTATGCCCGGAGCGATCGGAGGATCGACATCGTGCTCACCGATCTTGTCATGCCGGGCCTGTCGGGGCGGGCGCTGGTCAGGGAGCTGGCGCGGCTGCGCCCCGCGCTGCCGGTGGTCATAGTGACCGGCTACGACCCCGATGGCCCGGACAGCGGGACGGACATGGCCTCGGTTCTGATGAAACCCTATTCGCGGGCGGAGCTTGCCGACGCATTGGTGCGCAACTTGCCGTCGCCCCGGACGGAATGAGAGACGCGCTTGTCCGGAGGGGTCAATGGAATAGGTAGCTCTGCTCAGGCTCCGGGCTCGCGACCTGCTTTGCCGCCAGATGAATTTCGTCGAGGCGCTTATAAGCGAAGTCCAAGCCGTCCATGTCGGGAACGATCCGGGCCGTCGCTGCCGGACCGATCAATTTCATCCGCCACGTGGGAAAGACGCGCGCCCGGATCAACCGAATTCTAAGCGGCGTGACGTCGGTGTGGCGCGCGTCGGAGACGATTTTCGCATAAACGCTTCTTGTTTCCGCCGAAGGGCCTTCGATGGTTTGCAGAAAATAGGCCCCGTCGAACAGCAGCAGACCGGTGATGCCAAGTCTCTGGTTTCGATCGAGGCTTTCGGAAAGGATCGCGCTTATCCCGTCGACGGGCTTCCGAAGGCAGGAAAAGCTTCGATAGGTAATAGTTAACAGTTCTGTCATGACCAATCTCTTGCTCTTGTCTGGAGAGTTTTGGTCCCGCCTTTCTTCAATCTGGAGACAGAGCTTGCACGGGAGACATGCATGTCTATGGCGGTTCGAACATCGGCATCGTCTTCAAGGATCACGACGGAACTTGAGGTCAAGAGCTTGCTCTCTCCGGTGTGGCCAGCATCATCATTGCGGAAGGTCTGATACTCGAGGCCTAGGGGTCTTAATCGAGTTGAAAAAACGGCTGCGTCAGGTGGGGCGGCAACCACAGTGCCGACAGTTTTACTGCGCGTCAGGTTCCCTAAATGGCTTTTCTGATAGTTTCAATCGGATAATTGGCGGCACGTTCACGTTCGCGCGATTGGGTTTTGGGGGCGCTTCGGATGAGCCGCCCGATGGGTCGAACGCCAAGGGAGCCGCCCCGGGGGGCGGCTCCCTCTCATCGTGTATCGCAGAATCCAGATCAGATTGGGTAATGCTGTTTCGGATCTTCCACGGTGATCCAGCGCAGGTCGGTGAATTCGGCGATCGCCGCACGTCCGCCGAAGCGCCCGTAGCCCGAGGCCTTGACCCCGCCGAAGGGCATCTGCGGCTCATCGCCGACCGTCGGGCCGTTGATGTGGCAGATCCCGGTTTCGAGCCGGTTCGCCAGCGCCATCGCGCGGGAGACGTCGGCGCTGAAGATCGCGCTCGAGAGGCCGTATTCGGTGTCGTTGGCGACTTTCAGCGCCTCTTCGTCGCCCTTCACGCGGATGATCGATTTGACCGGGCCGAAGCTTTCCTCGGCATAGATGCGCATGCCTTCCGCGACGCCGTCGAGCAGCGTCGCCGCGACGATGGTCCCCTCGCGAGAGCCCCCAGCGACCAGCTTTGCGCCTTTCTCGGTGGCGTCGGCGATCAGCGCGTCCATCTTCTCTGCGGCGGCTTCAGAGACAAGCGCGCCAAGCGCCACTTCGCCGCGCGGATCGCCTGCGGGCAGAGCGTTGGCGCGGGCGGCGAGTTTCTCGACGAAGGCATCGGCCACTGTCTCGTCGACGATGATCCGCTCGGTCGACATGCAGATCTGGCCCTGGTTCATGAAGGCGCCGAAGATCGCCGCGTTCACCGCACCGTCGAGATCGGCATCGTCGAGCACGATCAGCGGCGCCTTGCCGCCCAGCTCCAGCAGTGAGGGCTTCAGATGCTCGCCCGCGAGCCGCCCGATGATCCGGCCGACGGCGGATGAGCCGGTGAAGTTCACATGCTTGACCGCGGGATGCGCGATCAGCGCCTCGACGACATCGGCGGCGTCCTCGGGGGCATTGGTCACCACGTTGAGCGCCCCTTCGGGGAGCCCGGCCTCGGCGAAACACTCGCCGATCAGGCGGTGCGTCGCGGGGCACATCTCGGACGCCTTCAGCACCACCGTGTTGCCGCAGGCGAGCGCCATTGCGACCGCGCGGGTGCCGAGGATGACAGGCGCGTTCCACGGCGCGATGCCAAGGCAGACACCCTTGGCGCGCGCGACGCCCATCGCCATCGTGCCGGGCTTGTCGGAGGGGATGATCTCGCCGCCGATCTGTGTCGTCATCGCCGCCGCTTCGCGGATCATGCCTGCCGCGAGATGGACGTTGAACCCGGCCCAAGGCCCGGTCGCGCCGGTCTCGGCGATCACCGCCTGGATGAAGTCATCGGCGCGGGCTTCCATCACGTCGGCGGCTTTCGACAGAATCTTGCGCCGCCCGTTCGGCCCGGTCGCGGACCAGCCGGGAAAAGCGCGCGCGGCAGAGGCGACCACCGCCTCGACATCGTCGCGGCCCGCCGCGGCGGCGCGGGTGGCGACCTCTCCGGTCACGGGATCGATCCGGTCGAAAGTCGCGCCCGAGGCGGCTGGGGCGGAGGTCCCGTCCAGCAGCATTCCGATCTCTTTCATAATATCCTCCCTTTGAGACTTCGAGCTTGCGTCACGCCGCGCGGCGATTGCCGGAGCGGCGCCCTCTGAAACCTTTGTGCCTCACATCATCCCGGGCAGCCACAGCGATATTCCCGGCACAGCGACGAGGATTGCAAGGGTCACCAGCATCGCGAACCAGAAGGGCAGCACGCCGCGGAAGATCTCGATCAGCGGCACGTTTTGCGCGACCGATTTCACGATGAAGACGTTGATCCCCACCGGAGGCGAGATCAGCCCCATCTCGAGCGTCAGCACCACCAGCACACCGAACCAGATCGGGTCGATCCCGAGATCGAGGATCACCGGCAGGAAGATCGGCAAGGTCAGCACCAGCATCGCGAGCCCTTCGAGGAAGCAGCCCAGAACCATGTAGATCGCGAGGATCAGGACCAGCGTCCCGACCCGGCCCAGATCGAGGGAGACCAGAAGGTCGCTCACCTCGGCGGGCAGATGGCTCAGGGCGACGAAGGGGTTGATCAGATGCGCCGCGATCAGGATCAGCATCACCGAGGCCGTGGTCACGATGCTGTCCTGCGCCGCGCGCCAGAAGCTGCGCAGGCTCAGCGTGCCGCTGAAGGCCCCGATCGCGATCACGAAGGCGGCGCCGACGCCCGCCGCTTCGGTGGGGGAGAACAGGCCCGAATAGATGCCGCCGATGGTCAGCACGATCACCAGCAGGATCGGGATCGCGCCGAGGAAGGCGCGGCCCTTCTCGGCGGCGCTGGTCGCAGGGCCTTTCGGTCCCATCTCGGCGCGCAGCAGGCAGAGGATCGCGATGGTCAGGATGAAGGCGCTCAGTAACAGAAGCCCGGGCAGGATGCCGGCCATGAAGAGCCGTCCGATGCTTTGCTGCGTGAGGATCGCGTAGATCACGAAGCCGGTCGAGGGGGGGATCAGGATGCCCAGCGTGCCGCCTGCGGCGACGACGCCAGTCGAGAGGCGCGGGCTGTAGGCGTA
Source organism: Thioclava sp. NG1 (assembly GCF_003122275.1). Classification (NCBI taxonomy): domain Bacteria; kingdom Pseudomonadati; phylum Pseudomonadota; class Alphaproteobacteria; order Rhodobacterales; family Paracoccaceae; genus Thioclava; species Thioclava sp. NG1. The sequence goes on along the minus strand of NZ_QFBB01000019.1, from coordinate 10,346 downwards.
GCGGTCCATCTCTGCCAGCGCGGTGCGGCCCATCGTCAGCGCCGAGGCGACTGAGGAGCCCGACAGCGCCGCGAAGCCGCCGCAGCCCACGACCGTCGCCAGCGCCAGACCGCCGCGCACCTGGCCGACGGTGGCGTAGGCCGCGTCATAGAGCTTGCGGCTCATACCCGTCACGCTCGCGACATTTCCCATCAGAATGAAGAGTGGCACCACGATCAGCTCGGAATTGGAGGCCAGCGAGAAGGTTTCCGACGCCAGAAGCCCGGTCGCGGCCTGCAGCCCGTTCAGGATCCAGATGCCGACGAAGCCCACCGCGAACATCGCGAAGGCCACCGGCACACGCATCAGCAGCATGCCGAGCAACAGCGCGAGCCCGAGCGATCCGGTGAGCGCGGGGGTCATAGCACGTCCCTTTCGGAATGATGTTCATAGCCGTGGCGCGACATGAGCCGCAGCGCGCGCAGGCACATCGTCAGCGCGCCCACCAGCGACAGCGCGACCAGCGCATATTGGAACCACGCATTGGGCAGGTTCAGAAGATTGGTCGAGAGGTTGAGCATCTGGCTCAGTTGCGCGCTCTTGTAGACCGTCACCGCGATCAGCACGAAGATCGCGACGCCGAGGAGCGCCGAGAAGATATCGATCGCGCGGTTCAGGGCAGGGGGGAAGGCGCTCTCGAAGATGTCGACGACGATATGGCCGTCGCGTCGGTCGCACAGCGCCATGCCGCCGAAGACGATCAGCACCATCGTCATCGTTATCAGGTCCTGCGAGCCGTAGAGCGGCATGCCGAAATTGCGCCCGATAACGTCGATGACGATCACGGCCACGACGAAGATCAACCCCGTCGTGCCAATGATCGCGGACAGGCCGATGAGCCTGTCCACCAGTTTCTGCGCGCGTGCGAGCATCACTCGCTCCGCATCGCCGCGAGCGTATCCTCGCCGCCGACCTTGCTCACGTAGGTGTCGGTCACGTCGGCGAGCGCGTCATTGAAGGCTTTCGAGCCGTCGGCGTCGAGGTCGATCACCGTGGTGGCGTCGGAGGCGCGCGCGGCTTCCAGCGCCTTGTTCGCTGTGGCAATCCACGCCTCTTCGGTCATCTTCGAGATCTTCTCGCCCTTCATCGCGTCGAGCGCGGATTTCGCTTCGGGCGAGAGCCCGTCATAGGCCGCCTTGTTCATCACCGTGTAGAAGGCGAGGCGTCCGAGGTTCGGACCCGTGGTCACGCTGCCCACGACCTCGTTGAGCTTGAAATCCGACAGCACCGAGGCGCCGCTGACCACGCCGTCGATCAGCCCGGTCTGCAGCCCGTTATAGACCTGCGTCATCGGAATTTGCACTGGCGTCGCGCCGAGCGCTTCCATCGCGGCAGCCGAGATCGACCCCGCGACGCGGATCTTCAGGCCCTTGAGATCGGCGGGCGTGCGCACGTCCTTGTCGTGCATCATCAGGATGTTGGGCTCCGACCCCCAGAGCGCGATCACCTCGGTCTGCGGATATTCGCCCTTGATCGTGTCGAAGGCCTGCCACAGCGCCTTGTAGCCCGGCGCGTCGAGCGGCAGCGCACCCGGCAGTTCCGCGATCAGGCTCTTGGGGAATTGCGACGAGGTATAGCCCTGCAGCCCCCAGCCCATATCGGCGGTGCCCTGCAGCACGCGCACGTATTGATCGGCCGGGCCCGCGCCCAGTTCGCCGCCGTGATAGCCGCGCAACGTTACCGCCCCGTCGGTGCCTTCCGAGAGCGCCTTGGCCAGGGGCTCGATCTGGGCTGCGTTGATCGTATGGGTCGGCGGCGCCCAGTTCGCGTATTTCAGTTCCTGCGCGCCGGCGGCGGTCGCGATGCTCATCGTTGCACCGACCGCGATGGCGGTGGCGACGCTAAGGGTCGTGTGTTTCATGGTCTCTCCTCCCGTTGGACCGTTTGAGCCCCTCCTCCCGGGGCCTGTCGTTCATGTGCCGCGCTAGGCGGCGATCTCCTCCAGATCCGCGCGCGTCACCGGCTCGGGCGACGCGATGAGTTTGCGTGCCCGCATATGGGCCCGCGCGTTGTCGATGGTCTCGATCGCGGCGAGCCCGCGTTCGTCGAACCGGCCCACGATCCCCGCGGCGATCTCCTCCTCCGCCGCGTCAGGTGTCGCGTAGCCCGCGATCTGCAGCTTGCATGCGCCCTGATCCGACCAGAACCACGGCAGCGCGCCGTAGGGACCGGTGTCGCCCTTCGCGAGGCGTTTCGCGATCAGCCGCGCGTGATCCGTGGCAGCCTGCACGCTCTCGAGCCGGATATGCCCGCGGCCCCGCGGATCGGGGAAGCTCGCGCAGTCGCCGAGTGCCGAAATCGCGGGATCCGAGGTCTGCAGCCGGGCATCGGTTTTCACGCCATTGTCGATGGCGAGCCCCGCCGCCTCGGCCAGTTCCACGTTCGGGCGAACGCCCGCCGCGACCAGCACGAAATCCGCGGTGACCCCCGTGCCATCGGCCAGCGTCACGCCCGCGGGCTCCACCGCCACGGCAGGCTGGCCCAGATGAAGCGCAGTGCCCCAGCCGCGATGCAGGTCGGCGAAATGGTCCGACATCCGCTGCGAGACCGCGCGGGCCATCAGGCGCGGAGCGGCCTCGATGACCGCGACCTCATGGCCGAGCTTGCGTGCGACGGCCGCGAATTCCAGCCCGATGAAGCCGCCGCCGATCACCGCGATCCGGGCCGGTTGGTCCAGCTTCTCGCGCAGGCGCTGCGCGTCGGTCAGCGTGCGCAGATCGCAGGCATGGGCGATCCCCTCGATCGGCGGGCGCAGATTGCGGGTGCCGGTGGCGAGGATCAGATGGTCATAGGGCAGGGATTTCTCGGCCCCGTCGCGCAGGACAGTGAGGCGCTGCGCCGCGCGATCGATGGCCTCCACCCGCGTTCCGGGGAGGTAGTCGATGCGCTTGGCCTCGAAGAAGCTTTCGGGGCGCAGGTAGAGCGCCTCTGCCTTGCCGTCCTGCAGATAGACCTTCGAGAGCGGGGGGCGCTGATAGGGCAAGCCCGGCTCGTCGCCGATCAGCGTGATCGCGCCCTCGAAGCCGTTCTGCCGCAGGCTGATCGCAGCTTGCAAGCCGCCTTGGCCCGCGCCGATTATGGTGACGGTCCCGGAGGTCAAAACTGTTCCTCGGGCAGATGGACCACGAGCCCGTCGAGCTCGGGCGTCAGCTTGATCTGGCACGACAGGCGCGAGCGCTCGGTCACTTCGGATGCCGCGCCTTCGAGCATGTCGTCCTCCCCCGCGCTGCGCGGTCCGACCTTCTCCGCCCATGCGTCGTCAACATAGCAATGGCAGGTCGCGCACATCATCGAGCCGCCGCATTCGCCGACGATCCCGTCGACATCGTTCGAGACCGCCGCATGCATCACGCTATCGCCCTCATCGGCGTCGATACTCGTTCGCGTGCCGTCCTGTGCGACGTAAGTCACTTTAATCATTTAAATTCCTCCTCTCTCCGGTCCGCGCAAGCGCGGATCAGTTCAGCTCCACCGGCAGGTTGATCGGGCCGCGGAACCCGAAGCCGCGCCAGATCACCGCGTCGGGATCGGGCAGGCGCATGTCGGGGAAGCGGTCGAACAGCAGCGGCAGGATGATCTTGCCCACCGTGCGCCGCGCGATATGGGCGCCTGCGCAGTGATGGGGGCCGTTGCCGAAAGCCTGATGGGGGTTCTTGTCGCGAAAGACGAAATACTCCTCGCCATTCTCGTAGATGCTCTCGTCGCGATTGGCCGAGGCCTGGATCGTCATCACCGTGTCGCCCTTCGGGATCTCGAAGCCGCAAAGCTCGGTATCCTCGGTCACCAGCCGCGAACTGGCCTGAATCGGGGCGACCCAGCGCACGCCTTCCTCGAAGGCCTTGCTCCACGCGCCCTCGGCGCGAACCTGCTCCAGCTGGTCGGGATTGGTCAGCAACCCGTAAATGATGGTGGCCAGCGCGTCGCGCGGCTCGTTGATTCCGCCGCCGATCGCGATCTTGATATTGGCCCAGATCTGACTCATCGGGATCGGGTTTTCGGCGTTGAGCATCACCGAATAGGCCGAGCCGTCCGGCTCCGCGATCCGCTTTTCGCGCAGTTCTGTGAAGAGCGCGTCCATCTCGTCATTGGCCTTGTCCGAGATGGCGAAAGGCTCGGGCTGCCAGCCGAAATTCCCCGCTCCGTCTATCAGGTGCTGCGACCAGCGCTGCATCTGCGCGTCGCTCGCCTCCGGGATGCCCAGCACATGGGCGAGGATGCGCGCGGCCAGCGGTCCGCATAGCTCGGAGAACAGATCGACCGTCTCGCCGCGCGGCAACCGACCGACATATTCCTCGGCGAATTTCTCGTAGAGCGGCCCCCAATCGGTCTGGATCCGCTTCGGCGTGAGCGCCGGGGCCATCGCCATGCGTTCGCGCAGATGCTCCTCGCCGTCCTTGCGCATCAGGGTATGGGCGCGGAATGCGGGCTTCATCGGGGTGTTGGGATCGTCGCTGCTGAACAGCTCCGGATTGTCCTTCACCTTCTTGGTCAGCTCCGCTGTCGTCAGGAACGTGCGACCCGCCGAGGCGACCCGCAGAACCGGGCTCTCGGCGCGCAATCGGCGATAGATCGGATAGGGATCCGTCGTCAGTTGCGCGAGCGTAATCTCCTCGTCCAGCGGTGCGAGCGCCATGATGTCCTCCCGAAATCTCCTCCGGGGACATGCGTAAGGCGTGGTCTTTCTTGTAACAATAAGATGAATCTTGTATATACCATCAAATAATTTGATGGAACATCATGCCGCAATCGACCGCATCCCCCGGCAGGCTCGACATCGCCGCGCTCGAGACGCTGCGGCTGGTCCATGAACTGGGCTCCTTCACGGCGGCGGCCGAAAAGCTCGACGTGAACCAGTCGGCGGTGAGCTACACGATTGCCAAGCTGCGCGCCTATTTTCAGGATCCGCTTTTCGTGCGCGAGGGCGGGCGGCAGGTCTCGACGGAGCGCTGCGAACATATCCTCCAGCAAGTGATCGAGATCCTCGAGAAGCTCGACGACGTTGCGCAGCTTGAAGAGTTCGATCCCGCGCAGTCTCGCGCCAAGGTCACCATCGCTTGCAACTATTACGAGCGCATCCTGATGATCCCGAAGATCGTCTCCGAGCTCCGCAAACAGGCCCCGCATCTCGAGGTCGAGGTGGTGAATGCGTTGGGCGACGGCCATTTGCGCCTTCTGCGCCGGGAGGCCGACGTTCTCGTCGGCCCTTTCGCGCGCAGCGAATCCGGCTTTCATTCGCGCCGCCTTTATACCGAAGAGTATGCCTGTTTCATGGACCCGCGGCATCCGATGGCGGGGCGGCCGCTCGATGTCGACAGCTATCTGGCGCTCAACCATGTCTACATCAATTACGGCGGCGGCTGGAAATCGGCCTATGTCAACGAGATCGAAGCTGCGGGCCATTCTCTGCGACCCACGATCACGGTGCCGAGCCCGGCAGGGCTCGCCTCGCTTCTCGGACAGTCCGACCTCGTGGCGACGATGCCAAGTCGATTGGGGCGCACGATGGAGGGGCTGGTTCTCAACGAAAGCCCGTTCCGCGGCCCGTTCGACCTGTCGGTCGTCTGGACCGCCCGCAAGAACGACTCTGCGATGCATCGCTGGCTGCGCGAGGTGATCGTGGAGACCTGCCGCGGCTAGGCCCGAAGGGCGCGCGCCCCGATCGGTCGGCGCAATCTCAATTTCCACGATGGAGTTACCGACATGAACGACACCGCAGAACCCGCTCTCTGGTCCTTGGGGGCCACGCAAATCGCGGCGCTCGTGCGGTCGCGTCAGGTGAGCGCGCGCGAGGTGGCGCAGGCGGGGCTTTCGCGGATCGAGGCGGTGAACCCTGCGATCAACGCGGTTGTCGAGTGCCGGCCCGAGGAGACGCTGGCCGCGGCGGAGGCGGTCGATGCCCGCATCGCGCGCGGCGAGGATCCGGGGCCGCTGGCCGGGGTGCCGGTGACGATCAAAGTGATCGTGGACCAGCGCGGCTATGCGACGACGAACGGGCTGACCTCGCAGAAGGACCTGATCGCGAAGACCGACAACCCGGTGGTCGCGAACCTGCTGGGCGCGGGGGCGGTCAGCCTCGGGCGCTCGAACACGCCCGCCTTCAGCTACCGCTGGTTCACCAACAACCTGCTGCATGGCCACACCTACAATCCGCGGCGAAAGGATTTGACGCCGGGCGGGTCGTCGGGCGGTGCTAGCGCTGCGGTGGCAGCCGGGATCGGGGCGATTGCGCATGGCACGGATATCGCGGGCTCGGTTCGCTACCCGGCCTATGCCTGCGGCGTGCATGGGTTGCGTTCCAGTTTCGGGCGGATTGCGGCGCATAACTCCACCGGGGCGGAGCGCGATATCGGCGGGCAGCTGATGGCGACTTCCGGGCCGCTCGCGCGCTCTGTCGGGGATCTGCGGCTCGCTTTCACCGCGATGGCCAAGCCCGATCCGCGCGACATCTGGTCGGTGCCCGCGCCGCTGCACGGACCTGCGGTGGATCGGCGCGCGGCGCTGTGTCTTCGGCCGGATGGCGCGCAGACCGATCCCGCACTGCAACAGAGCCTTCTGCAATCCGCCGAGAAGCTTCGCGCCGCTGGTTGGATCGTCGAAGAACTCGACGCGCTGCCGCCGATCGCCGAGGCCGCACGGGTGCAGATCACGCTCTGGCTGGGCCATGACTATCCCGCCAAGCTCGCGGCGGCGCAGGTCGAGGGCGATCCGGGCGCGCTGCGGGTGCTGGAGGGGCAGGCGGAGTTCATCCGCTCCCTTGCCCCCGATGCGATCCCGCGCGCGCTGATCCGCCGGGCCGAGATCGCGCGGGAATGGGCGCTCTTCGTCGAGCGCTACCCGCTGGTGCTGCTGCCGCCGAGTTCGGAATTGCCATTCGCCGACAATCTCGACCTGGGGAGCGATGCTGATTACCGCCGCGTCTGGGAAGCACAGAACGCGATGGTGGGCCTGCCAGTCACCGGGCTGCCGGCGCTGTCGCTGGCAACTGGGGCCACGCCCGAAGGCGCGCCGCTGGGTATCCAGATGGTGGCGGGGCGGTTCCGTGAAGACGTGCTGTTCGACGCCGCGACAGAGATCGAGGCGCGCTCCGCCCCGGTCGAGATCGCGATGCGGTAAGTGTGGCGAGTAGTGCCCCATGAGAGGACCGCCGCCTTGCATCCGCGCCTGATCGGGGTCGTTCGGTCCTCGATCTTCATGACTCCGGCGCCGAGCACACCAAGCTGATAGGTCGCGATCTCGGTGCCGGTGACGAAGCGCGCCTCGTCGGAGGAGAGGAAGAGCGCGGTATTCGCGGCTATATCTGTAAGGGTATCGACCTAGACCTATCATCGGGCGGGTCTGCGCGGAAACTCGGGTGCCGCCAGTCAGTGCCCGAGATCGTTCGGTTCGGGTAAAGCTCGACCAGTTCGGCGGCGAAGGGCGTCGCACCCGCTTAAGGAAGATCGAGTTCGGAACTGCTCTCGGAGCCGGAGACCTTCAGCCAGATATGCGCGTTCTCGCCCTGCCGGATCGCCGTGGAATGGACCCTGCCAATTCCCGGCATCGCGGCGTGCGCGCCTGCGCCTTCGGACAACAATTCGACTTGCTTACATCTTCCATGAATGGAGAACTGGCGGGCGACAGATCAACAGGCGCGTCGAGGAAGAACTCCCAGGTGCCGATCTTCGCAGCCTCCGTGCCGCAAAATATGCCACTGTGAACCACCGGAAGCGTTCACAGGCCAAATGAAAGAGGATGAGTTCACATGAGCGCCCCGGTTCCGGTCTTCGACGGCCATAACGATTTCCTTCTGCGCCTGCTGCGCGCCCCGGAGGCCCGCGAGACGACTTGGCTAAGCGATACCGGAGAGGGCCATCTCGACCTGCCGCGGATGCGTGCGGGTGGTTTCGCGGGCGGGTTCTTCGCGGTCTACATTCCGTCGCCGGTCGCCCATGACGATCCCGATTTGGACGCCATCATGCGAAATCCTCCCTTCTCGCTGCCCTTGCCGGCGGAGATTCCGCTCGAGGACGCACTGCCCGTCGCGATGAAGATGGTCGGCCACCTCATGTGGATGGAGCGGGAGGGGAGCCTGAAAATCTGCCGTTCTGTCGCCGATATCCGCACCGCGATGGCCGCAAAGAAGATCGCCGCGATCCTGCATTTCGAAGGCGCGGAGGCGATCGGGCCCGATCTCGATCTGCTGCATGTCTGGCACGCGATGGGGCTGCGCTCGCTTGGCCCGGTCTGGTCGCGCCCGACCGCCTTCGGCAACGGTGTGCCCTTTGCGTTTCCGTCCTCGCCCGATACCGGGGACGGGCTGACCGAGGCGGGCAAACGGCTGGTGACGGAATGCAACCGGCTGAAAATCATGATCGACCTGAGCCATCTGAACGAGAAAGGCTTCGACGATGTCGCAGCGCTTTCCGATGCGCCCTTGGTCGCGACCCATTCCAATGTGCATGCGATCTGTCCCTCGTCGCGCAACCTCACGGACCGACAGCTTGCCATGATCCGCGAGAGCGACGGCATTGTCGGCCTCAACTACGCGCTGGGGTTTCTGCGCGAAGACGGCAAGGGTGAGCCTTTCGCGGGGTTCGACCCGATGCTGCGCCATCTCGATCACCTGATCGAGACCTTGGGCGAGAGCCGCGTCGGGCTCGGTTCGGATTTCGACGGAGCGGCGATTCCGCCCGATCTGGGCGATGCGGAAGGGCTGCCGCGCTTGATCGAAGCGATGCGCGCGCATGGCTATGACACGCCGCTGATCGAGAGGCTCGCCCATGGCAACTGGCTGGCGCTGCTCGAGAGAACCTGGGGCGGCTGAGAGCTGACTTTATCCACGCGTGGAAATTTCGGCAGACGAGAACCGACATTAGAGAACAATGCGGAGAAAGCCGCTATTGGGCTGAAAGAGGGCTTTCGCTTCGCCACAGGTGAACGACTGCTCTGCAGAAAGCAGTGTTTCCCGCTAAAGGATGCTTTTCGCGAAACGATCGAATTTGCTGTTTTCTCGATAAAGCGCCCGGACGACGATTGCCGCCACGATCCCGGTGGCGGCGCCTCCCAGAACGTCGGTGACGTAGTGGGTGCCGACGTAAATGCGCGACAGACAGATGAGGAAAGCCATCGCGAAGAATGCCAGCGCCCGCCGCGGAAGCTTCTGAAGCGCAAATGCCATGGCGACTGACATCGAGGCAGTGGCGTGGTCGGACGGAAAAGACCAGTCGGCGCTCTTGGCGATAAGAAGGTTGGAGACTCCGGCGTCATATGGGCGCACGCGGTGGATGAAAAGCAGGATGCCTTGATTGATCGCAAGCCCCAGAAGGAACGCAAGTCCGGCGCAGATTGCGACATGACGCAGATGCTGCCGGTTTTCCCGGCTCCACCATTGCAGGACGACGACGAGCACGATGAAGGGCACACCCGTTTGAGTGATTGCGATCATTGCTTGATCGACAAAGGTGTTGTGGCCCGCGAAGGAATTGATCCAGTGAGTAATCGCTGCGTCCATTGCGTGCCTTTCATCGAAAAGGTCAGGTTGCGGGTCCGCAAGTCCGTGACACCGCGTTCATCAAGCATTCAGGCTTAGCGCCACGCACCGAGGATTGCACGCGCTGACCGAGATGGCTGGCGAACTTGTGTTCTACTTCGTCTCGGGGCCGGCCATCCTCAATTGGGTCGAAATGCTGGCCCGAGAAGAGATCGAGGAAGCGCCGTGCGTGGCGACGCACCTCCTCGGGCTGATCTTGTTGGCGACGACTATCTCATCACGATTGTCCTCCTCTGGCACGAAGGGCGGCGGCTGAGGACGTATGGCTGTGGACCAAACCTCCGAGGTGGGCGGGACCGCAGCACCAACCGGTAGTCAGTTGCGGCTGAATGAAGCTCCAGCATCAGGCACGTCTCCGTGGGGCTGCGCAGGAGTCTCGGAGGGCGAGCCCCCGATGCCAAACGCGATTTTTTGATCCAGCATGGAAACCTTAATGTCTTGAAACAATTTATATCAGGCGACGTCGGCCTTGGCCGGCCCACCTGAATTGGCGTTGGATCTGCGGGTTAGGGGGCTTTAACAACTTACATTTGACTTGTGCTTTTCGCATCATGTATTATCTTCATGATGAAGAAATTTGTAAGTATTGGCGAGGCCGCAAAGGCCCTGGGCGTGACACCCCTCACCCTGCGCAGATGGGATGAGAGCGGCAAGCTCAAGCCCGACCTCGTAACCGAGGGTGGGCGGCGCCGCTATGACCTCGCCAAACTTCAGCCGGAGCTCCATCGGCAGCAGGATAAAGCTGCCCGGCGCACGGTTGCCTACGCACGCGTTTCCT
>NZ_QFBB01000018.1:0-21013 GCF_003122275.1 Thioclava sp. NG1 | reverse complement strand
CAATCTTCATCAGCGCAGTCCCCAACGGTTTGTTTCGTTGCCCGAAAGTGGCACGAGGGCCTCGTCCCTTCTCGGTATAACCGGGACAGGTTAACTAAAATAACGATTTTCGATAGCATTGATTAGGACTGACCTAAGTCATTCCACTATTCTCCCTGGAGCATTGGTGATCAGTGAGAGCATCGGACAAACAGAGCAGCCAATGATGGTCTTCATCGTCGAAGTTGTCTGTGGTCAGGTGACCTTGGTCATCACTCGAACTTTCAATCTCGCGCACAGTCCTAGATCCATGTAAAACTAACGTTCCATTTCCAACGACAATTTCAGAAACATAGTTTGACACTCCCTGCCCTCCCTCTACGCGCCCGCCGCCGCGCACTCGGCCACACTCAGGCAGCTGTCGCCTCAGCAGCGGGCATCAGCACCCCGGCCTTGCGCAATCTAGAGACCGGCCGCGGCGCGATTGGCTCGCTTGCGCGGGTGTTGCCGGTTCTCGAACTGCGCTGGTCTTGGGTGGACGGTGCAGCTGTCGGCCCGGCGCTGGCGGAGCGGCGGCGCGCCGCCGGTCTGAGCCAGAGCGCGCTGGCTATCCGGGTCGGGTGCTCGCGGCCGACCATCCATGTGCTAGAACGCGATCTGACGGGGCGGATCGAGACGTTGCTACGGGTCTTAGGCGTGCTGGGCCTTCGAACAGCGGTCAGAGAGCTACCGCGTGCCAGCAAGCCCGGGCTCGTGCCAATGCGGAACGCACCGGAGCGGGATCGCGTGATGACGCCCCCTGCCCTCGCCGCCACGATCATCGCGCATTTCGCCGATCGGATCTCGGGACATATGCTCGATCCGGCGCGGGGTTCGGGGGCATTCTACGATCAACTGCCCGAGCATCTCGACCGCTCCTGGTGCGAGGTGGAAGACGGGCGTGACTTCCTCGACTGGGAGACAGCGGTCGACTGGATCATCACCAACCCGCCCTGGTCGAAGATTCGAGCGTTTACGCAGCACGCGATGATGGTGGCCGATCATATCGTCTGGCTGGTGCCGATCGTGAACATCACGACCAAGGCACGGCTGCGGGATCTTCGGGACCATGGCTTCGGGATCGCGGAGCTGGTGCTGATCGACACGCCACGCGATTGGCCGCAGAGCGGGTTCCAGCTGGTCGCGGCCTATCTGAAGCGTGGCCACGCGGGTGACTGGCGGATCTCGCGGCTGGATGCGTTGGCTCAGGACTGAGCGATCAACGCGCCGCTGTCACCGGCGCGGCCTTGGCAAAGATTGCGTGAGATCGGAGATCGGTCCAGACTGCGGCTCAACGAACCTGCCACAGACCGCGCCGCAGTCCACAGGCGACACCGCGCCCACCGAGAGAGGTCACCCCCATGACTGAGACCGCCGCAGATCAGAGGGCAGCTGTCGGGCTCAAGGCCTATGGTCGCATCATCGCGCAATGGGGGCTGTCCGCGCCGGAGGCCGCCGCGCTCGTCGGGCTGAACGAGGCTGACTTGGGCCGGGCGCGCGATCCTGATGAGACCATTAGCCTCACCGAAGATCAGGTGCTGCGGCTCTCGGCGGTTCTCGGGATCTACAAGGCGCTCGGCACCTATTTCGAGGATCCGATCGCGCGCCTCTGGATGACGCGGGCCAATGCCGGGCCGCTCTTCGCAGGCGCGCGGCCGGTCGATGTCGCGATCGAAGGCGGATTGCCAGCCTTGCTCGAGATCCGGCGCGCGAGCGAGGGCGTCGCGATGGGGCTCTGACCGCCGCCGCTCTCGAACCACCCCGCCCCGCATAGGTCCAGCACACCGATCCCATCCCAGCACATCGCCTTGTCTGCGGCGCGCGCCCGGGGCGGGCCGTTTGCATCTCGTCGCGCGCTGGTGCGACGCTTTGGCAAGGATGGCGTGCCATCCGCGCAGTTGGGTCGAGATCCCGCGCCAGCGGATTTCGACCCGACGGAGCGCCTCCCCGGCGTAAGGGGCAGACGATGGTAGCTTTAGCTACCTACAGTCTGTCGCTGTATCTAGCCCACACCGGGGCCGTTTTCGAAATAGAATTTCGCAAACGTTATCAGCATCCTAGGTTATCCCCACCTTCGCTTCAAGAGGACCGGATTCCGTTTCGGATTTTCGCTGGGCCTGTATAAATGAGCAGCCATGATCGCAATTGAAGAGGTGCGCCGTGGCCTACCAGTTCGTCCATATTCAGACTTACAGCCTCAAGCCGACCTTGGTTCAGAGAACGAAGGATCACTACAACGACCTCAATCAGGTCTTCGGCGAGGCGCTGCGAGACCAGCGATATTCCAGGCACATCGCGACGCCCCGCCCGCCTCAGATCCTGACTGGCTTCGGCTTGATCGCCCCGGCTGAGCTGCGTCGTCTCCATGATGCGCATCGGACCGAGATCCGGGAAACCGTGCGCAAGAAAGGCGGTGGCAGCTACGAGCGGGGGCTGAAGACGGACGCACCGACGCTCTACACGGAAATCCATTCCCACCCGATCACCTCAGCTGAGTATCTTGGCGGCTCGGAAGAGATCATCGCCGAGATCGAGACATGGGCCGATCGCCTGCTGAGGGATTTCCGGGCAAGAATGCCTGAAGACCTCTCCGCCTCGGCGGTGATGCATCTCGACGAGAAATATGTCCATATCCACGTCCTCGCCGTCAATTTGACAGATCCGAAACTCAGCGCGAACAAGCTGCATGTGGGCAAGGTCGCAGCCGCAGCATTGCGCACCGCCCATGGTCCTGCTGAGGCACTCACCTCCCTGCCCCGTCCGGAGCCTCTTTCGCGACCGTTGAAACCCAAGCGCCCGAAGCCGTCGAAGAACCGTGTGACGCAGGCCCGGCGCATGAGCCTCTATGAGGAGCAGATCGCTGCGTGGCAGGAGCGCTGCGCCGAGATCGAGCGGCAAAACTCCGAGGCTCTCGCGACTTGGACCTTCGAGAATGACCGTCACATGCACAAGGCGCGCAAAAACAAAACTGAGAAGAACTCTGAAAAGGCGGCCTATGAGGCCGCGATGGCGTCCTTTCAGGACGACTATTACGAGGCCGTCGGCAAACCCTGTGGCCTGCTGCGCCACGGCCCCCGGAACGCGCGGCTCTCTACGGTGCAATATGCGGAGCGCAAGGCGCATGCACGCCATATTGCGAAGGTTGAAGCCGCACAGCGGGAATTGGATCTTTCGAACAAGACAAAAGCGGAAAGGTTGGAGAAAGAGGAAAAGGCGTTGGGCAAACAGGTCGATACTTTGAAGGAGAGGTTGCAGCGGATCGAAACGGAGAACGAAAAGCTCGTGCGGCGAAAACAGAAGGTCGACGCGCAAGAAGACGAGATTGCCGAGCGGGAGAACGCCGCAGAGCTTCGCGAGCAGGTCGCGACGCGGAAGCTTCAGGAGTCGGAGGCCGGTCTCAAGACGATGCGCGACATGCTGGACATGGTCGAGGATGGGCGGTTTCTGGAGATGAATGAACCGGATCAGTTCCTCCATCGGGCCCCGAAGTTTCTGCAACAGATCGCAGCGACAGAGCCTGACGAACGCAGCACTGTCCAGAAGATGGTCATCCGCTTCGCAGGCCTGTTGCAACGCGTCGTCACGGCGATGGGCGGCGGCCCGGAAAAGGTGCCACCCGAGATCAACAGGGGGCCGGAGCTGTGAGCCCTACCCGGCTCGCCTACCACGGAGCGTTTGGGTGAAATCTGCACCCGCCTCGCACCTTTGGTCACGACCTGCCGCGCTCACCAGACCACCGCTTGAAGCGTGCTGGCGGCCGGTCTCAGCCGAAAGTGACCGAAACCTCAGTCGACACGCATAGGCGGGCGCGTTGAGGTCGAGAGGACAGAACGATCCTGAACAAGCGGTAGAAGAGAAGACGCCAATGCCTGTAATCGAAGCTGCGCTCGATACAGCTTCTGCTGCACGCGCCACCGCCCTTTCGCATTACTTCGGCAAGTAGCCGTTCTCTTTGAGATAGTCCGTCAAAAGCTTCTCAATCAACGATGTGAGCGACCGTTGATCATCCATTGCAGCGCGATCCGCCGCATCCTTCAAGGTCGGAGTGATCCGGAGATTAACTTGCTTGGTCTTCGGCTCTCGCGACATTTTTGTATATACATCCTCTTTACGTCCCAGAATTCGGTGTATATACAAATGCTATACGCCGAAACCGGCCCTCGCCAATGGTTGCAACATCGACGAGGACCGCCAATCCCTGCTCTTTCGTGGAGACCAGACAATGACTACTCAAGCCAATACCACTCTCAACGGTAACGTCAAAGCGCCTGAGCGCCACCCGCCTCTGAAGACCGAGCTGTTCGACGAGAACGCTTCGTTCATCGTCTCGCGCGCCTGAGCGCCCTTCCCGTCCATCACTGCCCAGAATGACCGACCTGCGCCATCTCTTAGACGCAGCGCGTGTCTCTATGCGCTTACTTCAGAGGCAACCATGACTCACAACGTTTCTACCCCCACCCCGCAGTCGCCCTTTGTCATTCCTCCCGGGAACCACCCCCCTCTTTATATTCCGCGTCGTTCGCGGTCCGCGCCAGCGGAGGAGTGGCACGAGGTATCCGGCGAAATCCATGACGCGTGGATCGAGATCGCGATGGATAAGGGCTTTCGCATCGATCGCCGAGTGCGCGATCGCTATCACGTCGTCCTCGAATGTGAGGAATGCGGAGCGCATGTTGCACAGAAGCTCTTCACCCTGCGCACCGCAAGTGTCGCCTGCACAGCGTGTGAGGATGCTCGGCGACGCGAAGCAGCGAGGTTGGCCGGTCTTAATTTCCTCGGCTACGACATCGCCGACGCCAGTTACGGTTTCTATGAGGCAAGCTGTGGCCACACCTTGCGCCGACAGTTCGAGCTCGTCGGACGGGCTGCTCGAGGCGAAGTGGAAGCGCGCTGCGAGATTTGCCACCTCGCGCGCGAAGAAGACGAAGCGATCGAGAGAGGTTGGGAGCGGCTCGGCGCGGATCTTGCGAATGACCCGAATTACCGCATGTATCGGCACGAATGCGGCCATGAACAACGGGTTGCACGCGCCAACATGCAGAGTGGACATGTCGATTGTGGTGCCTGCGGCGCATCCTGGTCTGCGCGATCTTCCGTCATTTATCTCCTCGATATCCGACACGGCGAGGATCATGTGTTGAAGTTGGGCTACAGCAATGACCCCGAGCGCCGCCACCGCTATCAGCTCGGCATTCCCAAAGATGCTTCGGTGACGATCCTGCGACAGGTCGAAATGAAATCGGGAAGCGTTGCCTGCTCCGCAGAGAAGACAATGCACGGCACCCTTACGCGTCACCTCACCGAAGCGGTCGTGCCGCAAACGGAGTTCGGGCATCTCCTGAATACGACTGGCGAAGTATATCGTCCCTGGGCCCGCCCCGAGATTGAGAGTCTTCTCGATGCAGTCGTGCTCGCGCAGGCCAGCGGCGGGGTTAAGGTCTAAGAACCTCTCGCTAGCTTTCTTCCCTTTCCCACCCCGGCTCTTGCCGGGGTGCATCTCCTCTCTGCCTGGAGCTGCCTTATGAAAAGAACCAAAATCACCCCCGCGCCGCCTTGGGCACCCTTCGCCGAACACGTCATCGCCCGGCTTCGGTTGCGCCATGCGCTGATCTTAGACAGCGCATGCGAAAATCCTGGAGAATGGGAGTCCAGTTTCGCGGAGGACACCAATGGGCCCGCGCCCGTTGAGGATTGGGAGACCGTGGGGAACTCTACTGGAGAAAACTCATCATGTCGCTCACCAGCCTCCGACCGCGTGGCGCCGAACAGGGGCGCCACCGGCGAAGGTGACAAAAAAATGGGACCCAGCGACGAACCTGACGAAGACCCGGCCGACATCGCGATCCCGACGAACGAACTCTTGATCGCCCTGCAACTTGCGGCCGCATTCGGGAACGAGACCGAGTTCCGCGAGCAACTCGCTCAAGGAGCGATCACCGTTCTCCACGGGCTCCACACGGATGACATCAAATTCCTGACGTCCGTCATTGAAGACGCGATGTTGCCACCGGGTTGGGCACTCGAAAGAGTCGTTCGCGGCTCGCCGCACCAAACGCTTCTCTTCGCGGAAAGCGGTGTTGGGGCCGCACTCCTCCCGGAGCGGCTCGCGCTTCGTGCCCCGCTCTTCATTGCCCATATCGCCTCCCGCGATTTGCCCAATGCCTACCTGCGTCCGCCCTGCAAACAGGTCACGTTCCGACCGCCTGACGCGGATGTTTTGATGTTTCTGCTGCGTGCGAGCCGCGGGGACATGGAAGCGATCGACGAAGAGGCAATTCGCGCCACTCTGCCCTCGCCCGAAGCGATGGCCAAATTCAGTCGCGAGCAGTGGTTGATTGCACTACGTGCACCGACAGCCCACGCGGTCGCTGAGCGGTTCGCAGGCTTCACCGAGAACCGCGCAGGAAAGTCTTTCTCGGGAAGGGTCCTACCTGATCTTGAGGCCATGGCAAAACGCACTCCGGTTCACGCGGAAGCGTGGCGGATGGTGCGAGATCTCGCTGCCTGGAAGGCAGGAGAGGTCGACTGGTCGGAACTTACACGCTCGCTTCTCCTTCATGGCGCACCCGGGACCGGCAAGACTTGGATTGCCCAAGCGATGGGCAAAAGCGCCGGCGTCGCCTTGGTGCAGACCAGTTTCGCGGAATGGCAAGCCGAAGGACACCTCGGTCACATGCTGGCCGCTATGCGGAAAAGTTTTGCCGAGGCGCGCGCGGCGGCGCCTTGCGTCATGTTCATCGACGAGATCGACGCCGTGGGCAGTCGCGAAGATCGTGATCCGCGCAATAGAAACTATCGCGACCAGGTCATCAACGCATTCCTTGAAGAAGTCGATGCGCTCTCCCGCGAACCAGGCGTCCTGCTTGTCGGTGCCTGCAACTACCCTACCCGCATTGATCCAGCGATCTTGCGACCGGGACGCTTCGACGTGTCGCTCGAAGTGCCGCTACCTGATCGTCACTTCCTGGAAGCCATGCTGCGTGACGCGCTGGCTGGAACGTTAACCGACGCGGATTTCGCAGAACTCTCGCGCGTCGCCATCGGACACACGCCTGCCTCGCTCGACGCTGCGATCCGGGCGGCAAAATCCGAAGCTAGGCACAGTGGCCGAATGCTCGATGCACCGATGCTGCGGACGTTTCTGGGGCATGGCGAAGAGACATCAGGAGACCTGAAGCGTATCGCCATGCACGAAGCTGGGCACGCTGTCGTCGCCGATCTTCTTCGTCCCGGCTCAGTTCGCAGGGTCCAAGTTTCGCCACTTCATGGCTTTATCGAGCGTGCGCCCGCCCCCGTTTCGATGCTGCTTGCTGACATCGAAGACCAAGTCGTAGCACTCCTTGCCGGCCGAGCCGCAGAGCACGTCCTTCTCGGCACAGTGTCGAACGGATCCGGAGGTGGGGATCGATCTGACCTCGCGCTTGCAACCGAACTCTGCATGGCTATCGAGCATAGATACGGAATGGGAAGCGACGGCTTACTGTGGAGCCCTGAAGACGTTCTCACCGTTGGGAGCCCGCGCGCGCTTCGTTCGCACGTCCGAAAACGGCTGGACACCGCATGGCAGCGCGCATGCGATTTGGTTCGTGAGAATACCCTAGCGGTGGAGCGGGTAGGAAATGCGCTTATCGGCGAACGCGAGCTTTGCGGCGAAACCCTTCACGAGCTCACTACTGAAGCAAGCGAGCCAGACGGATCAGAGCGCAAACGGGCTCAGCCTGTTGTTGAATAGTCAGCGATCACCCAGAATGGGAGAGGTTGCCTAACAAGGCCGAGGCCGGGTGGGACCCGTCCTATTTTTTGACCGGTTCGGCCCGTTGCTGCCGTTGCTGAATGCTTCAGCGAATGTCCGTTATTAGCCCGCATCTCCAGCGGCGCCGCGGCTCGAAAAGTGCAGATGTAGGGGCTCGTAGGTCGTATCGTGCCCAAAGGACCGGCTGTTTCCGTGTTCCTCGTTCGTTTCAGGGCGCGCTCCGCTTGCGCCGGTCGGACAATGTGTTCGCCCGTCGCGCTGAGACGATCGAAAGGGCCCGCGGAGGCGGAAAAGTAGAAAATTTGAAGCAAGATTGCATTGGATAGAGGCGACGGCCACTAAGGTTTTCCCTGAGCCTTCAAGAGCAAGGATCGTCGATCAGCCGCGAGGGCTTGGCGAAAGCGCGAAGCCTTTGCGCATCGGTGATCGTCACACCGCTCCCTTCGATTTCGACGCCGTAAGGCCTCAATTGACGGATTGCGCGGCTCAGGTTCTCCGGTGTCATCCCGAGGTAGGATGCCAAGCGCCGTTTCTCGATCCCGAGCTCGAATTCATCCGCCTTGTCTTCGTTTGCGTGGCGATGAAGAAGGTAGTTGGCCAAACGCTCGAGAGACGTGCGGAGTTTGAGGTTCTTGGTGGTCCGCACGATCCCGCGATATCCGTGCGCCAGTTCCGTGACCACATTGCGCGCGAATGTCGGGTCGGCGTCGAAGATCGCGCGCACGTCCTCCGACGGCACCAAAATGACACGCGATTTCTCGAGCGTGCGCGCGGACATCAGGTAGGGCGCCGCTTTGACGGTCGCCGCGACGATGAAGGTCGAGACAGGCTGCAAGGTCGCCATTGTCGTCTCGCGCCCGTTCCATGTCGCGAACAGTTCCACCGATCCGCCGGTGACGACGTGAAGGAAATCGCTCGTTTCGCCCTCGGTGAACAGCTCGATCTGCGGAGGGAAATTCTGCACATAGGCCCCGCGGATCAATGCGGAAAAGTTCTCGTCATCCATTCCGGAGAAGAGTTGGAGGTTGCGAATCTCGCTGGCTTCGTCGTCGCTCAAACGGATGGCCATGTTTCACCTCTCATCGTGCCTGACATATTTAGCTTGATAAATATCACGCCGTCGATTGTCACCTGTCCGCGATCGTATTGATATGCGTTTTTTGCAGGCATGATGCTTGCCGCCCGCTGATTTATTTTGACCCTTCATGCTTAACGGTTTGATTTCGATCAACCAGTTCCAGTCTCCCTCCCTGTTGATCTGTCCGCAACCGGACCGGCGGTTCACGTCGGCCAAACTTCGGAGAGAGACAATGCATACACTCGAAGGAGTCACGCGCTCGGACCAATATCGGGCACTGGGGCTCAGCACATTCGCCTTCACCGTCTGCTTCGCGGTCTGGACGATCTTCTCGATCATCGGCGTGAAGATCAAACAAGAGCTCGGGTTGTCCGATACCCAATTCGGGCTGCTGGTCGCGACGCCGGTTCTGACCGGGTCAATCAGCCGTATCTTCCTTGGCGTCTGGACCGAGCAGTTCGGCGGCCGGATCATGTTTCCGCTGCAGATGCTCATCACCGCTGTCGCCGTCTGGCTGCTGGCCACGGTTCACAGCTACGAGGTATTCCTTATCGCGGCGCTCGGGCTCGGCCTCGCTGGCGGGTCCTTCATCGTGGGCGTCGCCTACACGTCTCGCTGGTTCGAGAAAGAGCGTCAGGGCACTGCCTTGGGCATCTTCGGTGCGGGAAACGTCGGGGCCGCGGTGACGAACTTCGCCGCGCCGTTCCTCGTCGTCGCGCTCGGTTGGGAGGGTACCGCGAAAGTCTACGCTCTGGTTCTCGCCGCGACGGCGGTGGTTTTCTACCTGACCTCGAAGACCGACCCAGTGCAGCAGGAACGCAAGAAGACCGGGGCCAAGCCGGTGTCGGCAGGCGACCAACTCGCGCCCCTCAAGAATATCCAGGTCTGGCGCTTCGCAATCTACTATTTCTTCGTATTCGGCGGCTTTGTCGCGCTCGCCTCGTTCCTGCCGCGCTATTACGTCGGCGCTTACGGGCTGCCGCTCACGACGGCCGGCGTCTTCGCTGGCTTCTACTCCCTGCCCGGGTCCGTGTTCCGCGCCCTCGGCGGTTGGATGTCGGATAAATGGGGCGCACGCTTCGTGATGTATCTGACCTTCCTCGTCTCGCTCGTGCTGCTGTTCGTGATGAGCTACCCCGAGACCAGCTACACGGTCGTGGGCATCCACAGCCCGATCTCGTTCACCTTCGGTCTCAACGCGACGATGTTCATGGTCATGACCGTGATCCTCGGCTTCGTGATGAGCCTCGGGAAAGCGGCGGTCTACAAGCACATCCCGGTTTACTATCCGCATCATGTGGGAGCCGTCGGCGGTCTCGTCGGCATGATCGGGGGACTGGGCGGTTTCTTCCTGCCCATCAGCTTCGGCTTCCTCCTCGATCGGACAGGTGTCTGGACGGCGCCCTTCATGCTTCTCTTCGTGCTGGTCCTCGTCTCGGTGATCTGGATGCACGTCGCCATTCGCCGCATGGAACACGCCCGGCACCCCGGCCTCAAAGGAGAGAAGTATCTCTCCGACGTGCCCGACGAGCCGTTCGCGAAGTCGATGCCCTGATGCTCGTGACGGGCTGTCCATCGGGTAGCCCGTCTCTCCCCTCGCACATTTCTCAAGGAGCCACTCCAATGGCCACGACAATAGCAACTTCCGGTCAGAGCGGACACGTGCTGACCGACTGGCGTCCCGAGGATCCGGAGTTCTGGAAAACCCGCGGGCACGCAATCGCCACCCGCAACCTGTGGATCTCGATTCCTGCCCTTCTCCTCGCCTTCTCGGTCTGGATGGTGTGGTCCGTCGTCGTCGCCAAGCTTCCCGCGATCGGCTTCGACTACTCGACCGGACAGCTGTTCTGGCTGGCGGCACTGCCCGGGCTGTCGGGCGCGACCCTGCGCATTTTCTACAGTTTCATGATCCCGATCTTCGGCGGACGCAAATGGACGGCGTTCTCGACCGCGACGCTGCTGCTGCCCGCGCTCGGTATCGGGTTCGCGGTGCAGAATCCCGAGACTCCCTATGTCGTCTTCCTGCTGCTCGCGCTGCTCTGCGGTTTCGGTGGCGGAAACTTCGCCTCCTCGATGGCCAATATCGCATATTTCTACCCCAAGAAGACCAAGGGGAACGCGCTGGCTCTCAATGCGGGCCTCGGCAATGCGGGTGTCTCGGTGATGCAGTTCGTCGTGCCGATCGTGATCACCACGGGCGTCTTCGGCTCCCTCGGCGGCGCGCCGCAGCAATTGTCGGCAGGGGGTGAGCTCTTCCTGCAGAACGCCGGCTTCGTATGGGTGCCCTTCATCGTTCTTTCGGCGATCGCGGCATGGTTCGGAATGAATGACATCGCATCGGCCAGCGCTTCGTTCAAACAGCAATCGGTGATCTTCTCGCGCTTCCACAACTGGGTGATGTGCGTCCTCTATACTGGCACGTTCGGAAGTTTCATCGGCTATTCCGCGGGCTTCCCGCTGCTCATGAAGACGCAGTTTCCCGAAGTGGACGTGCTGCAATTCGCCTTCCTCGGGCCGCTCGTGGGTGCGCTGAGCCGGGCCGGCACGGGTTGGATTTCCGACAAGTTCGGTGGCGGTCGGGTGACCTTCTGGACCTTCGTCGGCATGATCGTCGCCGTCTGGGGCGTGCTGCAGTTCCTGCCCTCGGCCGGTGACGCCGGTAGCTTCTGGGGCTTCTTCGCCTGCTTCATGGCGCTGTTCTTCCTGACCGGCGTGGGCAATGCCTCGACCTTCCAGATGATCCCCTCGATCATGCGTCAGGAAGTGCCGCGTCTGAACCCGCATCTCGACGCGGCCGCCACGCTCAAGCAATCGGAGCTGGAGAGCTCGGCGATCATCGCCTTCACCTCGGCGATCGCGGCCTACGGCGCCTTCTTCATCCCGAAATTCTACGGCACGTCGATCAGCCTGACCGGCGCTCCCAACGCAGCTCTGTGGGGCTTCATGATCTTCTACGCAATCTGCGTGGTGGTGACCTGGTTCTTCTACAGCCGCAAGGGCGCCTCCGTTCCCTGCTGACACGACCGGCGCGCGCCGTGTCGTCCCGCGGCGCGCGCTTCAAACCCATTTCCGCAAGGAGACGCGACATGAGCCACTTGCTCGACAGACTTAATTTCCTGCAATCCAAGGAGTTGGAGCAGTTCTCCGACGGCCACGGGCAGGTGACCCGCGAAGACCGTAAATGGGAAGAGACCTATCGGTCCCGCTGGCGTCACGACAAGATCGTCCGCTCGACCCACGGTGTGAACTGCACCGGGTCTTGCAGCTGGAAGATCTACGTGAAGTCGGGGATCGTGACATGGGAGACCCAGCAGACCGATTACCCGCGCACGCGTCCCGGATTGCCCAACCACGAACCGCGCGGCTGTGCCCGCGGCGCCTCCTATAGCTGGTATCTCTATTCCGCCGCGCGGATGAAGCACCCGATGGTGCGCGGCAAGCTGCTGAAAATGTGGCGCGAGATGCGCAAGACGAAGTCGCCGATCGAAGCCTGGAGTTCGATCCAGAGCGACCCCGTGCTGCGCGCCGAATACACCAAGGCGCGCGGCAAGGGCGGTTTCGTCCGCGCAAGCTGGGACGAGGCCACCGAGATCGCGGCGACCGCCAATGCCTATACCGCGAAGACCTATGGCCCCGACCGCGTCTTCGGCTTCTCGCCGATCCCCGCTATGTCGATGGTCAGTTACGCCGCCGGCGCGCGCTACCTCTCGCTGCTGGGGGGCACCTGCCTGTCCTTCTACGACTGGTACTGCGACCTTCCGCCTGCCTCGCCGCAGACCTGGGGCGAGCAGACCGACGTGCCGGAGTCGGCCGACTGGTACAACGCGGGCTTCCTGCTGATCTGGGGCTCTAACGTGCCGCAGACCCGCACGCCGGACGCGCATTTCTACACCGAGGCCCGCTATCGCGGCACCAAATCCGCCGTGATCTGCCCCGACTACTCGGAAGCCTCCAAGTTTGGTGACATCTGGCTCAACCCGAGGCAGGGCACGGACAGTGCGCTCGCCATGGCGATGGGGCACGTGATCCTGCGCGAATATCACCTCGACCGGCAGGCCGAGTATTTCGAGGATTACGCGCGGCGCTATTCGGACATGCCGATGCTGGTGGTGCTCGACGAGCAGGACGGCCGCCACGTCCCCGGCAAGCTGCTGCGTGCGTCCGATCTCGACGGCGCGTTGGGCGAGGCGAATAATCCCGACTGGAAAACTGTCGCCCATGACGAAACCTCCGGCAATCTGGTCGTGCCCAACGGATCGATCGGTTTCCGCTGGGGCGAAGAGGGCAAATGGAACCTCGAGGACCGCGCCGGTGCGTGCGAAACGCGTCTGCGCCTGAGCCAGGTGATGGAAGAGGACCACGATGAGGTGGTCGGGGTCGATTTCCCTTATTTCGGCGGCGCGGCCACCGAGAATTTCGTCAAGTGCCAGCATCCCGAGGTGCTCACTCGCAACGTGCCGGTGAAGAAGGTCACGCTCGCCAATGGCCGCGAGGCCATGGTCGCCACCGTGTTCGACCTGCTCTGTGCCAATTACGGTCTCGACCGGGGGCTGGGCGGCGACTGGGTGAGCCACGATTTCGCCGATGACCTGCCTTACACCCCCGCCTGGGCGGAGAAGATCACCGGCGTGTCGGCCGACAAGATCATCGCCGTGGCCCGCGAGTTCGCGACCAATGCCGAGAAGACGCATGGCAAGTCCATGGTGATCCTCGGGGCCGGTCTGAACCACTGGTACCACATGGACATGAACTACCGCGGCATCATCAACCTGCTGGTGATGTGCGGCTGTGTCGGTCAGGAAGGTGGTGGCTGGAGCCACTACGTGGGGCAGGAGAAGCTGCGTCCGCAGACCGGCTGGCTGCCGCTGGCCTTCGGCCTCGATTGGTCGCGCCCGCCGCGGCAGATGAACGGCACGTCGGCCTTCTACGCCCATACCGACCAGTGGCGCTACGAGACACTGGGTGTGCGCGAAATTCTCTCGCCGACGGCGCCCAAGGGCGACTGGGACGTGTCGCTGATCGACTACAACATTCGCGCGGAACGGATGGGCTGGCTGCCTTCGGCACCGCAGCTCAAGACCAACCCGCTCGAGGTCACGAAAGCCGCGAAAGCCGCCGGGATGGATCCGAAGGACTACGTAGCCGAGAAGCTCAAGTCGGGCGACTTGCAGATGTCTTGCGAGGACCCGGACGCGCCCGAGAACTGGATGCGCAACCTGTTCGTGTGGCGGTCGAACCTTCTCGGGAGCAGCGGCAAGGGGCATGAATACTTCATCAAGCACTTGCTGGGCACCGATAATGGCGTGATCGGCAAGGATCTCGGCGAAGAGGGCGGCTCGAAGCCCACCGAGGCCGTCTGGCGTGACGAAGCACCCGAAGGCAAGCTGGACCTGCTGGTCTGCATCGACTTCCGGATGTCGACGACGGCCGTCTACTCGGATGTCGTGCTGCCGACGGCGAGCTGGTACGAGAAGAACGACCTCAACACCTCCGATATGCACCCATTCATCCACCCGCTGCAGGCGGCCGTGGACCCGGCCTACGAGAGCAAGTCCGACTGGGAGATCTTCAAGGCGATCGCGAAGAAATTCCAGGAGGTGGCGCCGGAGGTTCTGGGTGTCGAGACCGACATCGTTCAGGCTCCGATCCTGCACGACACGGCGGGCGAACTTGCCCAGCCGGAGGTGCGAGACTGGAAGAAGGGCGAGTGCGACCTGATCCCGGGGAAGACTGCGCCGAACTACGTCACAGTCGAGCGCGACTACACCACGCTCTATGATCGGTTCGTTGCGGTGGGGCCGCTGCTCGACAAGCTCGGCAACGGCGGCAAGGGCATCGGCTGGAAGACTGAGCACGAGGTGGAGGCGCTGCGCAAGCTCAACGGTGTCTGGGAAGACGGTCCCGCCAAGGGTTGCGCGAAGATCGTGACGGATATCGATGCGGCCGAGGTGATCCTGATGCTCGCCCCCGAAACCAACGGCGAGGTGGCGGTGAAGGCGTGGGAAGCGCTCGAGAAGCCCACGGGCCGCGCGCACAAGCATCTCGCCGAGGGGCAGGCGCACACCAAGATCCGCTTCCGCGACATCGCCGCGCAGCCGCGCAAGATCATCTCGTCGCCGACCTGGTCGGGCATCGAGAGCGAGGAGGTCTGTTACAATGCGGGCTACACCAACGTCCACGAACTGATCCCGTGGCGCACCCTGACGGGCCGCCAGCAGCTCTATCAGGATCACCTGTGGATGCGTGCCTTCGGAGAGGGCTTCGTGTCCTATCGCCCGCCGGTCGACCTCAAGACGGTGACGCAGGAGGTGGTCGCGGGCGACGAGAAGCATGTCGTGCTCAACTTCATCACGCCGCACCAAAAGTGGGGCATCCACTCCACTTATTCGGACAACCTGCTGATGCTCACGCTGAACCGCGGCGGGCCAGTGGTCTGGATCTCGGAGACCGACGCCAAGAAAGCCGGGATCGAGGATAACGACTGGATCGAGGCCTACAACGTGAACGGCGCCCTGACCGCCCGCGCGGTCGTCTCGCAGCGGATGAAGGAGGGCACGATCTTCATGTATCACGCCCAGGAGAAGATCGTGAACACGCCCGGCTCGCAGAAGACCGGCCTGCGCGGAGGCATCCATAACTCGGTGACCCGCGCGACGCTCAAGCCCACGCACATGATCGGTGGCTACGCCCAGCTTTCCTACGGGTTCAACTACTACGGCACCGTGGGTGCGAACCGCGACGAATTCGTCGTGGTCCGCAAGATGAAGAAGATCGACTGGCTCGATGAGCCCGCTACCCAGGAGGCAGCAGAATGAGAGTCCGCGCACAAATCGGCATGGTGCTGAACCTCGACAAATGCATCGGGTGTCACACCTGCTCCGTGACCTGCAAGAACGTCTGGACCAGCCGCGATGGCGTTGAATACGCTTGGTTCAACAATGTGGAAACGAAGCCCGGCACGGGCTACCCGACCGACTGGGAGAACCAGAAGCGCTGGAACGGCGGCTGGAAACGCACCTCATCGGGCAAGCTGATGCCGCGGCAGGGGTCGAAGTGGCGGATCGTGGCGAATATCTTCGCCAATCCCGACCTGCCCGAGATCGACGACTATTACGAGCCGTTCGATTTCGACTACGAGCACCTCGCCAACGCGCCCGAGATGAAGGCGTTTCCGACCGCACGCCCGCGCTCGAAGATCACCGGAGAGCGGATCGAGAAGATCGAAAAGGGCCCGAACTGGGAGGAAATCCTCGGCGGTGAATTCTCGAAACGCTCGAAGGACTACAACTTCGAGGGCGTCCAGAAGGAAATCTACGGGGAATACGAAAACACCTTCATGATGTACCTGCCGCGCCTGTGTGAGCATTGCCTCAACCCGGCCTGCGCGGCGTCCTGCCCCTCGGGCGCGATCTACAAGCGCGAGGAAGACGGCATCGTCCTGATCGATCAGGAAAAGTGCCGCGGCTGGCGGATGTGTGTTTCGGGCTGTCCCTACAAGAAGGTCTATTACAACTGGTCGACTGGGAAATCCGAGAAATGCACCCTGTGCTATCCGCGGATCGAAAGCGGCAACCCTACCGTGTGCTCGGAGACCTGCGTGGGCCGCATCCGGTATCTGGGCGTCATGCTCTATGATGCCGACAAGATCGAGAAGGCGGCGAACGCGCCGTCCGAGCAGCAGCTCTATGACGCGCAACTGGACGTTTTCCTCGACCCCAACGATCCGGCGGTGATCGAGGCCGCGCGTGCCGATGGCATTCCCGAGGACTGGATCAAGTCGGCGCAGCAAAGCCCGATCTGGAAGATGGCGATGGAGTGGAAGGTCGCCTTCCCGCTGCATCCCGAATACCGGACGCTGCCGATGGTCTGGTATATTCCGCCGCTCTCGCCGATCCAGAACGCCGCCGAGGCTGGCTCGATCGGCATGGATGGCGCGATGCCGGACGTGAAGAGCCTGCGTATTCCGCTGCGCTATCTCGCCAACATGCTGACTGCTGGGGACGAGGCGCCCATCGCGACCGCGCTCGAGCGGATGCTGGCGATGCGGGCCTACATGCGTGCCAAGACCGTCGACGGCGTTCGCGACGAAGGCATCGCGGCGCGTGTCGGCCTCTCGGGGCGGGTGATCGAGGATATGTACAAGATCATGGCCCTTGCCGACTACGAGGATCGCTTCGTGATCCCGACCACGCATCGCGAACAGGTCGAGGATGCCTACGACCTGCGCGCGGGCACCGGGTTCACTGATTGCAACGGCTGCTCGACCGGCATCTCGAAGGGTTCGCTCTTCGGTGGGTCGAAACGTCCGCTCAAGATGCCGCAGGAGGTGCAGTGATGGCGCATCAACCCAATGACCGCACGCTCAAGGCCTTCTCGGTCCTGTTGAGCTATCCGACGATCGAGCTGCAGCGCGCGGCGCCGGAAATCGGGGGCGTTCTCGCCTCCGAAACCCGGTTGACCGCTGCGGCGCGGCGCGCGTTGCGGCCGCTCGTCGAGGAAATCGGCGAACGCGATATCTACGCGCTCGAAGAGACCTATGTGATGCTCTTCGACCGCTCGCGCAGCCTCTCGCTCAACCTCTTCGAGCATGTCCACGGAGAGAGTCGCGACCGGGGAGGCGCCATGGTCGATCTGCTCGAGACCTACCGCGCCGCCGGTTTCGAACCGGCGACGACCGAATTGCCCGACCACCTGCCGGTTCTTCTGGAGTTTCTGTCGACCCGACCGGCGCAGGAGGCGAGCGATATGCTGGCCGACGCAGCGCATATCCTCGCCGCGATCGGCGAACGGCTGGCCAAACGCGAAAGCGCCTATGCCGCGGTGTTCGAGGCCCTCGTGCAGATGTCCGGTGCAACGGCCGACAAAGACGCGGTGGCCGAGATCCTCGCGCGGCCCGATCCGTCCCCCACCGATCTCGAGGAGATCGACAAGATCTGGGAAGAAACCGAGGTGACCTTCGGTCCAGACCCGAATGCCGGCTGCCCGCAAGTGCGGGACATGCTCGCGCAAATGGACTCGCCCACACAGCACCGCGCCAAGACCGCGGCGGAATGACGGAGGCACAGATGAATACGTTTTTCTTCGGGATTTATCCCTATATCGCACTGTCCGTGATGTTCCTGGGCTCCATCGCCCGTTACGAACGTGACCCCTTCACGTGGAAAACCTCGTCGAGCCAGATGCTGCGGCGGCGGCACTTCGTTATCGCATCGATCCTGTTCCACGTCGGCGTTCTGGTGATCTTCGCGGGGCACCTCGTAGGGCTTCTGACCCCGATCTGGGTCTTCGACATGCTGCATGTCAGCCATGGTGCCAAGCAGATCCTCGCCATGGTCGCTGGCGGCATCGCCGGGGTGATGGCGCTCATCGGCGGCGGGATGCTGATGTATCGTCGCTGGACCGATCCGCGCATCCGCTTGACGTCAAGCTTTGCCGATATCGGCATTCTTGCACTGCTTTTGGTGCAGTTGCTGCTCGGGCTCGGAACAGTGCCGGTCAGCTGGCAGCATGCCGACGGTCACGAGATGGTCAAGTTCATGACCTGGGCGCAGATGATCTGGACCTTCCAGCCGGGCGCTGCCAACTATGTCGCGGGCGCGGCGCTCGTGTTCAAGCTGCACATCGTTCTGGGACTGACCATCTTCCTGCTGGTCCCGTTCACGCGGCTCGTTCACATCGCCTCGGGTATCTTCGCGCCGCTGCGTTACCTGCTGCTGCGCCCCGGTTACCAGATCGTGCGGTCCCGTCGCGCATCCGCTCTGCCAGAACGCGACGCCACCGTCGTCAAGAAACCGCGCATCGTCGCGGCGAAGCAACCCTCGGCTGCGGAGTGAATAACATGACCAAACCGCTCTTTCCCGACGTCGTCGTGAACGGCCAGACGATCCCTTCCGCGGCAATCGCTGCGGAAGCCCAACACCATCGCGGCCCGAGCAAGAAGCCCGGCATCGCCTGGCGTCGGGCCGCAAATGCGCTCGCGATCCGGGCGTTGCTCTTGCAGGAAGCGGCGCGGCGTGCGCTTGTCGCCGATCCGCAGGAAGTCGCCCCGGGACAAACCGAGACCGAGGACGAGGCACTCATTCGTGCTCTTCTCGAAGATGCCGTGGAGGTTCCCGTTCCCTCCGAGGAGGCGATCCGCGCCGAGTGGGAGCGGGACCCGACCCGTTTCCGCACGCCGCCGCTCTGGGAAGCCGCCCATATCCTGATCGCTTGCGACCCGCGCGACGCGGCTCAGCGCGAGGCGACAGCCGCCCGCGCGCGCGCTCTGGCGAAAGAGGCGGTGGCAAACCCGAAAAGCTTCGCGCGCTTGGCCAAGGAGAACAGCGATTGTTCATCTCGGGGCGAGGGCGGGTTCCTCGGCCAGCTCGGGCCCGGCGATACAGTCCCTGAATTCGAGCAGGCCCTGCGTGCACTTCGCGAAGAGGAGATCACCGCCGAGCCGGTGCTGAGCCGCTTCGGCTGGCACGTAATCCGGCTCGATGCAGCGGCCGAAGGTGCACCGCTGCCCTACGAGACCGTGCGTCCGCGCATTGCCGAAGCGATGGAGAAGGCGGCATGGACCCGCGCCGTGCGCGGCTTCGTTGGCGAGTTGGCCGCCCGGGCGGAGGTCTCCGGCGTCGAGCTGGCGGCATAAGGCGAACGCGATGCTGAGTGACCTCTTCAAGCGCAACCGCACCTGGTCGGAACGCCGCAAGGCCGAAGAGCCGAGTTACTTCTCGCGTCTCGCGACGCGCCAGAACCCGGAGTTTTTCTGGGTCGGCTGCGCCGACAGCCGTGTGCCTGCGAATGTCGTGGCCGGGCTCGATCCCGGCGAGGTCTTCGTCCACCGTAATGTCGCCAACGTCGTGCATTCCTCGGACATGAACCTGCTGAGCGCACTCGAATTCGCCGTCGAAAGTCTCGGTATCCGCGAGATAATCGTCTGCGGCCATTACGGCTGCGGTGGGGTCAAGGCGGCGACCGAGGATATGCTGGGCGGTCTGACAGATCACTGGCTCGAGCCCATTCGTCGCCTGGCGCGCGCTTACGCGATCGATCTTGGCCAACTGGCCGAGATCGAAGCCCGACGCGACAGGCTGGCGGAGCTCAATGTGATCGAGGGGGTGCGGCGTATTGCTGAGACACCAATACTTCAGCGCGCTTGGGCCGCCGGCGAGCCAGTCAAGGTTCACGGACTAATCTATGGCCTCAAGGACGGCGTGCTTGCCGATCTTGACTGCACGATCACCCGCGCCAGTGTTTTCGGTGAGGATGTTCCGCACCTTAGTGCTGCAGCGGATTGAACGGAAAGGACAAAAGATGTTTCCCATTGCCGCTATCGAAAGCCCCGGTCGGGGCGACGCGGACTTCATGATGGCGCGATTTGCGCGACAGACGATTTCGCGAGGACTTCGCGTGTATGGCGTTGTGCAGGTCAATATCGATCGACCCCAAAGCCACGCTTGCGACATGGACATCCAGGTCCTGCCCAATGGACCCGTTCTGTCGATTTCTCAGGCCCTCGGCGCGGGATCTCGCGGATGCCGTCTTGATCCCCGCGCGCTCGAGACCTCCGTCGCGGCGGTGTCGCGCAGTCTCGCCGACGGGGCCGATCTGCTCGTGGTGAACAAGTTCGGCAAAATGGAAGCCCAAGGACGCGGGTTTCGGCCGGTTATCGCGGAGGCGATCTCGCGGGGCATTCCCGTCCTCGTCGGCATCAACGGTCTGAACGGGCCCGCCTATGACGCGTTTACGGGCGGATACGGGTGCCGTCTTCCGTTCTCAATTGATGCGATAAGCAACTGGTTTGACGACGCGCGCGGTCTTGTCGGAACTTGAGGGAACTTCGAGAACCCCTCATCCCGGCGGCTACCAAGGTGGCATTTGAGGCTACGTCGCAGACCCCGACGGCCACATCGGGAGATCGCTTGAAATCCGGCTCGGCCGATCGGCGGAGAAGGTTAACCCGCCTTCGGGATGCGAGGGCGTCTTAGCCTGCCCGCAAGGGCGTCCAGGACTCTCAGGCATTTTACGACGCGCGCGAATAGCGCACACCCTCCGGCACATGCTGATCGAAAACCGAAGCAATCATCCGTGTTAACGGTCGACCTTCCGTTGCAATGCTGATGCGCTTTCCCGTAAGCCTTGCGAATGGCGCGAAGCGCGTGGCCATTTCCGTCAGGCAC
>NZ_QFBB01000017.1:0-22374 GCF_003122275.1 Thioclava sp. NG1 | reverse complement strand
GTGTCAGCTTGTGGAGTGGAAGGCTCTGGCGGCGGGACTGATCCTGTCGTGAAACCGGCCATGATGAAGCAGGAAAATGGACCTGATCAGGAAAGATCGGCTCCATGAAAGCGGTAAAGTGGTTGATCAAGCTGCCAGGGCGTCTACGGGGGTTGACGGTCTCGACGAAGTTCTGAGGGAAGGCTACCCCGCTGGGCGGATCATGCTCGTCGAGGGGGCTCCCGGCACCGGCAAGACCACCCTCGCGCTACATTTCCTTGCCGAAGGGGTTGCCGACGGGAAGCGCGCGCTCTTTATCAGAGTGGCGCAATCCCGGCCTGAAATCGAGATGATCGCGAAGTCCCACGGGTTCGATCTGTCCGGCGTCAAGGTCTACACGCCCGAACTCGGCGGAGGCGAGCGGAGCATCTCGGTCGAGAGCGACGAGGCCGATCTTGTCGAATTGACGGAGGGGGTGCGCGGCGAACTTGAAAACTCCGACCCCGAAATTGTCGTGTTCGACTCCCTGCTGGAGTTGCGAATGCTTTCCTCGACCGATTCAGCTTACCGGCGCGAGCTTCTCACACTCCGCAGCGACTTGCGCGAGCGCGGTTGCACGGCGTTGCTGATTGACCATCTCGATCATCCGGATGGGGAACGTCACGCCGAGGGCGTGGTCCACGGCGTCATCAAACTCGACAGCACGACGCCGCCCATCGGGATCACCCAGCGGCGGCTGACAATCGTCAAACTGCGCGGTGCCCCGTTCCGGGAGGGCTGGCATGATTTCCGCATTAACACCGGCGGTCTCGAGGTTTTCCCGCGTGTCATCCCGCATGAGGCGCAACCTGCCACCCTTGAGGACCGGCTTGAGCCGCCGCACGAACCGCTCGCTCAGCTTCTGGGCGGCGGGCTGGAATTCGGCACCACCACGCTGATCTCGGGTCAGTCGGGCACCGGCAAGTCGACCATCGCCACCCTGTTGGCGCGCGCGGCATCCGAACGTGGACTGCTTGCGGCCATGTTCCTTTTCGAGGAGCGCCCCGAAGTGCTGCGCAACCGCTCCGCAGGTGTCGGGCTTGAGGTGGAGGGTTACGAGGACACCGGCCACCTCAGGTTACGCCACTTCGATCCCGCCGAGGTCTCACCGGGCGAGTTCGCCAATGCGGTGCTGAGCGCTGTGGATGATGGCGCCCGCGTCGTGGTCATCGATAGTCTCAGCGGTTACCTCGAGGCACTGCCGGAGCGCAGCCATGTGATGACACATATGCAGGCATTGCTGCAGTATCTCACCCGGCGCGAGGTGCTGGTCATCATCACCATGACCCAACACGGCCTGCTTGGCGAACCGCCAAGGACGACCATCGATGCCAGCTTTCTCGCCGATTCCATTATCCTTCTGCGCCAATACGAGGCGCACTCGGAAATCCGACGGTCCATCGCCGTGCTCAAAAAAACGTCACAGCGAACACCGGCGCAATATCGAACAACTGATCATCCGGTCCGGCGCTGTGGAAATCATTCCCTTGTCCGAGGAAGCCGAGCAGCGTGCCAGAGATGCATCCGATCTCAGCGCAGAGTGAAGCGATGTCCGAGCCCTGTTCCGAGATGCAGCCGGTCCTGATCCTCGCGCCGCTCAAGGACGATGCTCGAGCCCTGGCGCGGGTTGTCGAGCGGTGCGGCTTTACCGTCCGAACCTGCATCACCGCGCGCGCCTTCGTCGCCGCCTTAAATGCGCAGGACCCTGATGGCGTTCTTTTTGTCGTCATTAGCCAGGAGGGCGCGGGCCGTGAGACCGGTGAGGCTCTGAACGCCACTTTCGCGGCCGAACCCGCGTGGGCGCGGCTGCCGTCGGTGTTTCTTCTCAGTCAGATCAGCCGCCTTCCGCCCGCGATTCAGATCATCAACCGCAAGGAAAACGGGCCTCCGCCGATACTTCTCGAGCGCCCGGTCAAGGCCGCCGTGTTGCAAAGCGTCTTCGAAGCTCAGGCCGAAGCGCGTCAGCGGCAGTTCGAGACCCGCAACCTGATCGATCGGCTTTACCAGGAGGAGGAACGGGGCCGCTTTCTGCTCAGCGAGCTACGCCACCGAACGCGCAACAGCCTGTCGGTTCTGCAGTCGCTATTCTCAATGACGGTGCGCCGCGCCGCCGATCTCGAAAGCTTTTCGAAGACCTTTTCGGGCCGGCTCCGCGCGCTCACCGATGCGCATGTCAAACTCGCGCAGGAAGGGACCACGGCCCGTCCGCTCGATGCCTTGGTGAAAGATCACGTGACGCCCTACATCAGCGCTGCCGGACAACTTGTGACCGAGGGGCCTGCGGTGCTCGTGGCTGAAAAGCCCTCCTTCGACCTTGCGCTGGTGATCCATGAACTGGCCACCAATGCGGCTAAATACGGTGCGCTCTCGATCCCCGACGGTCGGGTCGCGGTGCGCTGGCGCGTGGTTCCGGACAGCGGAGCGCTCGCGTTCTCCTGGGAGGAGCGTGATGGTCCGCCGGTCGAGCCGCCCTCGCGTCAGGGGCTCGGCACTCAGGTCATCGAAAATTTCCAGCGCGGTGAGGCAGAGACCGAACTGCGTCACGATCCCGACGGGGTCATTTGGCATGCCAAACTCAGCCCCCGCCACTTCACACTTTTGAGCGAAACCGTTCGGGTTGACGATTAGGGGCGAGCGCCCCCCTCAGGCCGTCGCGGAGTATCTGATGACACGGTGACGCAGTTCGTCGCGCCGATGACACCGAACTGTGCGCACTCTTCGTGCTGCGGACCTTCGTGGCTCGCTCAACGAATGAAGGCTAGCCGCCAAGAAACGGCATGTGACCCGATTTAGCCACCAGCTCGATCAGCGGACTGCTAGTGCGCGTGACACCGCGCGCTGCCAATGCACCACCGAGATTTATCGCGAGACCCCTCACCACTGACCGAAATCCGCGAGATTAGCGGGTCGCCTGCTGACACGCGTTCGACCGATGCGCTTGACAGTCGCGCCAGGGCACCGCTTAGCATCGCGTCATGTTCGGTTTTCGCGACATCGAGATCATCCGCTCCGTGGTGCGCTACGGCGGCTTCCGCGCGGCGTCCGATGCTACGGGACTCGCGCAATCGGCGATTTCGCGGCGGATCCGGCATCTCGAGGACCGAATGGGGATCACCATCTTCGAGCGCGACGGACGCGGCGTGCGGCTCAGCGCGACGGGGCGGCGGCTTGTCGACGAGGCGGAGGTTCTGATCGCGCAGCGCGATCGGATCCTGAGTGAGCTGACCCATGGCGTGATGGCGGGGGTCGTGCGGCTCGGCGTAGCGGAGACGATGACCCACACGATCCTGCCCCGGATGCTGACGTCGTTGCGGCAGGATCACCCGCTGCTGCGCTTCGAGATTTCGGTCGATACATCGGACCAGATGGGGCAGGCGCTGCGCGACGATGCGCTCGACGTGGTGATCATGCTGCGCGATCAGGCGCCCCGGGGGATCGCGCTGACGCCGCTGCCGCCGGTCACGATGGGCTGGTTCGTCTCTCCTGCGCATTTCACCCTGCCGCAGCCTGCGGAGATCGATGACCTGACCGCCTTGCCGATCGTGTCCTTCCCGAAGACGACGAGCCCGCACCGGCAGGTGATCGAGACCCTCAGCCCCGGGCGGCGCAAGCCCGCGACTGTGCATGGATCGGCCTCGCTGGCGACGGTGCTGCACTTGGTGCAACAGGGATTCGGGATTGGCACGATTCCGCACTCCATCGTCGAGGCGTGGCCGCACGCGATGCTGCGTGAGATCGACGTCACCCCCGAGGCGCGCCTGCCGTCATTGGAGTTCGTGATCTGCTATGATGCTGAACGCAATGAGGAAATCGGTCGTGCCGTGACGCAGGCGGCGGTAGCAGCCGGGCGGGAATGATCCTGTGAGAGCATCAATAATGAAGAAAATTGAACTATTGATCTAATCGGTCGTGGCGCGGGATCATCATCCAAACCGGAGGACCAGATGAACGCACCGAAATCCGTGATCGCTTCGCCAGCCGCCTTGCGTGCCGAAATTCGCGCTGGGCGGTTCACCGCGCCGACGGCCGGACAGGGGGGCGAGGCGCTGCAGGCGAACCTGGTCATGCTGCGCGGAACCGATGCGGCGGAATTCCTTCGCTACTGTCAGGCCAACCCGCGCCCCTGTCCTCTGCTGGCTGTGGGCGAGCCGGGCGATCCGTCGCTCCCCAGCCTCGGCGATATAGATCTGCGCCATGATGTGCCGCGCTACCGGGTCTGGCGCGACGGCGAATTGGTGGGCGAGCCGAGCGACATTGCCGATCTGTGGACCGAGGACATGGTCTCCTTCGCGCTGGGCTGCTCGTTCAGTTTCGAGGATGCGCTGATCCGCGCGGGGCTTCCGGTGCGCCACATCACCGCCGATCGTAACGTGCCGATGTATCGCACCTCGTTGCCCACGCGCCCCGCAGGGCAGTTCTCGGGACCGCTGGTCGTGAGCATGCGGGCGATGCCTGCGGCGGACGCGATCGAGGCGATCTCGATCTGCCAGCGGTTCCCGCTCGCCCATGGCGCGCCGGTGCATCTGGGCGATCCGAGCCAAATCGGGATCGCGGATATCGACGCGCCCGATTATGGTGATCCGCCTGTTATCGAGCCCGGCGATATCCCCGTCTTCTGGGCCTGTGGCGTTACCCCGCAAGCCGCGATCGTGACCGCGAAACCGGGGCTCGCGATCACCCACGCGCCGGGCCACATGCTGGTCACGGACATCCCTGCAAGCCACGCGGAACGGCGTCTGACGGGAGTCCATCCGGTCTGACGCGCCGACCGAAAACCAAAAGAAAACCCAACAGGAGTTAAACAATGAAAAAGATCATGATGACCGCGATGACGGCCGCGCTGCTGGCCGGGCCCGCCCTCGCCGAGGAACAGCTTGCCGTGGTCGGGAGCTGGTCGAGCCTGCCGCTCTACAAGCAGTTCACCACGCCGTTCTGGACCGAGGAACTGCCGAAGCTGACCAATGGCGATTTCTCGGCCCAGCTGACCAGCTTCGACCAGATGGGGATCGCCGGCGGCGACGTCTACCGGATGCTGGGCGATGGCGTGTTCGACGTGGGCCAGACGGTCGCCGATTACACCGTGGGCGATGCGCCCGAGCTGGAAGGGCTCGACGTGCCGCTGGTCGCAACGACCGCCGACGAGGCCAAGGCGATGGTCGATGCGGCCCGCCCGATGGTCGTCGACATCATGCATGACCGCTTCAACTCCGAGCTTCTGGGCATCGCGCCCTATCCGCCGCAGGTCGTGTTCTGCAAAGGCGAGATCAATTCGCTCGCCGATCTCAAGGGCAAGAAGGTGCGCGGCTCGGGTCGAATGACCACCAAGCTTCTCGAGGCGCTTGGTGCAGAGGGCGTTAACATCGCCTTCTCCGAAGTTCCCGGTTCGTTGCAGCGTGGCGTGATCGATTGTGCCGTCACGGGAGCAGGTTCGGGCTATTCGGCCGGCTGGTGGGAAGTGTCCGACCATCTCATGACCTTGCCGCTGGGTGGCTGGGATCCGGTCGTGATCGCGATGAACAAGGATCGTTACGACGAACTGTCCCCCGAGATGCAGACCGAGCTGAAGGATGCGGTGAAAACCGGTCTGGAGGACAAGGCCTGGGCCGCGGCGGAAGGCGGTCTCGCCAATGACATCGCCTGCCTCACGGGCGACGGTGAGTGCAAGTCGGGCGATCCGGCGTCTATGACGCTGGTCGAGGCGACCGATGCCGATATGAAGACCGCCCGTGACGCGCTCGAGAAGCAGGTGTTGCCCGATTGGGCCGAGCGTGCCGGTCCGGAATGGGCCAAGCGCTGGAACGATACCGTCGGCAAGACCGTGGGCGTGACCGTCCCGGTCGCGAACTGAGAGCGCCCGACGTGAAATTCCTCACAACATTGGAAGGCGCGCTCAGGCGCGCCAACCGCCTCGTCGCGCTGATCCTTGGTGCGGCGCTGGTGGCGACCGTGCTCTTCGTTCTGGTCGACGTGGTCGGTCGCAAGACCGGCTGGGGCAGCCTGGGCGGCTCCGACGAGATTTCCGGCTACGTGATGGCCGCGGTCGCCAGCTGGGGGCTTGGCTGCGCGCTTCTCGACCGCGCCCATGTGCGGATCGACCTGATCCGTCAACGGCTTGCGCCGGTGGGGCAAGGACTGATGGACCTGTTCGCGATGATCGTCACCAACGGGGTCGTCCTGCTGATCGCCTGGTATTGCTGGCCGGTCCTGCAAAAGACGATCGAGCGCGGCTCGCGCGCCAATACGCCCCTTGAAACCCCGCTGTGGATTCCGCAGGGCATCTGGTTCGCGGGCTGGGCGTGGTTCGCGCTCAGCGCCACCGCCCTGAGCCTGATCGGCATTGCCTATCTCGCCTCCGGGCACCGCACGGAACTGGCCAATGCGATCGGCCTCGGATCGGAGCTTGACCAATGATCTGGACCGTCGCTTTCTCTCTTCTGGGGCTGATGGCCCTGTCGATCCCCGTTGGCATCGTGCTGTTCATCCTCGGCATCGGTGTGGGTGAGTTCTATTCCGCATTCCCGCTGCTGCGCGGGCTGGGGCAGGTGATCTGGTCGGCCTCCTCCTCCTCGACCCTGATCGCGATTCCGCTCTTCGTGCTCCTGGGCGAAATCCTCGTCCGGGGCGGCGTGGCCGCGCGCACCTATGCTGCGCTCGACAAATGGCTGAGCTGGCTGCCCGGCGGGCTGATCCACGCCAATATCGCCACCGCGACGATGTTCTCGGCCACCTCGGGCTCGTCGGTCGCGACCGCCGCCACCGTGGCGACCGTCGCGATGCCGCAGGCCGACAAGCTGGGCTATGATCCGAAGCTGTTTTCAGGCGCGATCGCCGCGGGCGGCACCTTGGGCATTCTGATCCCGCCCTCGATCAACCTGATCGTCTACGGCTTCCTTACCGAGACCTCGATCCCGCAGCTTTTTTCCGCCGGGCTTCTGCCGGGCCTCCTGATGGCGCTTGCATTCGTCGTCGTCACCGCGCTGATCTGCCGGGCGCGCCCCGCGCTTGGCGGCCCGTCGCGCAGCTTCACCTGGGGTGAGCGCCTTCGCAGCCTGATCCAGCTGATCCCGATCATCATTCTCTTCACCGTCGTCATCGGCTCGATCTACACGGGCTGGGCGACGCCCACGGAATCCGCGGCCATCGGCGTGGTGATCGCGAGCCTCATCGCAATCACGCTGGGCAACGGGCTGGGACTCGCGACCATCGGCGAGGCCCTGCATGGCACGATCCGGATTTCGGCGATGATCATGCTGGTGATCACCGGCGCCTATTTCCTGAACTTCGCGATGACCTCCGCCGGGCTCGGGCGACAACTGACCGACCTGCTGGAAAACACCGGTCTGCCGCCGCTTGGCACGCTGTTGCTCGTGGTTCTGCTCTATCTCGTGCTGGGCTTCTTCATCGAGACGCTTTCGCTGATGGTCGCGACGATCCCGATCATCGTGCCGATCATCGCGGGTCTGGGCTATGACAAGGTCTGGTTCGGTGTGCTGATGATCGTGCTGATCGAGATGGCGCTGATCACGCCGCCGGTCGGTCTCAACCTCTTCGTGGTGCAGAGCACACGCGGCAAGGGCTCGATGAACGAGGTGATCCTCGGCGTCATTCCTTACGTGCTGGTGATGCTCGCGATGATTGCATTGCTGATTGCGGTTCCCGGGCTCGCGCTCTGGCTGCCGTCCATTCTCTGACAGGAGTTCCCATGACCCTCAATTTTCGCGCTGAAGGTGCGCCGCTTTCGCTGGACCTCTCGCATCTCATCGTCGCTGGCTGGACCGGGCGCGACGCCGATGCCATCGCCCACCACATCGAGGAACTGGCGGCGCTTGGGGTCCCCGCGCCTTCGGCCACACCGCTTTACTATCGCGTGGCGGCGCAGCTTCTGATGCAAGCCCCGGTGCTTGAGGCGGTGGGGAACGAGACTTCGGGCGAGGTCGAGCCGCTGATTGTCGCTGTCGAGGGCCGCACCTATCTCGG
Organism: Thioclava sp. NG1; assembly: GCF_003122275.1. Taxonomy (NCBI): domain Bacteria; kingdom Pseudomonadati; phylum Pseudomonadota; class Alphaproteobacteria; order Rhodobacterales; family Paracoccaceae; genus Thioclava; species Thioclava sp. NG1. Next base: position 14,379 of record NZ_QFBB01000017.1, on the reverse strand, counting down.
GTTGGCCTCGGACCATACTGACCGCGCGCTTGAAGCGCATTCGGTGGCGCTGTCGAAACAGGTCTGCGCCAAGCCCTGCGCGTCCGAGCTGTGGTCGTGGGAGAGTGTCTCCGACCACCTCGAAGAGATCGTGCTGCGCAGCTGGATCGAAGAGGGGGGCGAGTGGGTGCCGTATCAGGAAGGCACGCTCGCCGCGATCCGCCCTCTGACCGATCTGATTGCGGGTGCCGGTCTTGCCGATCTGGCCGATGACGGCCCTGTCGCGATGCTCTGCGGCACGTTCGGCGCGAAGGGAGGGGTGCGTCCGGCGACCCGTTTTCGTATGCAGATGGAAGATCCGCGCAACGGGCGCGCGATCACCCATGAATACGAGACGCGCAATCTGCCGGAGGTCGCATGACATCACCATTTCTCATCAAGGTCGAAACTGCCATCTCCAAGGTCGAGGCTTTGCCAGAGTCGGAGCGACGCGCGATCTTCACCGAGTTCGCCCCGGCGCGCATCCGTGCCGAGGCGGAGGCGCTAGAGGCGCGTCACGAAGCGGGCGAGGAGATGCCGCTTTTTGGCACGCTGGTTTCGGTGAAAGATCTCTATGACGAGGCCCGGCAGGTCACGAGCGCAGGCTCGCGTCTGATGCAGGACCGCGCGCCGGCAGAGGCGGATGCGGTCTCGGTCGCGCGGCTCAAGGCGGCGGGGGCGCTGATGTTCGGGCGGTCTTCGATGTCCGAATTCGCCTATTCCGGGGTGGGTCTCAACCCGCATCACGGCACCCCCTCGGGCGCGCTGGTGGCGGGCGGGATGCCCGGAGGCTCAAGCTCGGGCGCGGCGGTCTGCGTGGGCCTCGGGATCACCGATGCCGCGATCGGCACGGATACCGGCGGCTCGCTGCGCATCCCGGCGGCGGCGAACGGCATCTGGGGCTATAAGCCCAGCCAAGGGCTCATCGACGATACCGGGGTGCATCCGCTCGCCCCGACCTATGACGTGGCGGGGCCGATGGCGCGCGATCTTGGCTTGCTGCGGCAGATGGTGGATGTGATGGCTGACGCGCCGCTTTCCGCGGCAGAAGACGGCCCGCTGCGCTTCGTGGTGCCCGAAGGCGCCTTCACCAATGGTCTGTCCGACGAGGTCGCGGCGCTGTTCGAGGCGGAGAAAGCCCGGATCGCGGGTCTGGGCCACGAGATCGTGCCGGTCGACATGACGGAAATCGCAAAGGCGGTCGTGCTCAACAAAATTATCGTCGCCGTCGAAGCGCTCGAGATTTACCGCGACGATTTGGAAAAGCTCGAAGTGGTGGGTGATCCGCGCGTGCTGTCGCGCATCCGTTTCGCGCTCACGCTTACGCCTGAGGAAATCGAGAAAGCCTATGCCGCGCGCGCTGATATCGTCACGCTTTTCGAACGGCTGATGGAGCCTTTCGATGCGCTGCTCGCGCCCACGCTGATGCGCCTGCCGCCCAGCATTGCCGAGGTCGAAGCCGAATTCGACCGCCTCAATGTCGAGATGCTGCGTAACACCTCGTTGATCAACCTCGTGGATGGCTGCGCGATCGCGATGCCGACGCCAGGCTTGGATCCGGCCTATTCGATGACGATGCTGGCAGCACCGAAAGGGGCGGATGCGCGTGTGCTTGCCATCGCGGAGAAGGTGGCGGGATGAGTGAGGCACTCCACGCGTCGTTTCGCGGGCCGGCTGGAGGCTGACCTGCCCTGGGGGGCGTGGAAATCGCTGCGGCGCGGGTCTCCGTTCTGCTGCGCTTCGATCCGCTGGGTGTAGACCGCGAGCAGCTAGGGGTCGTTGAAGCGGCTCGCAGATGAGATCGCGCAGGGTCCGCTGGAAATGCCGGACCCCGCCCGGCGTTGGACGATCCCGGTCGCTTTTGAGGGCGACGACCGCCCGCAACTAAGAGATTTCGCAAGGGCGACGGGCCAGAGCGAAGCTGCGGCGATCCGAGAGAATTGCGACAGCGGCCTGAGGGGGCTCACCATCGGTTTCGCTCCTGGCCAGCCGTTTATCGGGCTGCTTGTCAGAGGGGGGGGCAATTTGTTCTTGTTGATCCAAGAAGGTTTCATGGCGATTTCCTGTGGAGATCTCGCTTCAAAGATGTTCGGTCCCGTGCTTTTATCGGCTGGAGGACTGCGACGAATGACGACACGTAGCCCGTAGAACCCACGGACACACCGTCTTCCTCGAAAGCTTCGATAGTCGGCTATGCATGCCTTGGCGCTCAACGGTTCACGAGCATTGCGGATGCTGCGGAAAAGCTGGAGGAACGGCGTAGACACTACAACGATGATCTACCCCATAGCGCCATCGGATATAACATCCCGAGCGCACTGCATTTTTCTGATTGCGCAACAAGCCCGCCGTCGTGACAGTGGCCAGAAATTCCGACGCCCGGCGGTCCAGAGGAGGAAGGCAGAGCAACATCAACCCGGCTCCCGCCGCTTATGGATGAAATATCCGCGAACGTTAGTCATGTAAGTCAAATAATCAAAAAAGTCTAACCACTATCCGCAACAGTTAACTGTTAATCGCCCTCACCAACGGAAGCGAAGCAACCGCTCTAACTAAAAGGCTTCTTTCAGATTTTTCCTTCGATAAACGTCGCTCGCCGGCTCTAAAGTTTCTTAAATTAATGAATTCTTCATTGTTCATTTCGCGAATTTCAAGTGGCGCGGTCAAGTCCCTTATCTGATCAGAAGTTGCGCACCATTTTCTTATAGGCATCCAATAAAATTTGTACTCTTTACGGTCACTAGGAAGAAACCAAGCGTCAGGCCGTTGCGCAGGATTGAACATACCGTAGACAGGGAAGTGAATCGATCTGGCTTCAGAGAGCCAGGCAGCAAGCCAAGAGAATGTGCTCACGCTAATAACGAGATGCTTCGCCAGTCTGAGAGATGTAAAATCTTCCAAAATTCCTTGCGAGGCAATAAATTTAGCATTGGGGAAATTGTCTATAAGTAACTTGGAGTAATAATCAGAGCCAATTTGACCTAAGAATACGGCATTGAGGCCAGATTCTTCTAAAACTCTCTTGTAAAAATGAAGTGGCATCGGGCCATAGTCTTCGTGAACATTGCTCAATATTTCCCCTCCCCTAACGTTTATTATTATCTCGTCCTCGCGTGGGCGGTAGGCAGTGTTACTGTGCCGCGAAAAATAGTCATGATGAAGGCTTTGGGGGCCGAGTGATGAAACGTCGAGTGGTACTCTTCTTATTTTGGCGCAATGCAGGAGGCCTCTTTTATATAACCCCGCAATAAACTGCACGTCGGGGTCAGATTGACGCAGCGATGGTACAAAGCTTGGAAGTCTCATCGCGCCAACCTGAGACAATTCCCAGACGGGCATGTTGTAGCCAATGATTTCAAGTGCAGGAAAATGGTTCTGCAGATTCCTGGCAAACATGAGTTGAAGCATTTGATTTCCTAAATTGCCGCGTGGCATTATTAGGAGTTTGGGCATTATGGTTTCGCCTTGTTGATCGCGATTTTATTTTTGCTGGTCCGCCATGAGAAGCATGCGAATAAAGCTCTAAACTTTTCGCGAAGAATTCTCCTCTGTTTTAAAATAAAATACAGGCGACTCCGATTCTGCGCTGAACGGCGCGTCGACAGATTCATTGCTTCAATATCGCTTGAGGCGCCCGACGTCGAGATTAACGGTGGCGCGATGGAAAACGCTCTGTTGGTGCCGCTGAACAAGAATCTCAGGAAGTTATCAAATGGCATGTAGATTGGTTCTTCTTGGGACAAGAATTCGAGTGCGCCGCGGCGCGTCCAGATAATCCCTGTAGCCAGCATGGGGAAGCGGTGTGCGCACTTTAATTTTCGCCCCATGACGTCACAAAAGTCTGTGCTGTATTTGAAATCCGTCGCGCCTATATTAATTGCAAAAATGTCATCTCGAAGATGGTGCAAAGTAGAGCATACTTCCTCAACTGTACTTACAAAATCGGACGCCGGAACCGCGTCATCTTCGAGAACAACCACGTAGTCGAAAGTGGAAGCGATGAAATGTTGTAAAGCTTTCTTATGACTAAGGTAGCAGCCAACCTCTCCGGGTTGTATGCTTCTGCCCATCTCTTTCCTACACCGCTCGTCGTCAGTAAACTGATCGATACCAAGGCAAGATCCATCCACTCCAGGTATACGCTCAACTTTGCATGAAAAGGGGCTGAATTTATTTGAAAACTCGGCAAACCGATTTTGGCTTTTGTCGAGATTTATAACGTAAAATGCAATTTTAGGAGACATGAGGTTTCCCTCTGAATATGTCTATATAAGCATCGACCACGGCTTCCTTGGAAAAGAACTCAGAAAGCCGTAGGGTTGCGTTTTTCACAAAACTCTCGGCGGCTAGTTTGTTGGTTCGTATGAATTCAATTGCCTCAGCGATCTGAGCATCGTCGTCGATGTCAGTTAATATACCATCCACCTGATCTCGCATGTACCAACTTGGTCCCTCTGAGCGAGTTGAGATCGTGGGGATACGCATTTCCCAAGCTTCGAGAAGAGCATTGCCTAAAGGCTCGTGGCGCGATGGCATTACGAACACGTCGGCTAGTGCTATGTAATTCATCGGCTCGTCGACCCAACCCAAAAAAACAACACGCTGACTGATGCCAAGTTCGGCTGCAATAGCCTCAAGTCGCGCCCTTTCTTCACCGTCTCCCATTAACCAGAGAGTACAGTTTTCCAATCTAGCTACTGCTTTAATAAGTACGTCGAACCCCTTTCTGGCTACGAGACGGCCGCTTGCTGCGATTACGAAGTCATTCTTGCTTGTCCTCTTTATGTTTAAATGCGACATGGATGGGGAAGCTTCCCGCGTAAAGTTTGAAACTGTCACCACAGGTTTCGTCCAGCCTAGCTCTATGCATCGGTTCGAAATTCCAGGTAAGTTGCCAACCAAAATATCGCATTTTTGGAAGTGCTTCAGATTTGCAGGGAAATCCCCCATGCGTGCCAGTTTTACAGTGTTAGGCCATCTGTGGATGAGCCGCCCCGCGCGCGGCATCCACGCCATAACTGCGTTTGGCTTCCATCGTCTGACGAGCATCTCAGCCTGTAGATGAGCAAGTAACGTCAACGGTGATAAATTACTGAAATTATTTCTATAAACTGGACCAAGCGCAGCGACGTCACCATCCCATGAGCGGTTCGGCCGGATGAAGAACTGTTGCTCAACACCGCGTTCGTGTAGGGCTCTTGCAAGGTTCACGAAAAAGCGTTCCGCCCCCCCCTCTTTACCAAAGTGAAAGTGAACAACGCGTAGTGACACTCAGGCGGCTCCCGAAAATTTGATTATATCTTAGATGTTAGAACTTTTCGCGCAGAGAGTCTACAACGAGTCGGTAAAAGTGGTCTGCTACCGGACGTAAATTCCATATGTTTTATCCAATCGACAAAATCGGTGCACTTCAGCATGCCTTCCCGGTTTCGGCTGATCTGATACCCGGAAACTGGACCGTTTGAAGGTGCAGTTTACCGCTACGCTTCCTTGGCTGAAAGTAGAGTGGAAGCGCATGAAGGCGAGTAAATTTGCGGACGCCCAGGAGGTATTCATTTTGAAATAAGGCGAGGAAGGCACGCCGGTCGCGGAAAATTGTCGGAAGGCAGCGGCCAGCCAGGCGACCTAGTTGAGTTAGAAAAAATACGCGGGCCTTCTACCTGACGAGATGCGCCGACAGAGCCGGCTAGAGGATGAGAAAGCTACACTGCAGACGCTGTCAATCGACCGCTTTCATGCAAAAGAAATTCAATAGCTCGCGAATACTATGGGGGCCGCGCACCAGACGTAATAATCCGAGCAGGAATGTTTCCACAAATCCGAACGACCCAGTGGGCTTGAAGGCTATGGATCCAACCCTGATCACAAAGTCTTTCCCGACCGAAATAACATAGGGTAGAACTTAGTATCTATGGCATTGTGTATGATCTAAATTAAAGTACCATTGGATATGAAATCATATTTCTTCCCAAGTAGAGACGCCTTCTACAATGCGCTTCTTTAATCCTCTTTTGTTCAACCAATCACGGCCCAAGTCTCGAACGATGGCCTTTTGGCCTGGAGCCTGTAAAGGATGATTTAAAAAGTTTCTCGTAAACTCACCTAGATCAGTTCCCGACTCATAAAGCTGTTTTTCAGGGTCTTTCTCAGGGTCCATTCGATCGGCGCACGCCTTGGCGAAATTCGTCTTAATAAATGACGGCGATGTGCCGAATAACGGGCGACTGGTGTCTACCTTCTTGAATATTTTGAGGCCAAACGTTTTGCGCCAGCTGGTCCGGAACGAATATTTCTTTGGTAGATAGAGCTTGTCCCTACTCGCTAGTTGAACTTGGACAACGTTATTTCTTAACCTATGGGTAATATCTTCCGGATTTATTGGATGCAAAAAATCCCAATCATCCTCCATATGAAGGAAGAAATCGGTCTGAGGTTGTTTCCAGAGGTATTTAACTGCAGCGCCAAACGACGCTACCTCTGGACGGGTAACTCTTACTAAAGGAAAGCTTTCGTAAAGCATCTCCTCGCATTTGTCGCCATCCTCGACGTTGCCACAAAATGGATCAATATTGGCATAGACAGTTCCGACTTGAAAATTGCATAAGACCTTCGCCCGAAGAGCGGCGAGTGTCTGAGAAAGCAAATCAGGACGACGACCACATACAAAAGTTATATCCAAACTAGCCTCCCATCAAAGTAACCACGGTCTCAGGAAAGTCTGTAGAATCGCATAGTAGGATGAAGATTTTTGTGGCAGAAGTTGATAACTCATCTCATCGAAATGGAAAAGATGAAATTAACCTATCAATACATTCTCGACTCGGTGGTGCGGCGGCAAATTCAGAATGCGGAATACCTTCGTTCAGAACCTTCCCAAATGTTATAGGATTGTTTAAGGGCAGACATCTCTGCGCTGCATAATCTCTGAACTTGAACCCATCGCCTTTTATTCGGTTGTCTGCCGACATCCAGATTGACGGCACATTGTAAGCATCAGCAACAATAATTCCGTGGAGGCTGCTGGATATAATCATATCGCAGGAGGATATCGCACTGCAAATGTCACCTGGTTTTTGAAGGAGATTAATTATGGACCAGTTTTTCGGCAAATAGCTTTCGTAGCTATCACGGAAAGTCTTCCAAGTGGCGAAATGGGGAATAACTCCGACCTCGTATCGTGGAGTATTTTTCGCGGGAAAAATTAAAGGCAGAAGAAGCGCAGGATCACCAAGCGAAAGTTCCCCGGCCTCAACGCGTTCGGCAGTCAGTGGACCTCTGACAGCATGAAGCTTCAGTCTTTGAGGCCAAATTGCATGCGAAGACGAGTCCATAAAACCTGATCCCCAAACATGTAGAGTCCTCCATGGGCGACGCGACCGGACCGGCACTCGATTAACAGACTTTCGTCTTTGGTAAGCATCTAAAATACTTCCGACGCCAAGCAGCTGTGCCCTGCTATGCTTGACGTAATTTACTTTAAGGTTAAAAAGCCCCCGCAATAGATCTTCCATTAGATTATCGCCGAAGTTTTCCGCACCTTTCCCAAAATGCGAGCTAACGGAAGCAGCGAACACATTAATCGATCTTGACATTAGCAATACTCTAGAAGCCCAATATATTATCGGCGATCATTACACGAGTCCTCTAAACTCAAATGTTGATTCTTGTGGCGTATCCATGCCGTAGATCGTACCGAAGTATCCCCGTCAGCGCCAGCACCTGCCCGCCAAAAGTCCGCGGTGGGGCGCGCCCTCCCTAAGCCAAGTTCCACATCACGCTCGCTCATTGCCGCTCGCTCACCAGCGATAGTTGTCCGGTTCGAATTCAACGCCGTGCTCCTACCATGATGCTCGGCAATGCTTCTCGCTGAAGATTGGCATCCGAGAAGCCCAGAACATAGATAACCTGCGCCGCTATCATGCACGAACTCGCACGCTCTGCGACGAACGACGGAACGGAGCATCATGGATTAGGCGCGTGCAAACTATTTTGGTTGATGGTGGAATTCCTCTCCGACATATTTCTGCCGACCGTCGGGCGTCGTTTTGAAGTAATTCAATAAAAACAAATATTTGTATCGAATTCACTTCCATAAGCAAGACTTTCGTGCTACACATAATGATACACAAGGCTCTTTCCCGGAGGTGTGCAATGAACATCACCAAGCGCGGCGAAATTTGGCATCTGCGTCGGCGGGTTCCCAAAGGGTATGCCTCGGTCGATCCGCGACGCGAAGTGGTGATCAGCCTTCGGACGGGGTCTGAGACATTGGCGCGAGAGAAGGCCCCGGTGCTCTGGGCCGAGCAGGTCGAGGTCTGGGAGGCGATGCTCGATGGCGACACGGAAGACGCGGAGGCGCGGTTCGCTGCGGCCAAGCGGTTTGCGAAGGCGCGAGGCTACCGGTTTCTCGATGCGCGCAAGGTGGCGCGCCTGCCTGTGGAAGAGCTGCTCGCGCGTATCGATCTGGTTGCCAGTGACGAGATGCGCGATCCGCTCGGGGCGGACTCCCTTCTGGGTGGGGCGGAGCTGCCGCTGATCACGGTGTCGCGGGCGCTAGAGCTGTTCTGGGGGCTCGCACGCGACAAAACTTTGGGCAAGAGTGCGGACCAGGTGCGACGGTGGCGTTACCCACATATCAAGGCGGTGCAGAATTTCGTTTCGGTTGTCGGGGACAAGCCGCTTGATGATCTGACACGCGATGATTTCCTTGATTTTCGCGACTGGTGGGCAGAACGGATGGCGTGCGAAGGATTCACGGCAAATTCCGCGAACAAGGATCTGACGCATCTCAGCGCAGTCTTGAAGCGCGTGAACCGTGACAAGCGGCTCGGGCTCGAGCTGCCGCTCGAAGATCTTGGCTTCCGGCAGGGGAAAGCGGCGCGGAGACCTTCCTTCTCGGACGACTGGGTGCGGGATCGATTGCTGGCCCCCGGTGCGCTCGATGGGCTGGAGCCGCAGGCGCGGGCAATCCTGCTGGTGATGGTGAATACCGGGCTGCGTCCGAGTGAAATCGCAGCGCTGAGGCCTGAGGAGATCCGGCTCGGCGATCCGATCCCGCATTTGCTGCTGCAGCCGATCGGGCGTGTCCTGAAGACGCAGAATGCCGAGCGGGTGATGCCGCTGCACGGGGTGTCGCTCGATGCGATGAGAGCGTTCCCGGATGGGTTTTCGCGTTATCGCGAGAGCTCGGCCACGCTGAGTGCCGCTGTGAATACCTATCTGCGGGATGCTGATCTCCTCGAGAGCGATAGGCATTCTCTCTACAGTCTGCGGCATGCATTCGAGGACCGGATGCTTGCTGCTGAGATCGATGAGCGGATCCGGCGCGACATCATGGGGCATGCCCTGGGGCGCGAGCGCTATGGGGAGGGTGGCCGGTTGGCGACGATCTCGAAACTGCTCGAACCGATCGCATTCTGAGCCGAGTGAGCGATCAGCTCCGCAGTTTCATCTTGAGCAGATTAGCGGGGTCGATATCGAGTGCCTGCGCGAGCCGCCAGACGTTGTCGATGGAGATATTCTGCTCGCTACGCTCCACGGCGCTCAAATAGGTTCTGTTGAGGCCAGACTCGAGCGCAAGACGTTCCTGCGACCATCCGCGCTCTGCGCGCAGTGATCTGAGGTTGATCGCGAGCGTGTCGCGCAGAGGGCTTTTCGGCGTTCGCTTCACCCCCTTGCAATCGCGCAATGTTGGTTTTAACTCTACCTGTTATAAGAGACATTCGTATGCTCGCTCATACATCTTTGCAAAGGGACCCAGCTCGATGGCCGCACCTGAAATCGACCCTAGTTTTCTGCTCCTTTCCGATCGAGAGATGTATGTTCATCGTGATCTCAGTCTTGCAGGATCACTCGGCGATGGGTTTGTCTATCGCCGTATCAAGAACATGCTTGCGGACCCCTTGCTACGTCCGCTCCTCGAGCTGTTGGAGAATGGTGCGACGAGCTACGCAGGCGCGCTCAAACTTAAAGGGCGCGGTTTCCTCGAGACGCGGTCGATGATCGCGCGGCGAGGCCCGTTCAAGGAAGACGAGTTTCAGTATGTTCTGCTGACGGATGAGGCTTGCAGCTATGCCCATCGCTGGCTCTTCGGGAGAGCGGAGGGGCCTGAGCCGGATCTCGATCCGGCGGAGTCCCTGCTGAAGGCTATTCGGCGCTATCTCGTTGTCGACGCCGGTTCTGGTATCGTGGTGGGACGTGACGTGCTGGAGGTGGCGATCGATCTCGACGACATGAACGTCTTAGGCCGCCTGACGCATCTGGACTACGGGCTTCGTCAACTTTCGGATCCTGGTTTCAGTGACCCGGTTTCCGAGGCGGATTGGATGGAAGCTCGCGCGTATTGGTCCGGGTCGGATAGTGCCGATCGAGTTGGGGCTGCTATAGTATCCTTCGACTCGTCCGAACTCACGTAAGTGTTCTCGTGAGGGGGGAGCATCCTCAGAAAGAGTGTCAGTTTTTCTTTCGTTCTGTGGTGACGCGATAGAAAGATATTCCAACAAAAAAGCCGCGACTATGATGGTCGCGGCTCTTGCTTTTTTCGCTGAGGAATTTCAAGGCGTTGGTGCTGCCTTGTCCTCGGAAGCGGCGTCACCGTTACCCCTTCGCGCCCTGCCCACGCGCATAGACATCCTCGTAGCGGATGATGTCGTCCTCGCCGAGATAGCTGCCGGTCTGAACTTCGATCAGCGTGAGCGGAACCTTTCCCGGGTTCTCCATCCGGTGGACGGCGCCGAGGGGGATGTAGACGGATTGGTTCTCGGTCACGAGTTTCACCTCGTCATCAATGGTCACCTTAGCGGTGCCCTCGACAACGATCCAGTGTTCGGCGCGATGATGATGGCTTTGCAGGCTTAGTGCCGCGCCGGGGTGGACGTGGATCCGCTTCACCTGAAAGCGCTGACCGACGACGAGGCTCTCATACCATCCCCAAGGGCGGAAGTCGCGGGGCAGGGTCTCTGCTTGGGCGGCGCCCTTGGCCTTCAGCTCGGCGACAGCTTTCTTCACGTCCTGTGCGCGGTCCTTATGGGCGACGAGGACGGCATCGGGCATGGCGACCGCGATGATGTCTTCCAGCCCGATCCCGACAAGTTCCTGTGCGTTATCCGTTGAATGCAGAAGTGTATCGCGACAGTCGACCGCGGTGGCCGGGCCGGTCGCTACGATGCCGTGCTCGTCCGGGTTCTGCTCGCGCCAGACTGCCTGCCAGTCGCCGAGATCTGACCACGCGCCGCCATATGGCACGACGGTCAGGTTGTCCGCGCGCTCCATCACGGCGTAGTCGATCGAGATGTCTTCGAGCTTCGCCCAGGGCTCGGGCGCAAGCCGGGTGAAGGCGAGATCGTGTTCGGCGGCGTAGACGGCCGCCTTGGCCTGCGCGAGCGTCTCGGGGGCGTGCTTTGCGAAGGCGTCGAGGATCGCCGAGGTGGAGAAGAGGAAGATGCCGGCGTTCCAGAGATGCATGCCACCCTCGAGCAGCGTCTCGGCTTTCGCCAGATCGGGCTTCTCGACGAAGGATTTCAGCGGTTGCGGGGTAGCGGAGAAATCCGAGTCCGGGGCTTCGCTCAGTTCGAGCCAGCCATAGCCGGTCTCGGGTCGATCGGGGCGGATGCCGAAGGTGACCAGTTGGCCTGCCTCAGCTGCCGGGGCGGCGGCCTCGACCGCTGCACGGAAGCGCCCAGGATCGGGGATGACGTGATCAGAGGGCGCTACGAGCATCAGTGCGCCGGGCTCGCGGGTCTCGAGGACGAGAGCGCCCGCACAAATAGCCGCAGCGGTGTTGCGAGCGGACGGCTCGATCAGAATATCGGCGGGTGCGATTTCGAGTGCGGCCAGTTGCTCGATCACCACGAAGCGGAAATCCGAGCCGGTGATCACCGAAGGTGCTGCGAAGCCTTTCCCAGCGAGCCGTTTGGCCGAGGCCTGGAACAGGCTCTCCTCGCCCATCAGGTTGACGAATTGCTTGGGGTAGCTCTTGCGCGAGAGCGGCCAGAGCCGTGTGCCGGAGCCGCCGCAGAGGAGGACGGGGTGGATCGTCGTGCTCATAAATCCCTCTTAGGTTCTGGCGGTGTCGTAGTTTGCGAGGAACCAGCGATAGGTCTCGGCGATCCCGTCTTCGAGGCCGATGCGCGCCTGCCAACCCATCGATTTCAGACGGCTGACATCCATCAGCTTGCGCATTGTGCCGTCGGGCTTCGACGGGTCGGTCGCGATCCGGCCCTCGAAGCCGGTCACTTTCGCGACCATCTCCGCGAGCTCCAGGATCGAGACGTCGCTGCCGGAGCCCACGTTGATATGGCTCAGCATCGGATCGGTGTTCGTGTCGTAGTCAGGTTTCGTCAGGTCGAGCACGAAGAGCGAGGCTTCGGCCATGTCGTCGACATGCAGGAATTCACGCCGTGGCGTGCCGGTGCCCCAGATCGTGACCTCTTCCAGCCCGTCGCGCGCTGCTTCATGGAAGCGCCGGATCAGCGCGGGGAGCACGTGGCTGTTCTCGGGATGGAAGTTGTCGCCCGGCCCGTAGAGGTTCGTGGGCATGACCGAGCGGTAGTCCACGCCATGCTGCCGGTTGTAGCTCTCGCAGAGCTTGATGCCTGCGATCTTCGCGATGGCATAGGGCTCGTTGGTGGGTTCGAGCGGGCCGGTCAGCAGGGCATCCTCCGCCATCGGTTGCGGGGCGGCCTTCGGGTAGATGCAGGACGAGCCGAGCTGGAGAAGCTTCGTGACCCCGGCGGCAAAAGCCTGGTGGATCACATTGGCCTCGATCATCAGGTTCTCGTAGATGAAGTCCGCCGGATAGGTGTTGTTCGCGTGGATCCCACCGACCTTGGCGGCGGAGAGGATCACAACGTCGAGTTTCTCGGTTTGCATGAACTCACGCACCGCCGCCTGATCGGACAGGTCGAGTTCAGAATGCGTGCGGGTGATCAGCTCCAGCGCCTCGCCACTGGTTTGACGCGCCTCCAGCTGGCGCAGGATCGCGCCGCCCACCATCCCGCGATGGCCTGCGATATAGATCGTTGTCATGGCGCGCCTCATTCCACCGAAACCGGCAGGTCCAGCCCGTGCTCTTTCAGCAGCGCGTAGCGCCGCGCGGCCTTGTGGTCCTCGGCTACCATCTCGGCACACATTTCCTGCGCGGTGATCTCGGGCACCCAGCCGAGCTTTTCCTTGGCTTTTGTCGGGTCACCCAGCAGCGTGTCCACCTCGGCGGGACGGAAGTAACGCGGATCGATCCGCATAACGACATCGCCGGGCTTCAAAGCGGGTGCCTTGTCGCCCGTGATCGATGCAACCGTGGCAGTCTCTTCGATCCCGGAGCCCGAGAACTCCAGGTCGATCCCAAGCTCGCGCGCGCTCCAGGTGATGAATTCGCGCACGGAATATTGCTTGCCGGTAGCGATCACGAAATCCTCTGGCGTGTCCTGCTGCAGCATCATCCACTGCATCCGGACGTAGTCCTTGGCGTGGCCCCAGTCGCGCAAAGAGTCGATGTTGCCCATGTAGAGGCAGGGCTCGAGTCCCATGGCGATGTTCGAAAGACCACGGGTGATCTTGCGCGTCACAAAGGTTTCGCCCCGGCGGGGAGACTCGTGATTAAACAAGATCCCGTTACAGGCATACATCCCATAGGCCTCGCGATAGTTCACCGCGATCCAGTAGGCATAGAGTTTGGCGACCGCGTAAGGTGAGCGCGGGTGGAAGGGGGTGGTCTCTCTTTGCGGTGTTTCTTGGACGAGACCGTAGAGTTCGGAGGTCGAAGCCTGATAGAATCGCGTCTTCTTCTCAAGCCCCAGAAACCGGATCGCCTCCAGCAGTCGTAGCGTGCCGATCGCATCGATGTCGGCGGTGTATTCGGGGGCTTCAAACGAGACCGCGACGTGCGACTGTGCGCCGAGGTTGTAGACTTCGTCCGGCTCGATATCGCTGATCAAACGCGTGAGGTTGGAGGTGTCCGACAGGTCGCCATAATACAGCTTCATCTGGGCGTGATTGCTGTGCGGATCCTCGTAGATGTGGTCGATCCGCTGCGTGTTGAAGAGAGAAGCGCGGCGCTTGATTCCGTGAACCTGGTAACCTTTCTCGAGGAGAAACTCGGCGAGGTAGGAGCCGTCTTGGCCGGTGATGCCTGTGATCAGCGCTTTCTTCATGAACTTTCCTTGGAAATTATAAAAGGGAGTAGACGCCAATTGGCGCGGATCTTCGTGGCAATTGAGTTGGTCGGGAACGTATGACTACGCATTCGTGCAAATCAAGTCCAACAATGTTTGTCAGAGACAGCCTCAGTGAGAAAACGCAGCTGATCTGATCCCCGGAAACTGGACCGTTTGAAGCTGGAGTTTTCCGCTACGCTTCCTTGGC
>NZ_QFBB01000001.1:0-630046 GCF_003122275.1 Thioclava sp. NG1 | reverse complement strand
CCGGCGCCAAAACCCCCGACGGCGCGACAGAGGCGGCCTGAGCGATGAGCACGACCGAGGCGCCCGGTCGGAAAGGCCGGGCGTTTTCGTTTGGGGTTGCGTCCTTGGCTTGGGGCGACCACCCCGGGCCTCGCCCGCTCCTTCCCCGGGAGGGCGCATTGGCGAGGACAAAGCGGACACGAGTGACCGACGGGCTTGCAAGATAAAGCGCCCGGGCACCGGCCGGACGAAGCGCCCACCCAAGGCTCTGACGCACCCGGAAGACCCCACACCAGAACACCCGCGCCCCTCGCGAGCGCGGGTTTCTCGTGAAACATAAATGGGTCGTCAGTCGCGGCGGCCCGCTTCCAGCGCATCCTCGAAGGTGCGCAAACCGGTTCTCGGAGCCTGAACCAGCACCGCCATATTGCCCGGCTTATGCTCGTTGCGCAGCATCTTGGTGTGGGCCTGCGGGATCTGATCCCACGGGAAGACTTCGGACATGCAGGGGTCCAGACGCCGCTCTACCATCAGCTTGTTGGCCGAGGCCGCCTGCTTGAGGTTAGCGAAGTGCGAGCCCTGCAGACGCTTCTGGTGCATCCACATGTAACGCACGTCGAAGGTGCAGTTGAAGCCGGAGGTGCCGGCGCAGATCACGACCATGCCGCCCTTCTTCACCACCAGCGTCGAGACCGGGAAGGTCGCCTCGCCAGGGTGTTCGAAGACCATGTCCACGTTCACGCCCTTGCCGGTGATGTCCCAGATCGCCTTGCCGAACTTGCGAGCCTCTTTCAGCCATTCGTTATATTCCGGCGTGTTGACCGTGGGCAGCTGCCCCCAGCAATTGAACTCCTTGCGGTTGATCACGCCCTTGGCGCCCTGATCCATCACGAACTGGCGCTTGCTCTCGTCCGAGATCACGCCGATCGCATTTGCGCCCGCGGTGTTCGCGAGCTGGATCGCGTAGGAGCCGAGACCGCCAGAGGCACCCCAGACCAGCACGTTCTGGCCGGGCTTGAGCTCATGCGGGTGGTGACCGAACAGCATCCGGTAGGCGGTGGCCAGCGTCAGCGTGTAGCAGGCGGCCTCTTCCCAGGTCAGGTGTTTCGGGCGCGGCATCAGCTGTTGCGCCTGCACGCGGGTGAATTGCGAGAACGAGCCGTCATGCGTCTCGTAGCCCCAGATCCGCTGGCTGGGCGAGAACATCGGATCGCCACCGTTGCATTCCTCGTCGTCGCCGTCGTCCTGGTTGCAGTGGATCACGACCTCGTCGCCGACCTTCCAGCGTTTGACCTTGTCGCCCACCTTCCAGACGATGCCCGAAGCGTCCGAGCCCGCGATGTGATAGGGCTGCTTGTGCCCGTCGAAGGGCGAGATCGGCACGCCGAGGCCTGCCCAGACGCCGTTATAGTTCACGCCAGCGGCCATCACGAGCACCAGCACTTCGTGGCTGTCGATCTCCCAGGTGTCGACGACTTCCTGCTGGAACGACTGCTCGGGCTCGCCATGGCGTTCGCGGCGGATCGCCCACGCGTACATTTTCGGGGGGACGTAGCCGAGGGGCGGCATCTCGCCGATCTCGTAAAGGTCCTTCTCCGGCGCGTCGTAGGGCGCGATCCCGGTTTCCTGATCAAGGGCCATGGCTCTCTCCTGTCAAAATCTCGCCGCGCCGCAGAATCGGGGCGGGTTGAGTAGGAGAGTTACGCGTGGCCGAGTAACTTTGCAATAGTTGTAACGCATAGTTTTGAAATAATATGTCCCTGCCGTTTCGCGCGGCGCGGATCATAGATCAAAGTTCGGGGCAGCTGTAACTCCCGTCCTTGGCTCTTTTCGCTTTGACGAAACTGCCATCGCCGACGCTGCAGAGAAGCGCCCCGTCGGGGAAAGCTTCGCCTTCCTGGTTTCGCGCGTTCCTCACTGCGCCATAGGCTGCCTTGCCCCCTTCATAGCCAAGGTTTGTTGCTCCAACGGCGGTGTTGACCACCACCCGACCGCCGAGCTTGGCAGCATCCACGGAGTTGTCGGTGACCTGCTCTCGGGTGCAGGCGGGCAGAGTGGCAGCAAGGGCGAGGGCGGGAACGATCAGCAGTTTCAAAGGGCTCTCCTAAGGTGGTCTCCCCGTCAAAACCCCGCCCTGCTACGATGCGTTCCCTTGGGGCTGCCGCCTCGCCGCGACGCAGCGAATTGACAGGATCACAAAATTGAATTTAAACCATCCAAATGCGCAACAATATTGCGCAGACAAGATTCGCACCCCGATGGAGGCCGCAATGACCGACACGATGCCCGCCAAAGACCGCCCCTGGCTGTTTCGCACCTATGCGGGCCATTCCACGGCTGCCGCCTCGAACGCGCTCTATCGCAACAACCTCGCCAAAGGACAGACGGGGCTCTCCGTGGCTTTCGATCTGCCGACCCAGACCGGCTATGACAGCGACCATGTCCTGTCGCGCGGGGAGGTGGGCAAGGTCGGTGTGCCGGTCTGCCATCTGGGCGACATGCGCGCGCTGTTCGATGAGATCCCTCTCGAGCAGATGAACACCTCGATGACGATCAACGCGACCGCGCCTTGGCTCTTGTCGCTCTATATCGCTGTGGCCGAGGAGCAGGGCGCGGATGTCTCGAAGCTGCAGGGCACGGTGCAGAACGATCTGGTGAAAGAATACCTGTCGCGCGGCACCTATATCTGCCCGCCGAAGCCGAGCCTCGCGATGATCACCGATGTCGCGGCCTATACCCGCGAGCACCTGCCGAAATGGAACCCGATGAATGTGTGCTCCTATCACCTGCAGGAAGCCGGGGCGACGCCGCAGCAGGAACTGGCCTTCGCGCTGGCGACGGCGATTGCAGTGCTCGACGATCTGAAAACCAAAGTACCGGAAGAGGCCTTCCCGGCGATGGTCGGCCGCATCTCCTTCTTCGTGAATGCGGGCATCCGCTTTGTCACCGAGATGTGCAAAATGCGCGCATTCACGGAGCTTTGGGACGAAATCTGCCGTGACCGCTACGGCGTCGAGGATGAGAAATTCCGCCGTTTCCGCTATGGTGTGCAGGTGAACTCCCTGGGCCTGACCGAGCAGCAGCCGGAGAACAACGTCTACCGTATCCTGATCGAGATGCTGGCCGTGACGCTGTCGAAGAACGCGCGCGCCCGCGCGGTGCAGTTGCCTGCGTGGAACGAGGCGCTGGGTCTACCGCGCCCGTGGGATCAGCAATGGTCGCTCAGGATGCAGCAGATCATGGCCTATGAGACCGACCTGCTGGAATATGGCGACCTCTTCGACGGGAATCCGGCGGTGACCGCCAAGGTCGAGGCACTGAAAGATGGCGCCCGCGCCGAACTCGAAACGCTCGACGGGATGGGCGGGGCGATCGCCGCGATCGACTACATGAAGTCGCGTCTGGTGGAATCGAACGCCGCCCGGATCAACCGCATCGAGGCCGAGGAGACCATCGTCGTCGGCGTGAACCGCTGGCAGCAGGGCGAGCCCTCTCCGCTGACCGCAGGCGATGGCGGGATCATGGTCGTCGACCCGGCGGTGGAACAGGAGCAGATCGACCGGCTGAACACATGGCGGGCCGAGCGCGACGAGGCCGCCGTGCAGGCTGCGCTGGCCCAGCTCAAGGCGGACGCGAAAGCCGGCAAGAACGTCATGGAAGCCTCGATCGCTGCCGCGAAAGCGGGCGCGACTACCGGCGAATGGGCGGGCGTGATGCGTGCGGTTCACGGCGAGTATCGCGGTCCGACGGGCGTCTCGCGTTCGCCCTCGAACCAGACCGAAGGGCTCGACGATATCCGCGAAGCCGTGGACGCGGTCAGCTCGCAGCTGGGCCGCCGCCTGAAATTCCTCGTCGGCAAGCCGGGCCTCGACGGCCACTCGAACGGCGCCGAGCAGATCGCCTTCCGTGCCCGCGATTGCGGCATGGACATCACCTATGACGGCATCCGCCTGACGCCGGAACAGATCGTCGCCAAGGCCATCGAGGACGAGGCGCATGTGGTGGGGCTGTCGATCCTGTCCGGCTCGCATATGCCGCTGATCGAGGAACTGATGGAGCGGATGCGCGCGGCGGGCCTCGACCATGTCCCGGTCGTCGTGGGCGGGATCATCCCGGATGAGGACGCGAAGAAGCTTCTCAGCTTCGGCGTCGCCCGCGTCTACACGCCCAAGGATTTCGAGCTGAACCGGATCATGATGGATATCGTGACGCTCGCGACCCCGGCCGAGAAGGCGGCCTGAACGCGCAAGCCAATTGGGATCGGGAAGGGGCAGGCGTCTTCTTCTCGACCCAAATATCCCCGCCGGAGGCTCCCGGTGGCGGACCCCGCGAAAACCGCGCCCTTTCTCCCTTCCGCCCGCCAATATGCGCGGGTAAGGTCGCGCCATGACGACCCCCATGATCCAGTTTTCCGAGGACCAGGCCGAGGCTTGGGATGCCGTTGCTTCCGCGCTCGAGGCGGCGGGGGTCGATATTCTCGAAGGCGCGATGACGCCTGAAAGCGGCAGCAAACGCGTGCTGTCGGTGATCGGCAAGGCGGGGTCGGGCAAGACGCTGCTTCTGGCGGAACTCTACAAGGCGCTGGAGGCGGCAGGGGTCGATCTGGTCTCGGGCGATTTCGAGGGCAAGCGGCGCAAGGAGAAGCGCACGCTGGCGATCCTCGCGCCGACGAACAAGGCGGCGAGCGTGTTGCGCTCGCGCGGGGTGCCCGCGACGACGATCCACCGCATTCTCTACACCCCCGTCTACGACCCGGAATACGAACGGATCGCGGAATGGCTCACAGGTCAGGGCGAGCGTCCGAAGCCTGAATTGCTGATCGAGATGGGGCTCACCGAAGAGACGCTCGACCGGGCGAAGGCCTTCTACGATCTGCACAAATCGATCCCGGCGGCGCTGGCTTCGGCGGGGTTGCGCGGCTCGGATTTCATCAATGGCTGGAAACGGCGCGAAGACCCGCTCGATATCGGTTTTGTCGACGAAGCCTCGATGCTCGACGAGCGGCAGTTCGACGATCTGCGCGAGATTTTCCCGACGCTGGTTCTGTTTGGCGACCCGGCGCAGCTCGCTCCGGTGAACCAGTCGGGCGAGATGGTGTTCGAACGGCTGCCCGACGAGCGCAAACACATTCTGCACCGCATCCACCGGCAGGCCGAAGATAACCCGATCCTCGATCTGGCGCATATGCTGGGCGACGACAGCCTGACCTTCGAGCAGTTCGAGCGCGAGATCGAGAAGGCGGCGGCGAAGGATGACCGCGTCGTCTGGGCCGAGCGGGTGGAGAGCGATCTGATGGCGCGCTCGCCGGTGCTTGTCTGGCGCAACGCGACGCGCATCCGGTTGATCCATGCCTTCCGTGCGGCCCATTCCGCGCCCGCCGACATGATGCTGCCGGGCGAGCCCTTGATCTGCGACGGGATCGAACTGCCGGTGAAGCATCGCAAGAAGCGGATCGATCTGGAGGCGCGCGGCCTGATCAAGGGTGCGCAGGTGATCTATCTCGGCCCCGGCAAGAAGCCCGGTTTCTCGCGGCTACACGTGATGGGGGCGGAAGATCCGCGGCTTTCGGCGGCCTCGATCGTGAAGATCGAGATGCCGGACGAGGAAGAGCCGTTCATTCCGTTCGCGGCCCGGATGGGCGCCACCTTCCTGCATGGGGCGGCAGTGACCATCCACAAGGCGCAAGGCTCGCAATGGGAGGATGTGCAGGTTTTCGCGCCGGATATCTACGCGGCTTACAGGGCAGGGCGCATCGAGGCGGGTATCCCGCTGTGGAAGCGGCTGGCCTATGTCGCGATCACCCGGGCGCAGCATCGCCTGCTTTGGGTGGTGCGGGCGCGGCTGGCACGGCCCTCGGCGCCGCTGACCATTGACGACCTGCCGAAAGGCGGCGGTAAGCTGGAACTGAAAGCCGAACCGCAGAACGGATAGGGCCGGAGCCTCCGGCGGGGATATTTGAGCCAAGGCGAAGGAGGGGCGAGATGGGCGTGATGGTGGTGACCGGGGCGAGTGCCGGGATTGGGCGCGCGGTGGCAGAGGCCGCGCTGGCCGAGGGCTGGCAGGTCGCCTGTCTGGCACGTTCGGAAGACAAGCTGGCGGAGGTCGCCGCGAAGGGCGACGGGCTGGCGGTGGCCTGCGACGTGAGCGATGCGGCAGCGGTGGAGCGCGCCTTCGCCGAGGTGGTCGCCAGGTTCGGCCGGATCGACGTGCTGTTCAACAATGCCGGGATGTTCCCGCCTGCGGCCTTGCCCGACGAGGTTACGCTCGAGGATTGGGATGCCTGTATAGCGGTGAACCTGACGGGGATGTTTCTTTGCGCCCGGGCCGCTTTCGCGCAGATGCGCAGGCAGGCCCCGCGCGGCGGACGGATCATCAATAACGGCTCGATCTCGGGGCAGGTGCCGCGCGCGAAATCGCTCGCCTATACGACCACGAAACACGCGATCAACGGCATGACCAAGCAGATCGCGCTGGACGGGCGCGACTTCGACATCGCCTGCGGGCAGATCGACGTGGGCAACGCGCGCACCGGGCTTCTGGCGAATATGGATGCGGCGGCGGCGAAGACGGCGGAGCCTACGATGGATGTGGCGAATGTCGCGCGCTCGGTGCTGTACATGGCGTCGCTGCCGCTGGATGCGAATGTGCTCAACATGACGGTGATGGCGAGCGGAATGCCCTTCGTCGGGCGTGGTTAACGCACGAAGCGGAAGATCGCAGCGGCGGCCCAGCCAGCGAAGACCGCAAGCGCCAGTGACAAAAGCCCGTAGAGCGGCGCGTTCTCATGGGCGAGCGAGTAGAGCCACCGCTCAAGCCCGACTTTGCGCACTTCGATCGCCGATTGGTATTTGTCCACCAGCTTGCCGCCGCGCAGTAGGAAGATGCGGGTCTTGTAATCGCCCTCGATGAGGTTCGCCGGCAGCGCGAAGTCGGCGCGGAACAGTGTGTCGTCGACGATATGCACGCCGCCCGACTCCATCTTGTAGAGGCCTTGCTGCTTGCGGATATCGACCATCGCCTCGGTGAAGGGGATCGAATCCTCGACCGTGATCGGCCCGGAGAAGGCCCGCATCGCGAGCGGGATCGAGATGCGCTGCTGGATATCGGTGCGCCGCGAGAGGATGTCCTCCATCGGACCGGAGGTGGCGACGGCGTAATAACTGGGCGCGGCGGCCACGCCGACGGAGGCCGTGTTCACCCAGATGCCGAATTCGCGCGATTTCCGGCGGATCGTGACCGGGCCGAGCGGACCTTCCAGCGTCACGATCACCGCGAGTTTCTGCCCGTCGGGCTGCGGGGCCTCGCGCTTGATGGCGCCATAGATCAGGATTTGTGACCCGTCGAAGGACGTTGTGATGCCGATATTGTCACGGCTCAGCCCCGCGACGATCTGCTCGTCTGGCTCGGGGCGATTGGTGATCGGCATCCCGGGGCGCGCGGGGAGTACTTGCCGGGTCTGCGCCAAAGCGGGCAGGGCGGCTGCGCAAAGGCCGAGGACGAGAAGAGCGGCACGGATCATCATTCGCCCCCCGATGCGATGGAGTAGAGATTGGCCGGATGCAGCACGAGGTCGAGGCCGAGCTTGCCTGCGACGATGATCACGAGAAGCGCCAGCAAAATACGAAGCTGTTCCGCCTTCAGCCGCGCGCCCAGACGCGAGCCGATCTGTGCGCCGATCACGCCGCCGACGATCAGCAGCAGCGCCAGCATCACGTCGACCGTCTGATTGGTGATCGCGTGCATCAGCGTCGTGAAGGCCGAGACGAATAGAATCTGGAACAGCGAGGTGCCGATCACGACCTTGGTCGGCATGTTCAGCAGGTAGATCATCGCCGGAACCATGATGAAACCGCCGCCGACGCCCATGATCGCCGCGAGAATCCCGACCAAGGTGCCGACCAGCAGCGGCGGGATCACCGAGATATACAGGCCCGAGGCCCGGAACTTGAACTTGAAGGGCAGCTTGTGGACCCAGGTGTGCTGCACGCGTTTCTTGCGCGCGCCACCGCCCTTGCGCTGCTTTTGCAGAGTGCGGATGCCCTCCTGCAGCATAAGTAGTCCGATCAGGCCGAGAAAGACGACGTAGCAAAGCTGCACCGCGAGGTCGATCTGGCCGAGCGCGGTGAGCAGGTTGAAGACGTAGATACCGCTTGCCGAGCCAAGAAGGCCGCCCACCAGCAGCACGAGCCCCATCGGGATGTCGACCGCCTTGCGTTTGAGCTGCGCAAGAACCCCTGAGACCGAGGAGGCGACGACCTGGTTGGCGCCGGTCGCCACCGCGACGGAAGGCGGGATGCCGATGAAGAACAGAAGCGGCGTGATCAGGAAGCCGCCGCCCACGCCGAACAGGCCTGAGAGCAGCCCCACGATGCCGCCGAGCCCCAGCAGGGTGAAGATATTGACCGAGACTTCGGCGATGGGCAGGTAGATCTGCATGGACTGCACCCGCTGAGGAGGTTGCATCGTTAGTGTCCCCGAAGGACAGGCGAAGTCAAACCCCGCCGTACCGCAGGGTTACAACTGTTGCAGATATCGTCGCAAAACCTGCTCGAGCTTGGCTGCGCCCATGGGGGCGATCGCCTTGGTCTGCTCGTGGCTGATATTCTCCTGCGCCATGCCCGCCCCCATATTGGTGATGACGGAGACGGCGGCGACGCGCAGCCCGAGGAAACGCGCAAGGATCACTTCCGGCACGGTCGACATGCCCACCGCATCGGCGCCGAAGATCTTGGCGGCGCGGATTTCGGCGGGGGTCTCGAAGGTCGGGCCGGAAAACCAGCAATAGACGCCTTCGGGCAGTTCGATCCCTTCGGCCCGGGCCGCGGCTTTGAGCCCGGCACGGATTTCAGGGTCGTGCGCCTCGGTCAGCGGCACGAAACGCGCATCCGAAGGCTCGCCGATCAGGGGGTTGTTGCCCGAGAAGTTGATATGATCGTTCAGCATCATCAGCCCGCCGGGCTGGATGTCCTCACGCAGGCTTCCGGCCGCATTGGTCAGCAGCAGGCTCTCGCAGCCAAGCTCCTTGAGGATCTCCAGCGGGAGGCGCATCTCGGCGGGGTTGCCGTGTTCATAATAGTGAACCCGGCCGCCGAAGACCGCGACGCGGACGCCTTCGAGCGTGCCGATCACCAGCTTCGGATTGTGGCCCGAGACGCCCGCATGAGGAAAGCCCGGAAGCTCCGAATAGGGGATCGCCACGCCCTCGACCTCCTCGGCCAGATGGCCGAGGCCGGAGCCGAGGATCAGGCCGAGGCGGGGGGCCTCGTCGCCCGCGCGTTCGCGGATCAGTTGCGCGAGTTCAGCGCTCTTTGACATAGGGCTGCCCCCCTGCACGCGGCGGGATCGCCTTGCCGATGAAGCCGGCGAGGATGATCACGGTGAGGATGTAGGGCACCGCCTGCATGAACTGGATCGGCAGCGTGATGACGCCCAGATCGATGTTCGGATAGCGGTTCGAGATCGCTTCAAGCAGGCCGAAGAGCATCGTCGCGCCAAGCGCCGGAACCGGCCGCCATTTCGCGAAAATCAGAGCCGCGAGAGCGATATAGCCGCGCCCGGCGGTCATTTCCTTCACGAAGCCAGCCGCGAGGCCGGTTGCCAGATAGACGCCGCCCAACCCCGCCAGAACGCCGGTGATGGCGACGGCGGTGTAGCGCATCCGGATGACCGAGATGCCCGCGGTGTCGACCGATTCCGGGTTCTCGCCGACCGCGCGCAGGCGCAGGCCGAAGCGGGTGCGGAACAGCACCCACCAGGTGATCGGCACCATCGCGAAGGCGACATAGACGAGGATCGAGTGGCCCGAGATCAGGTTCGAGTAGATCGGCCCGAAGAAGGGAACATCCTTTATCGCGTCCGCACCGGGCAGCGTGATCGGATCGAAGCGCCCGTTGCCCGAAAGCTGCGGTGTGCGACCGCCCTGCTGGAACCAGCTTTGTGCGATCAGCACGGTAAAGCCCGAGGCAAGGAAGTTTACCGCGACGCCGGAGATCAGCTGATTGCCGCGGAAGGTGATCGAGGCGAGGCCGTGCACGAAGGCGAGGCTCATCGAGCCCGCGACACCCGCCAGAAGACCGAGCCACGCATTGCCCGTCACCGCCGCGACCGCGCCGGAGAAGAAGGCGGCCATCAGCATCTTGCCTTCAAGGCCGATGTCGAAGATGCCTGCGCGTTCCGAGAACAGGCCCGCGAGGCAGGCCAGTAGCAGCGGCGTGCCGAGACGAACGGCGCTATCGAGAATTTCGATGATCGTTCCGAAATCCATCTCAGGCCTCCTTCCGGGCGTTGGCGCGCGCGACGAAGAAGCTCTCGATCGGTGCGCGCAGCATGTTGTCGAAGGCCCCGGTGAACAGGATCACCAGCGCCTGGATCACGGTGATCAGCTCGCGCGGGATCGTGGTTTCCAGCGCCAGCTCGCCGCCGCCTTGGTAGAGAAAGCCGAAGAGAAGTGCTGCAAGGAACACGCCGAACGGGTGGTTGCGGCCCATCAGCGCGACGGCGATCCCGATGAAGCCTGCGCCCTCGACCGAATTCAGCACGAGACGATGCGCTTCGCCCATCACGTTGTTGATCGCCATCAGCCCGGCGAGAGCGCCAGAGATCAGCATCGCGGCCATCACGATCTTCACCGGCGAAATGCCTGCATAGCGCGCCGCGCTTTCCGACCGCCCGAAGGCGCGAATCTCGAAGCCCAGCTTCGTGCGCCAGATCAGCACCCAGACGAGGTAGCAGGCAAGGATCGCCACGAAGAACGACACGTTCGCTGGGACCGATTTCGAGAAGAACTGTCCGACCAACGGGAAGTCATGGAAGGTCGGCAGATGCGTCGCGGGACCGAAGCGCGCGGTGGCCGGGTCCATCGAGCCGCGCGGACGCAGCACGTTGACCAGCATGTAGTTCAGCACCGCCGCGCCGATGAAGTTGAACATGATCGTGGTGATCACGATATGGCTGCCGCGCTTCGCTTGCAGATAGGCTGGGATCGCCGCCCAGGCCGCGCCGAAGATCGCGCCGCCCGCCATCGCCGCGATCAGCGCGATGCTCCAATGTGGCCACGGGAAGGCCAGCAGCACCAGCGCCACGCCAAGCCCGCCCAGCGTCGCCTGACCCTCGCCGCCGATATTGAACTGGCTGGCGTGATAGGCGACCGCGACGGCGAGGCCGGTGAAGATGAAGTTCGTGGCGTAATATAGCGTGTAGCCCCAGCCATAGGGCGAGCCGAGCGCGCCCGAGACCATGACCTTGATCGCCTTGATCGGGTCTTCACCGATCAGCAGCACCACGATCCCCGAGATCACGAAGGCGATCAGCAGGTTGAGGAGCGGAATCAGGGCCACGTCGACCCATTTCGGTGTCTTTTCCATTATTGGCTCTCCTCGGGCGCGGCGATCGTCCAGCCGTCCATGCCGCGCACGTCCTCTCCGCCCATGCCCGCCATCAAACAGCCCATGCCGGTCTGCGTGGCGGTCTCGACGGGGCCGATGCCCATGATCTGCCCGTCGAACATGACCGCGACCCGGTCCGAGAGCGCCCGGATCTCGTCAAGCTCGACCGAGACCAGCAGGATCGCAGCGCCTTGGTCGCGCAGTTCGATGATGCGTTTGTGGATGAATTCGATCGCGCCGATATCGACGCCGCGGGTCGGTTGCCCCACCAGTAGCAGGGCCGGATCTCTTTCGATCTCTCGCGCCAGCACGATTTTCTGCTGGTTGCCGCCCGAGAAGCTTTTTGCGGGCAGGGTCGGGATCGGCGGGCGCACGTCGAAACGCTCCATCGCCTCGGCGGTGTGGGCGACGATCCCCGTATTGTCCATCACGAAGCGGTTCTTCTGATAGGCCGGATCCGAGTGATAGCCGAAGATCATGTTCTCCCAAGCGGCGAAATCGAGGATCAGCCCGAGACTGTGGCGATCTTCGGGAACGTGCGAGATGCCCCGACGCCGCCGCGACTGGCCGTCGCTATGCTTGCCGGTGAGGTCGATCTCTTCGCCGTTGATGCGGATGTTGCCGGTGCCCTTGGCGAAACCGCCGAGGATTTCCAGCAGTTCGGATTGGCCGTTGCCCGCCACACCCGCAATGCCGAGAATCTCGCCCGCGCGGATTTCGAGATTGATGCCCTTGAGGCGTTCGATCCCGTCTTCGTCCTTCACGCGGAGGTTCTCGATCTCCAGTACGGTCTTGCCGGGCTGGGCTGCCGTCTTGTCGACGTTCAGCAGAACCTTGCGGCCCACCATCAGCTCAGCCAGCTGCTCTGGCGAGGTCTCGGCGGTCTTCACGGTCGCCGTCATCTCGCCGCGGCGCATCACAGAAACAGTGTCGGTGATCTCCATGATCTCGCGCAGCTTGTGCGTGATCAGAATGATCGTCTTTCCTTCCTTGCGCAGGAAATCGAGAATGCGGAACAGGTGGTCGGCCTCGGCGGGCGTCAGCACCCCGGTCGGCTCGTCGAGGATCAGGATATCCGCCTGACGATACAGCGCCTTGAGGATTTCCACGCGCTGCTGGTGGCCGACGGAAAGCTCTTCGATCTTCTCGTCGGGATCGACGTTGAGCTCGTATTCCTCGGCGAGGCGCTTGAGTTCCTTGCGGGCCTTCGACAGCGAGGGGCGCAGAAGCGCGCCATCCTCGGCGCCAAGGATGATGTTCTCGAGCACGGTGAAATTCTGCACCAGCTTGAAATGCTGGAAGACCATGCCGATGCCGGCGCTGATCGCAGCCTGGCTGTCGGGGATATGAGTGTGCTTGCCCTTGATCCAGATCTCGCCCGCATCCGCCTTATAGAAGCCGTATAGGATCGACATCAGCGTGGATTTCCCCGCGCCGTTCTCGCCGATGATGCCGTGGATCGTGCCGGGCATGACCCGGATCGAAATGTCCTTGTTGGCCTGCACCGTGCCGAAGGCTTTCGAGATGCCTTTCAGCTCGATCGCGGGCGCGCCCGTGGGCGTTGCGGCAGCATGGGCCGCCTCGGCCGCATCGCTGGCGTTTTCAGTGGCAAGGGCGGCAGTTGCCTGCCGCCCCGCGTTGTTCGACTCTGTTCCGTTCATCACTCGACCGGGCAGCTGTCATCCGACATGTAGTCATGCACTTCGATCTTGCCCGAAGCGATGTCGGCTTTCGCCTGTTCCACCGCTTTTTCCATCTCGGGGGTGACGAGCGACTTGTTGTTGTCGTCCATCGCGACGCCAACGCCGTTATCGGCGAGACCCATCACCTTAATGCCCGGCTTCAGATCGGGACCGGCCGAGAACGCGTCATAGACGGCGTTGTCGACGCGCTTGAGCATCGAGGTCAGAACCTTGCCCGGGTGCAGATAGTTCTGGTTGCTGTCCACGCCGATCGACAGGACGTCGGCGTCGGCAGCCGCTTGCAGAACACCGATGCCGGTGCCGCCGGCAGCGGCGTAGATCACGTCGGCGCCTTGGCTGATCTGGGCCTTGGCGATCTCGCCGCCCTTCACCGGGTCGTTCCAAGCCGCCGGGGTGGTGCCGGTCATGTTCTGGATGACTTTCGCGTCCGGATTGGCCGCTTTCACGCCCTGCACGTAGCCGCAGGCGAATTTGCGGATCAGCGGGATGTCCATGCCGCCGACGAAACCGACGGTACCGGTTTTCGAGGCCATGCCAGCCATCAGGCCGACGAGATACGAGCCTTGCTCTTCCTTGAAGACGATCGACTCGACATTGGGCTGGTCGACGACCATGTCGACAATCGCGAATTTCGTGTCGGGATAGTCGGGGGCGACGGTGTTGAGCGTGTCGCCGAAGGCGAAGCCGGTCATCACGATCGGATTGGCACCCGACTCGGCGAGTTTGCGTAGGGCCTGCTCACGCTGAGCTTCCGACTGCATTTCCAGTTCCTTGTAGGAGCCGCCGGTCTCTTCCGCCCAACGCTTCGCGCCGTTGAAGGCGGCTTCGTTGAAGCTCTTGTCGAACTTGCCGCCCAGATCATAAATGATCGCGGGATCGGCCAGCGCGGCCCCGGCGCTCAGCGCGAGCGCGGTCGCGGCGCCGAGGAACTTGGTGAAATAGGTCATGGATTACTCCCGAGTCGTTATGGCCCTGTTGGAAAAGCCTGTTGGCGCACTCTGTTCGGCGCGCGGACACAGCGATTTGGGCAGAGCTTGCCGAGGGGGTCAAGCGTCAAGTTGCGGATGACGCGAGGTCGCGAGACAAATTTGATTGAACGGTCAGCTTCCCGCTCTAGAGAGTGGCAGCGTAAGAACCAGCGCGTCGATGCGTTCGCCCTCCGGACCGCGGTAATAGCCCTTGCGACGGCCTGATTCCTTCCAGCCGGTCGCTGCGTAAAGCGCGCGTGCAGCATCATTCTCGGCGGAGACTTCTAGGAAAGCGCTCTCGGCCCCCAGCTCTGCGGCTTCTTGCGCGAAACGCTCGACCAACGCGCGTCCCGTGCCGTTGCGGCGCGCTTTCGGGTCGACGGCGAGGGTCAGAAGCTCGGCTTCGCCCGCGATGACGCGTCCCAGCAGGAAGCCTCGGTTCTCGTTCAGCAGAAAGGTGCCGGGACCGCGCATCAGATCCCGGAACTCGGCTTCGTTCCAAGGGCGTGGCGTGGTGAAACAGGCGGCGTGCAGTTCGGCGAGAGCTTCGGCGCGCATCAGTCGAGGATCCTTGGCGGCGGATCGGAGGGCGGGGCGGCATCTGCGGCACGCAGGTAGAGCGGCGCGGGCCGTTCGCCGGCAACCACTTCGCGCTTCGCCGCGATGCGTGCGATCGCTTCGGCCGGCGAAAAAGCCGCAGGCGCGACAGCGGCGCCGATCCGTTGGGCGACCGCTTCGGCTGCGGAGCCGATGCACGTCAGCCCGGGCTCGGTCAGCCCTTCGGGCAGCGCGTCGAGATCGTGCAGATCGAGCGAAACGGGCCGGGCCATGCGGAATCCTTCGAGATAGACACGCTCGCGCGGGGCTGCGACCGCCGCAAGCACCGGGCCCTTACTACCGAATTGTGTGGCCTCGGTGATCGAGACGCCCAGAGCCGGGGCCCTCAGGCTCAGTGAAAGCCCGCGTGCGGCGGATACGGCGATACGGACGCCGGTGAAATTTCCCGGTCCGATCCCGACGCCGATTCGCGTCACGTCGCGCCAGCAAACGCCCGCCTCGGCGAGGAGTTCTTCCAGAAGCGGCACAAGCCGTTCCGCCTGACCACGTCCCATCTCTTCGTGGCGGGAAGCGAGGCAGTCTTCACCCGACAGCAAAGCGGCCGCGCAATGCGCGGCCGATGTGTCGAAGCCTAACGTCAGATCAGGCATTGACCGGACGCACCTCTGAAACCTCGGGGATGTAATGTCTGAGCAGGTTCTCGATCCCCATCTTGAGCGTCAGCGTCGACGACGGGCAGCCTGCGCAGGCGCCCTGCATGTGCAGGTAGACCACGCCTCGCTCGAAGCCGTGGAAGGTGATGTCGCCACCGTCCTGCGCCACGGCCGGGCGCACGCGGGTGTCGAGCAACTCCTTGATCTGCGAGACGATCGCACCGTCCTCGCCGTCATGCTCGGCATGGCCCGAGGGCGCAGCTTCGCCTTCGATCACCGGGGCGCCGGACTGGAAATGCTCCATGATCGCGCCGAGGATCGCCGGTTTCGCATGATCCCAGCTGGTCGTGTCATCCTTCGTCACGGTCACGAAATCCGAACCAAAGAACACTCCGGTCACGCCGGGTACTGCGAAAACGCGCTTGGCCAGCGGCGATTTGGCCGCCGTCTCGGCGGAGGGGAAATCAGCGGTGCCGGTCTCCAGCACGGTCTGGCCGGGCAGGAATTTCAGCGTCGCGGGGTTCGGGGTCGTCTCGGTCTGAATAAACATCGCGTGCCTCCTTGGCTTGCCGCTGATATGCGCCTTCCGACTGAATTAATCAAGTAATCGCGGCTATGCGCTAGATGATGCGCGGCGCGATCTCGGCAGGATCGGCCACCTCCGGGCGCCAAAATGCTTCCGCTTCCGGCCCGATCCGCGCGAGAGCGGCCCCGAAGTCACGATGATTGACATGGCGCCAGAGCGCAAAGGCGGTGGCCTCGATGGCGTTATCGGGGGTCAGGTTGTGATGTGGGCGCAACGCCTGCGCTTCGCGCGTCATCTCGGTCCGGCTGCCGAACGGGCGCGGCGCTGCCATCACATCCCAGTGATACAGGAAAACCGCACGTACCACCGCAGGCAGGCAATCGGCGAAGGCGATGGCCTCGACAGGGCGCAGCCGCGCGCGGAAGGTCACGAAAACCCCCTCGATCGCCGTGTAGGTCATGTTGTCGGAATCGAGGCCCATCCGATCGCGCGCATCTGCGAGGAAAGAGGCGAACTCCTTCTGCGCATGGCGATAGGTCCAGGGCATCGGCATCGGTCAGGTGATCTGTTCGAGCTTTTCCTTCGACATCTCGCCCGGCACGATCGTCAACGGGCAGGGCAGCGTCCCCGCCTGCTTGACCATCTGCGTCACTAGCGGACCCGCGCCGCCCTTGCCTGAGCCCGCGCCGAGTACCAGAACGCCGATCTCGGGATGCTCGTCCATCACGGCGATGATCTCGGGCACCGGCTCGCCTTCGCGGATCACCAGTTCCGGCTCTACGCCCTGCCGGTCGCGCATCCATTTCGCGAAAACCTCGAAATGCGCCTCGATCCGCTCGCGGGCTTCGTCGCGCATGATCTCGGCTACGCCGATCCAATGCTGATACTCGTCGGGTGGAATCACCGAAAGGATGATCACGCCGCCGCCGGTATGGTTCGCGCGCATCGCCGCGAACCGCATCGCGTTGAGGCATTCGCGGGTATCGTCGAGCACAACCAGAAACTTGCGCATGGCTCCTCCGGGACGGGGTGTCTGCGGATCATCGCCCGGCGAGGGGCCTTTGGCAACCGCAGGGGTGTCGAGGCTCAAAGCGGCGAGCCTTGCGCCCAGTCCATATAGGCTTCGCGCGCCCGCTGTGTGCCCTTGCCGGGCGTGTAGCTGACATCGTCGAAGCCCGCGACCGGGGTGACCTTTGCGAAGTTGCCGGTCAGGAAGACCTCGTCGGCATTGCGGAAATCGTCGAGCGTCAGCACCGCTTCATGCACCGTCTCGCCGCCCTCGCGCAGAAGGCCCATGATCCGCTTGCGCGTGAGGCCTGCGAGGAAGGTGCCGTTCGGCATCGGCGTGAAATACTCGCCATCCTTTACCATCCAGACATTCGCGGTCGCGCTTTCGGCGACGTTACCCATGGCGTCCTGCACCAGCGCATTGCCGAAGCCCTTGCGCTGCGCCTCGACCAGCATTCGGGCGTTGTTCGGATAGAGGCAGCCCGCCTTCGCGTCGGTGACGTTGTCGGCAAGAACGGGACGGCGGAACTGCGTCGTGGTCAGCGTCGTCGACTTGCCGGGGTCGGGCATTGCCACCTCTTCGAGGCACAGCGCGAATCCGGTTTCGCCGGGCTTCGGTGCGACGCCCAGATCCGAGCCCGCGATCGCCCAGTACATAGGGCGCACGTAGACAGCAGCACCCTTGTCATATTTCCGTAGCCCCTCGCGCGCGATTTCGACCATCTCCTCGGGTGCGATGGTCGGCGTGATCATCAGCGCCTCGGCGGAGCGGTTGGTGCGTGCGCAATGCAGGTCTAGATCGGGCACGACCCCGTCGAAAAGTCGCGCCCCGTCAAAGACCGAGCTGCCCTGCCAAAGCCCGTGATCGGCGGCGCGCATCACGGCGATATCGCCCTCGTGCCATGCGCCTTCGAACCATGTGCGGATGTTTTTGCCGAATGCCATCGGTGCCTCCTTCGTATCGGGCGCGATCCAACCACTGGCGTCCGGCGAAGTCCATACAGCCGATTGTATCGGTGTCAGGTGCCGTGAGGTCCGGTCACATCTCATGACGGTTTGGCGTTAACCGCATCGCAACTGGAAGAGGCATAGGCTCGCGAAGGTTTCGTTTCTTCGGTGATGATCCACAGCAGGAGAATTGGCATGACCCAGGTCCGGCGCAGGCGCAAACGTCTCTTCGATCTGACGCTGGCGATGCTCGCGCTACCCATGGTGGTGCCGCTGATCGCAATGGTCTGGCTGGTCGTCGCGATGGTGCAGGGGCGACCTTGGTTCCACGGGGGTGAGCGGATGCACAGTCCCACGCGTAGCTTCCGCATGTGGAAGTTTCGCACGATGGCGGCGGATCCCGGCGATTACGGCGTCTCCGGCGGACATAAAGCCGGACGGATTACGCCGCTTGGCCGGCTGTTGCGCCGCTGCCACGCGGATGAATTGCCGCAAATATGGAACGTGCTGCGCGGCGACATGAGCTTCGTCGGACCGCGCCCGCCGCTGCGCGAGGTGGTGGAGCGATTCCCCGCGCTTTACGCACAGGTGCTTACAAGTCCGCCGGGGATCACCGGGCTTGCGAGCGTACAGTTCGCCGCGAAAGAGGCGCGGCTGATGGCATCTTGTCGTTCCGCGGAGGAGGCGCGGCGGATCTATGACCGCGTCTGCGTTCCACAGAAAGCGCGGCTTGATCTGCTGTACCAACGTCGGGCCTCGTGCTGGCTCGATCTCGCGCTGATCTGGCAAACCCTGCGCGGAGCGCGCGCATGAGTTCGGTGCTCACCGACAAGATCGCGACGCGGCTGATCGCATTGTCGCGCCCGCGAAAGGCGGCTGTCATCGCGGCGCTCGATGCGCTTCTGGCGATAGGATGCCTTGCCGCAGCAATGCATTTCGCAACCACGTCGCCGGTATGGAGCCTTGGGCTCCCTTCGCCGATCTTTCTGACGGTGGGGGGTATCGTCGCCGCATCAGTGAGCCTCGGCACCGGTCTTGCCCGCTTGCCCCTGAAGGACTTCGCAAGGGATGGGGCGGGGAAGGCATTGGGTGTCTCCTGCCTTCTGGTATTTGCCCTCTGGATCAGTCCTGGATGGCGAGGTGGCGCGATCGCATTCTTCTTCGGAGGCGCGTTCCTGTCTGGCCTCGTGGCTCAACGCTGGGCTCTTCTGGGGCTGACCGCAGTGCTGTATCGCCGCTCGTACGTCGTCTCGCGCATCGCAATCTACGGCGCGACCCCGGAGGGGCTCGCGCTGGCGCGGGCGTTGCGCGATCGATCCGGTTTCCTGACCTGCGCGTTTCTCGATGACAGCCCGGTTCTGCGCGGTGCGACCTTGGACGGGGTTCCGGTTCTCGGCCACGTGACGCGCGAGGCACTGATCCGCAAGTTCAACGTCGATCGCGTCGTTCTCGCCGACCCGCTCCTGCCCACGCCGCGCAAGGCCGCGCTGGCGCGAGACCTCTCGGCCCTCGGACTGCGCTGCGAGGCATTGCCGGATTTCGCGCTTCTGGTCGGTGGCGCCGATCTCGCCGCGCGGCTGCAGCCGGTGCGCTCCGAACGGTGGCTTGGTCGCTCAGAGATCACGGAAGACGATCCGCCCGACGCGGAGTTCTACCGCGGCAAAACCATGCTCATCTCGGGGGCGGGCGGTTCCATCGGGGCGGAGCTTTGCCACCAGATACTCGCCTGTCGTCCGGCGAAACTGGTCCTTCTCGAGCTATCGGAAACGGCGCTCTTCACAATTCTCTCCGACCTGAGCCCGCTGGCGGAGCGCGCGGGCACCGAACTTGTCACGCGGCTCGGTTCTGCAGCGGATGCGGCGCTGGTGCATGAGATATTCGCGCGCGAAACGATCGACGTCGTATTCCACGCCGCCGCCTACAAACATGTCGTTCTGGTCGAGCAGAATCCCTTCTCGGGATGCGCGAATAACGTCGCCGCCACGGTCTGTCTCGCGCGCGCCGCCCGCGCCGCGAAAGTTGCGCGTTTCGTGCTGATTTCGAGCGACAAGGCGATCGCGCCCCGCTCGGTCATGGGGGCGTCTAAACGAATGGCCGAATTGGTCGTGCAGGATCTTGCGCGCCGTGCGGGCGCGACCGTCTTCTCCATCGTGCGCTTCGGGAATGTGCTCGGCTCATCCGGGTCGGTCGTGCCGATATTCGAGCGACAGATCGCGCAGGGCGGGCCGATCACGCTCACCGATCCCGACGCCACGCGCTACTTCATGACGATCGCCGAGGCCGCGCGGCTTGTGCTGATCGCAGGGCGTTGGGACGGCGCAGGACGGGTCTATGCACTCGACATGGGCGCGCCGATCCGGATCGGCGATCTCGCCCGGCAGATGGTCGAAGCGCGCGGGTTGCGCCTTCGCGGACCGGACTGTCCAGAAGGCGATATCGAGCTTTTGCCTATCGGCCTGCGCCCGGGCGAGAAATTGCATGAAGCTCCGGTGACCGGCGCGCGTAGCCAAGCGACCGCACATCCGAAGATTCGAGATGTCCCCGTCCCCCATCTCTCGAGACGCGAGACCGCCATGTTTCTGCGCTATCTCGACGCTGCCTTGGGGCAGCGTTGCGCGGCGCGGCTGGATGAGATCATCTCGCGTCTGCAACGGTTGGAGGGCGACGACCCTGCTTCGCCTGTCGTTCAGGTGCCCGGAGGGCCTGACGCTGATATTCAAAAAGCGCAGAATTTCGAGATCACGCCTCGCAGGCGAAGCGGAGCAATGGCAAGCCAGGTCACGCGCGCGATGAAGGAAAGTCGGAGCTTCGCCCCGACGGAAAAGCGCAAGACCTCGCTTCCAACTCAGCTGCCGATGCCGCGCGCCCCGGCCGGGGGCCAGACCGTGTCAGCCGAAGGGATCGCTTGGATAGCCGACGGCGCTTAGATAGAGGCCCTGCGGCGGACAGACCGGACCGCATGCGGCGCGGTCGCGGGCGGCGAGCGCTTCGGCGACGCGCTCGGCCGGCCAGGAGCCAGCACCGACCCGCTCCAGCGTGCCGACGATCGAACGGACCTGATTGTGCAGGAAGCTGCGAGCGCGCAAATGAAACCGCACCTCGCGCCCATGCAGAATGTCATGTTCTTCGATCCGGATCTCGTCGAGCGTTTTGACCGGCGATTTCGATTGGCACATGGTCGAACGAAACGTCGTGAAATCATGGTGCCCGATCAGATGCGACGCGCCTTCGCGCATCGCCTCCACGTCCAGCGGGTTCTGCACGCGCCAGACCAGACCGCGGTCATGGGTCGTCGGCGCACGACGTTGCACGAGCCGGAACAGGTAGCGCCGCTCCTGCGCCGAGAACCGGGCGTGGAACTCGTCGTCGACCCGGGCACAGGCGAGTATCGCCACCGGCGCGGGGCGGAGATGATAATTCAGCGCTTCCGAAAGTCGGAACGGGTCCCAGTCCTTCTTCAGATCGGCATGGGCCACCTGCCCGGTCGCATGTACGCCCGCATCGGTGCGTCCCGCCGCGGCGATCGTGTGGGGGCCGGGTTCGAGCTTCGCCAAAGCGTCCTCGATCGCGCCTTGTACCGAAGGCTGATCGGCCTGACGTTGCCACCCGGCAAAGGGGCCCCCGTCATATTCGATTTTCAAGGCGTATCTGGGCATGGATCGCCCATAGCCCGAGTGCGCTGCGTTCCGCAATCCCTTCGCGCGCCCCTTCTTGCAACCTGGGAGTTCGGCGGACGGCACCGCTTTCCAGACCCGCGGCGGGGTTGCCGCCTTGGGACGAAGTTTCCGATTCACTGTATCATTCGGTCGCATTCCTCGCATGTCGGTTGACTCGAGAGCGCCGTAGCCCCTTCCCCAGTTTCTTCGTGCGCCCCGCGCGGAGAGAAGCCGTTGCGGCGAGGCCAGACATCTCAGCACGGTGCGAGGCCGCTTGCCCTTGTCGTGGCCCGGAGCTACCGATTGTCGGTCGGGCAGGGAAGGGCGCGGAAATGAGTTTGACGATCATGGCGGCGGTGCTGGGCGCGGCCTTTCTGCACGCCCTGTGGAACGCGCTGATCCGGCTTGGTGGCTCGAAAATCCGTGCGATGGTGATGCTGTCGATTGCCGAGGCGGTGATCGGCCTGGCGGTCGCCCTGTCGCGACCGCTGCCGGACAGTGCCGCGCTGGGCTGGATCCTCGCCGCGGGCGTCATCCATTTCGGCTACAAGTTCTTCCTCGCCCATGCCTATGAGCAGGGCGACTTGAGCCGGGTCTATCCGATTGCGCGTGGAACCGCGCCGATGATGGTGGCGGTCGTCTCCGCCGCCTTGGCGATCGACGCGATGAGCGGGCTCGAATATGCCGGGATCGCGGTGCTGGGCCTCGGCATCGCCTTGATGGCGCGCGGCGTGTTCACCGATGGCGAGAGTCGCCGTCTGCTGCCCTACGCGATGGGCTCGGCACTCGCGACCGCGACCTACACGCTGGTCGACGGGATGGGCGCGCGCATATCGGGCGAGCCGGTGGGCTACGTCGGGTGGATCATGGTGTTGGGTGGCGTGCTCTTCGCCTCAGGTATGCTGGCGCAGCGCGGCACCGCGATGCTGCGCGCCGTGCCGCGCGAATGGGGAATCGCGACGCTCGGGGCTGCGGCGTCTTACGGGGCTTACGCGATCTCGATCTGGGCGATGACCCGCGCGCCGATCGCGCTGGTCGCGACCCTGCGCGAGACCTCGATCCTGTTCGCGGTGCTGATCGGTTGGCTCGTATTCGGCGAGAAGATGCGGGTTACGAAGGCGCTTGCCGCGCTGCTGATCGTCTCGGGCGTGGTGCTGACGCGGGTCTGAGTGCTTAGAACCGCGGCCGACCGTCGGCGTCGCAGCTTGCGGGCATGGCCTCGTCCGAAGATCGCGCCACGAGGTGCCCGTCCGTGATCTGCAGCGGCGTGAAGGGCGGCTCCTGGATCGCGGGTTGAATCTGGCGCACCACGTAACAGCCCCCGAAGCTCTCGGTCTTTCCGTCACGCGTCCGGGCGGTCACCGTCACCGCGAGAGTCGTGTAGATAGAGCCGGCCGCGCCTTCCGACGTCATGGGGCCGACCGTGACCGAGGCCTCCGCCGTGTCGGCGTAGCCTCTCGCGAAATCCGCATAATCGCCATCCTCTTCCGGATCGGCGTAATAGCCCCAGGCGCGGGCGTATTGATGCAGCGAGATCGCGTTATAGAGCGAGCGGACCAGCGCAGCGGGGGTGGAACGGTCGTCGAGATAGCGCGGCGCGGCGATGGCCGACTGCGCCGAGAACACGACGGCAATGAGCGCGAAAGTGTGACGCATGAGGCCTCCTGAAAACTGTTGCCGCGGACCGCCGGAGCGGCCGTCGCAGGTCAACGCCGTTCAGGGACGATTTGTTGCACGATGCCGACGAGCAGCAGGTAGAACGAGGTCACGACCAGCCCCCAATGCGCCCAGCTCGCCGGGTCGAAATCGACCCATGCGGCCCAGCCCGCGAAGAAGGTCCACAGAAGCGCCACAGGCAGAGAGACAACGCGCCAGCGCTTCGTGCGCACGGGGTGGATGAATTTCAGCGGCAGGAACATCGCGATGGCAAGCGCCACGACCACCACGAGGATCGTCCAATAGCCGGGCTTCAGCGCGAACAGCACCAGCACCAGCATGTTCCACGCGCCCGGAAAACCCTGAAACGAGTTGTCCTTCGTCTTCATCCGGGTGTCGGAGAAATAGACCACGCTGCCATAGGTGATCGCGATGATCGCGAGCCAGCCGGTCCATCCCGGCAGCAGGCTCGACTGGAACAGCGCGAAGGCAGGGATGAAGACATAGGTCAGGTAGTCGATGATCAGGTCCATCAGGACGCCGTCATAGAGCGGAAAATTCGCCTTCACATCGTAGCGCCGCGCGAGCGGACCATCGATCCCGTCGACGAAGAACGCGGTGACGAGCCAAAGGAACATCATCGACCATTGGCCTTCCGCGGCCGCGAGAAGCGCGAGCATCGACAACACCGCACCGGTGGCGGTCAGAAGGTGGACGAAAAGGGCTTTGATGCGGATATCCATTTGTCCGTGATGCCGGATTTGCGACGCAGGGGCAAGCGAACTTCAGGCGCGCGGATGGCTCTTGTCGTAGATTTCCATAAGTCGCGCCGCGTCGACGGCAGTGTAGATCTGGGTGGTGCCGAGGCTCGCATGGCCCAGCAGTTCCTGAATGGCGCGCAGATCGCCGCCAGCGGCCAGCAAATGCGTGGCAAAGCTGTGGCGCATCGCATGCGGCGTCGCGGTCGAAGGCAGGCCAAGCGACATGCGCGCCCGCTCCATCGCCTTGGAAATCATCCGCGGATTGAGCGGCTTTCCGCGTGCGCCGTAGAACAAGGGGGCGTCCGGCTCGGCCGGGTAGGGGCACAGGCGTATGTATTCGGCCACCGCCTCGCGGGCGGCGGGGACGACCGGGACCAGCCGTTCTTTGTCGCCCTTGCCCCGGATGCGCAGCACCTCGGGCAGCGGGTGGGCGTCGGCGCGCAGCGCGAGCGCCTCGGATATCCGCAGCCCGCAGCCATAAAGCAGCGTCAGCACGGCGGCATCGCGCGCGGCGATCCACGGCTCCATCGCTTGCGTGTCGACCTGTTCGATCATCTCGGCGGCGGCGTCTTCGTTCAGCGGTCGCGGCAGCTTGCGTTGATATTTCGGGCTGCGGGTCGAGAGGATATGGCTCGCGTCGAACCCGTCGCGATCGGCGAGCCAGCGGATGAAGCTTTTGACCGAGGACAGAGCGCGGGCGAGCGAGCGCGACGAGACCTCGCGCGACCGCTCATGCGCCATCCATGCCCGCATGTCGGAAGGGCCGAGCTGCGCGATCCGGGCGGTGCCGAGGCTCTCGCCATGATGATTTTGCACAAATCCCAGGAAGCCCGCCACGTCGCGCCGATAGGCGGTGATCGTATGCTCGGACGCGTCGCGTAAACCGCGCAGATGGCTCAGCCACTCGGCGAGCGCGTCTTGCAGCCCTGCGGACGGCTCCGCCATCAATCCAGCCAGCGGCGCATCGTGCGTTCGAATACGCCTGCGAAGAAGGCCAGAAGATCGGTGCCCTGCGAGGGTTTGAACTGATGCGGATCCTCGGCGGCCATGACCAGCATGCCCGGCAGCCGGCCCTCGCCCAGATCGAGCTGCATCAGCGCCTCGGAGCGCACCCAGTTCGCGGCCTCGCCGAAGATCGCCTCGGAGCCGGGAACGGTCTGGCGCAGCACGACCTGTCGAGGCTGTCCGCCGCGCCCGCCGCGCATGTATTCGGTGATGAAGCCGGGTTCGGCGACGCAAAGCACCTCGCCCAGCTGGCGAAGCGCCGGGTCGTCCTCGTTCTGGTGGCTCTCGAGCACCAGACGCACCGCATCGACGCGCAGGATCTCGGCCACTTCGGAAGCCAAATTCGACAGGAAGGACTGAAAGTCATGCGGGTCGAGCATCCGCAGAACCGCGCGGTGAATCTGGTTGGTACCTGCGAGGTTCTCATAGGCGGCGGCGATGACAGACCGGTGGGTGTCTTCCAGCCGGTCGAGCCGCGCCTCCAGCCGGGACATGGCCGCGCCGCGCAGATCGACGATATTGCCGCCCATCGCCGCTTCGTTCGCGGCGATCAGCGCCCGCATCAGGTCGCGGTCCTCGAGAATCACGTCAGGGTCGGAAATGATCTTGTCGCGGAGTTGCTCCACGAGGGCCGGTTCGGTCATGCCTGTCTCGTCGCTCATCGATGCGTCATTTTTTCCGAGCATACACGATGCGCATCGCGACGCAGTCCAAAAATCGGCCCCCGCGACGAAAAAGGCCCGCCGGATAGGCGGGCCTGTGCCGTTTCGGACTCACGCCGGAAGATCAGATCTTCTGGCCGGTCGCTTCCCAATCCTTGAGGAACTGGGCCAGACCCTTGTCGGTCAGCGGATGGTTCGCCATCGACTTGATAACCGCCGGCGGGGCGGTGATCACGTCGGCGCCGATGCGCGCGGCGTCGCTGATGTGGTTCACCGAGCGGATCGAGGCGGCGAGGATCTGGGTCGAGAAATCGTAGTTGTCATAGACCGTGCGGATGTCTTCGATCAGATCCATCCCGTCGAGGTTGATGTCGTCGAGGCGGCCGATGAAGGGCGAGATGAAGGTCGCGCCCGCCTTCGCGGCGAGGATCGCCTGCGCGGTCGAGAAGCA
This sequence comes from Thioclava sp. NG1, assembly GCF_003122275.1. Classification (NCBI taxonomy): domain Bacteria; kingdom Pseudomonadati; phylum Pseudomonadota; class Alphaproteobacteria; order Rhodobacterales; family Paracoccaceae; genus Thioclava; species Thioclava sp. NG1. The sequence continues at coordinate 604,128 of NZ_QFBB01000001.1, read as the reverse complement.
CAGCGTGACATTGACCATGTGGCCTTCGGATGCGAAAGCCTTGCAAGCGGTCAGGCCGTCCCAGGTCAGCGGCACCTTGATCGCGATATTGGGGGCGATCTTGGCGAGCTTCATACCTTCTTCGATCATGTCCTTGGCTTCGGTGGCCACGACTTCGGCCGAGACCGGCCCGTGGACCATGTCGCAGATTTCCTTGGTGACTTCGAGAATGTTGCGGCCCGATTTCAGGATCAGCGACGGGTTGGTGGTCACGCCATCGACCATACCCAGATCGTTGAGTTCCTTGATCGCGGCGGTGTCAGCGGTATCGACGAAGAATTTCATGGCAGCTCTCCTTGGCGGCAGTCGCGAGCGTGTTAGCGCAAAAGCGGCGAGGGTGAAAGAGGTCGCAACGCCAGAGGGGCTCAGCCCCGCGGCTTCGCCGCTCCCGGGAATATTTAGTGCAGTTGGAAGGCATGGCGATGTCTGAACCCGGTTGGTTCGAAGAGGGCGCGCGGGTCGCGGTGCTGACAGCGGAGCCGATCGGGCGGCCGCTCGATTACCGCGCGCCGGAGGGCGGCTGCTACAACGGCGCTTTCGTCGAGGTGCCGCTGGGGCCGCGCAAGGTGCTGGGTGTGGTCTGGGGGCCAGGAGAGGGCGGCTTCGACGCGGCCAAGCTGCGCGCGGTGAACCGGGTCTTCGACGTGCCGCCGATGCGCGACGAACTGCGCGTCTTTCTGGAGCGGATGGCGGAGTACACGATGACGCCCCTGCCGCAGGTTTTGCGCCTCGCGACGCGGGCGCCGGGCTTGGGCGATCCGCCGGGGATGCGCAAAATCTACCGCTTGGGCGATCGTGAGCCGTCGCGGATGACCGATGCGCGGGCGCGGGTGCTCGAGGTGCTGGAAGAGCATGGCGGCGCGGGGTTTTACCTGAGCGAGTTGGCGCATCTGGCGGGGGTGACGACGCAGGTGGTGAAAGGGCTGGTGAAGACCGGTGCGCTGATCGAGGCGGAGGTCCCGCGCGATCAGCCCTTCCCGCGGCTCGATCCGGCGCGGCCCGGCAAGGCGCTGTCGGAGGCGCAGGCCGCCGCGGCGGAGGCGTTGCGGGCAGGCTCCGGGGCATATTCGACGACGCTGCTTAAGGGCGTGACCGGATCGGGCAAGACGGAGGTCTATCTCGAGGCCGTCGCGGAATGTCTGCGCAAGGGGCGGCAGGCCTTGGTGCTGTTGCCCGAGATCGCTCTGAGTTCCGAGTTCCTTTCGCGGGTCGAGGCGCGGTTCGGCGCGCGCCCCGGCGAGTGGCATTCCGGCGTCACGCAGAGCGAGCGGCGCAGGCTGTGGAAGGCCTGCGGCGCGGGCGAGGTGCAGCTTGTCGTCGGCGCGCGCTCGGCGCTGTTCCTGCCGTTTCGCGATCTGGGGCTGATCGTCGTCGATGAGGAGCATGACAGCTCCTACAAGCAGGAGGAGGGCGTTCTCTATAATGCGCGCGACATGGCGGTGCTGCGCGCCTCGGGTTGTTCGGCGCAGGTGGTGCTGGCCTCGGCGACGCCTAGTCTCGAGACATGGGCGAACGCGGAGGCGGGGAAGTATCAGCGGCTTGATCTGGGCGCACGGTTCGGCACGGCGGAACTGCCCGAGATGGGCACGATCGACATGCGTGACGAGGCGATCGAGAGCGCGCATTGGATCGGGCCGACGCTGGTGAAGGAGGTGCTGGCGCGGGTGGCCGAGGGGCAGCAGGCGATGCTGTTTCTCAACCGTCGCGGCTATGCGCCGGTCACGATCTGTCGGGCCTGCGGGCATCAGATTGGCTGCGATCATTGCGACGCGCGGATGGTCGAGCACCGTTTCCTGAAGCGCCTCGTCTGCCACCAATGCGGCGAGACGAAGCCGATCCCGGTGAAATGCCCGAGCTGCGAAGTGGAAGGGAAGCTCGCGCCGGTCGGGCCGGGGGTCGAGCGGCTGGCCGAGGAGGTTGCGGAGCGCTTCCCCGACGCGCGCCTGGCGGTGCTGTCTTCTGACCTGTTCGGTTCAGCCCGCGCGCTGAAGGAGAAGATCGCCGAGATCGCACAGGGCGAGGCGGATATCATCATCGGCACCCAGATCGTGGCGAAGGGGCATAACTTCCCACGGCTGACCTTGGTGGGCGTGATCGACGCCGATCTGGGCCTGCAGGGCTCGGACCTGCGCGCGGCGGAGAAGACATTCCAACTGATGCGGCAGGTGGCGGGCCGGGCGGGCCGCGCCGAGGAGAAGGGCGCGGCGCTGTTGCAGACCTATCAGCCCGAGCACCCGGTGATCCGGGCGATTCTGGGCGGCGACGAGGAGGCGTTCTGGGCGCAGGAGGCGGCCGCGCGGCAGGCCCAGGGCGTACCGCCTTACGGGCGGATGGCCGGGATCATCCTGTCGGGGCCGGATCTGCAGCCGCTTTTCGAGATCGGCAATCACCTGGCGCGCAACGACGCCGCGCTGCGCCGGATCGGCGCGCAGGTCTTCGGGCCCGCGCCTGCGCCGATCGCGCGGGTGCGCGGGCGGCATCGGGTGCGGATGCTGGTGAAGGCAGAGAAAAGCGCGCCGCTGCAGGGCGCCCTCAAGGCTTGGCTCAAGGGGCTGAAGCTGCCGACGAATGCGCGGCTCGCAGTCGATATCGATCCGCAGAGCTTCCTTTGAGAGCGCCTAGCGGCTGCCTCTGCCCTTCGCCGGTGGTTTCTGGAAGCTCCGTCACTGACTTCGTTAGCGGTTCGCTCCGGGAACCCATAACACATCATCCTTGCCATCGTCATTCGCGATCCGGGCTGCGACGAAGAACCAGTCGGACAGGCGGTTTAGATATTTCACTGCCCATTCGTTGACGCCTTCGATCGCGGCGAGGGACACGGCTTCGCGCTCGGCACGACGCGCGACGGTGCGCGACATGTGAAGGTGCGCCGCGAGCGCTGTGCCGCCCGGCAGGATGAAGCTGCGCAGCGGCTCGAGCTTCTTGTTCATCGCGTCGATCTCGGTCTCGAGCCGGGTCACCTGGGACTCGACCATGCGCAGGACCGGGTAGCCCGCCTCGTCGTCATGTTCCATGTCCGGGCGCGCCAGATCGGCGCCAAGATCGAAGAGGTCGTTCTGGATCACGGAAAGCTGCTTTTGCAGCGCCTTGTCGGCATGCAGGCGCGCGATACCCACGGTCGCGTTCAGCTCGTCCACCGTGCCATAGGCGGTCACGCGCGCGGAATGTTTGGCAACGCGCACCCCGTTCGAGAGCGCGGTTTCCCCGGCGTCGCCGGTGCGCGTGTAGATGCGATTGAGAACGACCATCAGCCACCCTTTCTGAGATAAACGAACAACAGGATCAGCGCGATCGCGACCGCCTGGGCGGCAATGCGCAACCGCATAAGCTTGTTGGCATGTTTTTTGTTGAAATCGCCCCCGCGTCCGAAGCCCGCGATGCCGATCATCAAGATCACCAGAACCGCCAGACTTGCCACGGCGACGATGTAGAATAACGGGTCGTTGCGCATGTAGTCTCTCTCCCTCTGGGCTCAAGACATAGCTGGAGATCACGAAAATGCGAAAGGATTTTCAGCCCTTGGCCAGCACCCAGTCGAGCATCCGGTCCGGCAGGAAGCGGCGCACGACACTGATCGTCTTCGTGGGCGTGGTGATCTTGTAGCGCGGCTTCGGGTTTGGGGCCTCGAGCGCCTTGAGGATCGCCTTCGTCACCTCGGAGGGCGGCAGTTCGAACGTGTCGGGCTTTCCGCGGCCTTGGTAGAGACGCTTTAGCAAGCTGCCCTCGTATTGCGCGCGGCGGGCGGAGTTCTCCCAATCCACCCATTTCTCGAAAGGCGGGATCGAATTGACCCGGATTTTCGAGGTGATAGGGCCCGGCTGGATCAGCACGATCTTGATGTCCGTATCTGCCATCTCGAGCCGCATCACGTCGGTCAGCCCTTCCAGCGCGAATTTCGTCGAGGCGTAGGCTGCGCGCCATTTCAGACCGACGAAGCCCAGCACCGAGGAGCATTGCAGGATGCGTCCTTCGCCGTTGTCGCCCTGTGCGCGCATCACCTTGATCGCGCGGGTCGTCAGGTCGTGCAGGCCAAACAGGTTGGTCTCGAAAATCTCGCGCAGCGCGCCGGGCGGAATGTCCTCGGCAGCGCCGGGGCAGGCGAAGGCGGCGTTGTTGTAGAGCGCATCAAGCCGGCCATGCCCGCGCGCGAGCGCCTCGTTGAAGCCAGCCTCGATGCTTTCGGGATCGGCCACGTCGAGTTGGAACGAGACCAAGCCCTCGGAGCGAAGACGTTCGCAATCCTCTTCGCGGCGGCAGGTGGCGAAGACTTTCCAGCCCGCGGCCTTCAGCCCGTGGGCCGCGTCGTAGCCGATGCCCGAGGAGCATCCGGTGATCAGAATCGTCTTGGCCATGCGCGCGCCTTCCCTCTGATCCGGCGAGGCAAAGAAAAACCCGCCGGAGATATGCCTCCGGCGGGAATATTTTGACCCGGGTGGAAAAACAAGAATTTAGCGGTGCACCGCCTGTGAAAGCTCAGTTCGCCGGGCGCAGATATTTCTTCGAGACCCAGCCTTCGGTGCCGCCGCCTTCGATCTTCACATGCGCCCAACCGCCGCTCTCGGCCACAACGAGCACTTGATCGCCTTTGCGGACGCTGTCGATCGCGGCATTGCTGGTCGAGGGGCCCGAGCGCACGTTGAGGGCATTGGCCGAGACGCTCCAGAGCGTGCCGCCGTCGACTTCCGGCGCAGCGGTCTTGCGATGTTCCGGCGAGGGTTTGAGCTCAGGGCCCGGCATCCGCGTGTTCGGCGTGATGCGCGTGATCAGCGACGCCTTCTCGACTCTCGGCGTATCGGTCGGCGATGTGGCGGCCGCCTTCGCGACAATTTGAGGCGCTTCGCTGGCCGAAAGTTCTTGACTGTCGGTCGCGGCGCGTGACACCTGTACCGTGTCATTTGACGTAGCCGCAGAGGCCTGTTCGACGTCCCCGGGGACGTCGCGACCGGCGATGGCCATAACGGCGTAAATACCCGCCAAAGTGGTCAGCAACAACTTACCCATGTTCAACCCCCTGATTCCGAATTGGCAGCTGGGGAATCATTGAAATGTTAACACGATTCCGCCTGCTCTACGTCGGTGAAATTCCGCCGACGGGGGAAAAGTTCCTTGGAAATTCTTATTCCTGCTTTTCCCGCTGGACCGGGATCGGGCTCGGCTTTAGTAAATCGGCATGAGCAGTGACGAAGAAAATCCCCTCTCCACCAGTTCCGAACCGCTGAGCCGCGCGATTGGCGAGCGCTATCTGACCTATGCGCTCTCGACGATCATGCACCGGGCGCTGCCCGATGCGCGCGACGGGTTGAAGCCGGTGCATCGGCGCATCCTCTTCGCGATGCGCGAACTGAAGCTGTCGCCCACCGGCGGCTTTCGGAAATCCGCGAAGATCTCGGGTGACGTGATGGGGAACTACCACCCCCATGGCGACGCCGCGATCTACGACGCGATGGCGCGTCTCGCGCAGGATTTCGCGATGCGCTACAAGCTCGTCGACGGGCAGGGCAACTTCGGCAATATCGACGGCGATAACCCGGCAGCCTCGCGTTACACCGAGGCACGTCTGGCCTCACCGTCCGAGTCGCTTCTGGAAGGTCTGGCCGAGAACGCGGTCGATTACCGCCCGAACTACGACGGCACGCTGACCGAGCCGGTCGTGCTGCCCGCCGCCTTTCCGAACCTGCTGGCCAATGGCGCGAGCGGCATCGCGGTCGGCATGGCGACGAACATCCCCCCGCATAACCTCGGCGAGTTGGTCGAGGCGCTCTTGGAGATGATCAAGCGCCCCGCCATCACTGATGACGAGCTGGTCGAGCATATCCCCGGCCCCGACTTCCCGACCGGCGGCGTGCTGGTCGAGCCGCCCGAGAATATCCGCGACGCCTATCGCACCGGGCGCGGTGCGTTCCGTCTGCGGGCGCGCTGGGAGAAAGAGGATCTCGGCCGCGGTCAGTGGCAGATCGTCGTCACCGAGATTCCGTATCAGGTGCAGAAATCGAAGCTGATCGAGCGTCTGGCCGAGGTCATCCAGACCCGCAAAGTGCCCGCGCTGGCCGATGTGCGCGACGAGAGCGCCGACGATATCCGCATCGTGCTGGAGCCGAAATCGCGCACCGTCGAGCCCGAGATGCTGATGGGGATGCTGTTCAAGAACTCCGATCTGGAGGTCCGCTTCTCGCTCAACATGAACGTGCTGATCGACGGGCGGGTGCCGAAGGTCTGCTCGCTCAAGGAGGTGCTGCGCGCCTTCCTCGATCACCGGCGCGAGGTGCTGCTGCGCCGTTCGCAGCATCGGATGGACAAGATCGACGCGCGTCTGGAAGTGCTCGAAGGCTACATTATCGCCTTCCTGAACCTCGACCGGGTGATCGAGATCATTCGCTACGAGGACGAACCCAAAGCGATGCTGATGGCCGAGTTCGAACTGTCGGACGTGCAGGCCGAAGCGATCCTAAACATGCGTCTGCGCAGTCTGCGCAAGCTCGAGGAGATGGAGCTCAAGCGCGAGCGTGATGCACTGATCGAAGAGCGCTCGGGACTGGAAGACCTTCTCGCCTCCGAAAAGCTGCAATGGAAGACGATCGGCGGTGAGCTGAAAGAGATCGACAAGAAATTCGGCCGCAACGCCGAGGGCGGCGCGCGACGCACCGGCTTCGCCGAGGCTGGTGAGGTCGAGGAAGTGCCGATCGAGGCGATGATCGAACGCGAACCGATTACCGTGATCCTGTCGAAGATGGGCTGGATCCGGGCGATGAAGGGCCACAACGCGCTCGACGCCGAGGTGAAGTTCAAGGATGGCGACGGGCCGATGTTCGCCATGCATGCCGAGACCACGGACCGGATCGTCGCGATGGGCTCCAACGGGCGCGCCTATACGGTGCTCGGGGCGAATCTGCCCGGCGGGCGCGGCATGGGGGAGCCACTGCGGCTGATGGTCGACCTGCCCAACGAGGCGGAGGTGACGCATCTGCTGCTGCCGAAGGCGGGCGAGAAATACCTGCTGGCTTCCTCGGATGGCGACGGGTTCGTCTGCCCGGGCGAAGAGCTCGTGGCGCAGACCAAATCGGGCAAGCAGGTTCTGAACATGAAGGGGGCGGCGAAAACCACCGTCTGTTCGAAGATCGATGGCGACACGGTCGCCTGCGTCGGTCAGAACCGCAAGCTGCTGGTATTCCCGCTGGAAGAGCTGCCCGAGATGGCGCGCGGCAAAGGCGTCCGTTTGCAGAAATACAAGGATGGTGGGCTGAGCGACGCGAAGACCTTCACCTTGGCCGATGGTCTGAGCTGGAAGGATCCGGCGGGCCGCACGCGGACCGAGACCGACCTCGCCGAATGGACCGGCAAGCGCGCCTCGGCGGGCCGCATGGCGCCGCGAGGCTTCCCGCGGGACAACAGGTTCACCTGAGGCATTGCCTGAGGGATCGTCCGGGCAGTCCCGGGCGATCCGGCAGGGGGCGCCGCCCCCTCTTGCCCTGTCGGGCAATTCACCCCCGGGAAATTTTCGCCAAGGCGAAGCATGAGTGTTCGCTCTCGCCTGTCACGCGCGCTTTACCGTCAGCCAGATGCCGCCCTTTGGGCGTGTCGTCAGGATCATCTCCGGTACAGGCTCGCGCCCCGGAACGGCGGTGAAGCGGAACCGGGCGAGGAGCGTGGCGAGGATGATCTGTGCTTCCTGCATCGCGAAGCCCGCGCCGATGCAAATGCGTGGCCCGGCCCCGAAGGGGAGGAAGGCGAAGCGGTCATGCGTCGGATCGGCGAAACGATCCGGGCGGAAGGCATGCGGGTCGTCCCAGAGCGCGTGGTGACGGTGGAGCGCGTAGATCGGCAGCATCACCGTGTCGCCTGCGCGCACCTCGCGCCCCAGAAGCGTGTCGGGTTTGCGCGCCGTGCGCGACAGGAAGCCCGCAGGCGGGTAGAGGCGCAGGCTTTCGTTCACGATCTGCGCGATGAGGGGCATTTTCGGCAGGTCATCGACGGTCGCCGCATGCGCGCCGAGCGCGACCTGCGCCTCGCTGCGGACGGCCTCCTGCACCGCCGGGTCGAAGGCGCAGAGGTAGAGCGCCCAGGCGAGCGTCAGGGCGGTCGTCTCGTGGCCTGCGACAATGAAGGTCAGCAGGTTGTCGCGTAGCTCGGCCGGGCTCATCTCGCGGCCGGTTTCGGGGTCCTGCGCGCCGTCGAGCAGGTCCAGAAGGTCGGGCACCGCCTTCGCCTCGCTCGCGCGCCGGGCCTCGATCGCGCTGTCCGCATGGCGCTTGAGGTCGCGCACGACGCCCGAGGAGATCACCCGATGCGGGCGCGGCACCCAGGCGGGCAGGGCGAAAAGATCCAGAAGCGAGACCTTTGCCGTCTGCGCGATATAGGCGTCGATCGCCCGATGGATCGCGGCGCGGTCGAAGCCCTCGTCGCCCGAGAAGGTCACGTCCGAGATCACCTCGAAGGTCGCGGCCACCATTTCCTGATGCAGGTCCACCGCGCGACCGGTATCGGCGGCGGTGCTGATGCGCGCGGCAGAGGCCTCCGCTGCGGCCCCCATGACGGGGGCGAGCGCCTCCATGTTGCGCGCGGCGAAGACCGGAGAGGCGGCGCGGCGCTGCCAGCGCCATTCGGCCCCTTCGGCGACGAATAGCCCTTCCCCTACGGCAGGGCCGAGAATGAGCTTGGTCACCACCGATTTCGGATAATCCTCGACGCGCGTCTTGAGGATGTGACGCAGGCTGTCAGGGTCCATCACCATATGCCAGCGCGCGCCTGTATTGCCCGAGATGATCGGTGCATGGGTGGCCAGTTCCGGTATTATTTCCAACAGGTTGCGCCGCGCAGCCCGGAAGCTCGCGAGAATCCCCAGCGGGTGCTCGGCAAGCGGTGCGCGGGCGGGAAGGCGGTGGGTGTCGTCTGTCGCAGCGTAATCCATGACGGGATGGTAGTGCGGAGCGGGTCGCTGCCCAAGCGAAACCGCGAACACAGACAGGGGAAACCCTGCATTCCGGGCTTGATTTTTCCCCGCCAGGGCAATAGGTAGCGCGCGATATTGACTCGGGCTCGCTGCTAGCGGCCCCCTAACCAGAGGCGCCCCGCGAGATGGCAAAGGAAAAGTTTGAACGTAACAAACCGCACGTCAACATCGGCACGATTGGCCACGTTGACCACGGCAAGACGACGCTGACGGCTGCGATCACGAAGTATTTCGGTGATTTCCGCGCGTATGACCAGATCGACGGCGCGCCGGAAGAGAAAGCCCGCGGCATCACGATCTCGACCGCGCACGTGGAGTACGAGACCGAGTCGCGTCACTACGCGCACGTCGACTGCCCCGGCCACGCCGACTACGTGAAGAACATGATCACGGGTGCAGCGCAGATGGACGGCGCGATCCTGGTCGTGAACGCAGCTGACGGCCCGATGCCGCAGACGCGCGAGCACATCCTGCTCGGCCGTCAGGTCGGCATCCCGGCGATGGTCGTGTACCTGAACAAGGTTGACCAGGTCGACGACGAGGAGCTGCTCGAGCTCGTGGAAATGGAAGTTCGCGAACTTCTGTCGTCCTACGACTTCCCCGGCGACGATATCCCGATCATCAAGGGTTCGGCTCTGGCCGCGATGGAAGGCCGTGATCCGGAAATCGGCGAGAACTCGATCCGTGCTCTGATGGAAGCTGTCGACAGCTACATCCCGACGCCGGAGCGCGCCGTGGACCAGCCCTTCCTGATGCCGATCGAAGACGTGTTCTCGATCTCGGGCCGTGGTACGGTTGTGACCGGCCGCGTCGAGCGTGGCGTGATCAACGTCGGCGACGAACTGGAAATCGTGGGCATCCGCGACACCTCGAAGACGACCTGCACGGGCGTCGAGATGTTCCGCAAGCTGCTGGACCGTGGTGAAGCTGGCGACAACATCGGCGCGCTGCTGCGCGGCATCGACCGTGACGGCGTCGAGCGTGGTCAGGTTCTGTGCAAGCCGGGTTCGGTGAAGCCGCACACGAAGTTCGAAGCTGAAGCCTACATCCTCACCAAAGAGGAAGGTGGCCGTCACACCCCGTTCTTCGCGAACTATCGTCCGCAGTTCTACTTCCGCACGACGGACGTGACCGGCACCGTGACGCTGCCCGAGGGCACCGAGATGGTGATGCCGGGCGACAACCTGAAGTTCGAAGTCGAACTGATCGCTCCGATCGCGATGGAAGACGGTCTGCGCTTCGCAATCCGCGAAGGCGGCCGTACCGTCGGCGCCGGCGTGGTGTCGAAAATCATCGAGTGATCTTCGGATCATTTGGACTTGCGAAGGGCCGCCCGCTTGGGCGGCCCTTTTGCTTTGCGTGAAAGACGCGGTGCCGGTGGTCGCAATCGCGGGTGTCTCGCGCTAGATCTTCTGCGCATTGGGGGCGTGGGAGGATGCAAGACATGGTGGAGACGAACGGTGCGCGGGAGCGGCGCTGGGACGTAGACGGGCTACGGATCGCCGGGCTCGAATGGGGCTCCGAGGAGGGGCTGCCGGTCTTGGCGCTGCATGGTTGGATGGATCATGCAGCGAGCTTTGCCGAGCTCGCGCCGCGGCTGAATGGCTGCCATGTCGTCGCGCTCGATTTGAGCGGGCAGGGGCTGAGCGGGCATCGCGCGGCCCATGCGAGCTACAATATCTGGGACGACTTGCCGCAGATCCTGCGGGTGCTCGACGCTCTGGGTTGGGAGGAGTGCGTGCTGCTGGGCCATTCGCGGGGTGCCAATATCGCGGCGCTGTTGGCGGCAGCGATGCCGGAGCGGGTGCGAGGTTTCATCGCGCTCGATTCGCTGGCCCCCGAGCCGGTGGCGCAGGACTTCGTCACAACCCTGCGCGCCTATCTGACCGAGGTGCCAACGCAGGCGGCGCGGCCTCCACGCAGTTTCCCGACGCGCGAAGCCTATATCGCGCGCCGCGCGGGGCAGGGCAACGCGCGCGCGGTGGCCGAGGCGCTGGCGAAGCGTGCGCTGGAAGAAGGCTCCGAGGGCTGGCATCTGCGCGGCGACCGGCGGCTGTTCGCGAGCTCTGCAGCGAAACTCGATCGCGACGATGTGGAGGCGGTGCTGCGGGCGATCCGGGCACCGGTGCTCAATATCTGGGCTGCGGACGGGATCCGGGCGCGGCGCGAGGGCACGGCGGAGTTGGCGCGATGGGGGGCCGAGCTGATCGCCGATTATGAGAGCGTGGAGATCGCAGGCGATCACCATTTCCACCTCGACCCTGACGCGGCGGAGCAGATCGCGAAGGCGATGACGGAGTGGCGCGCGCGCAAGCTGTGACCGGACGGCTGGCGCGGACCCGTCGCTTGCGCTAGACTGGACGAGCACGCAATGGAGGCGCCGATGGACAAGACCCTTTTCTGATCCCGTTTCCCTGAAACTCTGATCGAGAGAGGTCTCTCCATGTCTGCCCATCCGCTGCCGCGGCGCTTTCCTGCGCCCGATACCCGCAATCCTGTCCTGCTGCCCGATGGCATGCCGCATGAACCCACCGTGTTCCTGCAGGCGGTGATCGATCATCCCAATATCGAGGTCGGGCGCTATGCTTATTACAGCCCTCTCGTTCCCGTGCCGGACGCGGCGGCGGAGCTGGCGCCGTATCTGTTTCCCGGCTGCCCCGAGCGGCTGGTGATCGGCCCCTTCGCGCAGATCGCGCATGGGGTGCGCTTCATCACCGCCTCGGCCAATCATCCGATGGGCGGGATCACCACCTACCCGTTCCGAATCTTCGATATGGAGACGGCGGGGAAATATCTTGAGGAGAACGCCGCGACAGGGGACACTGTCATCGGGCCGGATGTCTGGCTTGGCTTCAACGCGATGGTGATGCCCGGCGTGAAGATCGGCGCGGGGGCGATCGCGGCGGCGGGCTCGGTTGTGGCGCAGGACGTGCCGCCCTTTGCCATCGTTGCTGGCAATCCGGCGCGGGTGGTGCGGTTCCGGTTCAGCCCGGGGGAGGTCGCGCGGCTGCTCGATCTCGCATGGTGGGATTGGCCCGTGGAAGCGATCCGCGCCGCGCTTCCGGCACTGGAAGCAGGCGATGTCGCCGCACTGGCCAGACACGCACCCTAAGCGAGAGGCTTGCCGCTGCGCGCAACGACGCTAGGCTCTGGGCAACGCTACGATTTCGCCCGGAGCCCGGATGACCAACAGCCCGATCCTCTTCTCGCATATCCTCTCGGGCGCGCCCGATCCTGACGGGCCTGCCGATATCGTCGAGGCGCTACGGGACGAACGGCTCGCCTGGGCGCATCTGGACGGGACGCACCCGCGGGCGCAGCGCTGGATTCGCGAGGAGCTGGATTACCTCGACCCGCAGGCGGTGGAGGCGTTGCTAGATGTCGATACGCGCCCGCGCATGAGCCAGATCGGCGAGGGGCTTCTGGTGATCCTGCGCGCGATCAACTTCAACGAGGGCGAAGATCCCGAGGATATGGTCTCGCTGCGGATGTATCTCGACCGGCAGCGCATCCTGACGATCTCGCGCAAGCGCGTGCGCGCGATCGAGCACATGAACGCAGCGATCCGCGACGGCCAAGGGCCCAGCGACGCGGGCAGCTTCCTCGTGCAACTCACCGAGGATATCGTCGGCAATATCGGAGTGTTCCAAAGCGAATTGGACGAACGCGCCGAAACGCTAGAGGATCAGGTCTATGGCGGGCACGCCGATCACATGCGCCGCGACGTTCTCGACCTGCGGCTGCAGGTGATCGCGGCGCGGCGTTACCTCGCGCCGCAACGCGAAGCCCTGATCCGTCTGACGCAGGCGGAGAGCCCGATCATCGACGAGGTCACGCGGCGCGAGATCGAGGAAGAAGCGTTGAAGATGACGCGGATTTCGGAAGATATGGACGAGCTGCGCGATCAGGCGCAGGTGCTCCGCGAGGAACTCTCGAGCCAGCTGTCGGATCGGGTGAACCGCAACACCTTCGTGCTGTCGGTGGTCTCCACGATCTTCCTGCCGCTCGGGTTTCTCACCGGACTTTTCGGGGTCAACATCGGCGGGATGCCGGGGCTGAATTCCGACAATGCGTTCAATTATCTGGTGATCGTCTGCGTGGTGATCGTCGCCGTGCAGTTGATGGTCATGGGCCTCCTGCGCCTCTATTCGAAGCGCAGGAAGCGGTAATTCACGCGGTCAGGCGGCGTCGCGCATGTGGCGACCTTCCTGCACCTCCTCGATGATCTTTGCGACGAAATCGTCGAGATCCTTCGGGTTGCGCGAGGTGACGACGCCATTGTCGGAAACCACGGATTCGTTGACCCATTCGCCACCGGCGTTTTCGACATCGGTGCGCACCGAGTGATACGAGGTCATCTTGCGCCCCTTGGCGATACCGGTTTCGATCAGAAGCCAAGGTGCGTGGCAGACCGCGGCTACAACCTTCCCCTGGTCATAGAAATTGCGCAGCAGGTCCAGCGCGCTTTTCTCGACACGAAGAAGGTCGGGGTTGATCTGACCGCCGGGTAGAACGATCGCATCGTAATTCGACGCGTCGACATCGGAGATCTTGCGCTGCACCGAAACGGTTTCGCCCCAGTCGGTTTCGTCCCAACCGCAGATATCTTCGCCGTCGAGCGAGGCGATGTCGATCTGCGCGCCTGCTTCGATCAGCTTGTCGCGCGGAACGGTCAATTCGGCCTGCTCGAAACCATCGGTGGCCATGATCAGAATGCGGGCTTCGGTAATCTTTGGCATATGCTTTCCTTTCCAGAGGCGCAGCTTGCGCGGGTTCGGAGGAAAAACGATCTGTGCTCGGCTTGCGTTCCACGGCGATTTCTTCGGCGGGGAAATGCGAGATCGATGGAAAGGTACTTGATTTCGGTCGCGCGAGACTTTAGCACCCACGCCACGGCCTAGGGGTATAGCTCAGTTGGTAGAGCATCGGTCTCCAAAACCGAGGGTCGCGGGTTCGAGTCCCTCTGCCCCTGCCAGCCGTTTCCTGAAAATTTACGTTCGTTCGCGTAACGTTCCGAAAGATGGCGTCACCTGACGCCGATTTCGGACGCTATCGCGAGGAATCGTTGTGCTGGGCAGAATTTTCCGGGTCTTTCATCGATATGCCGACGCGAATCTCCGAATCTCTCGGACTGTGGGCGGTTTAGGCGCGCGCGCGGAAGCTTGGGGCCTGCATGTCACGCGATATGAGTATAGCGGAAACCGTCTTCGGCTGGAGGGGCGAATCGCCGCTCCGGAGCTGGTCTTGCGGTTGGACAGCGTGACGCAACGATGCGCCCTTGAACCCGACGCTTCAGGGGTGGCGAAATTCGCCTTCGATCTGCCGTTTTGGCCCGGTCGGGTAGAACTGGCCATTCCCGGTAAAGGAGCCGAAGGGCACGGAAACGAAAGCTGGACCTTGCCGTCGATCGGACGCCTTCGTCTCACTTTCGGGCAGCTGCGTATTGCGCCGATATTTCTTTGGCGGCTCGCCTCTCATGCCGGCGACATCTGGCGATGGCGAAGCCGCGGCGACAGTTCCGCGGGGATGAGGGTGAAGTCGGCACTGGGGTTTGTGGCGCAATCGCGAGGTGCGCTTCTACCGTCCGACTTGTTGCGCACCGGACCGCCTGACGAACCGCCGGCTTCCCCCGCGATCGTGATTGTCTTGCCAGTTTTCAACGCGCGGAATCTGCTGCGCGAGACGCTCGATCGCATCGTTCGGCATACGGATCTCGATTGGCACATGATCGTGGTCGAAGATCGCTCGACCGATCCCGAGATGCGGCCGTTTTTGCGTGATTGGTGTAAGGCCAAAGCCAACGTGACGCTTCTGGAAAATGCAGCGAATCTGGGCTTCGTCGCCTCCGTCAATCGCGGGTATGAGGAGGTCCTGAATCGCTTCCCAGACCGTCCCGTGGTCTTGCTGAATTCGGATGTCTTCGTGCCTGCAGGCTGGGCGTCGCGGCTTGTGGAGCCGCTCACCGACCCTGAGGTGGCAAGCGTGACGCCAATGTCGAATGACGCGCAGATATTGTCGGTGCCGATGCCTGGTACGCGGAGCGATCTGCCGCCCGGGGCCGTCGATCAGATCGATGCCATCGCCGCGAAGTTGGAACCTTCGCAAGCGCGCGCCGATCTGCCCACCGGGATCGGTTTTTGCATGGCGCTCGCACCCCGCTTTCTTTCCCAACTCCCGTGCTTCGATCCGGGGTTCGGGCGCGGCTACGGAGAGGAGACGGATTGGTGCCAAAGGGTACGGCGGCTCGGGGGGCGCCATGTCGGGATAAGCTCGCTTTTCGTCGAGCATCGGGGCAGTGCCTCCTTCGGTCCGTCGGCGCGCCAGAAACTGGTGGAACGCCATCACGCGAAGATCGAGCGGCGCTATCCGAGCTATCCGCGGGCGGTCGATCGGTTTCTTAGCCGCGACCCGCTGGCAGCTCCTCGTTTTGTGCTTGCCTTGGCGCGTGCGGGCGCATTGCAGGCCGCGCCGCTCAAAATCTGGCTCGGGCATTCCCTTGGTGGCGGCGCCGAGATTCGGCTGCGTGAGGAAATCGCCGCGGAGCTTCGCGCCGGGCGGCGCGGCATCGTTCTGCGTGTCGGCGGTACGGCTCGTTGGTCCATCGAGCTTCACGACCCGCTCGGCCTATGCATCACAGAGACGGCGGATCGGGCAGCGATCCTTTCTCTGCTGCAGGTCCTTCCAGAACGCCACGTAATCTATTCCTGCGGCGTCGGTCATTCGGCGCCGCTCGAAATCCCAGAGCTGTTAGTCGATCTGTCCCGAGGGCACCAACTCGACATTCTTTTCCACGACTATTTCCCTCTCAGTGAGGCATACACCCTCCTGGAAGAGGGGCCCAGTCTGCGCGACATCCCGGTGCGTATCGATCTGCGCCCCGGATTCCGAAAGCGGCCTCGCGCGCATTCAAGCGGCGACCGATCGGAATGGGAAGCTGCATGGGGTGCCGCAATGACCGCGGCGACGCGCTTGCGCGTTTTCTCGCACAGTTCCGCTGGCATCGTTGCGTCGGTTCGCCCCGACCTTGCGGATAAGATAGACTGCAAGCCGCATGACAGGAGGCGACCTGCACCTCTGACCTATCCGCATCACAGGCACCTGGCGAACTCCGGCACCTCCTCGAATGCTGACAGATCTGCGCAGCCCGTTATTGGCGTGCTTGGCCATATCGGCCTGCACAAGGGAGCCTCGGTCGTGGAAGCCGTAGGCGATGCGTGCATCGCTGACGGGCGCGCGCGGCTCGTGCTACTGGGGACTCTCGATCCGCGGTTTCATCTCGACGCGCCGAACCACATCCATGGGCCGTTCGAGCGGTCTGACTTGCCGATACTGGTTGCGCATCACGGAATCGATCGGTGGTTTATCCCGTCGCTCTGGCCGGAGACCTTTTCGTTCACGACGCACGAGGCCCTCGGCACCGGCCTGCCGGTGACCTGTTTCGATCTCGGCGCACAGGCTGAGGCGGTCAGGGCTGCGGGCAGACAGGGATGCGTTTTGCCACTGCCACGGTATCCATCGGATGTCGACATGGGTCGCCTGCTCGGACAGCCCGACTGCGAAAGGTGGGTGGCATGACATTCGAGGACAGTGTCGCCGTCTTCCACGTCGGCGCTCCGAAATGCGGCAGTTCGGCCCTTCAATCGGCATGGAGCGTACGCCCGGACAGGGCGTCACGCACCGGACATCGCGTGCGCTATATCGGCGCGGCGAAGGTCAGGGGATTGGTGATGCCGCTGCGCGGCAGGGCCGTGTCACATGCCGCGGCGCTTTCTCCTTACGGATATGTCTCGATGCCAGATCCGGGTCGCGAGGTCGGGGCAAGACCCTTCGCCGCTTTCTTCCAGAGAGAAATGGCGCGCGCCCACAGCTGCGGCTACATCCCGTTTTTCTCGAATGAGGGATGGATTCGGCGCCCCGAAATTTTTGCGTCGCTGCTCGCCGACCTTGGCCATCCGCCCGTCACCGTGTTGGCCTTCCTGCGGCCGCCTTTGACATGGATGAATGCGGCGTTCTGGCAGTGGGGCGTCTGGAGCCGTCCCTGCTTTGACGATTGGCTGCGCGCCTGGCGGTGTCCTTATAGCTTCGGTGCCGATCTCGCGGCTTGGGTGCGTATTCCCAATGTTCGCTTGCAGGTCGCCCCAGCAGGGCATGACGCGGTCGCTTGCACCGATGCTCTCTTTCAAACATCGAGCCAGCCGTCCCGGCAGCGTCACAGAACTGGCAGCGCGGCGCAGATTGGTTTCCTACTGCGCAATCGGCGCTTCCGCCCAGATACCCATCGCGCCGAAATCGAGTTCCTGTTGCAGAGGCGTTTGGCGGCGGGGCCTATGCTTCGCCGCGCGTGGGCAATCGCGCCGCATCATGTGGAGACGCTGCAGGAGATCGCGCAGACCCAGCGCCAAAAGCTCGAGCGCGTGTTACCCGCTACCCAGGCGGAGGCCATACGCGACGATCCGTTCTGGGCTTCACCCTATCCCTATCATCCCGAAATAGAGAAAGGTCCTGCACAGCTAGACGATCTCGACGAATTGCGCGTCTTTGCGGGGCGGCTCCTCTCTGGGTCATGGCCAGCGGACGCAACGCTTGGAGAACTCGATCGGTTGATCGCAAAGCGTCTCGATACCCTTCTGCACAAGGACCGTTGTGGTCGATGGCGCGCCGCGCTGTTCGGTGCGCCTTCGCGCCGATCCGCAACGCTCACCTTGCGAGGAGATCCCGGTAACGCGTCCTGAGCGCCAGAAGGCCGATGGCCAGCGCCACGAGTGATACGCCGATGACCCAAGGCGCGGAAAGATGATCGGGCTCGTAGGTCGGGAAGATCCCGTGCCTCAGATAGCCGATGACATGTACGAGCGGGTTGAACCACAGGACGTCTGCGGCCCACGTCGGCAGGTGATCGGTGAGGAAAAACACACCTGATATCAAGAACATAGGTCGCATCAGAATCGACCATATCTGCTGCCAGACAGGGATGCGCAGGAAGAGAAAACAGTTAAGCGTTCCGATGCCGAAGGACAACAGCACGGCAAGACTCGCCGCCTCGAATATCCGCAGCGGATCAGGGCTCGCGCGGGAGTCGAAGATCAGCAGGCAGCCCTGAAGAACTAGGTAAGAGACGATGAGTTTCGTGAGTGCATTCAAAACAAGTCGCGCGATGAGTGCATCGAGAAAGCTCACCGTCGGATAGGCCAGAAGGGCGCGCGAGTAGGTGAGCGCGTTGGCGACTTTCGATTGGACCTCCGAAAACAGCATGAAGGGCAGTAGCCCTGTCGCATAGAAAAGCGCGAAACTGGCTCCGAGCGGCGGAGCATGGAAGGTCAACGAAAAGAAAAGAGTGAGCAAGGCGATGCCGCCGACCGGCTCGAGGAGAGCCCAGAGATAGCCCCCCGGCGAGCGGCCGTAGCTGGCGGACATCTCGCGCAAGATGAGCGCGCCGATCGCACGAAGAGCCGGGAAGGACCGGTTGGGGGGACTGGGCGCATGTGAGAAAAACATTTCGAGCCTCGTTTACCGGTTTTCAATTCGGATCGTGTTCGCTGGGATCCGATGCGATCAATAGTGGAGCCAATTGTGAAACACGCGGTTAACGAGCCTGCGCGGGCCGCGCCCGTTCTCGCGGCGGGGGCGGGGTTGCGCGACGTCTCCCAGCCGCTACGAACAGTGCCGAGCGCTTACGCCCCGCCTGCCCGCAAGGCGCGTTGGCGGCGGCGCCATCATGCGGTGGGGTTGAGCTTCGTGGCGCTGGTGGTCGCGCCGGTCCTGGCCGCTGCCTGTTTTCTTTACGCGCAGGCTGCAGATCAGTTCGTCTCCCGCGTCGGCTTTACGGTTCAGCGCAAGGAGGCCGGCCCGGCATTCGATATTTTCGGCGGGCTATCCAGCCTGTCGGGGGCGTCTTCGGACGATACGGATATTCTGTATGAGTTTATTCAAAGCCCCAGCCTTGTCGCCGAGATCGACGATGCGCTCGATCTGAGAGCGATTTGGTCGCGCAAGCGATCAGATCCGGTGTTCGGGCTGTCGACCGACGCCAATCTGGAGGATCTTGTCGCCTATTGGCGGCGCATGGTCCATGTGCGGCACGGCGCGGGTGCCGGGCTGCTCGACATCGAGGTGCGGGCTTTCGACCCGGTCTCGGCGCAGCGGATCGCGCAGACCTTGATGGCCCGCAGCTCGACGATGATTAATCGGCTCAGCAACGCGGCGCGCGAAGACGCGATCCGCCATGCGCGCGGCGAGTTGCGGCGCGCGGAGGGGCGACTGAAGGCGGCGCGCATGGCACTCACCACCTTCCGCAATCGCCATCAACTGATCAGCCCGGAGATGGATTTGCAAAGCCAAGCTGGGGTTCTGGGATCGCTGCTCGAGCAGCAGGCGCATGTGATGATCGAGAGCGATCTACTACGCGGCACCGTGCGCAGCGGTACGGATCCGCGGTTGAAGCAGGCCGAGCGGCGGCTGGCGGTGATCGAGAAACGGATCGTGGCGGAACGGCGCAAGCTTGGCATCGAGGGCGGCACGAAGGACGAAGCCTATGCAAGCATCGTGGGCGAATTCGAGCGGCTCATGACGGAGCGCGAATTCGCAGAGCGTGCCTATGCGGCAACGCGTGCGAGCTTTGAGGCGGCGGAGGCCGAGGCGCGCCGCAAGAGCCGTTTTCTCGCGACATTCATGGCGCCGACCCTCGCTGAGAGCGCCGAATATCCACGCCGCGAAACGCTTCTTGCGCTGATCGCGGGCAGCTTGATTTTGCTTTGGGCGATTGGCGTGCTGGCGGGCTATGCGATCCGGGACCGTCGGTAACGGCGATGATCCGGCTGCAAAATCTCGGCAAGAGCTTCCGCGTTCCTGGTGGCGAGAAAATCGTGGCGCTCGATATCTGCGCGAGCTTTCCCAGCGGGCGATCCGTCGCACTGCTGGGGCGCAACGGGGCGGGGAAATCAACGCTTCTGCAAATGATAGCGGGGACCGCACGGCCCGATCGGGGCCGGGTGATCACGCGGGGCAGCGTCTCTTTTCCTGTCGGCTTCGCAGGGTCGTTTCACAATGACCTGACAGGCGCGCAGAATTGCCGCTTCATCGCGAGGATCTACGGGGTGGATACGGACGAGATGGTGGCCTTCGTGGAGGAGACTGCAGAGCTCGGGCTGCATTTCCGAATGCCGCTGCGCAGCTATTCTTCCGGGATGCGCGCGCGATTGGCCTTTGCGGCGTCGATGGCGATCAGTTTTGACACCTATCTCGTCGACGAGATCACGGCGGTCGGCGATGCGGCGTTTCGCGAGAAGAGCGCAGCCCTGTTTCGCGACCGGCTGAAAGAAGCCGGAGCGATTGTGGTCAGCCACTCAATGAACCAGTTGCACGAGATTTGCGATTGCGGCGCGGTGCTCGAGCGTGGACGGCTTGAGTTTTTCGACGATCTCAATGCCGCGATTGCCTGCCACGAACGCAATATGCTTTGAGTTGGGCGATGGCAGTCGTTGAATTCTATTAAAATATTGAGAAAAAACCATTTTCGGGCCGCTTTCCCTCCGCGCTCTGAGCCCAGCCGCGCCTCATGCTTGAGACAAGGAGAACGTTGAAAGCGGAGGTGGCTATGCCTCAATTGACGCCGGTCGCGACCGTAACGAATGGTGCGAAAAATTTCATGACGTCGGTCACCGACCTGCTTCTCGTGCAGGGTGAGACGGGGCCGACGCTTTACTCGATTTCCAATGCGTCAGGCGGCATCGCGCAGCTTCCGCTGACCGCGCGGCTGAATTCGAGCGATCTGGCTTATCTGAGCGAAAGTGCGGGACTGGATGCAGCCGGGACGCTGACCGAGATCTCGATCGACGGCAGTCCTGCCTTGATGGCGACCGGTTCGGCATCGGGCGCGTTTCAAGCGGTCTGGCTAAACCAGAATGACGGTGGAATCAGCGATGTGTTTACGCTGCCGGGGGCGGTTGCGCCGGGTGCAGTGCTTGCGATCGCGCCGCTGCACCTCGACGCGCAGAGCTTTTTCGTCGGCGCCCTGTCGCATGGGAGCGGGCTGCATGTCTGGCAGATGGGTGCCGGAGGCCGGATGACAGAGATCGCGCAGGGCACTGCGGGCGCCGCTTGGTCAGCGAATGATGTCCATACTCTCGGCACGGTCGAGATCGACGGGGCGCAATACGTTCTGGCCGCCTCGGCTACGGATAATTCGCTGACCACGCTCGCGCTCGATACGCAGGGACAGCTGAAGATCGCCAGTCAGATCGATGCGCGCGACGGCCTCTTCATCAACACCCCTAATTCGATCGAGACGGTCCATGTGGGCGGTCAGGCTTATGCGCTTCTGGGAGCGGCGGGCACAAGCTCGATCTCTGTCGTGGCGCTCGGTCCGGGCGGGCGGATGGAGGTCACCGATCAGATCAATGACGACCTCGGCACGCGGTTCGAGGGCGTCACGACGCTCGAAACCGTTACGATGGCCGATCAGGTCTATGTGCTGGCCGGAGGCGCCGATGACGGGGTCAGCCTGCTTACGCTGCTGCCTGGCGGCAAACTGGTCCAGATCGGGACCTTGGCGGACGAGATCGAAACCGCGCTGACCGATCCGGCTGCGGCGGCGATGATCGCGGATGCGACCGGACTCGATATTTTCGTGGCGGGCGACGTGTCAGCGAGCGCGAGCGATCAGGGAATGGGGATCAGCCATATCAAGGTGGAGTTGGGCCCTGCCGGTCTGGCGCTGAAGCTTGGCGATGGCGGCGAAACCGTGAAAGGTGGGGCGGGAAACGATCAGATTTCCGGCGGCGCAGGCGATGACGAAATCCACGGTGGGGCAGGGGCGGACATCCTGCAAGACGGCGGCGGTGTGGATACGCTTTGGGGGGGCGAAGGGGGGGACGTCTTCGTGCTCGATGCGGATGGGCGCACGGATTTCATCATGGATTACGAGCCCGGCATCGATCGGCTCGACCTCTCGAGCATGGCCTGGTTCTACACCAAGGAGGCTTTGGACATTACCCCGACCGCGACGGGGGCGGATATTCGGATCGGCGACGAACGTGTGATCGTGAATACCGCGAATGGCTCAAGCCTGAGCGCCGCGGATTTCGAAACCTCGGAGCTGCGCGATCTGTGGCATTCCGCGATCAACCCGCTCGAGGTCGGCGATATCCACAAAGAAGGTACAGCGCAGGGCGATATCATAGATGGGCGCGGCGGGGACGATCTGCTGGTCGGCAATGACGGGGCGGATATCCTGCAAGGCATGGGCGGGGATGACCTGCTAAATGGCGGACGGATCGATCGCAGCTACGATCCGTTCGCGGCACAGGTGTTCCGGGTCTATCAGGCGACGCTTGACCGGGCGCCCGATGGAAACGGTCTGAACTATTGGACGGACCTTCTGTCGAGTGGCGCGATCGATCTGCAGGAAGTCGCGGACCGATTCATCAACTCGCCGGAATTTCAGTCGAACTACGCGCAGACGAGCGACGCGGAGTTTCTGACGCTGCTTTACCAGAACGTGCTGGATCGAAACCCCGATAGCGGGGGGCTGAGCTATTGGCTCGACCAGCTCGATCGGGGGGAACGAAGCCGGGAGGAGGTTGTCTTGGGATTTTCGGAAAGCCCGGAATTTCGGAAAGCCACGGAAATCGACACGCTTCTCCTGAGCCAGGCCAGCACTCAGACGGATTTCACCGACGACGTGTTTCGCCTGTATCAGGCGACGCTCGGGCGCGAGCCGAATCTCGGCGGGATGATGTATTGGAGCGAGATGCAGGCCGACGGAATGGAGTTTCTCGACGTGGTCTCGGGCTTCGTCAACTCGCCGGAATTCACCGCAACTTACGGCAGTCTCGACGATGCCGGTTTCGTCTCGCTGCTCTATCAGAATGTCTTTGGGCGGGCGCCGGATAGCGAAGGGCTGACATGGTGGGTCGATCAACTCGACAGCGGGGGCTACACTCGCGAGAAGGTCGTCGCCGCCTTCGCGCAAAGCCCCGAGATGATAACCCAGACGGCGCAGTCGCAGATCGATTGGTTCCGTTCCTTCGGCTTCGAGGATCAACTCGATGGCGGCGACGGGTACAACCTGCTCCAGGGTGGCGTGATGGCGGATCAGTTCGTGTTCCGCGCTGATGAAGACGGGCATCACGTCATCATCGATATCGAACCCTGGGATCAGCTGAGCTTCGAGGGGTTCAACTACAGCTCTGCCGCAGAGGCCCGCCACCATATGGTCGAGACCGGCTCCGGCGTGACGTTCTCGGATCAGGGCGTCACGGTCGAGTTCATCGACACCGATCTCGGCCTGTTCTCCGACGGGATGTTCGACCTCTCGGGCTAGGTGAGTTCCGTTCGTAGTGCGGCGAGGTAGCTTGCGACAAGGCTCTCTGCGCGCTCGGGCGTCGCGGCTTCGGCGTAGCAGCGGCATTCAGGAGCGTTGCCAGAGGGCCGCAGATGGACGATCTCGCCCGAGGGGAAGGTTAGGCGCAGACCGTCGGTCTGGTCGATCCGCTCGGCCGGGTCGAAATCGCTGAAGAATTCCGTCCGTGCGACGGGATCGGCCGCGAGGCGATCAATGAAGGCGCGCGAGCGGTCGGTCGAGACTTCGGCGACCCGGTCGGCTGCGGTGAAGCGCGCGGGCAGCTGGGCGACAAGTCCGCTGAGGCCGGTGCCGGCCTTTTTCGCTGCGACCAGCGGAGCGACGATCGGTAGCAGACAATCGCGCGTTGCGAGCGGCGCGATCTGCCCGACAGGGCCCGTTGCGGTGAAGCCCAGAAGGAAGCCGCCATTGGGCTCATAGCCTACGACCTTCGCGGCTGGATCGGCAGTGCGCGCGGCCCCCATCGCGGCGATCACGAAGGGCGATCCGATCTTAGTGCGATGAATGCTGTCGAATTCTGGCATCGCGTCGACCATCGTATTGGCGGAGACCGGGGTGCAGAGGATTTTCGCCCCGAGAAGCCGCGCGGTCAGCGCCCCCAGCACGTCGCCGGGGATCAGCGTGCCGGTCTCGTCGGTCAACATCGGGCGGTCGGCATCGCCATCGGTCGAGATCACCGCATCCAGCCGTTGCTCGGTGCACCAGCCTTGCAACGTTTCGCGAGTCTCGGGGGCGACCGCCTCGGTGTCGACGGGGATGAACTCGTCCGATCGGGCGAGCGGAACAGCGGTCGCGCCCATCGCCTCGATCGCGGTGACCAGGATGTCGCGAGCGACGGAGCTGTGTTGATAGACGCCGATGCGCAGGCCCTCGAGAGCCTCCGAGCCGAAGGCGTCGACATAGCGGGCGATGTAGTGCGCCGCGGTATCTGCCCCGGGGATTTCGGAGCCGCACTTCTCGGTCACGGGATGGTCCTGACCGAGCCGGTCGAGGATGGCGGCCTCGTCCTCTTTCGCGATCTCGCCATGCGGGACGTAGAATTTCAGCCCGTTGCGATCGGCGGGGATGTGGCTGCCGGTGACCATGATCGCGGCGTTGCCCGCCCCCATCGATGCGAGCGCGAGCGCGGGGGTAGGGAGCGCGCCCTCGCGGATCGCGGTGAGTCCGGCGTCGCGGATTGCGGCGATGACGGTCTCGGCGATCGCTGGGGAGGAAGGGCGCAAGTCCCAGCCCACATGGACGGCTCCGCCCTGCGGGCAGGCAGACAGGAACGCGCGGGTGTAATCGGTGACCAGCGCGTCGGTCAGTTCGGTGACAAGGCCGCGCAGCCCGCTGGTGCCAAATTTCGGTGCCATAAGTCCTCGATTGTCGCGCCGTTGCAATCGCGTCGACCCTAGGGGGAGGGGGGGGGACAGGCAAGCACCGTGCGCCGCTCTCAGATACAGTTAACGCCAGATTCCTATCGTCGGTCCCATCGCAACCATCGCAGGAAATCCCGATGCCCGATCAGACCGCCAATCTCGCGCTGCCGCTCATCCTTGGCAGCCAGGCCCAGAAACACGTCACCCATAACGAGGCGCTGCAACGGCTCGATACGCTTGTGCAGCTTGCGGTGATTTCGCGCAGTGTAAGCGAACCTCCGACCGGTCCATCCGAGGGGGCGAGGTATCTCGTGCCAGCCGGTGCGCTGGGCGCATGGGCGGGGCACGACGGCGCGCTTGCGATCTTCTCGACCGGGGCTTGGCAATTTCTGAGCCCGCGTGAGGGCTGGCGCGCTTTCGTGCTGGATGAGGCGGTGGAACTGGTCTTCGCAGCAGGCGCCTGGGACGTGCCGCCGTTGCCGGAGTTGAGCCAACTCGACGGTGTCGGGATCATGACTGGCTATGATGCGGTGAACCGGTTTTCGGTTGCTGCCGAGGCTACGCTGCTGAGCCATGCCGGGGCGGGTCATCAGCTCAAGCTGAACAAGGCAGCGGCGGCGGAGACGGCGAGCCTGCTGTTCCAGTCGAACTGGTCTGGCCGGGCCGAAATGGGACTGGCGGGCAGCGACGACTTCGCGATCAAGGCGAGTGCGGATGGCGCGACATGGTTCGAGGGTCTGCGCATCGACGCGGCCACCGGGCGCGCGACGATGTCGCAAGGCGCGGTGATCGACGGAGCGCTGACAGGCAGCGGCGTCGTCGGCACGGTCGCGCAGGTCGGCGGCGTATCGACGGGTGCCGTCATCGAGCAGGGCAGCACCGCCTCGGGCGATTACATCCGCTTTGCCGATGGCACGCAGATTTGTTCGGCGCAGCTGAGCCTTAGTTACGTCGCGGATTGGGCGCTCAAGGAGGACTGGGCTTATCCGGCGCAATTCGCGCAGGCGCCCTGTCTGAGTGTCGCGCTCGATGCGGACAGCCTCGCAGCGGGTAGTGCCATTAGTGCGGGTGCGCTCTCCTTCGCGGGAGTCGAGGCCGTCACGAGTTCGGGCGCGCGCGCCGTGGTCTATGCCGCGAATGGCGCGAGTTTCCTCAGCGGTGAGAGTTGCGATCTGAGCGTCACCGCGATCGGGCGATGGGTGTGACGCTTAATCGGCGGGGCGAGCGAGCGGTTTGTGCGTCCCGTCGAGCCGGATGAAAATCTCGGACAGGCGGACACTGTAGCGCGCGGCGATCGCATCGGCGGAGAAATGGCGGCGCACGAAGGCTTCGGCCTGCGCCGCCTTTTTCTTGCGCGCATCCGGGTGGCTGCGCGCCGCTTGTAACTGGGCGACCGCGGCGGCGTGATCGGGCTCGCCCCAGCGCATCCCCGGTTCGACATAGAGATAGTCCTGCGGCGCGACTTCGACCTCGGTCGCAGGCACAAGCCACGCGGTCTCTTCGTTGCAGAATTCCAGATTGCCGGAATAACCCGTGCATAGGACCGGCACGCCAAGCACCATCGCCTCGAGCATACCGAACCCCCAGCCCTCGGAGCGATGCAGCGACACGTAGAGGTCCGCACCGGTCATCAGCTCCAGCACTTCCGCGTGATCGAGCGTCTCGTCGAGCAAAGAGATGCGCGGGTCCGCCGCCAGGAGCCGCTCGATTTCGGACCAAAGCATGGCTTGCGCCGGATCGCAGATACGGCCGCGATTCTGCGTCTTGATCAGTAGGCGCACCTCCGCATCCTCGGCAAAGGCCGAGCGGAAGGCGTGGATCGTGCCGAGCGGGTTCTTCCGTTGTACGAACGAGAAACTGTCGAAACTGGCGAGGCAGACAAAGCATTGCTCGGGCCAATCGTTGCGTCGGCGCAGGGCGCTGCGCGCGTGGCCCCGGTCGATGGCGGGCGGTTCAGGATAGCACATCCCGACATTCACCACCGGCTTATCGGTCGCCTTGCGGTAAATTTCGGCGCAATATTCCGAGGGCACCCAGACCTCGTCGATCAGATCGAGGGCGAGGCGATGGCAGGCAGGGGCGCGGGTCAATTCCCAGTGCATATAGGCGATATTGTAGGCGTCGGAATAACAGTCGGCGTCGAAGGAGAAGGCCGGGGGGATCGCGTCTGCATTCAGGTGCAGGAGGTTGATCCGCGCGGGGCGGGATACGGCGGTCTTGGCTCCGCCTTGCGCTGGCGTCGGATTGTCGCGCGCGCTTTCCACCGCGTTGAGCGTGACGTCGCAGCGGGACAAAATGTCATGCGAGAGCCGCGTCGATTGGCCCAGTCCGGAGGCTTTCGCGAAGGGGCCGAGGACTTGAACATCGACCGGGGCGCCCTTCGGGGCAGGGCGGGTGGCAGCCGAGAGACGATGGCCGCCGGGTGCGCGCAGGAACGCCATGCTGTCGAGGTCGAACCCATTCTCGCGCAGCGCCGCTGCATAGTGCGCGCGGGTGATCGGCGGGCCGGGATGCAGCCGCGCGCAGACATCCGAGAGGCGACCGCCTTCGAGAAGCATCTTCGTTTCACTTCGACGCAGGAACAGCAGGATCTCGGGCCGTTCGGCCGCGAGGATCATCGCGAGCACATGCAGCATCCGGCGGTGGCGCTCGATTTTCGGCGAAAACTGCGCGAGCGGCGGGATGGCCTCGCGCAGGGCCAGAAGGCCGCGGGTCATCGGCCAGGGGCCGGGGGTTTCCGACTGGGACAAAGACTCGATCAGGCTGTCGGGGAGGAGGCAATCGGCGATGCCGAGCGACGGGGCCCCGCGAAGTGCCCATGCGGTCGTGGTGTCGCGATCGTCCCCGGTCTTCCCGAGGATATGCATCGCTCGGCTCGGGCCGCCGGGGTGGATCTCCGTATTGAGCCAGTCGATCGCGGCGCGACTCAGCGGGATTTGTTGTGCCGGGTGCTGCGCGGCGTGGCTCTCAAGATACCAGCGGAGAATGTTCGATGCCGCCCTGTCGCTGCCATCGAGAGGAAGCTGCTTCGCCATCCCCGCACGATGGCGCGCGTAGTCGATGTAGGAAAAGAGCAGTGCGGGCAGCGCCTCTTCCCCCGCGCGCGAGGTGAAAAGCGGGTGCTGCGCGCTCAGATGGGGAGTGCGGGGCCGCTCTGTCCCGGCGGAGCGTAGCGTGACGATCGGGCCAAGCATATGACGCCGCAGAGCGTCTCTCTCTTTCGGACACGGTGCCGCATCGGGGTCGAAGCGCAGCGAGGCGATCGGGCCGCCGCCGGGAAGGTGCAGGCTGATCGCACCGCCTGCGGCGTCCTTCATCGCCGGCGAGAGAGGGAGCGCGAAGCCGTGGTTGCCCGCGCCGATGCCTGCCTGCACAAGATCGGCGCGAGACATTGCCGCGCGCCCCGACCCGAGCCGCCCGGCGTTACAGTGGATCTCGATATCGAGCGAGGCGCTGTCGCCTGTCTTCGCGAGCCAACCAATCACCCTTCCGTTCTCGAGCCGCTCGAGCGCGCCGCGATAGCCGCGCAGGCGGTGGAGGAACGAGACGGCGGTCGGGGGCGGGGCGAAAGTCGACATGCCAAAATTGTCTTCGAGAAAAGTCAATTTTTGATGGATAAGCCCCTGTCCATCGCCGGCGATAATCGCAACAATCCGCGCCACCCGGAAATTGGCGGGTGACGCGGCCGGCGTCATTACGGCTGCACCATCAATTGTTCGGCCAGCGCCGCGGCGGAGCTGTCCCGCGCCGCGGCGATTTCAGTCAGGCTTTGCGTCACGGTGGCGCCCAGTTTGGCGGCGGCATCCGTTCCCGAGATTCCCAGCACCGGGGCGGCCTCGGACAGCGGTGCGTCGAACAGCGCTTGGGCGATCGCGAATTGCGGCGGACCCCGGCGCGCGCCGTTCTCCGGCCCGATGACGGAGGGAAGCGCGAAGGCGAGTGCCGCGACGAGGGAGAGGGCAAGCGCCAGCGCCATCGGCGCGCGCTTCAGGTAGCAGCTCATCGGTCGCCAGTTCTTCCAGATGTGCAGTCCGAAAGGCACGATCAAAACCATCGAGAGCCATTCGTGCATCCCGTGAAACCACGCGCTGCCCCAATGGAAGAAAAGGGCGATTCCCGAAACCAGCGATACGAGAAAAAGACCGGTGATGAGCGGTGTGGCGTAGCGGTTGAGGATGGCGGGCATTGAAGGCTCCTGTGAAACTGCGACCGCGTGCGTTTGCGGACATCAACTTCCACGCGGGGCGAGCAAATTTCCGTCCTCAAAGCCGCCTTGCAGCCCGCGCATGACGCTTGCGCGGGGGCAGGAAGGCGCAACAGCCTTGAAATCCGCGAGGGGAGCAAGTATCTGGCGGCAGTTGCGCCGAAAGCGGCGCGGTTTTTTCGGCTCAAGGGCGCCGCATTGGGCGCGTAAGGAACGACGACGATGGCAAACCCACTCCAGTTTCTCCAGCAGGTGCGCTCGGAAGCGGGCAAGGTGGCTTGGCCGAGCCGCCGCGAAGTTCTGCTGACGACCGGCATGGTGCTGGCGATGGCGGCACTGACGGCAATCTTCTTCTCGCTGGTGGACTGGGTGATCCGTCTCGGCGTGACGCAGGTGATCGGGAGCTGATAGGCCCCCGGGCGCTCGCCGCCAGACCTAATTCGCAGTTGCGGCGAGGAAGTGATCGCGCTCCAGCCTTACGCTCTTGAAATCACAGGGCTCCGGCGGTAAAGGGGCGGGACTTTCCCAGAGGCGGCGTGCATCGATTCGCGTGGTGCGCGCTGTTTTTTATTCTGGGAAGCGCGGGTAATCCCGTGAAATAACAGGAATTTTCGGCGCCCCGGCGTCGGCGGCAAGAGGCAAAGAATCGGCATGGCGAAGCGTTGGTATTCGGTAAGCGTTCTCTCGAACTTCGAGAAGAAAGTGGCCGAGCAAATCCGTCAGGCCGTGATCGATCAAGGTCTGGAAGACCAGATCGAAGAGGTTCTGGTGCCGACCGAAGAAGTGATCGAGGTGCGTCGCGGCAAGAAAGTGACCTCCGAACGTCGCTTCATGCCGGGCTACGTGCTGGTGCGGATGGAGATGACCGACAAGGGTTATCACCTGATCAACTCGACGAACCGGGTCACCGGGTTCCTCGGGCCGCAGGGTCGGCCGATGCCGATGGGCGATGCGGAAGTGAACCGCATCCTCAGCCGTGTCGACGAATCGGGTGAGCAGGCGGCACCGCGCAGTCTCATCACCTTCGAGGTCGGCGAGAACGTGAATGTGACCGACGGGCCCTTCGAGGGCTTCTCGGGCATGGTCGAGGAAGTGGACGAGGCGGCGAGCCGCCTGAAAGTCACCGTCTCGATCTTCGGCCGGCCGACGCCGGTCGAACTGGAATACACGCAGGTGCAGAAAACCGCCTGAGTGGGAGCCGTGGGAGGCGAGGGGCCCTGCGCGACAGGGAGGTCCGGACCGAACCACTAAACTTCGCGACCCCCTAGGGGCGTGACAGTGATAAGGAGAGGGCCACATGGCCAAGAAAGTTGTTGGGCAGCTCAAGCTGCAAATTCCGGCAGGCGGCGCGAACCCGTCCCCGCCGGTCGGTCCGGCGCTGGGTCAGCGCGGGATCAACATCATGGAATTCTGCAAGGCGTTCAACGCCAAGACGCAGGAAATGGACAAGCAGGCGAAGATCCCGACGATCATCACCTACTACGCCGACAAGTCGTTCACCTTCGAGATCAAGCAGCCCACGGCTAGCTTCATGATCAAGCAGGCGGCCGGTCTCAAGCCGGTCGGCAAGCGTAACCGTCCGAAGGGTTCGGAAGCTCCGGGCCGCGTCACCGCCGCGACCATCACCGCCGCACAGGTGCGTGAGATCGCCGAAGCGAAGATGAAGGACCTGAACGCCAACGACATCGAAGGCGCGATGAACATCATCCTCGGCTCCGCGAAGTCGATCGGCATCGAGGTGAAAGGCTAAGTCATGGCAAAGCTCGGTAAACGCACCAAAGCCGCCCGCGAAGCCTTCGCCGGCAAGTCGAACGTCTCCGTCGAGGAAGCCGTTTCGCTGATCAAGTCGAACGCGAACGCGAAATTCGACGAGACCCTCGAGATCGCGATGAACCTCGGTGTTGACCCCCGTCACGCCGACCAGATGGTTCGTGGCGTCGTCGCTCTGCCGAACGGCACCGGCAAGACCGTCCGCGTGGCTGTCTTCGCTCGTGGCGCGAAAGCGGATGAGGCCAAGGAAGCCGGTGCCGATATCGTCGGCGCCGAGGACCTGATGGAAACCATTCAGGGCGGCACGATCGAATTCGATCGCTGCATCGCGACCCCGGACATGATGCCGATCGTCGGCCGTCTGGGTAAGGTCCTGGGCCCGCGCAACCTGATGCCGAACCCGAAGGTCGGCACCGTGACGATGGACGTGAAAGCGGCTGTCGAAGCGGCGAAAGGTGGCCAGGTTCAGTTCAAGGTCGAAAAGGCCGGCGTCATTCATGGCGGCATCGGCAAGGTCTCCTTCTCGGAGGAGCAACTGGCCGAAAACATCCGCGCCTTCGTGGATGCCGTGACCAAAGCCAAGCCCGCCGGCGCCAAGGGCACCTACATGAAGAAGGTGTCCCTGAGCTCGACGATGGGCCCGGGCGTCGCAGTCGACATCACGTCGGCGACCGGCAACTAAGAGAATTCCACCGGGGGAAACCTCGGTGGGTGGTGGGGCGGCGGCCTGAAGTCTCCGCCCTGACCTGTCCGAGACGGAGGGTGCCAGATCCCGCAAGGTGACGGCTTAATTTCCTTCCTGAGATGGGGATCGAGACCAATTCCGGGTTTGGGCCTTCGGGCCGATCTCGGGCGATCTGGCCTCGGGCCCTTCGGACCCGACCCCGGGAAACCGGGACAATGAGAGCCGGGGGGAAACCCCCATACTTGGAGTGTAACTGTGGATAGAGCCCAAAAAGAGAAAGTGGTCGAGGAACTCGGCCAGATCTTCGCAAGCTCTGGCGTCGTAGTGGTTGCTCACTACGAAGGCATGACGGTTGCTAACATGCAGGACCTCCGCGCACGCATGCGTGAAGCGGGTGGTTCGGTTCGTGTTGCCAAGAACAAGCTCGCCAAGATCGCCCTTGAAGGTCAGCCCTGCGAAAGCATCGCTGAATACCTGACGGGCATGACCGTGCT
The DNA here is from genome assembly GCF_003122275.1 of Thioclava sp. NG1. Lineage (NCBI taxonomy): Bacteria > Pseudomonadati > Pseudomonadota > Alphaproteobacteria > Rhodobacterales > Paracoccaceae > Thioclava > Thioclava sp. NG1. Next base: position 572,269 of record NZ_QFBB01000001.1, on the reverse strand, counting down.
TTCCTATTCCGAGGACCCTGTCGCTGCGGCGAAAGTGGTCGTCAACTATGCCAAAGAGAACGAGAAGCTCTCGATCCTCGGCGGCGCAATGGGAGACTCGGCACTCGACATCGCTGGTGTCAAAGCTGTCGCTGACATGCCGTCGCGTGAAGAGCTCATCGCTCAGATCGTGTCGCAGATCGGCGCACCCGCTTCGAACATCGCCGGTGCCGTTGGCGCGCCTGCTTCGAACATCGCGAGCATCCTTTCCACCATCGAGGAAAAGGCTGCGTAAGCAATCGACTTGTCCCGTAGCGGCTTGAAACCGCGACGTTGGAAACCCAAATCTAGGAACTGAAAAATGGCTGATCTGAAAAAACTCGCCGAAGAAATCGTGGGTCTGACCCTCCTGGAAGCCCAGGAACTGAAAACCATCCTGAAAGACGAATACGGCATCGAGCCGGCTGCTGGTGGCGCCGTCATGATGGCTGGTCCGGCTGCTGGTGGCGAAGAAGCTGCTGAAGAGAAAGACGAATTTGACGTCGTTCTCGTCGAAGCTGGCGCTCAGAAGATCAACGTGATCAAAGAAGTCCGTGGCATCACCGGCCTGGGCCTGAAAGAAGCCAAAGAGCTCGTTGAAGCTGGCGGCAAGGTCAAGGAAGGCGCTGCGAAAGCGGAAGCCGAAGAGATCAAGAAAAAGCTCGAAGACGCTGGCGCGAAAGTCGAGCTCAAGTAAGCGAGCCGGATGCGTCCGCATCCGATCTGAAAAATGGGCTGGGTCCGGGGTTTTCCCGGGCCCAGCCGAACCTGTCTCGGAGAGGGCTTTGGCGCCCTGAAGCCCTCTCCAAGGCGGTGTTCGCGGTTCGGGAGCCTTCCGGTGGGACGGAAGGCAGGTATGGAACCGCCCCCCCTTCATTCGCCTTGCGGCGTGCAATGGGCCCCGACATTGCATGTGCCGCGAAGAGACGAAAGGTCACGCAGAGCATGGCTCAAGCTTACGTTGGTCAGAAACGCATCCGTCGCTATTACGGCAAAATCCACGAAGTCCTCGAAATGCCGAACCTCATCGAGGTTCAGAAATCCTCCTACGATCTGTTCCTGCGCTCCGGCGAAGTGGATCAGCCCACCGATGGCGAGGGTATCCAGGGCGTTTTCCAGTCGGTCTTCCCGATCAAGGATTTCAACGACAACGCCATCCTGGAGTTCGTGAAATACGAGCTCGAAAAACCGAAATACGATGTCGACGAGTGCCAGGCTCGCGACATGACCTATTCGGCGCCGCTCAAGGTGACCCTGCGCCTCATCGTGTTCGATGTGGACGAGGAAACAGGCGCGCGCTCGGTCAAGGACATCAAGGAACAAGACGTATTCATGGGGGATATGCCCCTCATGACCAAGAACGGTACGTTCATCGTGAACGGCACCGAGCGGGTCATCGTGAGCCAGATGCACCGCTCGCCGGGCGTTTTCTTCGACCATGACCGCGGCAAGACCCACTCCTCGGGCAAGCTGCTGTTCGCCTGCCGCATCATTCCCTATCGCGGCTCGTGGCTGGACTTCGAATTCGACGCCAAGGACCTCGTGTTCGCGCGTATCGACCGCCGCCGGAAACTGCCGGTGACGACGCTGCTTTATGCGCTGGGGCTCGACCAGGAAGGCATCATGGATGCCTATTACGAGACCGTCACCTACACCGCGAAGGGCAAGTCGGGCTGGGTCACCAAGTTCTTCCCCGACCGCGTGCGCGGCACCCGTCCGACCTTCGATCTCGTCGACGCGGCGTCGGGCGAAGTGATCCTGAAGGCGGGCGACAAGGCGACCCCGCGCATGGTCAAGAAATGGCGTGACGACAACTCGGTTCCCGAGCTGCTCGTGCCGTTCGATCACATCATGGGCCGTTTCTGCGCCAAGGACATCATCAACGAGGATACCGGCTTCATCTACATCGAAGCCGGCGACGAGCTGACGGCGGAATACGACAAGAACGGGGAACTCTCGGGCGGTTCGATCAAGACCCTGATCGACAACGGCATCACCGAAATCCCGGTGCTCGACATCGATAACGTCAATGTCGGTCCCTACATCCGCAACACCATGGCGTCGGACAAGAACATGAACCGGGAAACCGCGCTCATGGATATCTACCGCGTCATGCGTCCGGGCGAACCGCCGACCGTCGAGGCCGCGGAAACCCTGTTCAACAGCCTGTTCTTCGACTCCGAGCGCTACGACCTTTCGGCCGTGGGCCGCGTCAAGATGAACATGCGTCTCGACCTCGATGCGCCGGACACCCAGCGCACGCTGCGCCGCGAAGACATCATCGCCTGCATCAAGGGCCTGGTGGAGCTGCGCGACGGCAAGGGCGAGATCGACGACATCGACCACCTCGGCAACCGCCGTGTGCGTTCGGTCGGCGAACTGATGGAAAACCAGTATCGCGTCGGCCTGCTGCGTATGGAGCGCGCCATCAAGGAGCGTATGTCCTCGGTCGAGATCGACACGGTCATGCCGCAGGATCTGATCAACGCGAAACCGGCCGCGGCCGCGGTGCGTGAATTCTTCGGTTCCTCGCAGCTGTCGCAGTTCATGGACCAAACCAACCCGCTGTCGGAAGTCACGCACAAGCGTCGTCTGTCGGCGCTCGGTCCGGGCGGTCTGACCCGTGAGCGTGCCGGCTTCGAGGTGCGCGACGTTCACCCGACCCACTACGGTCGGATGTGTCCGATCGAGACGCCGGAAGGTCAGAACATCGGCCTGATCAACTCGCTGGCCACCTTCGCCCGCGTGAACAAGTACGGCTTCATCGAAACCCCGTACCGCAAGGTCACCGACGGTCAGGTCACCGACGAGGTGGTCTACATGTCCGCGACCGAGGAAATGCGTCACACCGTGGCGCAGGCGAACGCGACTCTCGATGAGAACGGCAAGTTCATCAACGATCTCGTCTCGACCCGCCAGTCGGGCGAATACGCGCTCAACCCGCCGGAAATGGTGGACCTGATCGACGTGTCGCCGAAGCAGCTGGTCTCGGTCGGTGCAGCGCTCATCCCGTTCCTCGAAAACGACGACGCCAACCGCGCTCTTATGGGGGCGAACATGCAACGTCAGGCCGTGCCGCTTCTGCGCTCGGAAGCTCCCTATGTCGGCACCGGCATGGAAGCGACCGTCGCACGCGACTCCGGCGCTGCGATCATGGCGAACCGCGGCGGCATCATCGACCAGGTCGATGCGCAGCGTATCGTTATCCGCGTGACCGACGATCTCGAAGCGGGCGATGTGGGCGTGGACATCTATCGTCTGCGCAAGTTCAAGCGTTCGAACCAGTCCTCGACCATCAACCAGCGTCCGATCGTGAAAGTGGGCGACCGGGTGGTGAAGGGGCAGATCGTCGCTGACGGTCCGTCGACCGACATGGGCGAACTGGCTATCGGTCGCAACGTGGTCGTCGCCTTCATGCCGTGGAACGGCTATAACTACGAAGACTCGATCCTGATCTCCGAGCGGATCCACCGCGACGACGTGTTCACCTCGATCCATATCGACGAATACGAAGTGGCGGCGCGCGATACCAAGCTCGGCCCGGAAGAGATCACCCGCGATATCCCGAACGTCGGCGAGGAAGCCCTGCGCAACCTCGACGAGGCCGGTATCGTCTATATCGGCGCCGAAGTGGGGCCGGGTGACATTCTCGTCGGTAAGATCACGCCGAAGGGCGAAAGCCCGATGACGCCGGAAGAGAAACTCCTCCGCGCCATCTTCGGCGAGAAGGCATCGGACGTGCGCGACACCTCGCTGCGTCTGCCGCCGGGGGCTTACGGCACGATCGTGGAAGTCCGCGTCTTCAACCGTCACGGCGTCGACAAGGACGAGCGTGCGCTGCAGATCGAGCGTGAGGAAGTCGAGCGTCTGGCCCGTGACCGGGACGACGAGCTCGCCATTCTCGAGCGCAACATCTACGCGCGTCTCAAGACCCTGATCACCGGCAAGACCGCCGTGAAGGGGCCGAAAGGCGTCAAGGCTGGTTCGACCATCGACGAAGAACTGCTGGGCACCCTGTCGAAGGGCCAGTGGTGGCAGCTCGCGCTCGAAGACGAGGGCGACGCCAAGGAAGTCGAAGCCCTCAACGACCAGTTCGAGGCGCAGAAGCGCGCGCTCGACCTGCGCTTCGAGGACAAGGTCGAGAAGGTCCGTCAGGGCGACGATCTGCCTCCGGGCGTGATGAAGATGGTCAAGGTCTTCGTGGCTGTGAAGCGCAAGCTTCAGGCTGGCGACAAGATGGCTGGCCGTCACGGCAACAAGGGCGTTGTGTCGAAAGTCGTTCCGATGGAAGACATGCCGTTCCTCGCCGATGGCACCCCTGTCGATCTCGTGCTGAACCCGCTGGGCGTGCCGTCGCGCATGAACGTCGGTCAGATTCTCGAGACGCACATGGGCTGGGCTTCGCGCGGTCTGGGCAACCAGATCGACGAGGCGCTGAAAGCCTATCGTCGTAACGGCGACCTGACCCCGGTTCGCGAAGCGATGAAGATCGGCTATGGCGACGAGACCTACGGTGAGATCATCGAAGGTATGGATGACGAAGCGTTCATCGAGAGCGCCGAAGCCGTCCGCACCGGCGTTCCGATCGCGACCCCGGTCTTCGACGGCGCCAAGGAGGCCGACATCAACGACGCGCTCAAGCGTGCGGGCTTCAACGAATCCGGTCAGTCGATCGTGTTCGATGGCCGCACCGGCGAGCAGTTCGCGCGGCAGGTCACGGTGGGTGTGAAGTACTTCCTGAAGCTTCACCACCTCGTCGATGACAAGATGCATGCCCGTTCGACCGGTCCGTACTCGCTCGTCACGCAGCAGCCGCTGGGTGGTAAGGCGCAGTTCGGCGGTCAGCGTCTCGGGGAGATGGAGGTCTGGGCTCTGGAAGCTTACGGCGCCGCCTACACCCTGCAGGAGATGCTGACGGTGAAGTCGGATGACGTGGCAGGCCGGACGAAGGTCTACGAGTCGATCGTCAAAGGCGAGGACAACTTCGAAGCCGGCGTGCCGGAGTCGTTCAACGTTCTCGTCAAAGAGGTCCGGGGCCTCGGCCTCAACATGGAACTCCTGGACGCGGAGGATGAGGAGTGAGGGCTTCGGCCCTCCTCTAAGCCCTTCCGCCCTCATTCAAGGATTTACAGATGAACCAGGAACTGACCCAAAACCCGTTCAACCCGCTCGCGCAGCCGAAGGCGTTTGACGAGATCAAGATCTCGCTCGCCTCGCCGGAGCGGATCCTGAGCTGGTCCTTCGGTGAAATCAAAAAGCCGGAAACCATCAACTACCGTACGTTCAAGCCCGAGCGTGACGGTCTGTTCTGCGCGCGCATCTTTGGCCCGATCAAGGATTACGAATGCCTGTGCGGCAAATATAAGCGCATGAAGTATCGCGGCGTCGTCTGCGAGAAATGCGGCGTCGAAGTCACCCTCCAGAAAGTGCGCCGCGAGCGTATGGGCCACATCGAACTGGCCTCGCCGGTCGCTCACATCTGGTTCCTCAAGTCGCTGCCTTCGCGCATCGGCCTGATGTTGGACATGACGCTGCGCGACCTCGAGCGTATCCTCTACTTCGAAAACTTCGTGGTGATCGAGCCGGGTCTGACCGACCTGCAATACGGTCAGCTGATGTCCGAAGAAGAGTATCTCGACGCGCAGGACACCTATGGCGCGGATGCTTTCACCGCCAATATCGGCGCGGAAGCGATCCGTGAAATGCTCGCTGGCATCGATCTCGAAGCCACGGCCGAGCAGCTCCGCGAGGAGCTGAAGGAAGCCACCGGCGAGCTGAAGCCGAAGAAGATCATCAAGCGTCTGAAGATCGTCGAGTCGTTCCTCGAGTCGGGCAACCGTCCCGAGTGGATGGTGCTGACCGTGCTTCCGGTGATCCCGCCGGAACTGCGTCCGCTCGTCCCGCTCGACGGTGGCCGTTTCGCGACTTCGGATCTCAACGATCTCTATCGTCGCGTGATCAACCGGAACAACCGTCTGAAGCGTCTGATCGAACTGCGTGCGCCCGACATCATCGTGCGCAACGAAAAGCGGATGCTGCAGGAATCGGTCGATGCGCTGTTCGACAACGGCCGTCGCGGCCGCGTCATCACGGGCACCAACAAGCGCCCGCTGAAGTCGCTCTCGGACATGCTGAAAGGTAAGCAGGGTCGCTTCCGTCAGAACCTTCTGGGTAAGCGCGTCGACTTCTCGGGTCGTTCGGTCATCGTGACCGGCCCGGAACTCAAGCTGCACCAGTGCGGTCTGCCCAAGAAGATGGCGCTCGAACTCTTCAAGCCCTTCATCTACTCGCGCCTCGAGGCCAAAGGCCTGTCGAGCACCGTGAAGCAGGCGAAGAAGCTGGTCGAGAAAGAGCGTCCCGAAGTGTGGGATATCCTCGACGAGGTCATCCGCGAGCACCCGGTGCTGCTGAACCGTGCGCCGACGCTGCACCGTCTGGGTATCCAGGCGTTCGAACCGATGCTGATCGAAGGCAAGGCGATCCAGCTGCACCCGCTCGTCTGCTCGGCGTTCAACGCTGACTTCGACGGTGACCAGATGGCCGTCCACGTCCCGCTCTCGCTGGAAGCCCAGCTGGAAGCGCGCGTGCTGATGATGTCGACGAACAACGTTCTGTCGCCCGCCAACGGCGCGCCGATCATCGTTCCTTCGCAGGATATGATTCTGGGTCTCTACTACGTGACCATGGAACGCGAAGGCATGAAGGGCGAAGGCATGTCCTTCTCCTCGGTCGAGGAAGTGGAGCACGCGCTCAATTCGGGCGAAGTGCATCTGCACGCCAAGATCACCGCGCGGATCAAGCAGATCGACGAAACAGGTAACGAGGTCTACCAGCGTTTCGAGACCACGCCCGGCCGGGTGCGCCTCGGCGCGCTGCTGCCGCTGAACGCGAAAGCTCCGTTCGAGCTGGTGAACCGTCTTCTGCGTAAGAAAGACGTGCAGAACACGATCGACACCGTCTACCGCTATTGCGGTCAGAAAGAGTCGGTCATCTTCTGCGACCAGATCATGGGCATGGGCTTCAAGGAAGCGTTCAAGGCGGGCATCTCGTTCGGCAAGGACGACATGGTTATCCCGGACAACAAGTGGGACATCGTCGAAACCGTCCGCGACCAGGTCAAGGACTTCGAACAGCAATACATGGACGGTCTGATCACCCAGGGTGAGAAGTACAACAAGGTCGTCGATGCGTGGTCGAAGTGTAACGACAAGGTCACCGACGCGATGATGAACACCATCTCGGCGCCGAAATACGACGAGAACGGTGCCGAGCAGGAACCGAACTCGGTCTACATGATGGCCCACTCGGGTGCGCGTGGCTCGGTGACGCAGATGAAGCAGCTGGGCGGGATGCGTGGCCTCATGGCCAAGCCGAACGGCGAGATCATCGAGACGCCGATCATCTCGAACTTCAAGGAAGGTCTGACCGTTCTTGAATACTTCAACTCGACCCACGGCGCCCGTAAGGGTCTGTCGGATACCGCACTGAAGACGGCGAACTCGGGGTACCTGACCCGTCGTCTGGTGGACGTCGCTCAGGACTGCATCGTGCGTACGCATGATTGCGGCACAGACCGCGCGATCACCGCGTCGGCGGCTGTGAACGACGGCGAAGTCGTCGCTCCGATCTCGGAGCGCGTGCTGGGCCGTGTCGCAGCGGATGACGTGACGGTTCCGGGCGAGGACGAAGTGATCGTCCGCGCCGGCGAGCTGATCGACGAGCGCAAGGCCGACGCGATCGAGCAAGCGGGCGTCCAATCCGTCCGTATCCGCTCGGCGCTGACCTGTGAGGCCGAAGAGGGCGTTTGCGCGCTCTGCTACGGTCGCGACCTCGCACGCGGTACGCTGGTGAACCAGGGCGAAGCGGTGGGCATCATCGCCGCGCAGTCCATCGGTGAACCCGGTACGCAGCTGACGATGCGGACCTTCCACTTGGGCGGTGTTGCTCAGGGTGGCTCGCAGTCGTTCCTCGAGGCCAGCCAAGAGGGCAAGATCGAGTTCCGCAACGCCAACATCATCCTCAACGAGATGGACGAGCAGATCGTCATGGGCCGGAACATGCAGATCGTGATCGTGAACGATCAGGGTGACGAGCTTGCCTCGCACAAGATCGGCTACGGCACCAAGGTCTTCGTGAAGGATGGCGAAACGGTCAAGCGCGGCGACAAGCTGATCGAATGGGATCCCTACACCCTGCCGATCATCGCCGAGAAGCCTGGTAAGGTGCGCTTCGTGGACCTCATCTCGGGTATCTCCGTTCGCGAGGATACCGACGATGCGACCGGCATGACCCAGAAGATCGTGTCCGACTGGCGCGCTGCGCCCAAGGGCAACGATCTGAAGCCGGAAGTTCTGATCCTCGGCGAGGATGGTGAACCGGTCCGCAACGAAGCGGGCAACCCGGTGACCTATACCATGTCGGTGGACGCGATCCTCTCGGTGGAAGACGGTCAGGACGTGAAGGCGGGCGACGTCGTTGCGCGTATTCCGCGCGAAGGCGCGAAGACGAAGGACATCACCGGCGGTCTGCCGCGTGTGGCCGAACTCTTCGAGGCACGCCGTCCCAAGGATCACGCGATCATCGCCGAAATCGATGGCTATGTGCGCTTCGGCAAGGACTACAAGAACAAGCGTCGGATCGCGATCGATCCGCGTGACGAGGGTCTGGAGCCGGCAGAGTACATGGTGCCGAAAGGCAAGCACATCCCGGTGCAGGAAGGCGACTTCGTGCAGAAGGGTGACTACATCATGGACGGCAACCCGGCGCCGCACGACATCCTGCGCATCATGGGGATCGAGGCTCTGGCCGACTACCTCATCAACGAGGTGCAGGACGTCTATCGACTGCAGGGCGTGAAGATCAACGACAAGCACATCGAGGTGATCGTTCGCCAGATGCTGCAGAAGATCGAGATCCTCGACTCCGGCGATACGACGCTCCTCAAGGGCGAACATGTCGACAAGGTCGAGTTCGACGAGGAGAACGACAAGGTCGCGGCCCGTGGTGGGCGTCCGGCGCATGGCGAACCCGTGCTGCTCGGCATCACCAAGGCGTCGCTGCAGACCCGGTCGTTCATCTCGGCGGCGTCCTTCCAGGAGACGACCCGCGTCCTCACCGAAGCCTCGGTGCAGGGCAAGCGCGACAAGCTCGTGGGCCTCAAGGAGAACGTCATCGTCGGCCGTCTGATCCCGGCGGGTACCGGTGGCGCGACCACCAAGGTCCGCAAGATCGCGACCGAGCGCGACTCCAAGGTCATCCAGCAGCGTCAGGCCGAGGCGGAAGCCGCGGCAGCGCTGGCGGCTCCGACCGAGGAAGAAGCCGATTTCGGTCCGGTCGAGACGCCCGAAAGCCGCGATTGATCCAACTCCGGTTGGAGACGATATGACACACCCCCGCGCGATCGCTCGCGCGGGGGTTTTTCTTTGCGCGAACCCGATCCGTGGGGCAGTGTAACGTCGAAAGGCGAAAGCCTGTTTGCCGGAGGAGGGACCCCGATGATCCGCTTTGTCACCCCGTTTGCGCTGAGCGCGTTGATCGCGTTGCCTGCTTTCGCAGGAGCCTATCAGGATGCGGAGGCCCAGCTGCGCAAGGCCTATGGGGACTATCGTGCGGCGTTGTTCCTGTCGAACCAGGGCAAGCAGCCGGAAACCAAGGCCGCGCTCGATCGCTTCGTCGGAGAGTGGCAGACCCTGTCGGCCGAGTGGACCGCTTCGCCGCCGCCGCAATATGCCGATGACGCGGTGCTCGGCGCGACCTTCGACAAGGTCGGCGAACTGGCCGCGAAGGCCAAGGAAGAGGTCGCCGCCGGCAAGTTGCCCGAGGCGCATGAGACCCTCGAAGGGGTGCGTGAGAGCATCGGCGATCTGCACCTGCGCAACGGTGTCGTCGGCTTCTCGGACCGGATGAATGCCTATCACGCGGAAATGGAAAAAGTGCTCGCCCGCGATTACGTCGGGATGGGCGGCGAGGGCGCGCGCCAGTTGATCGCGGATGCCTCGCTTCTGAGCTACCTCGCGGCGCAGGTCGTCAAGCATCCGGCGCCGGAGGCCGACGCCGATATGAGCTATCAAAAACTCGTGGACGGCTTCGCGGTCTCCGTCGCGTTTTTCTATGATGCGGCGATGGCGGGCGACATGGAGCGCGCGATGGAGATGCGAAACGCCCTCAAAGCGAGCTACGCGCAGCTTTTCGCGAAATTCGGCTGATCGGCCACAGGGGGGCGGCTGTCCCGGCATGATCCGTTTACAAGACCGGGTCGCAGGTCTAATAGAGCCGCACCTTCGGCGCTACCGTGGCGCAGCGACAAAAGAGTTCTGGCACCCATGCCCGAGATTTCCATCGTCATCCCGGCAAAGAACGAGGCGCCCAACATCGCGGGGCTCCTCGATGAGATCGACGCCGCCTGCGCGCCGGTCTGCGACTACGAGGTGATCGTGGTCGATGACGGCTCGGATGACGGGATGGACCAGATTCTGCGCGAGCGCATGGAGACCCATCCGAACCTGCGTCTGCTGCAGCATTTGAACGCCGCCGGTCAGCGGGCCTCGGGCGGTCAGAGCGCGGGCGTGCATTCGGGCGTTCGGGCCGCGAAGGGCCACATCATCTGCACGCTCGATGGTGACGGTCAGAACCCGCCGTCGGAACTGCCTGCGCTGATGGCGCCGCTGCGCGCCGAGGGCTCCGAGATGATCGGGCTGGTCGCGGGGCAACGCGTCGGGCGGCAGGACACGATGTCGAAGAAGCTGGCGTCCAAGCTCGCGAACAAGATCCGCAGCGCGATCCTCAAGGATGGAACCCGCGACACCGGTTGCGGCCTCAAGGCGTTCCGGCGCGAGGCGTTCCTGGCGCTGCCCTATTTCGACCATATGCATCGCTACCTCCCCGCGCTGTTCTCGCGCGATGGGTGGCAGGTGGCCCATGTCGACGTGGCCCACCGCTCGCGCGGCGGCGGCAGCTCGAATTACAACAATCTGCAGCGCGGTCTTGTCGGCATCGTCGACCTGATGGGCGTTGCGTGGCTTCTCCGCCGGCGCAAGAAAGCGCAGCCCGGAGAAGTGGCGCGCGAGGAGTGACGCCGATGGACTGGCTGATGGATATGCTTCACGTGGAAAGCATAGTCGAGCTGTGGTGGGTCCTGTTCGGCCTGCTTGCGCAGCTGATGTTCACCGGGCGGTTTCTCGTCCAGTGGATTGCCTCCGAGCGCAAGGGCGAATCCGTAGTGCCCATTTCGTTCTGGTATTTCTCGGTCGCGGGCGGTGCGATGCTGCTGACCTATGCGCTCTATCGCAGAGACCCGGTTTTCGTTCTCGGCCAGTCGCTCGGGGTGTTCATCTACGGGCGCAATCTGTGGCTGATCTATGCCAAGCGTCGGCGCGAAGCTTGATCGCGGGGCGGATCGGGACGGCTGGTTCCTCCCGACCCTGATCGTCGTCGCCGCGGCCACTGCGCTGCGGCTCGTATTCCTGGCGTTCAACAAAACCGATCTCTTCGTCGACGAGGCGCAATACTGGCTTTGGGGCCAGCATCTCGACTTCGGCTATTATTCCAAGCCGCCGCTGATCGGCTGGCTGCTTCGGGCGGTGACCGATCTGGCGGGCTCCGATGCGCCGTTCTGGGTGCGGATGCCGGGCGCCATTCTGCACGGAGTCACGGCGCTGGTACTTGGCGCCTTGGGAGCCCGGATCGCATCGCGTCGGGTCGCGATCTGGTCGGCTGCGGTCTATGTGACGCTGCCCTTCGTCGCGCTCGGCTCGGTGCTGATCTCGACCGATACGGTGATGGCGCCCTTCTACGCTTTGAGCTTGCTGTTCCTGCATCGCGCGGGCGGGAGCCGCCATTGGTCGGACGCGCTGGCCGCGGGGCTGACGGCAGGGCTGGCCTTCATGGCGAAATACGCCGCAATCTACCTGATGCCCGGTCTGGCGCTGGCCGCACTTGTCGCGCCGGCATGGCGGATCGGCTGGCGCAATACGGTGATTGCGGCGCTGGCGTTCGGGCTCGTGATCGCGCCGAACGTGGTCTGGAACCTCACCCATGGCCTGACCACGGTCTCGCATACGATGGACAATGTTGGCTGGGTCCGCGAAGGGGCCGAGCTGAATTTCGGCTCGATGGTCGAGTTCGTCGCCTCGCAATTCGCCGTCTTCGGGCCGGTGACGATGGTGGCATTGCTGATCGGCTATGCGAGTTGGGGCGACCCGGCGAAGCGCGGGCTGGCGATGCTCTCGGTGCCGCCGCTGGTCGCGGTGACGCTCGAGGCGCTCTTGGACCGGGCCTATGCCAATTGGGCGGTCGCCGCCTATTTCGCCGGAACCGTTCTGGCGGCGATGGTTCTGCGCGACATCTGGCGCTGGATTGCGATCCTGATCAACGGTCTGATCGCGCTGTCGATCCCGCTGCTGACCGTCCTCGCACCCTATCCGCAAAAAGACGGCGCGCCGCTCCTGAAGCGGTGGTTGGGGCAGGCCGATCTGAGCCGCCAGATCCTGACGCTCGCGAAAGAGGCCGGTGTTCCGGTGTATGCCAGCAATCGCGCAATCCTCGCCGATCTGTTCTATACGGGGCAGGGCGCGGGCGTGACCGTCTACGCACCGAGGCCCGTCGTGCGGGCCGACAGCTATTACGAGCAGATGTGGCCCTTGCCACAGGACTACAAAGGTCGCCTACTTCTGATCGCCAACAGCCCGCCCGATTGCGGCAGCGGCCCGGTCTCGCCGGCGGCGCAGCTCGACGCGACGGGGACTTGGGCCGATAAGGGGTATGCGGCTTATCTGGTGGAGGCGCGCTGTGTCCGTTCCGAAAATTGATATGAGCTTTGCCGTCCGGCTGCTGCTGGCGGCGTGGATCGGAGGCTTCCTGCTGTTCCGCCTGGTGCCGGAACTCGATCTGGGCACCGCCGGGCTGTTCTACCGGGCAGGGGAGGGGTTCACGGTCATCACCAACCCGCTCTGGGAATGGCTGCGCCAGCGGATCTGGGATATCTCCATCGTGCTGTTCGTCGTCTCGCTCGTGGCGTGGCCATGGGCGGGGTTGCGCCATCGCACGGTGCTGCGTTTGCCTGCGCGGATCTGGGCCTTCATCTGCCTTCTCTATCTGCTTGGTCCGATCGTCGTCGTGAACGGCGTGCTGAAGGCGAATTCCGGGCGAGCGCGACCTGCGAATGTTGATCTATTCGGCGGCGCGCATCACTTCAGCCTGCCGGGCACCTTCACCGATCAATGCTCGCGGAACTGCTCGTTCGTGTCGGGCGAGGTCGCGGCGGCAGTTGCGCTGGGGCTGCTGATATGGCTCGGCGCAGAGCTGTGGCGGGCGCACCTGCCACGCTGGGGCGTGCTCTATCTGCGCGCAGTCGGCGTCTTCGTCGCGGTCTTCATCATCGTGCAGCGGATCGGCACCGGACGGCACTTTCTGTCCGACACCTATTTCGCCGGACTGGTCAGCCTTACGGTGGCCTGGCTGCTCTGGGGAATCCTCTTCGCAGGGTGGGGCGCGCGGCTTGTGGCGCAAGTGCGCGGCGAGGCCCGGCGCGAGAGTTGACAACCCAGACGACTCCCCCTATACGCCGCGCTACCTGACGGGTGAAGTCTGCCCGAAGGGTCGCCGATTTCTAGTGGTCATGATCCGGGCCTTCGCCCCGATCCTCTGGAATTCAACGCATTCGCCGCGGTCCTCGGGCCGGGGAGGAATGCGATTTGGCGTTTTCGCGAATCCGCGCGGAAACGCGTCGAGAAGTGGCGCCTCCGGAAACGGGGCGAGTATTGACAGCAGAACGGGGAACCGAATGCCGACGATCCAACAGCTGATCCGCAAACCGCGGCAGCCCAAGGTGAAGCGCTCTAAGTCGCAGCACCTCCAAGAATGCCCGCAAAAGCGTGGCGTGTGCACGCGCGTCTACACCACGACGCCGAAGAAACCGAACTCCGCTATGCGTAAGGTCGCCAAGGTGCGCCTGACGAATGGCTTCGAGGTCATCTCCTACATCCCGGGCGAGAAGCACAACCTCCAGGAGCACTCCGTTGTGCTCATCCGTGGCGGCCGTGTGAAAGACCTTCCGGGCGTTCGTTACCACATCCTGCGCGGTGTGCTCGATACGCAAGGTGTTAAAGACCGTCGTCAACGCCGTTCGAAATACGGCGCGAAGCGTCCGAAGTAAGGAGATCTCGAGATGTCTCGTCGTCACGCCGCTGAGAAGCGCGAAGTCCTGCCCGACGCCAAATATGGCGATCGCGTGCTGACCAAATTCATGAACAACCTGATGATCGACGGTAAGAAGTCCGCCGCCGAGAAAATCGTCTACAACGCGCTCAACCGCGTTGAGGGCAAGCTCAAGCGTGAGCCCATCGAGGTGTTCCACGAAGCCCTCGACAACGTGAAGCCTTCGGTCGAAGTGCGTTCGCGTCGTGTGGGTGGTGCCACCTATCAGGTTCCGGTCGAGGTGCGCCCGACCCGCCGCGAAGCGCTGGCCATCCGCTGGCTCATCGCTGCCGCCAAGTCCCGCAACGAGAACACCATGGAAGAGCGCCTCGCCGGCGAACTCCTCGATGCCGTGAACTCGCGTGGTTCCGCGGTCAAGAAGCGCGAAGACACCCACAAGATGGCCGACGCGAACAAAGCGTTCAGCCATTATCGCTGGTAATAACGGAAGGACGCCACCATGGCTCGCGAATATCCCCTAAAGCGTTATCGCAACTTCGGGATCATGGCGCATATCGACGCTGGTAAAACCACGACGACCGAGCGCATCCTGTTCTACACCGGCAAGTCGCACAAGATCGGCGAAGTGCACGACGGTGCTGCTACCATGGACTGGATGGAGCAAGAGGCCGAGCGCGGCATCACCATCACCTCGGCAGCTACCACGACTTTCTGGCAGTGGCAGGAAGATCCGACCGCCGAAGGTACGGATGATACGAAGTTCCGTATGAACATCATCGACACCCCCGGCCACGTCGACTTCACCATCGAGGTGGAGCGTTCGCTGGCCGTGCTCGACGGCGCTGTCGCGCTGCTCGACGGGAACGCCGGTGTTGAGCCGCAGACCGAGACCGTGTGGCGTCAGGCTGACCGCTACAAGGTTCCGCGCCTCGTCTTCGTCAACAAGATGGACAAGATCGGCGCGGACTTCTTCAATTGCGTGAAGATGATCAAGGACCGCACCGGTGCGACTCCGGTTCCGGTGAACTTCCCGATCGGTGCCGAAGATCAACTCGAAGGCATCGTCGACCTGGTCACCATGGAAGAGTGGGTCTGGAAAGGCGAAGATCTGGGCGCTGCCTGGGTGCGTCAGCCGATCCGTGACGATCTGAAGGCGACCGCGGACGAATGGCGTTCGCACCTCATCGAGAACGCCGTCGAGCAAGACGACGACGCGATGATGGCCTATCTCGAAGGCGAAGAGCCCGATATCCCGACGCTGCGCAACCTGATCCGCAAGGGCACGCTGTCGCTGTCCTTCGTTCCGGTTCTCGGTGGTTCGGCCTTCAAGAACAAGGGTGTCCAGCCGCTGCTCAACGCCGTGGTCGACTTCCTGCCCTCGCCGCTCGACGTGCCCGCCTACATGGGCTTCTCGCCGGACGACGAGACGGAAACCCGCAACATCGCACGTCATGCCTCGGACGAAGAGCCCCTGTCGGGTCTCGCGTTCAAGATCATGAACGACCCCTTCGTGGGTTCGCTCACCTTCACGCGCCTCTACTCGGGCACGCTGAAGAAGGGCGACTCGATCCTGAACTCGACCAAAGGTCGTAAAGAGCGCATCGGTCGTATGATGATGATGCACTCGAACAACCGGACCGAGATCGAAGAAGCCTATGCGGGCGACATCATCGCGCTGGCCGGTCTGAAAGAGACCACCACCGGTGACACGCTGTGCGACCCGAACAACCAGGTCGTTCTCGAAACGATGACCTTCCCCGATCCGGTGATCGAGATCGCCGTGGAGCCGAAGTCGAAAGCCGACCAGGAAAAGATGGGCCTCGCCCTTCAGCGCCTGGCAGCCGAAGACCCGTCCTTCCGCGTCGAAACCGACCTCGAGTCGGGCCAGACCATCATGAAGGGCATGGGCGAACTTCACCTCGACATCCTGGTCGACCGCATGAAGCGCGAGTTCAAGGTCGAGGCGAATATCGGTGCGCCGCAGGTGGCCTATCGCGAGACGATCAGCCACGCGACCGAGATCGACTACACGCACAAGAAGCAGACCGGCGGTACCGGTCAGTTCGCGCGCGTCAAGCTCGAGATCTCGCCGACCGAGCCGGGCGAAGGTTATTCGTTCGAGAGCCGCATCGTTGGTGGTGCTGTTCCGAAGGAATACATCCCGGGCGTCGAAAAGGGCATCAAGTCGGTCATGGACTCCGGTCCGCTGGCAGGCTTCCCGGTGATCGACTTCAAGGTTGCGCTGGTTGACGGTGCATTCCACGACGTCGACTCCTCGGTGCTCGCCTTCGAAATCGCGTCGCGTGCCGCGATGCGTGAAGGTCTGCGCAAGGCTGGCGCGAAGCTGCTCGAGCCGATGATGAAAGTCGAAGTGGTGACCCCGGAAGAATATACCGGTGGCATCATTGGCGACCTGACCTCGCGTCGGGGCCAGGTGCAAGGCCAGGACACCCGCGGCAACGCGGTCGTCGTGAACGCCTTCGTGCCGCTCGCCAACATGTTCGGCTACATCAACAACCTGCGTTCGATGTCCTCGGGCCGTGCGGTCTTCACGATGCTCTTCAGCCATTACGAAGCCGTGCCGCAGAACATCTCGGACGAGATTCAGAAGAAATACGCGTAAGGGACGCGCGCCGGGGAGGCCCGGCGCCTTTCCCACCCAACGCACTGACAGGAGGCCATCATGGCAAAGGAAAAGTTTGAACGTAACAAACCGCACGTCAACATCGGCACGATTGGCCACGTTGACCACGGCAAGACGACGCTGACGGCTGCGATCACGAAGTATTTCGGTGATTTCCGCGCGTATGACCAGATCGACGGCGCGCCGGAAGAGAAAGCCCGCGGCATCACGATCTCGACCGCGCACGTGGAGTACGAGACCGAGTCGCGTCACTACGCGCACGTCGACTGCCCCGGCCACGCCGACTACGTGAAGAACATGATCACGGGTGCAGCGCAGATGGACGGCGCGATCCTGGTCGTGAACGCAGCTGACGGCCCGATGCCGCAGACGCGCGAGCACATCCTGCTCGGCCGTCAGGTCGGCATCCCGGCGATGGTCGTGTACCTGAACAAGGTTGACCAGGTCGACGACGAGGAGCTGCTCGAGCTCGTGGAAATGGAAGTTCGCGAACTTCTGTCGTCCTACGACTTCCCCGGCGACGATATCCCGATCATCAAGGGTTCGGCTCTGGCCGCGATGGAAGGCCGTGATCCGGAAATCGGCGAGAACTCGATCCGTGCTCTGATGGAAGCTGTCGACAGCTACATCCCGACGCCGGAGCGCGCCGTGGACCAGCCCTTCCTGATGCCGATCGAAGACGTGTTCTCGATCTCGGGCCGTGGTACGGTTGTGACCGGCCGCGTCGAGCGTGGCGTGATCAACGTCGGCGACGAACTGGAAATCGTGGGCATCCGCGACACCTCGAAGACGACCTGCACGGGCGTCGAGATGTTCCGCAAGCTGCTGGACCGTGGTGAAGCTGGCGACAACATCGGCGCGCTGCTGCGCGGCATCGACCGTGACGGCGTCGAGCGTGGTCAGGTTCTGTGCAAGCCGGGTTCGGTGAAGCCGCACACGAAGTTCGAAGCTGAAGCCTACATCCTCACCAAAGAGGAAGGTGGCCGTCACACCCCGTTCTTCGCGAACTATCGTCCGCAGTTCTACTTCCGCACGACGGACGTGACCGGCACCGTGACGCTGCCCGAGGGCACCGAGATGGTGATGCCGGGCGACAACCTGAAGTTCGAAGTCGAACTGATCGCTCCGATCGCGATGGAAGACGGTCTGCGCTTCGCAATCCGCGAAGGCGGCCGCACCGTCGGCGCCGGCGTGGTGTCGAAAATCATCGAGTGATCGGTGATTTCGGGGCCCTCTCCGGGGCCCCGAAAACGACAGTTGGAAAGAATCTGAATGGTGCGCCGAAAGGCGCGCCATTCGCTCTTGACAGACTCAGGGTGACGCCATAGAGGACGCGCCTGATCTGCCAAGATTTATAGGTTCGATGCAGGCGCTACATTCGGTGCCGTCTGCCTCTCAACCTTCACGCCATGCGAAGAGGCATGACATATGACCGGCCAAAATATCCGCATCCGGCTCAAGGCGTTCGATTACCGCGTGCTGGACGCCAGCACCCAGGAAATCGTGAACACCGCGAAGCGCACGGGTGCCCAGGTTCGCGGGCCCATCCCGCTCCCGAACAAGATCGAGAAATTCACGGTTCTGCGTGGTCCGCACATCGACAAGAAGTCGCGCGACCAGTGGGAAATCCGGACGCATAAGCGTCTTCTCGACATCGTCGATCCGACCCCCCAGACCGTGGACGCGCTGATGAAGCTCGACCTCGCAGCGGGCGTCGACGTCGAGATCAAGGTGTAAGGAGGGCATTATGCTGCGGACTGGTGTTATCGCCAAGAAGCTGGGCATGACCCGGCTCTTCCTTGAGGACGGCAAGCAGGTTCCTGTGACCGTTCTCCAACTCGACAAGCTTCAGGTGGTGGCTCAGCGCACTTCCGAGACCGACGGCTACACGGCCGTTCAGCTCGGCGCTGGTGAAGCCAAGGCCAAGCGTACGACCGCCGCCCTGCGTGGTCACTTCGCGAAAGCCAATGTCGCCCCGAAGCGCAAAGTCGCGGAATTCCGCGTCGCTGAAGAAAACCTGATCGAAGTGGGCGAGGAAATCACCGCGAACCACTATTTCGAAGGTCAGTTCGTGGATATCGCGGGCACCTCGATCGGTAAGGGTTTCGCCGGTGCGATGAAGCGTCACAACTTCGGCGGTCTGCGCGCCACGCACGGCGTGTCGATCTCGCACCGCTCGCACGGTTCGACCGGCCAGTGTCAGGACCCGGGTAAAGTGTTCAAGGGCAAGAAGATGGCCGGTCACCTCGGTGCCGTCCGTGTCACGACCCAGAACCTTCAGGTCGTCAAGACCGATGCCGACCGTGGCCTGATCATGGTCAAGGGTTCGGTTCCGGGCGCCAAAGGTGGCTGGGTGACGGTCAAGGATGCGGTCAAGAAACCGCTTTCCGAGAACATCATCTACCCCGCCGCGCTGAAGTCGGCTGCCGAAGCCGCTGCGAAAGCTGCCGAAGAAGCCGCTGCCGCCGCTGCCGCCGAGGCCGAAGCCGAAGCTCAGCGTCTCGCCGAGGAGCAGGCCGCTCAGGAAGCTGCCGCGCTGAAGGAAGCCGAAGCGTCGATCGAAGCCGATAAAGGCGAAGACGGCGGCGAAGCGCCCGAAGGAGACAAAGAATGAAACTCGATGTGATCAAGCTCGACGCCGGCAAGGCCGGTTCGATCGACCTCGCCGACGAGATCTTCGGGCTCGAGCCGCGTGCGGACATCCTGCATCGCGTCGTGCGCTGGCAGCGCGCGAAGGCTCAGCAGGGCACCCACTCGGTTCTCACCCGCTCGGAGGTCAGCTACTCGACCAAGAAGATCTACCGTCAGAAGGGCACCGGTGGCGCACGTCACGGTTCCCGCAAGGCGCCGATCTTCCGCAAGGGTGGTGTCTACAAGGGCCCGACCCCGCGCAGCCACGCTCATGACCTGCCCAAGAAGTTCCGGGCTCTGGGTCTGAAGCACGCGCTGTCGTCGAAAGCCGCCGCTGGCAAACTGATCGTCCTGGAGGATGCGCAGCTCGCCGAAGCCAAGACCAAGCTGCTGGCGAAAGCCGCCAAGGAGCTGGGCTGGAAGAAGGTGCTGGTGATCGACGGGGCCGAGGTGAACGAGAACTTCGCCCAAGCCGCGCGCAACATCGACGGCATCGATGTGCTGCCTTCGATGGGCGCCAACGTGTATGACATCCTCAAGCGTGACACGCTCGTGCTCACGAAGGCGGGTGTCGAAGCTCTGGAGGCTCGTCTGAAATGAGCGCGAAACCCGAACATTACGACGTGATCGTCAAGCCGGTCATCACCGAGAAGGCCACCATGGCCTCGGAGAACGGCGCTGTTGTTTTCGAAGTGGCGAAAGACGCTTCGAAGCCGCAGATCAAAGAAGCTGTCGAGACTCTCTTCGGCGTCAAGGTGAAGGCGGTCAACACCACCATCACCAAGGGCAAGACCAAGCGCTTCCGGGGCACCCCCGGCCGTCGCTCGGACTTCAAGAAAGCCTACGTGACGCTGGAAGAAGGCAACACGATCGACGTCACCACCGGCCTGTAATCCGGTACGACCGAGACATTGGAAAGGCCCTCGTGATCGCGGGGGCCTTTTCGTTTGCGGAGTTGGATTAGGGGCTTGTCTCTCATGGGGCGCCCGGGTGGCCAGCCCGGGCAGCGCCCACCACTCACTTCTCCCGCAGGTAGCTCTCCGAGACATAGCCGCGCAGGTTGCGCGCGACGTCGAGCGAGACGTTGCACCAGCGGGTATTGCCGCTGCGCTCGCAGCTGCGCACATGGACGATTGCGCCGTTGGGGAGCCCCAGGATTACCTTGTAGCCGGTGCCGGGGCCTGCGCGCAGTTTCAGCATGTCCTGGCCCTTCACGCCTGCGACCTCGTAGGTTCCGCGCCAAGCGTCGGCGAGGGTGGGGGTGGCGAGGGTGGCTGCCGCGCAGAGCGGAGCGGCGAGCAGAATTGCTCGGGTTGGACGCATCGATTTTCTCCTGTTATGTCGTCTGCCTCGGGGGGCATTTTGCCTGCCCGGACCGCGAAGCGCCAGTTGCTTGGGCCATCGCGTGTAAAAACAGGCCAAGGCTATAGACTCACCCCCATAAGCCTGCTACATCGCGCCAGTCTCGCGGCCTCGGATTCGTTCCGGGGCCCGTGATTTTTGAATTCGGGGACCTTCGGGGCCCTATACACACAGACAGGCGAGGCAACTCGCCGCAAACCAACGGAAGACAGAAAGCATGGCACTCAAGTCGTATAAGCCGACGACGCCGGGCCAGCGTGGGCTGGTTCTGATCGACCGTTCGGAGCTTTGGAAAGGCCGTCCGGTCAAAGCCCTCACTGAGGGTTTGACCAAGTCGGGTGGCCGGAACAACACCGGGCGGATCACGATGTGGCACAAGGGTGGTGGCGCGAAGCGTCTCTACCGCATCGTCGATTTCAAGCGTCGCAAGTTCGATGTTCATGGCACCGTCGAGCGGATCGAGTACGATCCGAACCGGACCGCCTTCATCGCGCTGATCAACTATGAAGATGGTGAGCAGGCCTACATCCTCGCACCCCAGCGTCTCGCTGTTGGTGACAAGGTCGTTTCGGGCTCGCGTCACGACGTCAAGCCGGGCAACGCGATGCCGTTCTCGGGCATGCCGATCGGTACCATCGTCCACAACGTCGAACTGAAGCCCGGCAAGGGTGGCCAGATCGCACGCGCCGCGGGCACCTACGCCCAGTTCGTCGGTCGTGACGGCGGCTACGCTCAGCTGCGTCTTTCGTCGGGCGAACTGCGCCTCGTGCGTCAGGAATGCATGGCGACCATCGGTGCCGTGTCGAACGCCGACCACTCGAACCAGAACCTCGGTAAAGCCGGTCGTAAGCGCCACATGGGTGTTCGTCCGACCGTCCGCGGTGTCGCGATGAACCCGATCGACCACCCGCACGGTGGTGGTGAAGGCCGCACCTCGGGTGGCCGTCATCCGGTTACGCCGTGGGGCAAGCCCACCAAGGGCAAGCGCACGCGCGTCAACAAGAAGACGGACCAGTACATCCTGCGTTCGCGTCACGCGAAGAAGAAGGGTCGCTAACATATGTCTCGTTCTGTTTGGAAAGGCCCCTTCGTTGATGCCTACCTGCTGAAAAAAGCAGAGAAGGCTCGCGAGTCGGGCAAAGGCGACGTCATCAAGATCTGGTCGCGTCGCTCCACCATCCTGCCGCAATTCGTCGGCCTCACCTTTGGGGTCTACAACGGTCAGAAACACATCCCGGTCAACGTCACCGAGGAAATGATCGGCCAGAAGTTCGGTGAATATTCGCCGACCCGCACCTATTACGGGCATGCGGCCGATAAAAAAGCCAAGAGGAAGTAATCGTCATGGGTAAGGAAAAGAATCCGCGCCGCGTGGCGGAGAACGAAGCGATGGCGAAGACCCGTATGCTTCGCACCTCGCCGCAGAAACTGAACCTCGTCGCCGCGATGATCCGTGGCAAGAAGGTCGACAAGGCCCTTTCGGACCTGACCTTCTCGAAGAAGCGCATCGCGCTCGACGTGAAGAAGTGCCTCCAGTCGGCGATCGCCAACGCAGAGAACAACCACGGCCTGGACGTGGACGAACTCGTCGTGGCGGAAGCCTGGGTCGGCAAGAACCTGGTGATGAAGCGTGGCCGTCCGCGGGCGCGTGGTCGCTTCGGCAAGATCATGAAGCCGTTCTCGGAAATCACCATCAAGGTGCGTCAGGTTGAGGAGCAAGCGTAATGGGTCAGAAGGTTAATCCGATCGGCATGCGCCTCCAGGTCAACCGCACCTGGGATAGCCGCTGGTATGCCGACAGCAAGGACTACGGCGACCTGCTGCTCGAGGACATCAAGATCCGCGAGTTCATCCACGAGGAAGCCAAGCAGGCCGGCGTCAGCCGTGTCATCATCGAGCGTCCGCACAAGAAATGCCGCGTGACCATTCACGCTGCGCGTCCGGGCGTCATCATCGGCAAGAAGGGCGCTGACATCGAAGCGCTCCGCAAGAAGCTGGCGAACTTCACCGACAGCGAGCTGCACCTGAACATCGTCGAAGTCCGCAAGCCGGAACTTGACGCGCAGCTGGTTGCCGAGTCGATCGCTCAGCAGCTCGAGCGTCGTGTCTCGTTCCGTCGCGCCATGAAGCGCGCGGTGCAGAACGCGATGCGCATGGGTGGTCTTGGTATCCGCGTGAACGTCGCTGGCCGTCTGGGCGGCGCCGAGATCGCACGGACCGAGTGGTATCGCGAAGGTCGCGTTCCGCTGCACACCCTGCGTGCCGACATCGACTACGCGCTGTCCGAAGCGTCGACCCCCTACGGGATCATCGGCGTGAAGGTCTGGATCTTCAAAGGCGAGATCATGGAACATGATCCGCAAGCTCGTGACCGCAAGCACGCCGAAGCCCAAGAGGGCCCGGCACCGCGCGGCCCGCGTCGCGATCGCTGAGGGAGTAGATAGTTATGCTGCAACCGAAACGGACGAAGTTCCGCAAGATGCACAAAGGCCGGATTCATGGTGAAGCCAAAGGTGGTTTCGACCTGAACTTCGGTCACTTCGGCCTCAAGGCAGAGGCGCCCGAGCGCGTCACCGCCCGTCAGATCGAAGCTGCGCGTCGTGCGATCACCCGCCACATGAAGCGTCAAGGCCGTGTCTGGATCCGGATCTTCCCGGATACCCCGATCACCGCAAAGCCCACCGAAGTCCGTATGGGTAAAGGTAAGGGTTCGGTCGACCGTTGGGCCGCCAAGGTCAAGCCCGGCCGCGTGATGTTCGAGATCGACGGCGTCAACGAAGTGACCGCACGCGAGGCTCTGCGCCTCGGCGCGGCCAAGCTTCCGGTGGCCTGCCGCATCGTCGAGCGTCAGGACTGGTAATACCGGTCTGACTGCTGAAGACAAACGAAAGCCCCGCCAGAGATGGCGGGGCTTTTGCGTATCTGGCGCTGAGATCAGGCGCCGTCGGAAATCCAGCCGTCGATCAGCGCGTCCAGTGCCTTCCAGTCGGTATATTCGATATCTGCATCGAGATCGGCATCGGGATTTTTCTTCGCCACGATCCGGCGCATCACGAACCGGCGGAAGATATCGTATCTCGACGGCAGATAGGCGCCCGCGATCTGTTCCGTCAGATCCGGCGTCCAGCCGGTCGCCGCTTCGAAGTCCTTCAGGATTTTATCGAGCGCGCGCCAATCCTCTGCGTCATGACCGGCGGCGGCCAGCGAGACCGAGAGAAAGAGGTTCGGGCGGTTCTTGATGATATCGCGTTGTTCGGCGACGAAATCCGCGAAGCGACCCTGATAATGTCCGACATGGATCGAGGCCGCGAGGACGATCCGGTCGAACCGGCCGAGATCCATCCCCTCGGCCTCATCGGTGGAAATCAATTCCGCAGAGTGACCCAGATCCGCGATGCGGTCGGCGACGTGCCGCGCGATCTTGCGGGTTTGCCCCTCGGTCGAGGCATAGGCGACGAGTGTTTTCATGCTGCGCTCCCGGTGTCTGGTTGCGCAGCAAGAAAATCAGGTGAGATGCGGCTTGGCTATGATGGCGATCAAAGCGCCGGGCTCAGTCGACCCATTTGTAATTGAAGCTGACCGAGATCCGCTCGTCTTCGGCCATGTTCATCGGCACCTCGTGGCGCAGCCAGCTCTCCCAGAGCAGCACCTCACCCGGTTCTGGGGCGATGTAGATGAAGGGCTGCAGCTCGCGCCGGGCGGTCTTGAGGCGGGTAGGGGCCGCCATCATCCGGGCGCTGCGCGGGTCTTCCAGCTTCAGCGCCGAGGCGCCGTCGGGCATCGCGACATAGGTCGTGCCCGAGATCACCGAATGGGGGTGCAGGTGCGAGCTGTGGGTGCCGCCTTCGGGCAGGATGTTGATCCAGAGGTCTTCCAGCACCAACTTACCCTCACCCAGATCGAATTCGAGATCTTTGGCAAAGGCCGCAACGTGCTTGTCGAGCGCCTTCACCATGTCCGCGAAGATCGGGAAGCGCCAGGGCAGGTCGGTGAGCGAGGCGTAGGAGGTATAGCCCGGATAGCCGTTCTCCTCGCACCAGTCCTGACCGGCTTCGTCATCCTCGGCGATGGCGTAGCACGAGGCCTCCAGCTCGTTCGTATCGACCTTGGGGCCGAATTCGGATAAGGAGGCGCGGTAGAGGCGGGTGACGAAAAGGGACTCGATCTGGGATTTGGACTCGGGCATTGGGGGCTCTCGCAACTGGGCGTGGATTTACCCCCCTGTTACGCGAAAGCGGGCCGGAGGCCAAACAATCCTTGCCATATTCGATTCGCTCTGATATTGGCCCCAAGTTCCTGAAATCAGGACCGACATAACCCATCAGAAGTAGGGTCACCCGCGAGGGGCCCTCTGATGCCAAGAAAGGACCCGGGATGAACGCCCAAGAACTCAAGGCGAAGACGCCTGATGAGCTGCGTGACCAGCTCGTCTCGCTGAAGAAAGAAGCCTTCAACCTCCGCTTTCAGCAGGCCACGAACCAGCTCGAGAACACCGCGCGCATGCGTACCGTTCGTCGGGACGTTGCACGGATCAAGACCGTGCTGAACCAAAAAGCCGCTGAAGCCGCGAAGTAAGGAGAGCTTCCTATGCCCAAACGCATCCTGCAAGGTACCGTGACGTCGGACAAGAACGACCAGACCATCACCGTTTCGGTCGAGCGCCGCTTCACGCATCCGGTTCTCAAGAAGACGATCCGGAAGTCCAAGAAATACCGCGCCCACGACGCGGAAAACCAGTTCAAGACCGGTGACATTGTTCGCATCGAAGAGTGCGCGCCGATCTCGAAGACCAAGCGCTGGCGGGTTGTGGTCACGGCGTAAGCCGCGGCCATTTCGCCAGTATTCGAAACCCTGGGGCCCTTACTGCATAGGCGTCCCCAAAGGTCGGGAGTAACCCCATGATCCAGATGCAGACCAATCTGGATGTTGCTGACAACTCCGGCGCTCGCCGGGTTCAGTGCATCAAGGTCCTCGGCGGCTCGCACCGCCGTTACGCATCCGTGGGCGACATCATTGTGGTGTCGGTCAAGGAAGCGATCCCGCGCGGCCGCGTGAAGAAAGGTGACGTCCGCAAGGCCGTCGTCGTGCGCACCGCCAAAGAAGTTCGTCGCGACGATGGCACCGCCATCCGTTTCGACCGCAACGCCGCCGTCATCCTGAACAACGCGGGCGAGCCGGTCGGCACCCGTATCTTCGGGCCGGTCGTGCGTGAGCTGCGGGCGAAGAACTTCATGAAGATCATCTCGCTTGCTCCGGAGGTGCTGTAATGGCTGCTAAGCTCCGCAAAGGCGACAAGGTCGTCGTTCTCGCTGGCAAGGACAAGGGCAAGCAGGGTGAAATCACCTCTGTTGACCCGAAAGCCGGCAAAGCTGTCGTCGACGGCGTGAACGTTGCGATCCGCCACCAGCGTCAGACCCAGTCCAACCAGGGCGGTCGCCAGCCCAAGGCGATGCCGATCGACCTGTCGAACCTGGCTCTGATGGACGCAAACGGCAAAGCCACCCGCGTCGGCTTCCGCGAGGAAGACGGCAAGAAGGTGCGTTACGCCAAGACCACGGGGGATGCGATCTGATGCTCGATCAAGCTACCTACACTCCGCGTCTTCGCGCTCTTTACCGCGACTCGATCAAAGCCGCGCTGAAAGAAGAGTTCGGCTACAAGAACGACATGATGATCCCGCGGCTCGACAAAATCGTGCTGAACATGGGCGTCGGCGAAGCCGTGAAAGACACCAAGAAGGTCAAGCAGGCCGCCGAAGAGCTCTCGCTCATCGCTGGTCAGAAGGCCGTGATGACCAAGGCGAAGAAGTCGATCGCAGGCTTCCGCGTCCGTGAAGAAATGCCGCTGGGCGCGAAAGTGACCCTGCGCGGTGACCGGATGTACGAATTCCTCGATCGCCTGATCAACGTTGCCCTGCCGCGCGTTCGCGACTTCCGCGGCGTGAAGCCGGCCTTCGACGGTCGTGGCAACTTCGCAATGGGCCTCAAGGAACACATCGTGTTCCCGGAAATCGACTTCGATAAGGTCGATGAGGTTCTGGGTATGGACATCATCATGGTGACCACGTCTGACGTGGATGCCGAAGCGAAGGCGCTGTTGAAGCATTTCAACATGCCTTTCAACGCCTGATCGCGGAGGAACGAAACTTATGGCTAAGAAATCCATGGTTGCGCGCGAAGCGAAGCGCCAGCGTCTTGTGAACAAGTACGCTGACAAGCGGGCCGCGCTCAAGGAAATCATCAACGACCAGGAGCGCCCGATGGAAGAGCGCTTCAAGGCGTCGCTGAAACTCGCGGAACTCCCGCGCAACTCGTCGGCGGTCCGGCTGCACAATCGTTGCCAGCTCACGGGTCGTCCCCACGCTTACTACCGTAAGCTCAAACTCTCGCGGATCATGCTGCGTGACCTGGCCTCCTACGGTCAGATCCCCGGCATGGTGAAGTCGAGCTGGTAAGGAGGGCGACATGTCTGTGAACGATCCTCTCGGCGATATGCTGACCCGCATCCGCAACGCACAACTGCGTGGCAAATCCACCGTCCGCACCCCGGCCTCCAAGCTCCGCGCTTGGGTTCTCGACGTGCTGGCTGACGAAGGCTACATCCGTGGTTACGAGCAGACGACGTCTGCTGCCGGCCATCCGGAGCTGGAAATCAGCCTCAAGTACTACGAGGGCACCCCGGTCATCCGCGAGCTGCAGCGCGTCTCGACCCCCGGTCGCCGCGTGTACATGGCCGCGAAAGACGTCCCGTCGGTCCGTCAGGGCCTCGGCGTCTCGATCGTCTCGACCTCGAAGGGCGTGATGTCGGATGCAAACGCACGCTCCGCCAATGTCGGCGGCGAAGTGCTCTGCACCGTATTCTAAGGAGGGCTCAATGTCTCGTATTGGTAAGAAACCGGTCGAGCTTCCCAGCGGCGTTTCGGCGCAGCTGTCGGGCCAGACCATCGAAGTGAAGGGGCCGAAAGGCACCCGTTCCTTCACCGCGACCGACGATGTGACCCTCAAGGTCGAGGACAACCTCGTCACCGTCACCCCGCGTGGCCTCTCGAAGCGCGCGCGCCAGCAGTGGGGCATGACCCGCTCGCAGGTCGCGAACCTCGTGCAGGGCGTGACCGAAGGCTTCAAGAAGGAGCTGGAGATCCAGGGTGTTGGTTATCGTGCGCAGATGCAGGGCAACGTCCTGAAGCTGTCGCTCGGTTATTCGCACGAAGTCAACTTCGAGGTTCCGGAGGGCGTGACTGTCACCGCTCCGAAGCAGACCGAGATCGTTGTGGAAGGTTCCGACCAGCAGCAGGTGGGCCAAGTCGCGGCAAATATCCGCGAATGGCGTGCTCCCGAGCCCTATAAGGGCAAGGGCATCCGCTACAAGGGCGAGTATATCTTCCGCAAAGAAGGTAAGAAGAAGTAAGGAACGCGAAAATGGCAAACAGCAAACGGGATCTGTTCCTCAAGCGCCGCCTGCGCGTCCGGAACAAGCTTCGCAAGATGGCCGCTGGTCGCGCCCGTCTTTCGGTGCATCGTTCGTCGAAAAACATCAGCGTTCAGCTGATCGACGACGTCAACGGTCGCACTCTGGCCGCCGCTTCCACGCTCGAGAAGGATCTCGGCGTGGTCGGCAAGAACAACGTCGAAGCGGCTGCCAAGGTTGGCGCCGCGATCGCCGAGCGTGCGAAGAAGGCCGGTGTCGAAACCTGCTACTTCGACCGCGGTGGCTTCCTGTTCCACGGGAAGATCAAGGCGCTCGCCGACGCAGCCCGCGAAGGCGGTCTGAAGTTCTAAGACTGGTGGGGGACGTTCGCGTCCCCCCGATGATCCGGGCCGCGCCCTTCGGGGCGGGGCACCTGGATTGAGACAAACGGCGTGAGACCACGCCATCACGAGAAGGAATGCCTCATGGCAGAACGTGACAACCGCCGGGGCCGCCGCGACGACCGCGACGAAAACCCGGAATTCGCCGATCGCCTCGTCGCGATCAACCGCGTGTCGAAAACCGTGAAGGGTGGTAAGCGCTTTGGCTTCGCAGCCCTCGTGGTCGTCGGCGACCAGCGTGGCCGTGTCGGCTTCGGCAAAGGCAAGGCCAAAGAGGTTCCGGAAGCGATCCGCAAAGCCACCGAGCAAGCGAAGCGCAACCTGATCCGCGTCCCGCTGCGCGATGGCCGCACGCTGCACCACGACATCGAGGGCCGTCACGGCGCTGGTAAGGTCGTGATGCGCACCGCACCGGAAGGTACCGGGATCATCGCCGGTGGTCCGATGCGTGCCGTGTTCGAGATGCTGGGCGTGAAGGACGTCGTGTCGAAATCGACCGGCACCCAGAACCCCTACAACATGATCCGTGCCACGCTGAACGGTCTGACCCGCGAAGCAAGCCCCCGTCAGGTGGCTGCGCGCCGCGGCAAGAAAGTGGCCGACATCCTCAAGAAGCCCGAGGCCGAGGCACCTGCCGAAGCCACGGAAGCGTAAGGAGAGCGATCAATGGCTACCATCGTCGTCAAGCAGATCGGTTCGCCGATCCGTCGCCCCGCCATCCAGCGTGCCACGCTGAAAGGTCTGGGTCTGGACAAGATGAACCGTACCCGTGAGCTGGAAGATACCCCGGCCGTGCGCGGTATGGTCGCGAAGATCCCGCACCTCGTCGAAATCGTCGAAGAGCGTGGCTGAACCGACCGGTTCATCTGAGTAACGAAGCGCCCCGACCGAAAGGCCGGGGCGTTTTGCATTTGTAGCGCTTGGCTCCTGGCGGGGCAGGCGGAGAGGACGCCCGCGAGTGACGGATAGTCCGCCGGATACGCGTCCTCCAAAGCCGAGAGACGGGCCGCATGTCTCGCCGGAATGAACGCCCGTTGCGTGGGTGACGCCGAGGCGCCTCCGACCGCGATCACGGTATTGGTGCCGCTGAAATCCTGTTCCATATCGGCGGTGAAAACGTCTCGCCCTCTCCGGTCTGAGGCGATTGGACATGGTACATCCGCGTATGGCGGTTTGGCGCGAAATTGGGGCCGTCGCGCGCCGCACCCGATAACGGCATGTCATTTCTTTAATATTTATTCACGATTTCCGGAACCGATTGTGACACACTGGGTTGGTTGGATATCGTTGCATCCTGCAATAGGGTGCTGCGCTTCAAGACTGAGGGACGGATCGAGATGTTTGAGAAAATCATGGTTCCGGTCGACCTGCGTCACGTCGAGAAGATGGACAAGACGTTGAGAGTCGCTTCGGAAATCGCAGCGAAACACGACGCGGAAGTCGTTTTCATAGGTGTTACGAGCCAGGAGCCGAGCGAATTCGGCCATAATGCCAAGGAATATGCCGCGAAGCTGGACGCTTTCGCGGATAGTCATGCCAACGAATTCGGGCACAAGGCCTCGGGGAAGGCGGTCGTCGTGCCCGATCCTGCCGTGGATCTCGACAAGACGTTGCTGAAGGTGGCCGACGATCTCGAGGCCGATCTCGTCGTGATGGCCACGCACGTGCCCAACGCGGCCAACTATCTCTTTGCCTCGCATGGGGGACATCTGGCCGCGCACAGCGATGCGTCGGTCTTCCTCGTACGCGGATAAGCGGACCAACATAACCAATAAGGACAGGAGGACGGCATATGGCCGAACCTGAAGAAGTTCAGGGTATCCCTGCCCCCGAAGGGGACACGCAACTCATCGAAACCGATTACGAAATCGGTCAGGACAACCTGGAAGGCCAAGTCGGGCCCTTCGGTTTCGACATTCACAACCCGGTTTTCATGATCTCGGCGCTGACGATCGTTGCCTTCGTCTTCTATGCGCTGGCCCTGCCCGAACAGGCGAGCGAGATCTTCGGCGCAATGCGTCCGTGGCTGACCTCGACTTTCGACTGGTTCTTCATGAGCGCCGCGAACATCTTCGTCATCTTCTGTCTCGCCCTGATCGTCTCGCCCTATGGCGCGGTGCGTCTGGGGGGCACGGATGCCGAGCCGGACTTCACCTATATGGGCTGGTTCGCGATGCTCTTCGCGGCCGGTATGGGCATCGGTCTGATGTTCTTCGGCGTGCTCGAGCCGGTCTATCACATGGCGGTATCGCAGCCGTTGGGCACACCTTCGCCCTTCGATGCAGATGGCAACCTGATCCCGGAGAATGTCGCACGGGCCAAGGAAATGGGCCTCGCCGCGACGATCTATCACTGGGGTCTGCACCCTTGGGCGATCTATGCGGTCGTGGCGCTCGCGCTGGCGCTGTTCTCCTATAACAAGGGGCTGCCGCTGACGATCCGCTCGGCTTTCTATCCGATCTTCGGTGAGAAGGTCTGGGGCTGGACCGGCCACATCATCGACATCATCGCGGTGTTTGCGACACTGTTCGGTCTTGCGACCTCGCTCGGTTTCGGCGCGCAGCAGGCGAATGCGGGTCTCAATCACGTATTCGGCGTCCCGATCAACACGACGGTGCAGATCATTCTGATCACCATCATCACCGGCGTTGCGTTGTTCTCGGTGCTGCGCGGCCTCGACGGCGGCGTGAAGCTGCTCTCGGAGATCAACATGGGCATCGCGGCGCTGCTGCTGCTCTTCGTTCTCTTCGCGGGTCCGACCCTGATGATCTTCACCGATTTCGGTCAGGGTCTTCTGGCCTATGCCAAGGACATCATTCCGCTGTCGAACCCGATCGGGCGCACGGATGACAGCTATCGCGACGGCTGGACCGCGTTCTACTGGGCGTGGTGGATTTCCTGGTCGCCCTTCGTCGGTATGTTCATCGCCCGGGTGTCGCGTGGCCGTACCGTGCGCGAGTTCATCATCTGCGTGCTGCTGATCCCCTCGCTCGTCTGCGTGCTGTGGATGGCGGTCTTCGGTGGCGTCGCGATCGACCAGGTGATTTCGGACCCGGCAGGCTCGCTGGTGAAGGCGCAGGTCATCGATAGCTACAACCCGCCGCTGTCGCTGTTCGCGATGCTGGAGGGTCTCCCGCTGACCTCGATCACCTCGGTCATCGCGATCATCCTGGTGATCGTGTTCTTCGTGACCTCGTCGGACTCCGGCTCGCTCGTGATCGACACGATTACCGCAGGCGGCAAAGTCGACGCTCCGGTGCCGCAGCGTGTGTTCTGGGCCACCTTCGAGGGCGCGGTCGCGATCGTGCTGTTGATCGGCGGCGGTCTGAGCGCGCTACAAGCGATGGTGATCTCGACCGGTCTTCCCTTCACGCTGGTTCTGCTGGTGATGTGCTGGGCGATCTGGAAGGGTCTTCGGACCGAGCCTCGGTAAACTGAGGGACACTTGAGACAGAGAGGCGCGCGGGGGGAAACCTCGCGCGCCTTTCGCTATGCGCAGGGCGTCTGGAAACGCGGCGCGACTGCGTATATGACCCGGCGCATGTCTGACGGCGCGACCCTTACTTCTGCGAGCCATATCGCGATTTCCGATCTGGGCCACGATCTCGACGGTCGCCCGGTGCTGGAGGGGATTTCGCTTGAGACCCGTGCCCGCCGCATCGGCGTGGTGGGGCGCAACGGATCGGGCAAATCTACCCTCTCGCGGCTGATGGCCGGGCTGATTGCGCCGAGCCGGGGTAGCCTGCGGATCAACGGCCACGATCTGGCCGCCGACCGCAAGGCCGCGCTGCGCGAGGTCGGCATCCTGTTCCAGAACCCCGATCATCAGATCATCTTCCCCACCGTGATCGAGGAGATTTCCTTCGGGCTGCGCCAGCAGGGGATGAGGAAAACCGAAGCCGAGGCTGCGGCGGAAGAGACACTCGCGCAGTTCGGCAAGGCGGCGTGGCGCGATGCCTATGTCACGACGCTCAGCCAGGGCCAGAAGCAGCTTCTATGCCTGATGGCGGTGAGCGCGATGGCCCCGAACCTGCTGATCTTGGACGAGCCCTTCTCCGGTCTCGACATCCCGACCAAGGCGCAGCTGGGTCGCGCGCTGACGCTCTATCGTGGGACGCTGGTGCAGGTGACCCACGACCCGCGCGAGTTGGAGCATTACGACGAAATCCTCTGGCTCGACCAAGGGCGGCTGCGAATGCATGGCGCGGCGCGCGAGGTGCTGCCCGCCTATGTCGAAGAGATGACCCGCGCGGGAGAGGCCGATGATATCGCTCAGCTCTCCCGTTAAGACCGCCGCCCATGACTGGCCTGCGGGTTTGAAACTCGCAGCGCTCTGCCTCGCGACCGTGGGTCTGTTCTATATCGAAAGCCCGCTGATCCTCGCGGGCGTCGTCACGGCGATCCTGATCGCCTATGCCTTGCCCGGTCGCGCCTTCCTGCGCGCGGGCCTGTCGGCGCTGAAACTGCTCTGGCCGTTTATCGTCATCGTCGCGATCTGGCAGATGGTGATCGGCGAGATCGCGGAAGGCGCGGTGATCGTGATGCGGATGATCTCGGCGGTGGCGCTGGCGAACCTCGTGTCGATGACGACGCGGCTCAGTGATATGATCGCGGTTGTGCGCTGGCTGACGACACCGTTGCGCCGCTTCGGGCTGTCGACCGCCGCGCTGGAGATCGCGATCGCTTTGGTGATCCGCATGGTGCCAGTGCTGACCAACAAGGGTGCGCGCCTGACCGAAAGCTGGCGCGCCCGGGCCACGCGGCGGCCGAGCTGGCGGCTGGTGCTGCCCTTCACGCTTCTTGCGCTTGACGACGCCGACCATGTCGGCGATGCGCTACGGGCCCGGGGAGGGCTCACATCCGAGAGGGAGACTTGAGATGGAAAAGAATGTCGCGCTGATCGCGCTGTTTGCGGCCCTGATCGCGGTACTCGCGCTGATCCCGAAGATCACGCTGGGCTTCGGTGTGCCGATCACGGCGCAGAGCCTTGGGATCATGCTGGCCGGCGCCGTTCTGGGCTCGAAGCGTGGTGCTCTGGCGGTCCTGCTGTTCCTGCTGCTGGTGGCCGTTGGTCTGCCGCTGCTGGCCGGCGGTCGTGGGGGCCTCGGCGTCTTCTTCGGTCCGACGGGCGGGTTCCTGTTCAGCTGGCCGCTGGCCGCGTGGCTGACCGGCTTCGTCGTCGAGAAATGGCGCTCGGTTCCGCTGGGCGCATCGGTCTTCGTAGGGTCGATCCTTGGTGGGATCGTGTTGTCCTACGCGATGGGAATCGTCGGGCTGTCGCTTGCGCTCGGCAAGAGCCTGATCGAAAGCACTTCGCTAATGGTCGTCTTCATCCCCGGCGATCTGATCAAGGCGCTGATCGTTGCGGCGCTGACCGTCTCTCTGGCCCGCGCACGGCCTTCCAGCGTCCTGTCGCGGAACTGAGGGACGCGGCATGGCGCTGCTTCTGATCCATACGGGCGGGACGATCGGCATGGTCGCCTCTGATGCGGGTTTCGTACCGCAGCAGGGCGTGGTCGAGGATTTCCTCGCGACCCTGCCCGAGGGGCGCGAGGTTGAGACCCTACGTCTCGATCCGCTGATCGACAGCGCCAATGCCACACCCGCCGATTGGGATCGGATCGCCGAGACCATCGCCGCGCATCACGACCGTTGCGACGGGGTGATCGTGACCCACGGCACCGATACGCTCGCCTATACGGCGGGGGCTTTATGCTTCGCGCTCGAAGGGCTGGGCAAGCCGGTGATTGTGACCGGCTCGATGCTGCCGCTTTCGGTCGAGGGAAATGACGGCGCGCGCAATCTGCGCGACGCGATTGCGGCGGCGCGGACAGCTACGCCAGGCATATGGGTGCAATTCGCCGGACGCCTGTTGCACGGCGCGCGGGTCCGCAAAAGCCACTCGCGCGCTTTCGATGCCTTCGCCGCCGATCCTTCCGACATCCTGCCCTGCCAGCCGGGGCCGCGCCTGATCCGTCATCCGGTCAGGCCCGCGCGGATCGCCGTTCTGGCCGTGGCGCCGGGGGCGGAGGAGAGCCTTCTCGACCATGCAGCCAAGACCTGTGACGGTCTGGTGCTGCGCTGCTACGGCTCGGGGACTGCGCCCGACACGCCCGGCCTGCGCGCGGCGCTTGCCGCGGCGCAGGCCCGCGCGGTCCCGGTCATCGGGGTCAGCCAATGTCCCGAGGGAGGGATGGCGCTTGGCACCTATGCGGCGGGGGCGGTCCTGCGCGATCACGGGGTGATCGACGGGCGCGACATGACGCCGGAGTCGGCCTATACAAAGCTCTCCCATGTCCTTTCGCTCGACGATCCGCAGACGCGGGCGGCGCGCCTCTCCCGGTCGCTCTGCGGAGAATACACGCCCTGAGCCTTGGGGCTCACGCCGGTTTTTCGGAACGCCTTCGCCCGTCCTCCCGTTAGGAGAGCGAACCCCGAAAAGGAGCACCCCCATGGCGGAAGGCAATAACAAGCCGAAATCTTCCAATTCGAAAGCGTCGAGCCAGAAACGGTCGCGCAAGGCCACCGGGGTTGCGCCCGTCCAACAGCTCCAGAGCCGCGTCGAGGCCTATCGCGAGCTCGCCGAGGCCTATGTGAAATACCCCTGCGTGATGCGTCCGGGCGATCTGACCGGGCTTGCGCGTCGCCTGCATGTGCGCTCGACGATCATCGAGGACCACGCGGTGCGCATCGACGAGAAGGCCGAGGGCGCGAGCGAGAAATTCGAGGAACTGGCGGATTCGCTGTTCTCCTTCTTCCGCGGCACCTCGCTGCTGTTTCACCGCGACATGCTGGGCGAGGATGAGCGGATGCCGACGGTGCTCGCGCTCGGGGATGTCCATCCGGAGAATTTTGGGATCATGCCCAATGCCGATAACGTGCCGATCTTCGGCGTGAACGATTTCGACGACGTGCTCTACGGGCCCTTCACCTGGGATCTGAAGCGCGGCATCACTGGCTTTCTGATCGCCGCCAAGGAGGAGGGAGACCAGAAGAAGAAGCACCGTGAGAAGATCGTGCGCAAATTCGTCGAAGGCTATCGTGACGGGATGGAATTCTATGCCCGCCACGACAAGGAGGCGAGCCAGCAGATGCGCCCCGATAACAGTCCGAAAGTGATCCGGCGGATGTTCAAGAAGGCGCGCAATAGTCGGAAGGAATGGCTCTGGGATCGCTATCTCAACGAGACCGGTCGGGGCTTCCGGGCGAATGACGAACTGACGCCGATCTCCAGTCGGATCTCGGAGTTTCAGGGTTACATCAACGACGTGGCCAAGCAGAACGGGATCGATCCCGGTGGGCGCGCAGGGCAGCTGAAGGTGAAGGATGTGTGCATCCGCCATGGGCAGGGCACGGCCTCGCTGGGGCTGCCGCGCTACTATTGCCTGATCGAAGGTCCGAGCAAGAATGCCAGCGACGATCTGATCATCGAGTTCAAGCGTGCCCGGCAGTCCGCGCTCGAAGGTCTGGTCCCGGAGAACGATTTTGTCGCCGGTGAAAAGGGCGACCGGATCGCGCATGGCCAGCGGGTGCATCTGGCGCATGGCGATGTCTTCTACGGCAGCGTGGAGATCGACGATATGAGCTTCATGTCGCGCGAACGTGCGCCGTTCCGCGACGATATCGACCTCGACGATCTGTCGAAGGACAGCTGGCGTGACTATGCCCATGCCTGCGGGCAGGCGCTGGCGCAGGCCCACGCGCGCTCCGACGATGCGGGCGAGCTGGACTACCGGATCGAGCCGCGCATCATCGAGGCGATGCAGCCCTTCGATCTGTTCGTCGACGATCTGCTGTGTTTCGGGCGAGAGGCGGTGAAGCGCCTCAAGCGTGACCACAAGTTCTTCAAGATGGATCTGAAACGCGGCGCTTTCGACATGACGCAGAAGCACTACCGCTAAGCTCTCGTACTCGCGTTGACACGGTCTCCCCAGACGGGGCGGCCGTTTCCCAATGAGCGCAGCTAGTCGCGTGACGGCGGTGTCGTGCTTGCGCGAGCGCCTTCCTGTCGTTACTCCGCGATTATGGCGGTGAAGCGTACGACATTGATGGATGTGGCGCGGGCGGCGGGCGTGTCCCGCGCGACGGCCTCGCTCGTCATTCGCGGCTCGGACCTCGTGGCGGCAAAGACGCGCGAGAAGGTCGAGAAGGTCATCGCCGAGCTCGACTACGTGCCCAATAGCGGCGCGGCACGTCTGCGCGGTCAGAAAAGCCGCACTATCGGCGTGATCATTCCGAACCTCGTGAACAGCTTCTTCTCGGAATTCGTCGAGGGGATCGAGGCCGAACTGGACGAGCAGGGCTATCAGGTCATGCTCGCCAGTTCGCGGGACGATCCGGAACGGCAATCGGGTCTGCTCCGCCGGTTGCGCGAGCATGACGCGGAGGGGATCATCCTGTTTCCCGCCGAAGGGACCGCGCCGGATACGATAGAGAAGCTGGTCGCAGCTGGCGTGCCGCTGGTGCAGGCGATGCGCCACGTGGGCCGCGATCTCAGCGATTTCGCAGGCTCCGATCACGGCCTCGCGGTGCGGCTGAGCGTGCGGCATTTGCGCGATCTCGGCCATCGACGGATATCCTTCGTCGCGCTCGCGGGGGAGGTTTCCACGCGGGATGAACGTCTCGCGGCCTTCGAGGAGGAGATGCGGGCTCAGCAGCTCATCAATGCTGGGGTGATCGACGTGCCGCTCGCATGGGATGGCTCGCCGCAATCGGCCGCGATGCTGATGGCGCTCGAGCCACGCCCGACCGCAGCGATCTGCTTCAACGACATCCTCGCCTCGGGCCTGCTGCGGGGACTGTTCGATCTGGGGCTGATGCCCGGCCGCGATCTTTCGGTGGTGGGCCACGACAACCTGTCCTTCATCGATCTCGGTGCGCCGCCGCGCCTGACCACGGTGCAGGTCTTCCCGCGCCAGATCGGCGCGGCTTCGGCGCGCCTGCTGCTGCGGCGAATCGCAGATCCGGGCGCAGAGCGGAAAACCGAGATCGTGACGCCGCGCCTGCGGGTGCGCGACACCACCGGTTCCGCCGACTGATCCCAACTTGCCCCGACGCCGTCCACTCACGCATCCGTGATTTGCGACTCGTAATTTAGATCGTTCTAATTAGATCGATCTAAATGAGCATGCCCGACCGTTGAGGAGCGCGAGGGCATGTGGTTACACGCAGGGAGGCGACGTGTATCACTTCAACTTCACGCCCGTATTCGAGAACTTGGACCTGCTGCTTTACGGCGCATGGCTGACCATCCGCCTGTCTTTCGCGGCGATGCTTCTGGGCCTGATCGTGTCGGTTCTCGGGGCTGCTGCGCGCACCTCGCATTCGAAGGTGCTGCACGCGATCGTCGGCGCCTATGTCGAGATCATCCGCAACACCCCCTTCCTCGTGCAGATCTTCTTTCTGTATTTCGGGCTGCCCGCGATCGGGATTTCGCTCGATCCGAATGTCGCGGCGCTGATCGCTCTGGTGATCAATGTCGGCGCGTACGGGACCGAAATCACCCGCGCCGGGATCGAATCCGTGCCCCATGGCCAGATCGAGGCAGGGCGCGCGCTGGGTCTCGGGCCGATCCAGATTTTCCGCTACGTGATCCTGAAGCCCGCGCTGCGCAACGTCTATCCGGCGATGACGAGCCAGTTCATCTACCTGATGCTGACCTCGTCGGTCGTCTCGACGATCTCCGCGAACGATCTGGCCTCGGTAGGGGCGGATCTGAACGCCAAGACCTTCGCCAGCTTCGAGATCTACCTCGTCGTGACCGCGTTCTACCTCGTTCTCTCGCTGCTGTTCTCGGGCCTCTTCAAACTCGTCCAGAACGCCATTTTCAACTATCCTG
Source organism: Thioclava sp. NG1 (assembly GCF_003122275.1). Lineage (NCBI taxonomy): Bacteria > Pseudomonadati > Pseudomonadota > Alphaproteobacteria > Rhodobacterales > Paracoccaceae > Thioclava > Thioclava sp. NG1. Next base: position 533,814 of record NZ_QFBB01000001.1, on the reverse strand, counting down.
CGAGCCGCTGACATGATCCGCCAATTCGGTCCCTCCGACATCCTGTTCATCATCGAGGCCGTGCGCTGGACGCTTCTGCTGTCGGTCATCGCCTTTATCGGCGGCGCAATCGGCGGGCTGTTCGTGGCACTCGCGCGCAGCTCGGGCTCGAAGGCTCTGCGCCGGATCAGCGCCGGGTTCATCCGGATCTTCCAGGGCACCCCGCTCCTGATGCAGCTGTTCCTGTTCTATTTCGGTCTGACCGTGCTGAACCTGCCGATCAACCCGCTGCTGGCGGCGGCGATCGCGCTGACCTTCCATGCCAGCGCCTATCTGGGCGAGATCTGGCGCGGCTCGATCGACGCGGTGCCGTCGGGGCAGACCGAGGCCGCGACTGCGCTTTCGCTGAGCTATCGCGACCGGATGCAGCATGTGGTTCTGCCGCAGGCGGCGCGGATCGCCGTAGCCCCGACCGTCGGCTTCCTTGTGCAGCTGATCAAGGGCACCTCGCTGACCTCGATCATCGGCTTCACCGAGCTGACGCGCGCCGGTCAGATCGTCAACAACGCGACCTTCGACCCCTTCGTGGTCTTCGGGCTGGTGGCCGCGATCTACTTCATCATCTGCTGGCCGCTGTCGCTTTATGCGCGCCGGCTGGAAGGGCGGATGCGCCTCGCATTCACCCGCTGATTTTTCACCCGCTTCAGGTTTAGGAGGAGTAAAACATGAAGTTTCTCAAGACAGTCGCAACGGCGGCCCTGACGGTCGGCGCATTGATGGCAGGCCACGCGCAAGCCACCACGCTCGATCAGGTCGAGAAGGCCGGCGTGCTCAAGGTCGGCATGCTCGTCGATTTCCCGCCCTTCGGTCTGATGGGCACCAGCGGCAAGCCCGAAGGCTATGACGCGGATACCGCCAAGGCGCTCGCCGACTACCTGGGCACCAAGATCGAGATCGTGCCGGTGACCGGCCCGAACCGTATCCCCTACCTGCTCTCAGGTCAGGTCGATGTGCTGGTCGCCTCGTTGGGCATCACGCCAGAGCGCGCCAAGCGGGTCGATTTCTCGCGCCCCTATGCCGGGATCGAGATTATGGTCTACGGCAAGAAAGAGGAAAAGGTCTCGAAGCCGGCTGATCTGTCTGGTGAATCTGTCGGCGTCGTGCGCGCCTCGACGCAGGACGCGGGCGTGACCAAGGTCGCCCCCGACGACACCACGATCCGCCGCTTCGACGACGACGCGGCCGCAGTGCAGGCACTCCTCTCGGGGCAGGTGCCGCTGATCGGTGTGTCCAACGTCGTGGCCGCGCAGATCGCGAAGGCTGCGCCGGGTCGCTTCGACGAGAAGTTCCCGCTTTCGAGCCAGGTCCAGGGCATCGCGGTCGAGCCGGGCGCAGACAAGCTTCTGGCCAAGATCAACGCGTTCGTCGGCTCCGCAATGAAAGACGGCACGATGGACAAGATCTCGCAGCAGTGGCTGGCGACGGACATCCCCGATTTCGTCCGTAACGGATCGGCGGAGGAAGCCGCGACACCGAAATCGGCCTCGAACTGATCTCACCCCACATCCGGCGCAGCCCCGCGCTGCGCCGGGTCACCCTACAAGGCATCCCATGACACAAGCACAGCAGCCCGCCGTCGAGATGCGCGGCGTCACCAAGTTCTTCGGTGCGTTTCAGGCGCTGAAGTCGATCGATCTGACGGTCGAACAAGGCGAGCGGATCGTGATCTGCGGTCCGTCCGGCTCCGGCAAGTCGACCCTGATCCGCACGCTCAACCAGCTCGAAGAGATTCAGGAGGGCACGATCACCGTCGACGGGATCGAGCTGACGGCAGGCGGCGAGAACGTCGCCAAGGTGCGCCGCGAAGTCGGGATGGTCTTCCAGCAATTCAACCTATTTCCCCACCTGACCGTGCTGCAGAACTGCACGCTCGCGCCACTCAAGACGCGGCGGGCGGACAAGGCCGGGGCTGAGGCGACCGCGCGCAAGTATCTGGAGCGCGTGAAGATCCCCGAGCAGGCGGACAAATTTCCCGCCCAGCTTTCGGGCGGTCAGCAGCAGCGGGTCGCGATTGCGCGGGCGCTCTGCATGGAGCCGCGGATCATGCTGTTCGACGAGCCGACCTCGGCGCTCGACCCCGAGATGGTCAAGGAGGTGCTCGACACGATGATCGACCTCGCCCGTGAAGGCATGACGATGCTCTGCGTCACCCACGAGATGGATTTCGCCCGTGCCGTCGCCGATCGTGTGATTTTCATGGAGCAGGGCGCGATCATCGAAGAGGGGCCGCCGGCAGAGTTCTTCGGCAATCCGAAGTCGGAGCGTCTGCGCAACTTCCTGGGGCAGATCTCATGAGTGATGATGCCAAAGCCACCCCGTTGATCCTCGCGCTGATCGAACTGAAGCCCGCCGACATGATGGAAGCGTTCTGTGCCGAGCATCCGGTCACCCGTGACGCCACAGCGCGCGAGGGCATCGAGGTCGTGCTGACCAGCGGCGCGCGCGGCCTCTCCGGCGAGGAGATCGCCGAATTTCCCGACCTGCGTCTGATCGCGGTCAATGGCGTCGGCACCGATGCGGTCGATCTGGATGCGGCGGCCGCGCGCGGCATCCATGTGACGACCACGCCCGACGTGCTGTCGGAAGCGGTGGCCGAGCTGGCGCTGGGTCTCGCTATCTCGGTGCGTCGGCGGATCGGCGAGGGCGAGCGGTTGCTTCGCTCGGGCGGCTGGTCGAACGGGCAGAAACCGCGGCTCGGTCAGGCGCTGACCGGTTGCCGTGCGGGTATTCTCGGCTATGGCCGGATCGGGCGCGCACTGGCGGACATGCTGCGCGCGCTGGGGGTTGATGTGATCTATCATGCCCGCAAGCCCCATGACGACGCCCCCGAGGCATGGCGCCCCGACGCCCGGACGCTGGCCGCCGAAAGTGACGTCCTGTTCGTCACGCTCTCGGCCACGCCTGAGACGCGGTATATTGTCGATGCGCCGGTGTTGGAGGCGCTCGGCTCCGAAGGCACCTTGGTCAATGTCGCGCGCGGCTCGGTCGTCGACAGCGCGGCGCTGGCTGCGGCCTTGCATGGCGGCACGCTCGGCTCTGCCGCGCTCGATGTATTCGAGGTCGAACCTGTCGCGCCCGATGGGGCGGAGGACGGTCTTTTGCGCGCGCCGAACACGCTTTTCACGCCACATATCGCTTCGGCCACGAACGAGGCGCGACGCGCGATGGCGCAGCTGGTGATCGCGAATATCGACGCCTATCTGGCCGGAGCCCCGCTTCCGAGCCCGGTAGGGCCCGCCTGATCGGAGCCTTGCATGCTGGACTTTCTCTGCATAGGCGAGCCTCTCGCCGAGTTCACAAACGACCCTGCAACGCCCGATCTGTTCCACCGCCGGCTTGGGGGCGACACGCTGAATGCGGCGATCTACCTCGCGCGGCTGCGGCCCGATCTGCGGGTGGGCTACCTTTCGCGGCTCGGTTCGGACGGGATGAGCCGCTGGATGCGCGATACGATCGCGCAGGAGGGGGTCGAAATCGAGGCAATCGGGTCCGAGGCCGATGGCAGCCCGGGGCTGAGCTTCATCGCCACCGATGCTACGGGCGAGCGCAGCTTTACCTATTGGCGCGATCAGGCGCCGGCGCGCCGGATGTTCGGCGCCGACGGGGAGGAGGTCGCGGCGCTCGGTCAGGCACGCGTCCTTTTGTTCTCGGGCATCACCTTGGCGATCCTTCCCGACACGGCGCGCAGCCGTTTGCTGGCGGAGTTGGACGCGCTGCGCCAGCGCGGGATCACCGTCGCCTATGACACGAATTACCGCCCGCGGCTCTGGCGTGACCGGGCCGAGGCGGCGGAGTGGACCGAGCGCGCCTTGGCAGTGACGAGCCTCGCGCTGCCCTCGCTCGACGATCTCGCGGCGCTCTGGAACGAGACCGACCCCGAGGCGATCATGGCGCGCTGCGAGAAACACGCAGCGGGCGCCATCGTGCTGACGACGGGCGGCGGCGCGGTGCTCGCGCGCGACGCATCGGGGGCGACGCTGCGCGTTGCGCTGCCCGATCCCGTCGCGGCTGTCGACACGACTGCGGCAGGCGACAGTTTCGATGCCGCTCTCCTCTCGGCCCTGCAGCGCGGTAAAACGCTGGAGGCCGCAATTCTCGACGGTGCGCGTCTCGCAAGCCGAGTCGTCCGTCATCCCGGCGCGATCATCCCGCGCGATGCCATGAAAGAAGAGGTTGCACACCATGCAGCGTGACCAGATCGCAAGCGCCGCAGAGGCGCTGGCTGCCGCGAATGACGGCGAGACGCTCGAGGCGCTGACCCCGCTGCCGGTCACGCCGGCGGAAGCCTATGCTGTGCAGGCCGAGAGCCTGCGCCATCTCGGCCCCGTGGGGGGGTGGAAACACGCGCTGCTGGGCGGGCAGGACCTGTCCTGCGCCCCGGTTCTGGGTCGCGCGGTCCATCGCTCGGGTGCGACCCTTGCCGTTGCGCCCCATGCGCGGCTTGAACTGGAAATCGCGGTGCGGCTGCGTGCCGATATTTCGCCCGAGGCCAAATCTCACGAGATTCTGGAAGCGATCGGCAGCGTTCATGTCGCCTTCGAAGTGCTCCAGTCGCGCTTCACCACGCTCGAAAAGCAGCCGCCGCTGGCACAGATGGCGGATCGGTTCTCGAACCGGGCGATCGTCATGGGAGATGAGGTGCCCGATTGGCAAACCCGTGACCTCTCGCGCCTGCCGCTTGCGATCGGCGCGCCTGCCGAGCCGCCTGAAATGGCCGCTGGGATGTCACTTTCCGAGATCGTGTCCTTCCTCGGCTTCCTCGCCGAGCGCGCCGCCGTGATCGGGCCGGGGCTGCGGGCGGAGCATTGCATCGTCACCGGCGCGCGCATCGGCCCGCAGCCTCTGCCGGTGGGGGTGCAGCTGCACGGGGGGCTCGAAGGCTGTCAGGTTTCGCTGACCACGCGCGCGCTCTGAAAACTCATCGGTTTGACGGAGAGATAGCCGGCCCTGCTTCGAAAGAGGCGGGGCCTTCGTATTCCGCCCTCGCCGCCGCGATCGGGGGCAGGCTCTGTCGGGAGTCGCCCCGTGGGCGAAAACTGAATTTTTCGGGGAAAGGTGGAGGCGAGTACCGGAATCGAACCGGTGTACACGGATTTGCAATCCGCTGCGTCACCACTCCGCCAACTCGCCACCGTGGTGTGGGCGTCAGATACGGTATCGCAGGCGCCCGCGCAAGAGGCGAGTTGCGTCCGAGATGCATTGTGCGCGGGCGCCATCGCCCCTGAGCGCGACGGCAGGTCGGATCTGGCTCTCGCATAACTTGCTCAGGCCCTGCTTCTGTGGCAAAACCGCCCACAAGGGTTTGCTACCGAAGAGTTCTCGACATGCAAGATTTCGCTACGCGCCGCACCGTGATGGTCGACACGCAGGTCCGCCCCAACGACGTGACCAAATTCCCGATCATCGCGGCGATGCTGCATGTGCCGCGCGAGCAATTCGTGCCCGCGGCCAAGCGCGAAGCCGCCTATATCGGGGAAAACCTCGAACTGGCACCGGGCCGGGTTCTGCTCGAGCCGCGCAATTTCGCGAAGATGCTCGACGCGCTCGACATTCAGCCCGACGATCTGGTGCTCGATGTGGGCGCGGGGCTCGGCTATTCCTCCGCGGTGATCGCGCGGATGGCCGAGGCAGTCGTCGCGCTGGAAGACGGGGACATGGCGTCGCAGGCGGAGGCCGCGCTGGCCGAGGCCGGGGCCGACAATGTCGCCGTCGTGACCGGCGCGCTGACCGAGGGTGCGGCGCAGCACGGCCCCTATGACGCAATTCTGATCGAAGGCGCAGTGGAAGCCATTCCGCCCGCGCTGATCGAGCAGCTCAAGGAAGGCGGTCGGATCGCCGCGATTTTCATGGAAGGCGCCCTCGGCATCGCTCGGATCGGCTACAAGATCGACGGAGCGATGAGCTGGCGCGACCTGTTCAATGGCACCGCACCGGTCCTTCCGGGCTTCGTGCAGCCGCGTGAATTCGTGCTCTGAAAGGCACATCGAATAGGCTAGCTGTTTTGCAGGATATGCAATCGAGCGGCGAGCCGATAAACTTAAAGTAATTGCGCCCGGCGGCAGAGGGACTCCTGCATCTGTGGCGATACAGGAAAACGAGGGGCATTCGATGCTGCGCAAGACACTGACATGGACCGCTTTGGTCGCGGCGACCGCCATGGCGCCTATCACGGCCGGGGCCGAGACGCTGGCCGACGCGCTGGTCTCTGCTTATCGCCATTCGAACCTGCTGGAGCAGAACCGCGCTGCGCTGCGGGCCGCGGATGAAGACGTCGCGCAAGCCGTCGCGAATCTGCGCCCGGTCCTGCAATGGACCGCGAGCTACGATTACCTCAATGCCGACGCCACGCGCACGATCTCGCAAAAAGCCTCGACCACGCTCGGCGCGTCGATGACGCTGTTCGATTTCGGCCGTAACAAGCTGAATGTCTCGATGAAGAAAGAGACCGTGCTCGCCACCCGCGAGGGGCTGCGTTCGGTCGAACAGAACGTGCTTCTGGCGGCGATCCAGGCCTATTCGGATGTGAAGTCGGCCTCCGAGCAGGTTGCGATCAACCAGAATTCCGCGCGCGTCCTGAACGAGGAACTCAAGGCGTCGAACGACCGGTTCGAAGTGGGTGAAGTCACCAAGACCGACGTCTCGCTCGCACAGGCGCAGCTGGCTTCTGCCCGCGCGTCGCTCGCCGCGGCACAGGGCAAGCTGCGTTCCGCGCGCGAGGCCTACAAGGCCGCGACCGGGCACTACCCGAGCAATCTCGCGGCGTTCCCGAAGCGGCCCTCGCTGCCGGGCTCGCTGGATGCCGCGCGCGATATCGCCCTACGCAGCCATCCGAGCATCAAGCAACTGCAGCACACTGTTGCGGTCTATGACCTCGGCGTTGATTACGCCCGCGCCAATCGTCTACCGAAAATCACCGGTTCGCTCGGCCTGAAGCAGGAAGAGCAGGGCATCCAGACGCAGTCCGCCGGGATCGAAATGAGCCAGACGCTCTATTCCGGCGGTGCGCTTCTCTCGGCACAGCGCCAGGCCGTGGCGAACGACCAGTCGGCCCGTGCACAACTCAGCCAGGCCGGCGTGACGGTCGCGCAGAACGTGGCCAATGCCTGGTCGGCGATCGACATCGCGAAGGCGCAGATCTCGGCTTATGACCAGCAGATCACCGCAGCGCGTACCGCCTATCAGGGCGTCAAGGAAGAGGCGCTTCTGGGCGCCCGTACCACGCTCGACGTGCTCTCGGCAGAACAGGATCTGCTTGATGCGCAGGCCGGACGGATCGACGCGGCCGCCACGCTGCAGGTAGCTTATTATCAACTTTTGTCCGCTATGGGGCTGTTGACGGTAGAAAACCTGAAGCTTGGAATTCCGACCTATGATCCCGCGGCTTATTACAATGCGGTCCGCACCGCGCCCCTTACGCTCAGCCCGCAGGGCAAGCGTCTGGATCGTGTGCTCAAGGCCATCGGCCAGTAACGACCAACCGGTGTTCCGGCGGGCTCTTGGGGCCCGCCCGCCGCGCCATAGTGGCGCGGGTATCGCAGCCTCCGGGTGTCCCTCGCAGTTTCGGATCCGTCACGGCTGGACAGGCGCGCGTGCGCGCTGCAGGATGGAGTGATTATGGCTGATACCCGACCCAGACCTGAAATCGAAGATGTGCTGGCATCGATCCGGCGACTGGTGTCGCAGGACAGCCCGCGTATGGCCGAGAGTTATCCGGCCTCCAAGGCCGAGCGTGCGGCCCCCGATCCGCTGGTTCTGACGCCCGCGCATCTCGTCTCCGACACGCAGGCGGAGCCGAAGGGCGACATCCATGATCTCGAATGGTCCGCGCCGGGAGTGACGCCTGAAGAAGAGGCGGCCGAACCGCAGGATTTCGCGCAGGACCAGCCGGAGAAGGCCGCCGCGCCTGCAGGGGCCGAGGCGCCCGCGCCACTGTCCGAGGCACGTCGGAAGCCACAGAATTTCGAACCCGAATTCGACGATGCCGAGGCCGAGCCCTGGCCGTCGGAGGCGGAACTGCAGCAGGGCGGGTTCGACGATGAGCTCAAGCGGCTGGAAGGGTCGCTCGCGCAACTCGAGGCGGAAGTCGCGCGCGATGGCTCAGATTTCGAATCCGAGACAGGCGACAGGTTCGAACCTGCCGGCACTGCACCCCTGACCGAACTTCCCGAGAGCTTCACGCCGGTCTGGTCCCAAGGTGCGGATCCGGAGCAGACTTTTGCCACTGCCGATTGGGAGGACGTGGCCGGGTTCGTCGCGCCGCAATCGCCGGATCAGTTTGGGGCCGCGGACAAAGATATCACAGAGCCGCTCCCGGCAGAGGATGCCGCCGCGCCTGCCGAAACCGATCCCTTGGCCGGGCTTGATTTCGCTGCGGCCGACACAGACGAAGGGGAGCCGGAAGACGTTCATCCCGGCGAAACGCCGATCGGGGCAGACGCCCTCTTGGGCTTCGATGTCCCGCCGGGAGCTGAGACACCGGAGGAGGCGCCTTCGGCACAGGATTGGGAAGATCTTGCACCGGAACCGGACGCGGGTGGCGCTGCCGCGCCGGAGGCGACAACCGCGCCACCGACCGATTCCGCACCGCCACGCCGCCTGCATCTCAGCGATGCCGGGGCGCGCATCCCGGAGCCGGAGCCACGTATGTCGAGCTATGCCGAATTGCGTGCGACGCTGGAAGAGGATTCCGAAGCCGACGAGATCGCCGCGCTCGAGGCTGAACTCGCGTCGACGCCGGACCAACCTGAAGCGCCGCTGCATCCGGCGGTGCAATCGATGAACGAAACCCAACTTCGTCAGATCGTCTCGGCGATGCTGCGCGAAGAGTTGCAAGGCGCACTTGGCGCGAAGATCACACGTAATCTGCGCAAGATGGTGCGCCGCGAAGTGCAGCGCGCGCTGATGAGCCGCGATCTGGACTGACTCGCGCCATCGCCAACACAGCCGGGGCAGGGGCGACGATCGCGCGCTGTTTGCCCCCGCGAACATGCGCTTCAGCCGCGATTGCGGTAATCTCGGCGCAAAGCTGCGCTTGAAAATTCAAAACGGCGCGCCCTGAGGGACGCGCCGTTTTGGGTACTCAACTGTCGCCGTGGCGCCTGACAGGATCAGGCCGCTTCGGCCTCGTGCTCATCCGAGATCGCGGCGAGGCGGCGTTCGCTTTCTTCGCGCGACAGCGCGACCGACGTACGGACACCCTTGCCGACGAATTCCATCAAACCCCGGACGACGCGCTCGTTCGGATCGATGCCGGCGCAGGACAGGACTTCACGGCCATCGCGCGAGCGTGCCCAGCGGGCGATCTGCTCGGGGCCATTGCCGTATTTCTTGTCGTCTGCAATCGCATCGTCCAAGGCCGCGAGGACCACAGCGGCGAACAGTTTGCGGGCTCGTTGGCCCTGCTCGTAATTGAAGGCCGAGCCGTCAACGAAATCGCGCATTCTTCCGTCCTTTGTTATTGCTCTTGCGTTTCCTGGCGTGAGGGCCATCTAGGCCTTTCGGCCCCCGATTCGATATGGCTTGGGTCACATGGCAGCTATGCGCTTAACGCATGGCACCTTTGCCCGTTTCCAAAACCTGGTCCTTCGCGAAGGATCGCATTGAACGCGAATTAAGCGCGGGCGCCCGAAATTCAAGGGCTGTCATTCGCGAAGCGCGAAACCCGTATCGCATCAAGAGCCGGTTAATATTCTGTAAACATTACAAGTTTACGGGATGGGCGCAGCGAAAAAACCTTTGGTGCCCCAGGTGCGGCCGATCGTCGTTTCCTCTGCGTCACGATGTTCCGCAAATCTCCGCCGTGGGGCTTGCGCTTTTCGAAACAGTTGATCCGCGGCGGTCATAAATAAGTGACCACGGCCTCGCCAGCCGACAACTCGCCATTGGCGCGCCCGAAGCGCAGATAGGCGATCGCGCGATCGCCCGAACGCGTGAAAAGACGCCCCACGCTGCGATCTTCGGCGGTAATCTCGGCACCCGGTTCCGCGGGCCCTTCGACACCTACGGTGACGAAGCCTTTGCGCAGCTCCGTTTTGTGCTTCATCCGCGCCGTGACCTCTTGCCCGACATAGCAGCCCTTGCGGAAATCGACGCCATTCAGCTGAGCGAACCCGGCTTCGAGGATGAAAGTGTCGGGGGTCAGTTCGATACCGGTCTCGGGGATGCAATGCTCGACCCGGATCGCATCCCAATCGGTGCCGTCATCGCCCGCCTCGTCGCCGTAAAGCCGCCAGCCCATGTCGGGATGGCGTGGATCGGTCAGCGCGCCCTCGGGTGCCGGACCTGTGCCGCGGTAGACCTTGAGATCCGAGGGCGCGATCGCGACGTCGGCGCGGAGCTTGTACATGCCCAGTCGTTTGATCGTCGCCTCGGCGATGCTTTCGTCGATATCGATGACGATCGCGTCGCCTCGCGCTAGCAAGAAGAAATCGGCAAGGTATTTTCCCTGCGGCGTCAGCAGGGCGGTATAGACCAGCCCGTCATTCACGTGGCGCACGTCGTTCGTCACCAGCCCTTGCAGGAAGTGCTCGCGATCCGTGCCAGTGATCTCGTAGAGAATGCGCTCGGCCATGGAGGTCTCCTTTCCCCGCCCATGTAGGCAGCCGGGGCGGGAATGCCAACTCAATCGAGAAGCTGCATCCGGCACAGTCCCGCATAGGGCCCGTTCTTGGCCAGCAGTTCGTCATGCGTGCCCTGTTCGACGACCTGACCTTCAACCACCACGACGATCTTGTCGGCGTTGCGCACGGTCGACAGGCGGTGGGCGATGACCAGCGTCGTGCGGCCCTCGCTGAGCTCCGAGAGCGCCTGCGCCACCTTTGCCTCGGAGACGGTGTCGAGCGCCGAGGTCGCCTCGTCGAGCAGCAGGATCGGCGCGTCGCGCAGCACGGCGCGCGCAATCGCGACCCTTTGCCGTTGTCCGCCCGAGAGCGCCGAGCCGCGCGGGCCTGCGCCGGTATTGATGCCGTTCTGCAGAAGGTCTGTGAACTCGGTCACGTGCGCGGCTTCGAGCGCGGTCTGGATATGGTCGGGATCTACCTCCTGCCGGCCGAGCAGGACGTTCTCGCGGATCGTCTCGTCGAAAAGAGCCGAGTCCTGCGACACGGTCGAAAAATGCTGGCGCAGTTCGGCAACGCCGAGATCGCTCAGCGGCGTGCCGCCCAGAGTGATGCGCCCGCTATCGGGATCGACGAGCCGGGTCAGCAGGTTGAACACGGTGGTCTTGCCCGCGCCCGAAGGGCCGACGAGTGCGGTGGTCTGGCCGGGCTCCGCCACGAAGCTGAGGCCGCGCAGGACATGCTTGTCGCCGTAATGCAGATGTACGCCGTCGAACTCGATCCGCGTGGTCTCGGGCAGGGCGGCGGGGTGCGCGGGCGAGGTGATCGACGGTTCGGTATCGAACAGGCGATAGATCCGCTCGAGGCTCGCCGCCGCCGTCTGCCAAGAGCCCGCCGAATTCGCGAGGCGGCGAAGCGGCTGGAAGGCCAGCGCCATTGCGGTGAAGAAGGACATGAAATCGCCGACCGAACGCTCGCCCGCCATGATTTCCTGACCGCCGAGGATCAGTACCAAGAAGAAGCCAAGCCCGGTGATGATGTCGATCATCGCGGGCACCAGCCCCGAAATGAAGGTGGTCTTGATCTGCGCGATGCGGACCTCGTCCACCAGCCGCGCGAAGCGCCCCGCTTGATAATCCTCGATCCCGTTGAGCTTCACCGCAGCGATACCGTGGAACACCTCGTCGAGCCGAGTCGCGCGGTCGGAGGAACTTTCGCGCATCTGCCGGGTTTTGCGGCGGATGTAGCGCTGCGCCATCGCGACCGGCAGGATCAGAAGCGGCGCGCCGATCACGGCGCCCATGGTCCAGCTCGGATCGATGGCGACCGCAACGGCGAACAGCGAGATCAGCGAGACCGCATCGCGCCCGGTGCTGGAAATGAAGATCTTCCAGACGTTCTGCACGGCGCTCGTATCGCCTTGCACCCGTTCGATCAGGGCGCCGGGCGGGTTGGCCTGGTAGAAGCGCTGGTCGAGCCGCAGCATGTGGCGGAACAGATCGGTCTGCATGTCGCTCGACGTGCGCAGCGAGACGCTGGTCATCACCGTGCGCGAGGCCACCGAGGTCGTCGCCCGGACCACGAACAGCCCGAATATCGCGGCGCCGACCCACCAGATCAACTCGCTCTCGCCCTGCACGAAGACCTTGTCGAAGAGCGGTTTGAGCATCCAGCTCAGTGCGCCCAGCGTTGAGCCTTCGATCATCAGAAGGACCATCGACACCCCGATCATCGGCCAGTGCTTGCGCAGATAATCGCGCCACATCCGGCCGGCGAGGTGTTTCGACGTGTAAGGGTTTGCAGTCTTGGCCACGAGGCACCATGCGATAGGCGCGCCTCTCGAGCGCGCGGTTAAGTCCGTGAATTACCGCGAGACGGGGCCTGCGTGCAAGCCGGGCGCGAGATTGACGCCGCGCGCGGGCGGCATTACCGATTATTCGTTGTGCCAGACGGAGATACCCGATGAGCCTTGCCCAAGGTCGCCCCTACCTCGCAATTCCCGGACCCTCGACGATGCCCGACCGCGTTTTGGCCGCGATGCATCGCCCGGCGCCCAACATCTATGAGGGCGAGATCGAGGAGATCTCGGTGCGGGTCGCGGCGAATCTGCGGCGGGTGGCAATGTCCTCGTCCCATGTCGCGATCTACATCGCCAACGGCCACGGTGCGTGGGAGGCCTCGATCGCGAACGTCTTTTCGCGCGGGGATAAGGCGCTGAGCCTCGTGACAGGGCGCTTCGGCAATATCTGGGCGCGTAACGCGGCGACGATGGGCGTTCATGTGGAGCGGCTGGAATTCGGCCTGAAGGCGCCCGCCGATCCGGCCCGCGTCGAAGAGGCACTGCGCGCCGACAAGGATCACGAGATCAAGGCCGTGCTGCTGACCCATGTCGATACCGCGACTTCCGTGGTCAACGACGTGGCGGCGATCCGTGCGGCGATCGACGCAGCGGGGCATCCGGCGCTGCTGATGGTCGATTGCATCGCCTCGCTCGCCTGCGACGAGTTCCGGATGGACGATTGGGGCGTCGATGTGATGGTCGCGGCCAGCCAGAAGGGGCTGATGGTGCCGCCGGGTCTGGGCTTTGTGTGGTTCTCCGACAAGGCGCTGGCGGCGAGCCGCGAGGCCGATATGGTCACGCCTTATTGGGACTGGCAGCCGCGCGCCTTCCCCGAGATGGTCTACCAGTATTTCGGAGGCACCGCCCCGACGCATCACCTCTTCGGCCTCGACGAGTCGCTCAAGATGATCCTCGAGGAAGAGGGGCTCACCCATATCTGGGCGCGTCACGCGACGCTCGCCTCCGCCGTCTGGGCTGCGTTCGAGACCTGGGGGCAGGAAGGGGATATCGCGCTCAACATCGCCAACCCGGCGCATCGCGCGCATTCGGTGACGGCAGCGCGGATCGGCGCGGGCAATGCGCAGCGGCTGCGCAGCTGGTTGGAGCGCGAGGCGGGGGTGACGCTTGGCATCGGGCTCGGCATGGCCGAACCCGGTACGCCCGAGGCCAACGATTTCCTGCGGGTCGCCCATATGGGCCATGTGAACGCCCATATGACGCTGGGCGCGCTGGCGACGATGGAGGCCGGGATGCAGGCGCTGAAAATCCCGCACACCCCCGGCGGCATCGCCGCGGCGGCTGGTGCGATCGCGAAAGGCGCCGGTCAGGCCTGACCGTGACGCTCCAGCCAGTCGGTGAGCTGTTCGACCTCTTCCGAGGCTTCCCGCGAGACCTGCGGCGTCTCGGTGCGCGAGGACGACAGCCGCATCTCGCGGCTGGTCTGGGTGTTGCCTGCATAGGCGCCGAAGGCCAACGCGAAGGCCAGCGGGCTCAACATTGCGATACGGGCGTTGCGGATCTTGCGGCTCATGTGTCTGCTCCTGTTGTCGAGCAAAACATGGGCCCGGCCTCGAGTCGGCGCAATTCACCTTGCGGCGAGACGTGCTGACGCCGGTGCTTTTTTGCCGATTTGGTAGGCGGATTTGTTTCCGGGAGGGCGCGCAGATCAGCGCGCGCGGGCGGCTTTCAGCGCGTCAGGGAGGGCCGCGGCAAAAGCGTCGAGCTCGGCTTCGGGCCCGACCGAGACGCGGATGCAGCGGTTTTGCGGGGCGACGAACGGCATCCGCACGAACACCGCGCGCGCGTCCAGTTCCTGCAGCACGGCCCGCGCGAAATCACCATCCTGCCCGCAGTCCACGGCGACGAAATTCGTGGCCGAGGGCAGGGTGCTCAGCCCGTTCTCGCGCGCGATCTCGTCGATCCGGTCGCGTGCGCCTGCCACGAGGAGACGCATGTAGGCCTGCCACGTCTTGTCCTGCAGCGCGGCCAGCGCGCCTGCCTGAGAGATGCGGCACATGCCGAAATGATTGCGAATCTTGTCGAAAGCCGCGATCAGGCCGGGGGCCGCAAGCGCATAGCCCACGCGCGCGCCCGCCAGACCATGGGCCTTCGAGAAGGTCCGCATCCGGATCACTCGGGGATCGTCGGCCGCGATGCGCGCCTCGGTCCCGTCGTCGGCGAATTCCACATAGGCCTCGTCCAGCACCATCAGCGTGCCATCCGGCACCGCGTCGATCATCGCCTCGATCGTCTCGCGCGGATGATGCGTGCCCATCGGGTTATCGGGATTGGCGATATAGACGAGCTTCGCGCCCACCTCGGCGGCCTTCGCGATCAGCGCCTGCGGGTCTTCGTGATCCCCGGCATAGGGCACTTTGTGCAGCACTCCGCCGAAGCCCGCGATATGGTAATTGAAGGTCGGGTAGGCACCTTCCGAGGTGACAACGGGATCGCCCGGTTCGATCATCAGGCGGCACAGGTAGCCCAGCAGCCCGTCGATCCCTTCGCCGACCAGAACGTTCTCGACCGCGACATCGTGATGCGCGGCAATCGCCGTACGCAGATCGAAGCTCGTCGAGTCGCCGTATTTCCAGGCATCGCCTGCCGCAGCCGCCATCGCGGAAATCGCCCGCGGCGAGGGGCCAAAGCCGTTCTCGTTGGCTCCGAGCCGCGCAGTGAAGCGGCGACCGGCAAGGCGCTCGTGTTCCTCGGGCCCGACGAAGGGCACGGTGGCGGGAAGGCTGTCGATCAGGCGGGTATATCGAGGTCCGGTCATGGCTACAGGCGTAAGCGCAAAGCGCGGATGCGGCAAGAGGCTGCGTCGATCGGTTCCTCGCGGCGGAACCGGGGACTGGGCCAAGCGCTTTTCCCTGCGTAATATCGTGAAATGACATAAGTTCGGGAAGCCAGCCGATGAGCGCCAGCGACACCTCTTTCTCCTCCTCCCTATTCGAAACGCTGACCGGCGATGCGCCGGGGAATGTGAAAGAGCTGAGCGACACCGCCGCCAAGCACGAACCCGGCAGTTTTTTGCGCCATGTCGGATCGCTGTCGATGACCAAGCTGGCAGACGGGCTGATCGACCCGAAGCTGGTGCTCAGCTGGCTCATGCAGGCGGTGGGCGCGCCCGCCGCTCTGGTCAGTTGGCTGGTGCCGGTGCGCGAGGCGGGCTCGCTGTTGCCGCAGCTGTTCACCGCACCGCATGTCCGCAAGATGCCGCAGCGCAAATGGGCCTGGGCCGCCGGTAGCATGATCCAGGGGCTGGCGGCGGCGGCGATCGTGGCGATCGCGCTGACGATGCAGGGGATGGCCGCGGGGCTTGCGATGCTCGCCGCGCTGGGCGTGCTGGCCATCGCGCGCTCGCTGTCCTCGGTGAGCTACAAGGACGTGCTGGGCAAGACCGTGGACCGCACGCGGCGTGGTACGACGACCGGCATCGCGACGAGCGTTTCTGCGGCCGGGGTGATCCTGTTCGCGCTGATCCTGATGAGCGGATTCGTCCCGCGGATGAGCCTCGTGATCGGGGCGATCTCGCTGGCCGCCGTGCTCTGGGTGGCGGCGGCTGCGCTGTTCTCGACGCTGCGCGAGGAAGACCAGCCGGGCGAGGCGAAGGGCAGCATTGGCCTGTCAGAGCTTAGCCTGCTGTGGAAGGATGCCGATCTTGGCAAGTTCGTGATCGCGCGGGTGCTGCTGCTGCCGACCGCGCTCGCGCCGCCCTATATCGTGCTGCTCGCCGCGAATGCCGGAGATAACCGGTTCGGCGCGCTGGGGGCGATGGTGCTGGCCTCGGCGTTGGCCTCGCTGGTGAGTTCCTATATCTGGGGGCGGCTGGCGGATCGCTCCTCGCGCAAGGTGCTGATCTTCACCGGGCTGGTCGCCGCCGCGTTCCTGGCGCTTGCGGTGGGATTGAGTTGGTCGGGGCTGATGGGCACGATCTGGGCCTCGCCGGTGGCGCTGTTCGGGCTGATGATCGGCTATCAGGGGGTGCGGCTCGGCCGCTCGACTTACCTCGTGGACATGTCGCCCAAGGACGATCGCGCGGCCTATACGGCGGTGTCGAACACGAGTGTAGGCGTGATGCTGCTGGCCTTCGGCGCGGCGAGTTCGGCGCTCGCGATAGCGGGGCCGGATATGGTGCTGATCGTCTATGCGGGAATCTGCGTGGTCGCCTCGGGCGTGGCCTTCACGATGAAGGAAGTGTCGGAGTAAGGTCTCCGCTCAGCTCACGGCGCGGGACGACCGGCCCCGGGGCCGCGCCCGCACCTCCCCGCGGGAGGGCGCATTGCGATGTCGCACGCGCTCATCCGTCGTTCGGTCTTGCGAGATAAAGTGCAGACCTCACGTTTCGAGCCGCGCCCACCCGAGGGGCAGGCGCGGCCCTGATCGCTAAAAGCCTCGCTCAGCCCAGCTCCGCCAGACGCGCGACGGCCTGACGCACCTTCTCGGCCTCTTCCTCGGCGCGGGCGAGGTTCTCGCGGGTTTCCACCACGACCTCGGGATCGGCATTGGCGATGAATTTCGGATTGTTCAGACGGCCCTTCATGCCGCCGATTTCCTTCTCCATCTTGCCCAGAGCCTTCTCCAGACGCGCCTTCTCCTTGGCGATGTCGATCACGCCTTCCAGCGGCAGACCGAACAGCGCGCCCTGCGCGGGGATCGAGATCGCGCCTTTCGGGATCGGCCCCTCGGTGATGCTTTCGATGCGGGCCAGCTTGAAAATCAGCGCCTCGTTATTGGCGAGCGCCGCGCGCGCGGCGTCATCGGCCTCGGCCAGAACCATCGGCAGCTTCAGGCCTACCGGCACGCCCATCTGCGTGCGCGACGACCGGATCGCCTCGATCAGTTCGATCACCCAGTTCATCTCGCGGTCGGCGGCCTCGTCCACCAGATCGGCGGCTTTGTAATCCGGCCAGTCGGCATGGACGAGCATCTTCGCGCGGTCGCCCTGCGGCGCGGTCAGATCCCACAGCTCTTCGGTGATGAAGGGCATGATCGGGTGCAGCAGCGTGTAGCACTGATCGAGCACCCAACGCATCGTGGCGCGGGTTTCCTCGGCATGCTCGCCATCGAACAGAGGCTTGGCGAATTCGACATACCAGTCGCAGACCTTGCCCCAGACAAAGCCGTAAAGCCCGAGCGCCGCGTCGTTGAAGCGGTAGGCGGCGAAGGCCTCGTCCACCTGCTCACGGATCTTCGCGGTCTCGCCGATGATCCAGCGGTTCACCGTATGCGTCGGCTGCGGGATCTCGGTCACGACCGGCCCTTCGAACACGCCGTTCATCTCGGCGAAGCGTGTCGCGTTCCAGATCTTCGTGCCGAAGTTGCGATAGCCCTTGATGCGCTCTTCCGAGAGCTTCAGCACGCCGCCCATCGCCGCCATCGCGGCATTGGTGAAGCGCAGCGCGTCCGCGCCGTAAGCATCGATGATCTCGAGCGGGTCGATCACGTTGCCCGTCGTCTTCGACATCTTCTTGCCCTTCTCGTCACGGACGAGCTGGTGCAGGTAGACGGTGTGGAAGGGCACCTGATCCATCACGGCCAGCTGCATCATCATCATCCGCGCCACCCAGAAGAACAGGATGTCGAAGCCGGTCACGAGGACATCGGTCGGGAAATACTTGCGCATCTCCTCGGTATCCTCGGGCCAGCCCAGCGTGCCGATCGGCCAGAGGCCTGACGAGAACCAGGTGTCGAGCACATCGGCATCGCGCCAGACCGGGTAGACGAGCTGCGTCGGGTCCTCGGTCATCTCGTATTGCGCGAGGCTCGCGGCCAGCACTTCGATCGCCTTGTGGCGATCTTCCACTTCAACGATGCGCGCCACGTTCAGCGGCGTCGGCAGCTCGGCATTCTGCGCCTTGAACCAGCCGATGACGCTCTCGAAATCCGAGGCGCAGTGGTAGCGGTCGTCGCGATGCACCATCTTCGTCTCGACGAGCAGGCGGCCCATCTCCACGAGGTCGATCGTGCCATCGCCTTCGTCATCGCGGAAGTCGGGCGCTTCCATGTCCAGACCGTACCAGACCGGGATCTGGTGGCCCCACCAGAGCTGGCGCGAGATGCACCAGGGCTCGATGTTTTCCAGCCAGTGGAAATAGGTTTTCTCGCCCGCTTCGGGCATGATCACGGTGTCGCCGTTGCGCACGGCGTCCAGCGCCTTGCCGACGATCTGCTCGGCATCGACGAACCACTGATCGGTCAGCATCGGCTCGATCACCACTTTCGAGCGGTCACCGAAGGGCTGCATGATCGGCTTGTCTTCGACATACGGAACGGTGGTTTCGGTCTCAACGCCGTCTTCGTCGGTGACGGTCTTCGTGGTCGTCACCGCGAGACCTTCCTCGGTGATCTGACGGATCACGGCTTCACGCGCCTCGAACCGGTCGAGCCCGCGCAGTTCCTCGGGCACGAGGTTGAGCGCGTCGATCTCTGCCTCGGTGAAATCCGCGCCGCGGGAGATCTCCATCGCGCGGGCCGCGCATTCCTCGTAGGACAGCCCGTCGGCGCGCATCGCGCCCTTGGTGTCCATGAGGCGATACATCGGGATGCCGCCGCGTTTGGCGACCATGTAGTCGTTGAAGTCATGCGCGCCGGTGATCTTCACCGCGCCCGAGCCGAATTCGGGATCGGGATATTGATCGGTGATGATCGGGATCAGGCGGCGATGCTCTTTCGGGCCCACCGGGATTTCGCAGAGCTTGCCGACGATCGGCGCGTAACGCTCATCGGACGGGTGCACCGCGACAGCGCCGTCGCCCAGCATCGTCTCGGGGCGGGTCGTCGCGATCGAGATGTAGTCGCGCTCTTCCGTGAAGACGACGTTCCCCTCTTCGTCCTTCTCGACATAGGTATAGGTCTCGCCGCCCGCGAGCGGGTATTTGAAGTGCCACATGTGACCGGCGACTTCGATATTCTCGACCTCGAGATCGGAGATCGCGGTCTCGAAATGGGGATCCCAGTTCACCAGCCGCTTGCCGCGATAGATCAGGCCCTTCTCGTACATGTCGACGAAGACCTTGATCACGGCGTCATGGAAGTTACCCTCGTTGCCTTCCGGCGCGCCGGGAGCCCCCGACATGGTGAAGGCATTGCGCGACCAATCGCAGCTCGAGCCCAGACGCTTGAGCTGGTTGATGATGGTCGAGCCGTATTCGCCTTTCCACTCCCAGACCTTCTCGAGGAATTTCTCACGGCCGAGTTCGATGCGCTTGGGCTGACCGGTCTTGGCCAGTTCCTTCTCGACCATCAGCTGGGTCGCGATACCCGCATGGTCCTGTCCCGGCTGCCAGAGCGTGTCGAAGCCGCGCATCCGGTGCCAGCGCACGAGGATATCCTGCACGGTGTTGTTGAAGGCGTGGCCCACATGCAGCGCGCCCGTTACGTTGGGCGGCGGGATCATCACGCAGAAGGTCTCGTCGCGCGACGCGTTGGCCCCGGCCTTGAAGGCTCCGGCCTCTTCCCATTTCGCGTAGATCCGCGGCTCGGCGCTCGCGGCATCGAAAGTCTTGTCCATCGTCATGTCAGGCATCCTTGGCTCGGCTTGAGGGCTGTTTAGCCCGCGCAGGCGACAAGGAAAACCCCGTGCGCGCGGTCCGAAAAAGCGCGGCGGGCACGATCGGGTCAACAAACTGCCGCGATTGCCCCTGAAGATAAGTGAAACTTATCCTACATTGGATAGTATAAGCCCAACTTATGTGGAGCGCTGATATGCGCGGTCTCTTCGAGCGTGTGATCTCTGCCCTGCGCCGCCGCAGCCCGGAACGGGCCGAGGCGCGCTCGGCGGCAGGCGCGGGCCGTGGTCCGGTCGATCATGTCGTGTTGCTCGACGGGACGCTCGGCTCGCTGCGCGCCGACCGGCTGACCTCGATCGGGCTGATCTATCGCTTCCTGCGCCGGGCAGCGCCGAAAGTCTCGGTCTATTACGGGCGCGGCCTGCGCTGGCGCGACTGGCACGACATGTCGGATGTCTGGTTCGGCTGGGGCGTGAATCAGCAGATCTCCCGCGCCTATGGCTGGCTCGCGATGCGCTACCGCCCGGGCGACCGCATCTTCCTGATCGGCTATTCCCGGGGCGGCTTCGCTGCGCGCTCGCTGGCGGGGATGATCGGGCGGATCGGTCTGTTGCGCCCGGAGCATGCGATCGAACGCAACACGCGGCTTGCATGGCGCCACTACGAGGAAGAGACGCCCGCGGACGTCCTGCAAAGCTTCCGCAACAGCCTGTGCCACGAGAATGTCGAGATCGAGATGGTCGGCGCCTTTGATACGGTTCAGGCGCTGGGCATCCGCGTGCCGTTCTTCTGGATCGTCAACGAGGAGCGCGTGCGCTTTCACGACCACCACCTGAGCGACCATGTGCGCCACGGGTTTCAGGCGCTCGCGCTCGACGAGCGGCGCTCTGTGCTGGAGCCGCTGGTGTGGGAAAGCGACGAGGGCGCTTCCGACGCCGATTCTCCCGCGACTCGGATCGAGCAGCGCTGGTTTCGCGGCGCCCATGGCGATATCGGCGGAATGCTCGGGCATTTCGCGGATGCGCGCCCGCTCGCCAATATTCCGCTCGTGTGGATGCTGGAGCGGGCGGAATCGCTGGGTCTGAGCCTGCCGCCCGGTTGGCAGGCGGAGTTCCCGCGCGATCCGAATGCGCCCTCGGTCGGCACCTGGACTGGCTGGGGCAAGCTGTTCTGGCTGCGCGCGCCGCGCGTCGTGGGGCGCGACCCCTCTGAAGGGCTGCATGAGAGCGTGGTCTTGCCCGAAGGCTCGCGCGCGATTTTCAGGCCGCGCATCCTGCGTCCCGAAATCCGTCGTCTCGCGCGCCGGTCCGAGCCTGTCTCAGAGGTCAGGCGTCATGACGAAACAGGTGGCGGTGCCGGTCGCGTAGAGGCGTCCATCCTCGGCGCCCCGGATCTCACCCCGCGCGACGCCGGTTGACCGGCCGATGTGATCGAGCTGTCCCACGCCGATCACCTCGGTGCCGGGCTTGATCGCGCGGATCAGGTTCACCTTGAATTCGAGCGTGGTCTGCGTCTGACCCTTCTTCAGTCCGGTGATCACCGAACAGGTCATCACCGTATCTAGCATCATCGCATACCAGCCGCCGTGAATGCCGCCATAGCCGTTGGTCTGCGGATGGCCCGGCGTCCCTCGGCAGGTGACGCGGCCTTCCTCGGCCTCGGTAATCCGATAGGCCATCAGCTTCTGCACGGTGGGCGAGGGAACGTCGCCGGTGACCATCTTCCTGACGTAGTCGAGCCCCGGCATCGAAAGCACCTCCTCGAGTGGGAGGAAATCTTCGGGGCCTTCGGCGAAATATTGGTCGGGCATCTTCGGGTCCTTTTCCGGGTCGGCACTAAGCTATCGTCGCCGAGCGGAAAGGAAAGGGGAGGTAGGTGTCGACCTGCGACCGAAGTGGCCTTAACTGCCCGGCGGCACGAAGTTCGAACGGATGCCGGCCGCAGCCTTCTGCATCTCCTTGAAGTCGGCGGTCGTGAAGGCCTCCTGCGTCTGCACCTTCGACAACGAGCCCGAGCCAGCGGCGGCCATGATCGCCGGCAGCA
This sequence comes from Thioclava sp. NG1, assembly GCF_003122275.1. Lineage (NCBI taxonomy): Bacteria > Pseudomonadati > Pseudomonadota > Alphaproteobacteria > Rhodobacterales > Paracoccaceae > Thioclava > Thioclava sp. NG1. Next base: position 511,825 of record NZ_QFBB01000001.1, on the reverse strand, counting down.
CCTTCTTCATGTCGTCGCCCGTGGCGATGATCAAAAAGTCACTCGGACCGGTGGTTATGTAGTAGTTTTCCAGTTTCCCCCCAGCCGCCTTTATCAACGCGTCGATGGTCTCCCATCGGTCCGTCGGGCTGTCCATGAAGCCCTTTATGGCCTGAGGAGAGAAGCTCCCCGTGATCACGAAACGTCCCATGTGTTACCTCCCTAGAACGGACGCCAGTCATCGGCGCGATCTCGTCGGCAGATTTGAACTGGTTTCCGTTGGGTAAACATTATCACGACCGGCGCGATTTCCTGAGCGTCTTCTGGGCGGTGGTGTGGGCGTTGCGACAAGCGTCAGACGCGTGACGCATCACGACCAAAAAAGAAAAGGGGCCCAGCCGGGCCCCTTCGTTCAATCCATTTGAGTGCTCTTTCAGGCCACTTTCTCGAGCACCGTGTCAGGCGTCACACCCAGCGCGTGGCAGACGTCGCGGGTCAGGCCGGGACGGTTGAGCGTGTAGAAATGCAGGTCTTCCACGCCGCCCTCGATCAGTTTGTCGCACAGCTCGGTGCACAGCGCTGTCGCCAGAAGATGCTCGCGCCCGTCGCGGATCGCGGCCTCGAAGGCTTCCTCGACCCAGGCGGGGATGGAGGTGCCGCAGCTTTGCGCGAATTTCTTGGCGCCTTTCCACGACTGGATCGGCAGGATGCCGGGGATGATCTTGGCGTCGATCCCTTCGCGCTCGCAGGCATCGCGGAAGCGGAAGAAGGTCTCGGGCTCGAAGAAGAACTGGGTGATCGCCGAGGTCGCACCTGCCTCGACCTTGCGCTTGAGCCAGCGCACGTCGGCCATGTTGTCGGCGGCGTCCGGATGCCGTTCGGGATAGGCGCCGGCGCGGATCGTGAAGCGGCCATCCTCGGCCAGCGCCTCGATCAGTTCGACCGAAGAGGCGAAGCCCTCGGGATGCGGGGTGAAATGCTTGGCACCCTGCGGCGGGTCGCCCCGCAGCGCCACGATCTCGGTCACGCCGACCTCGGCATAGGCGTCCACGATTTCCATCGTCTCAGCCTTGGTCGCTTCCACGCAGGTCAGGTGGGCGGCGACATTGAGGCCGTAATTCTTGTGGATCGTCCCCACCGCCTCGTGGGTCAGCTTGCGCGTCGTGCCGCCCGCGCCATAGGTCACGGAGGTGAACTCGGGTTTGAGCGGTGCCAGAACCTGCGCGGTTTCCCACAGCCGGAACGACGCATCGAGCGTCTTCGGCGGGAAAAATTCGAAACTGACCTTGGGCGTCGTCATGGGATTTTGTCCTTTCGTTCGCTCTCTTGTGCCAGATCGGGCTTTGTGAGACAAACTCATAATCCTCAAAATGGTTATGAGTGTAACAGCAAGATGCATCTCGAGTTCCGTCACCTGCGCACAATCAAGGCGATTCACGATGCCGGAGGGCTCGCGAAGGCAGCGGACGTTCTGCACATAACACAATCGGCGCTGTCGCACCAAATCAAAGGGCTGGAGGACCAGACCGGGGTGGAGCTGTTCGTGCGCCGCTCGAAGCCGCTGAAGCTCTCGGCGGCGGGGCAGAAGCTGTTGCGGCTGGCCGAGCGCATCCTGCCCGAGATCGCGGCAACCGAGGCCGAGTTCGACGCGCTGCGGTCGGGGCGGGCGGGCCGTCTGCATATTGCGATCGAGTGCCACGCCTGTTTCGACTGGCTGTTTCCGGTGCTGGAGCGCTTCCGCCATGCCTGGCCCGATATCGACGTGGATATCCGGCCCGGTCTGGCTTTCAACGCGCTTCCCGCGCTGAGCCGAGAAGAGGTCGATCTGGTGATATCGTCGGATCCGGAAAAGATCGACGGCGTCACCTTCAATCCGCTTTTCGACTACGCGCCGACCTTCATCGCCGCCGCGAATTCACCGCTGGCGGCAAAGCCATATATCGAGGCGCAGGACTTCGCGGATCAGACGCTGATCACCTATCCGATCGACCGCGGTCGCTCGGACATCTTCACCCAGCTGCTCACGCCCGCACGGGTGGAGCCGAAAGCCGTGCGACAGGTGGAGCTGACGGCGGTGATCCTGATGCTGGTCGCCTCGAATCGCGGCGTGGCGGTGCTGCCCGACTGGGTGCTGCGCGAGGTGAAGTACCAGCCTGACTACATCACCAAACCTGTTACCGAACACGGGCTGACCAAGCGCCTTTATGCCGCGACGCGGTCCGAGGATGCCACTCAGCCCTTCATGGCGCATTTCCTGCGGCTTGCACGCACCGAGCCGGTGAAGCTTCAGCGCGCCTGACCCATCGGGCTTGTCCCAATATCCCGGGGGCTCGCGCAGCGAGCGGGGCAGAGCCCCTCCTCAGTCTGCCTTACGTGCCAAAGCTCTTGGATTTTCCGCGCAACCCCTGTAAGGCGACCGCTTGAAACGCGAAGGAGCCCAGAGATGCAAGGCAGCGCAAACCTCAACCTGATGATCAAGGCCGCCCGCAAGGCAGGCCGCTCGCTCGTCAAGGATTTCCGCGAGGTCGAGAACCTTCAGGTCTCCTCGAAGGGCCCGGGCGATTTCGTCTCGAAGGCCGATCGCGAAGCCGAGAAGATCATCAAGGACGAGCTGCGCGGCGCGCGCCCTTCCTATGGCTGGCTTGGCGAGGAGACCGGTGAAGAGGCGGGCGATGACCCGACCCGCCGCTGGATCGTCGACCCGCTCGACGGCACCACGAACTTCCTGCACGGCCTGCCGCATTGGGCGATCTCGATCGCGCTGGAGCATAAGGGCGAAATCATCGCGGCCGTGGTGTTTGACGCCGCGAAAGACGAGATGTATTTCGCCGAGAAGGGCCTCGGCGCCTACATGAACGATACGCGTCTGCGGGTCTCGGGCCGGCACAAGATGATCGAATCGATCTTCGCGACAGGCGTGCCCTTCGGCGGCAAGTCGACCCTTCCGGCGACGCTGCAGGACCTTGCGAAGCTGATGCCGCAATGCGCGGGCGTTCGTCGCTGGGGCGCGGCCTCGCTCGACCTCGCCTATGTCGCGGCGGGCCGCTACGAGGGCTATTGGGAGCGCGGGCTCAACGCCTGGGACATGGCCGCGGGCATTCTCCTCGTGAAAGAAGCGGGCGGTTTCGTGGAAGCAGTGCGCGAGGGGCGCGACGTTCTCGAATCGGGTTCGGTGATCGCGTCGAATGCTGAAATGTTCCCGGCTCTCACCAAGGCGCTTCGGTCAAACGACTGAGAAATATCTGAAAATTCGATGAGGCGGCGAAAGGTGAGCGAAAGTTCACCTTTCGTTCATTCTGTTGTGCCAGCCTGAAGCGGTTACCAGAAAGGGGATGCCGCCATGGTTGGACAGGAATTCGGGTCCGCGTCACTCGCGCTTGAACAGCGCGCATTGACTGCGCTGCACGGGCCGGGCGATTGCGCGGTCGAACGCGCGTTGGAGGAGTTACGGCAGGCGGTGTCCGATCTCGCCTTCGCCGAGGCCGCCGAGTTGATCGCGCGGCATCGGGTCGCCTTCCTGGACGAGATGATTTCGGGCTGCCTCGACGATGCCGAAACGGCGGAGGTGGACACTGCGGCGGCGCTGCGCACGGCGGCCGAGGGGCTTCAGGAGGAGCGGGCGACCGTGGCAGAGACCATGCCGCTGGAGCTTGCCCTGCGCGCCGACCAACGCGACGCGGCCTGCGATCGCATCCGTGCTGCGCAGCGGCGTCTGCGCAATATCTCACAAATGCCCCAGCATTTCGGCTGTGCCTGCGGCTTTGACTGTCCCTCTGAGGGCGACGGGGCGGGACCCTGCTCGGGGGTGGCAGAGCGAATCCAGCAGGCGCTCCGCTGTGATGCAGACGCCATCGCCGACATCGCCAGACAGGAAGCGCGCGCAAGGCTCAGCGACGGTTTCGCGGCCTTGCCGGTCGCCGCGCCTCTCTCGTCCCGTTCCGGCGGCGACGCGGTGTCCACGGCGGCGCAGGTCGCCCGCCGCCTTGTCGAGGATGCACGCCGAAGGTTGTGCTAAAGCGAAACCGGCAAGCCTGCCTTGCGCTCGCTGCTTGAGGCTATGCAGACGCAAAGATCGTGATAGCCTGTCGTCGCGCAGAACGCGCATCGCAATGAGGGGCTGGAATGATTCAGGAATTCAAGGATTTCATCGCCAAGGGCAATGTCATGGACATGGCGGTGGGCATCATCATCGGCGCGGCCTTCACCGCCATCGTGACCTCGCTGGTCGGCGACATCATCAACCCGATCATCGGTCTGTTCACCGGAGGCGTTGATTTCACGAATAACTACGCCGTGCTCTCCGGCGAGGTTCCCACCGGGGCGAGCCTTGAAGAGGCGCGCAAGGCGGGTGCCTCGGTCTTCGCCTATGGCGCGTTCCTGATGGCGGTGATCAATTTCTTCATCATCGCCTTCGTGGTCTTCATGCTGGTGAAGATGGTCAACCGCATCAAGGCTGCGGCGGACAAGCCGGACGATGTCGCGCCCGAGGTGCATACCGGTCCGAGCCAGCTCGATGTGTTGCTCGAAATTCGCGACGCACTTCGGAAGTGATGGCGCGGCGCGCAGCGCCGCCTGAAGATAGAAGAACGGCCCGGGGCAAAGCGCCGGGCCGTCCTCGTCATGGGTGCAGTTGTTCTTGGCGTCGTGGCCTTTATTCGGCCGCGTGCATCACCGCGTCCGGCGCGTCGAACGGCAAGTCGAGCGCTTCGGCCACTGCCTTATAGGTCACCTTGCCGGCATGGACGTTAAGCCCCGCCGCGAGATGCGGATCCTGGGCACAGGCGCGCTCCCATCCCTTGTCGGCCAATGCGAGCAGGAAGGGCTGGGTTGCGTTCGACAGCGCGAGTGTCGCGGTGCGCGCGACCGCGCCGGGCATATTGGCCACGCAGTAATGCATGATGCCCTCGACCTCGTAGATCGGGTCGTCATGGGTGGTCGGGTGCGAGGTCTCGACGCAGCCGCCCTGATCGATCGCGACATCGACGATCGCCGCGCCGGGCTTCATCGTCTTGAGCATTTCGCGGGTGACCAGTTTCGGGGCGGCGGCCCCGGGGATCAGCACCGCCCCGATCACCAGATCGGAGGCCGCGACCAGCGCCTCGGTCTCGGCTTTCGAGGCATAGGCGGTGCGGAAGGTTCCGCCGAACGTGTCATCGAGATAGCGCAGACGCGGCAGCGACTTGTCGAGCACGGTCACATCCGCGCCCATCCCGGCAGCCACGCGCGCGGCGTTGGTGCCCACGACGCCGCCGCCGATCACGACGACCTTCGCGGGCGACACGCCGGGCACGCCGCCCAGCAGCACACCGCGCCCGCCATTGGCCTTCTGCAGGGTCCACGCGCCCATCTGCGGCGCGAGGCGACCAGCCACCTCGGACATCGGCGCGAGCAGCGGCAGGGTGCCGTCCTTCGCCGTCACCGTCTCGTAGGCGATGCAGGACGCGCCCGATTTCATCAGGTCATGAGTCTGCGCCGGGTCGGCGGCCAGATGCAGATAGGTGAACAGAAGCTGGCCTTCGCGGAGCATCGCGCGCTCGGAGGCCTGCGGCTCTTTCACCTTCACGATCATCTCGGCCTCGGCGAACACCTTTGCCGCATCGCCGAGGATCTTCGCGCCGGCGGCCTCGTAATCGCTGTCATTGAAACCCGCGCCCAGGCCTGCGCCGGTTTCCACCAGCACTTCGTGGCCATGGGCGACCGCCTCTTGCGCCGCGGCCGGGGTCAGCCCGACGCGGAATTCCTGCGCCTTGATTTCGCGTACGGTTCCGATCTTCATCGCGTGTCCTCCTCCAAAACATGGAAACGTCCTGCGACCAGTATGCGCTCCGTCACAAGCAAGTGCTTTGCCATTTGGCGGTTGTGGATGGGGTAGGCCGCTCGTATCTTCGATAAAATACGTGAATAGCGGCAGGATATTGCATGAGCGACAAGCTGGACGCGACAGATCGTCGGTTGCTGGAGGTTTTGCAGCGGCAGGGGCGAATCTCCAATGCCGAGTTGAGCGAGCGGGTGAACCTCTCGCCCTCGGCCTGTCACCGGCGGGTACAGCGACTGGAGGAGGAGGGTTACATCCGCGATTACGTCGCCCTGCTGAACCCGCGCAAGCTGGGGCGGACCACGACGGTCTATGTCGAGATCAAGCTGTCCAGTCAGGCCGACGAGGTTCTGGATGCCTTCGAGAAGGGTGTGCAGCAGGTCCCGGAGGTGCTCGAATGTCATCTGATGGCGGGGGCTGCGGATTACCTTCTGAAAGTGGTCGCCGCCGATGCCGAGGATTTTGCGCGGCTGCACCGGGCGAAGCTGGCCAACATTCCGGGCGTGGCGCAGATCCAGTCGAGCTTCTCGCTCAAATGCGTGGTCTCGACCACGGCGATGCCGGTCTGAGAGTCAGGCGCGCCAGAAGCGCGGCAGGAATACGACGAGGATCGCGAGCATCCCGATCCGGCCCAGCAGCATTGCGAGCGTCAGCAGCCATGTCGCGGCGTCGCTGAAATCGATCATCGTGCCGGTGCGATCGGTCAGCGGGCCGACCCCGTAGCCTATATTGCCGAGAGCCCCCCAGGTCGCGAAGATGGCCGAGACGAAATCGGCCCCGGTCATCGAAATCCCGACCGAGATCAGGCCCAGCGTCAGGATGTAGCCGGTAAAATAGAGGATCAGAGAGGAGAGGATGTCTTCCTCCAGCAGCCTTTCGCCGAGGCGCGGCTGCAGTACCCGATGCGGCATCTGCAATCGGCGCACGGCGGCGCGGATCACCGCGCCGAGTGCCTGCCAGCGAAAAACTGACAGCGCGCCCGAGCTGGACCCGGTGCAGCCGCCGATCAGCCCGACCCAATAGGCCAGCACCATCGCGAAGCTGCCCCAATTCGAGACGTTGGCCGTGCCGAAGCCGGTGCCGGTCATGATCGAGGACAGGTTGAAAGCGGCGGAACGGAAGGTCGGCTCGATCCCGTCGGGCGCGTGGGTGTAGAGCCAGATCAGGAGTGCCGCGAGCGCGAGGCCGAACCAACGAAAGAAGGCGTGGATTTGCGGGTCGTCCCAGAACGGGCGCAGGTCGCCTCGGCCAAGCTGGACATAGCGGATGAAGGGCAAGGCCGAACCCAGCATGAAGACGACGCCCGCATATTGCGACCCGGGCGAGAAGTTCGCGAAGGAGCTGTCATGCGTGCCGAAGCCCCCGGTCGCGATCGTCGCCATTGCGTAGCAGATCGCGTCGAAGGAGGTCATGCCCGTGGCGGTGTAGCTGATCGCGCAGGCCAGCGTCAGCGAAACATAGACCCAGAGCAGCGAGCGCGCGATGTTATGGGCGCGCGGCATGACCTTGCCCAGCGTGTCGAAGCCTTCCGCCTGGAAATAACGCATCCCGCCGATGCGGAGCACCGGCAGGAAGATCATCGCGACGAAGGCGATCCCGAGCCCGCCGAACCAGTTCAGCATCCCGCGCCACAACACGACACCGCGTGGCAGCGTGTCGAGATGTTCGAAGACGGTGTAGCCGGTTGTGGTGATGCCCGAGGCGGCTTCGAAATAGGCATTCGTCCAGGTCGCGTGCGGTGCGCCTTCGATGAAAGGGAGGGCGGCGAAGATCGGCAGGCCGAGCCAGATCGCCGCGGTGAGCAGATAGGCCTGCCGCGTGGTGAGCCCGCTCGCGCTCTTGGTGCGGGTCGCGAGCGCGAGAGCGCCCCCGAGCAGCGCAGTCTCGAACGCCGCTTCCAGGAAGTCCTGCCAGTTCGGGTTGAGGTCGCTGAAATCCAGCGCCGCGGGCACCAGCATAGCGGTTCCGAGGGCTGTGACGATCAGGCCAAAGAGGTGCAGGACGGGCCGGATATCGGACATTTGAAAGCGGTTCCCGCCAGAGCGAAGTGCTGGCGCTAGGGTAGGGGGCGCAGCGCTTTAGGCAAGATCAAAGCGGCGGCGATTGCGCTTTCTTGTAGCGGTGTCCTCCAGAAACCAAAAACCCCCGCGGCCAAGCCTCGGGGGTCATCGGTGCGGGCAAGCCCGCCAGCATTTTCAGGCGCCTTTTCAGACGCGGAGCGGTACGCTTAGAGCGCGCCTTCGCGCTGAGCCTTCTTACGTGCCAGTTTACGGGCACGGCGGACGGCTTCGGCTTTCTCGCGCGCTTTTTTGACCGAGGGTTTCTCGAAATGCTGCTTGAGCTTCATTTCGCGGAACACACCCTCGCGCTGAAGCTTTTTCTTCAGAGCACGGAGCGCCTGTTCGACGTTGTTGTCGCGAACGCTGACCTGCATGTGGTGTCACCACCTTCCTAAGTTAGAGTTGCAGTTGCTTGCAGGAGCGCTCCATATAGTCACCAAAAGGCGGTTTGTCTACCGTCAAAGCTGAGAGAGGAAACGCGATGAAAAACGACCATCTCGATATAGAACGCACGCGGTCCGAGCTGTTGGCGGCGATCAAGCCGCATGTCCCTTTCGATGGCTGGTCCGAGCCTGCCTTCAAGCTCGCAGTGTCCGATCTGGGGCTCGATCCGGGGTTGGCGCGGGTCGTGTGTCCGCGTGGTGCCGTCGATCTGGCGGTGGCCTATCACCGCGAGGGCGATGCCGAAATGCTCAGGCGTCTGGAAGAGGCGGATCTGTCGGGACTGAAGTTCCGCGACCGGATCGCGACTGCCGTGCGCTTCCGTCTGGAAGAGGCCGATCCGGAGCTGGTGCGCCGTGGCGCCGCGATCTTCGCGCTACCGCAGAACGCCACGACCGGCTCGAAGCTGATCTGGGAAACGTCGGACAAGATCTGGCGCGCGCTGGGTGATGTCAGCGAGGATTACAATTGGTACACGAAGCGGATGACGCTTTCGGGGGTCTACAGCTCAACGGTGCTCTACTGGATGGGCGACGAGAGCGAGGGCAAGGGTGACACCTGGGCCTTCCTCGACCGCCGGATCGAGGACGTGATGCAGTTCGAGAAGGTGAAGGGGGCCGCGATGAAGCTGCCCTTCCTGCCGAAACTCCTTGGCGGCATCCGTGCGCCCAAGGGTAATGCCGACATGCCGGGTCGGGAGGCGCAGTGATGGAGCCTGTCGAGATGCCGACCGAGATGCGCTGCGTCGAGATTTCCGAACATGGCGAGCCGGAGGTGCTGAAGGAAGTGACCCGCGCCGTGCCGGTCGCGGGACATGGCGAGATCCTGATCGAGGTGGCCTATGCCGGAGTGAACCGCCCGGACGCGCTGCAGCGTGCGGGCGCCTACAATCCGCCGCCCGGCGCGTCGGATCTGCCGGGGCTGGAATGCTCGGGTCGGGTCGCGGCGATCGGCCCGGGCGTCACCGATTGGGAGATTGGCGACGAGGTCTGCGCGCTGCTGCCCGGTGGCGGATACGCGGAATACGCGACCTGCCCGGCGGAACATGCGTTACCCGTGCCCGCCGGGCTCGATCTGAAATCGGCGGCCTGCCTTCCCGAGACCTGCTTCACCGTCTGGTCGACCGTTGTGATGCGCGGCGGCTTGCAGGCGGGCGAGCGGTTCCTCGTGCATGGCGGCTCGTCGGGAATCGGCACCACCGCGATCCAGATCGCGACGGCGCTGGGTGCGCGGGTGTTCACCACCGCCGGGTCAGCGGAGAAATGCGCGGTCTGCGAAGAACTCGGCGCGACCGCGATCAACTACAAGACCGGCGATTTCGTCGACGTGCTGAAGGCCGAAGGCGGGGCGAACCTCGTGCTCGACATGGTGGGCGGCGACTATATCGCGCGCAACATCAAGGCGATGGCCGATGACGCGCGGCTGGTCTTCATCGCTTTCCTCGGCGGTCCGAAGGCTGAAATCAATTTTGCGCAGGTCATGGCGAAGCGGCTGACGCTTACCGGAGCGACGCTGCGCCCGCAATCGGTTGCGGCCAAGGCAGAGATCGCGCGGCAATTGCGCGCCAATGTCTGGCCGATGATCAATTCGGGCAAACTGCGGGTGATCCATGACAGCAGCTTCCCGCTGGCCGAGGCCGCAAAAGCTCATACCCGGATGGAGACGAGCCAGCATATTGGCAAGATCGTGTTGGAAGTTGCGGGCGGCTGAACTTTCGTGAAGCGCGCGCCGGGTGTATGCTTGCGGCGCGCGCGAACCAGCGAGGGGAGGCGGTCATGAGCGAAGGACGCTTTGAATTTCTGGATGGATTTCCGGCGGATGTGCTGGCTTTCGAAGCCAAAGGCACGATCGGTGCGGAAGCCTACGAAAAACACCTCATCCCGGCGGTGGAGAAGAAGATCACCGCCGAGGGAAAGGTGAAGCTGCTCTATATCATCGGGGAAGAATTCGACGGCTACACTGCGAAGGGAGCATGGGACGACACCAAGCTGGGCCTGTCGCATCTGGGCGATTTCGCCGCCGTGGCGCTGGTCAGCGATGTCGACTGGATCCGCTGGGGCATTCAGGCCTTCGCGCCGATGATCCCCGGCACGGTCAAGCTGTTTCATCTCAGCGAGCTCGAGCAGGCGAAAGCGTGGATCTGTTCCTCGGGCAAGCCGGAGGAAGATCACAGTCACGACGTCGCGGCGACACACAAGCTGCCGACGCTGGAAGATCGTCAGCCGCCGCTCGACGAATAGCGCCTCAGCGCACCTTTTCCATCAGCGCGTCCGACAGGCTGCAATCGCGGATCGTATCGGCCCCGCAGCGGCGCGGCTCCAGCTCCTTGGTCAGGCAGATGCGCGCTTCTTGGATGCGTCCGGATTTGCAGGTGATGGTGATCTCGTCGGCATCGAGGCCGGGATTGGCCTCGAGAAACGCCTGCTCGACCACTTTCGCGGGCAATCTTACGTCGCGGTCGAGGTTCGCCAGCATGCGCGGAATTTCGATGCTCTCGTAAGCCTTGCGCTCCAACGCGAAGTAATCCGTGGCGGACAGCCCCGAGCAGCGCCCGTGCTTCTTCCACTCGTACCACGCCAGCCCCGGCGCGCCGGTCAGGTCCTCCATCGCCGCGGTCTGCTGGCGCGACGGATCGCGCTGCGGCGTGCGGCAGAAGCTGGGCCAGCCGGTCTCGTATTGCGGCCAGAGCCCGTGCAGCACGAAGCCGCGATCCTCCGCCGGGTCACATTGCGGCGAGTTGCGCGCGTCGCCGGTCAGCGCGCACCACGTGGGCGACCAGCTGAGCGAGAGGAGGTAATAGTCGAAATCGCCCGCGCGCTCGCCCTCGGCGGAGACGCTGGATGTGAGGGTCGAAAGCGCAAGCAGGGCTGCGGTCAGAAGGCTCAAACGAGTCATTTTCTCTTTTCTCCTGACGCGCGATTGACTATATGAGGCGGCAATTCCCCTTCCAGAAATGGACCGCGGCAGGGAAATCTCGCGCCGCAGCCGATTTCTCGGCCCGGGAGAGATATGTAAAGGATGGCTGCAATGACGAACAAGCCCCTGATGGCAAAGGCCACCGCCGTGTGGCTGGTGGACAATACGACGCTCAGCTTCAAGCAGATCGCGGATTTCTGCGGCCTGCACGAGCTGGAAGTACAGGGCATCGCCGATGGTGACGTCGCCACCGGCGTGAAAGGCTTCGATCCGGTCGCCTCGAACCAGCTCGATCAGGAAGAGATCGACAAGGCCGAGAAAGACCCGCTGCACAAGCTGAAGCTGAAGTTCAACAAGGCGGCGCTGGGCGAGGACAAGCGTCGTGGCCCGCGCTACACGCCGCTGTCGAAACGTCAGGACCGTCCGAACGCGATCCTGTGGCTGGTGAAATTCCATCCGGAACTGGCCGATGCGCAGATTGCGCGTCTCGTCGGCACCACCAAGCCCACGATCCAGTCGATCCGCGAGCGCACGCACTGGAACATCCAGAACATGACCCCGATCGATCCGGTCGCGCTGGGTCTTTGCCGCCAGTCGGAACTGGATATCGAAGTGCAGAAGGCCGCGAAGAAAGCCGCCGCCGAAGGCGTGATGAGCGATGACGAGCGCCGCAAGCTGGTCTCGACCGAGCAGTCGCTGGGCATGCCCGACGAACCGCGTCTGCCCTCGGGCATCGCCGGCCTGGAGAACTTCTCCTCCTCCGATCTCAAGCAGGAGACCGAGGAAGAGGAAGAGACCGCGGACAATGCCGACTATTCGGACGCGGACAGCTTCTTCAACCTGCCCGACGACAACGAGGACGAGGACGAAGACGACAACCACAAATAAGTTGTCGCCCTCGCGAAAGATCAGGGCCGCTCCTTCGGGGGCGGCCTTTTCACATTGCGGGTGCGTCGTTTCGCGCCGCTGAGGATGGAAAAGGAACACGGGCGACGAATGAACCGTCGCCCGTCGCTGATATGGCGGAGTGAGCTGCTCGAGAGGCGGCCCTGTTCCGCTGCAGCTGCGACTTACTGCTTCAGCACCACCGGCTGGAACGAGAACACGGCGTCGGATTTCGGATCGACCGTCATCTCGACCCAGCTGTTGTCGCTGCTGCCGAAGACCTCGACGCGGGTGAAGTTCGCGGTGCTGCGGCCATCGGGCTGGATCATCGGCTTGTCGACCTTGAAGTAATGGGAGTCGCCATGGACCAGCAGGACCTGACCTTCGAAGTTATGTGTCTCCTCGACGAGAGTCTTGTAGAAGTCGGTGAAGCCGTTCTTGTCGTCGAGGGTCGGAAGGAAATCCTCTTCGTAGCCGCCGTCGCTTAGCTCGAACGGGAAGAAGATGTCGGCCTGAATGTCGATCAGGATGCCCGCGTCGTTATTCTCGCGCGCCTTCGCGAAGGACTCCTTGAGCCATTCGACGTTCTTCGGATTGCGGGCTTCGTATTCCGCGGTTGCGGCATCGCAATCGGCCTGCGTGCGGTCGGATTTCTTGGTGCACTGCTTGTCGGTCACGACGAGGTTGTTGTTGCTGCCCGGCACGTTGAGGGCCACGAACATGACGTTGTCGCGCTCGAAACGGCTGTTCTCGCTGTAAGCTTCGCCCGGCGTGCCCTGACGTTCGACGTCGATCGGGTTCTGGCCTTGCGACTTCGCGGCAGCAAAGAAGGTCTTGCGCAGGTAGGACAGCCGCTCGACCGGGTCGTAGCTGCCGTTGTTGGTCCGGTGGCAGTCGACCCATTCATTGTCGCCGAGGGCGTAGAGTGTCGGCATGTCGAGGCGGTTGAAGATCGCCTGCACGTCCGCCCCGATCGCCTGATCGGTGCACTCGCTGCTGCCGCTCTTGGTGTCGCCGGCGAAGATCGTGAAGTCGAGATCGTGTGCGTTCATCGAGGCGACGGTCTGGTCGATCCAGTTCGCCTTTTCCTCCGGGTCCTTGCTGTAGAACTCGTCGCCCCAGAGCGCGACCTTCAGCACGCCCGCGTCGGAGGCGGATTGTGCATGGGCCGGAGCCAACAGGGCAGTGGAGAGAACGGCGGCAGCGAGAGCCGCGCAAAGCGTGATCGAACGGGAAGGACGTGGCATATATACCCCCAAGGTAGACTTGATATGACGAAGGCCCAGAGGGTGGCGCGGTGCATCGGGCGGCAGACCGTCGGCTCGGGGCGCTTCGGGCGTCATAATACGCCGGGCTGTGACAGCCCGCTGACGCAGGGGCGAAGGATTTGTGACGCGGGCCGCGCCGCCACCGGCTGGACAGTCGCGACCCCGGGCGCGATGCTCCCGTCGAGAAGAGGAGGAACAGATGCCGGAATTCGCCACTTATCCGAGCCTGAAGGGCAAATCCGTGATCGTGACCGGGGGCGCCTCGGGGATCGGAGCGCTGATCGTCGAAGGCTTCGCCGCGCAGGGGGCGAAGGTCGGCTTTCTCGACCGCGATGCGGAGGGGAGTGCGGCGGTCGCGAAACGGCTGGGCGTCGAGTACGAGCTGTGCGACCTGCGCGACATCGCCGCGATGAAGGAGGCGCTGGGTCAGCTGCGCGAGAAGATCGGCCCCGCGGATGTGCTGGTGAACAATGCCGCGCGCGACGACCGCCACGACTGGCGCGAGATCGATGCGGAGTACTGGGACGAACGCCAGCACACCAACCTGCGCCACATGTTCTTCGCGATCCAGACGGTTGCGCCGGACATGATCTCGAAAGGGGCGGGGTCGATCATCAATATGGGCTCGAATTCGTGGTGGGAGGCCGGCAGCGGCTTCCCGGCCTACGCGACGGCGAAAGCGGCAGTGCACGGGCTGACCCGCACGATGGCACGCGAGTTGGGCGGGCATCGCATCCGGGTCAACACGGTCGTGCCGGGCTGGATCATGACGGATCGGCAGAAAACACTCTGGGCGACGCCCGAGGCGCTGGAGGATCATCGTCGCAATCAATGCCTGCCGGATCTGATCCAGCCGGAATATGTCGCGCGGATGGTGCTGTTCCTCGCGTCCGACGATGCGGCTATGTGCACCGCGAACAACTACATGGTCGAGGCGGGTTCGATTTAATCGGGTTGCGGCGCGTTGTTCGACGGCGCGTCGCTTTGCCCGGTCTCCAAGGGCTCGACAGGTTCGATCTCGACCTGCGCGAGTTCGGTTTCGAGGAATTTCTCGAACGCATCGAAGTCCAGCGGTTCGAACTGGCCGAAGCCCTGGATCCATGTCGTCGCGGCAGACATTGCGAGCGGCTCCAGCTTGCACCATTTCACCCGGCCGCGTTTCTCCTGCGAGATCAGCCCGGCATTGGTCAGGATCGCGAGGTGCTTGGAAACCGCGGCGAGCGACATCTCGAAGGGCTCTGCCACGTCGGTCACCGCCATGTCGTCTTCGAGCAGCATCGTCAGGATCGTCCGCCGGGTCGGGTCGGCGAGCGCGGCGAAGATCGCATCGAGAGAAGGGGCGGGCGGCGGTAGCATCGCTCCTTGATGGGGCGGCACGCGACAAACGTCAACCGATCGGTTGAATATGCCCTTGCTCGCATTCCCGTGAGCTTGGCGCGGCGCGAATTTGATGCCTATTTTCAAAATCGTTACGGATCAATGGGTTGCGCGGTGCCTTCAAGGGGCTATCCGGAATTGACTCAGGCTGGGGGCGCGGCTATCACGGCTGGGACCTGAGTGGGGGCCGAACCATGCCTGATCACCGCTCCGACGAGCCCGATCCCGAGCGCCTCGCAGCGCTTGAGAAGAAGCTTGCGGCAGTGAGAAAGACGCAAGAACCGCCTCCGCAACGTGCCGATCATCATCTGTCCCAGGCGAACATGGCCTGGCGTATGGTGATCGAAATGGTTTCGGGGCTGGGGATCGGCTTCGGCATCGGATACGGGCTTGATGTGCTGCTTGGCACGATGCCTTGGATGATGGTGCTGTTCACGCTTCTCGGGCTCGCGGCCGGGGTGAAGGTGATGCTTCGCTCGGCCAAGGAAATGAACGAAGAGCGTGCGGCCGACATGGCCGATGAAGAGGAAGACGACCGTGGCAAATCTTGAACAGGAAATGCGCAGTGAACTGACCTTCCACCCGATGGATCAGTTCATCGTTAAGCCCCTCTTCGGCGAGGGTCCGGTTCACTGGTACACGCCGACCAATGCGACGCTGTGGATGGCGATTGCCGTTCTGGCGATCTTCTTCATGCTGGTCATCGGCACCCGTGGCCGCGCCGTGGTGCCCTCGCGCGCCCAGTCGATCGCGGAGCTGTCCTACGGCTTCATCCACAAGATGGTCGAGGACGTGGCGGGCAAGGACGCGCTGAAGTTCTTCCCCTATATTTTCACGGTCTTCCTGTTCATCGTCTTCTCGAACTTCCTCGGCCTGCTGCCGCGCGGCTTCACCACGACTTCGCATATCGCGGTGACCGGTCTGCTGGCAGTCGCGGTGTTCGTTGCGGTGACCGTCATCGGTTTCGTCAAGAACGGCGCGGGCTTCCTGAGCCTGTTCTGGGTGGCTTCGGCCCCGCTGGCGCTGCGCCCGATCCTCGCGATCATCGAGGTGATCTCCTACTTCGTGCGTCCCGTCAGCCACTCCATTCGTCTTGCGGGCAACATGATGGCCGGCCACGCGGTTATGAAAGTGTTCGCCGCCTTCGCGCCGCTGATCCTGTTCTCCGGCGTCGGCCTCGCTGTGACCCCGCTGTCGATCCTCGCGATCACCGCGATGTACGGGCTCGAAGTTCTCGTGGCCTTCATCCAGGCCTATGTCTTCACGATCCTGACCTGCGTCTACCTGCGCGACGCGCTGCACCCGGCACACTGACCGGATCGCGGATCGAACCAGTTCACCAAGTTTCTGCCACTTCCAACCTCAAGGAGTTACGACAATGGAAGGCAATATCGTTCAAATGGGTGCTTACATCGGCGCTGGTCTGGCCTGCATGGGCATGGGCGGCTCGGCTATCGGTGTGGGCAACGTTGCCGGCAACTTCCTGTCGGGTGCCCTGCGCAACCCCTCGGCCGCCGCTGGCCAGACCGCGACCCTCTTCATCGGCATCGCCTTCGCAGAAGCGCTCGGGATCTTCTCGTTCCTCGTCGCTCTGCTGCTGATGTTCGCAGTCTGATCCAGCACGCTTTTCCTTGAGGGCGGGTGGGCTCATTCGGAGCCCATCCCGTGACCCGCAAGGGGATTTGTGATCAGGGTCGAGGGACGACATGGCAAGCGAAACGCAAAATACGGCGCACGCAGCCGCTGATGCGGCCCAAGGCGCGGCACATTCCGCGCAGCAGGGCGGCATGCCGCAGCTCGACTTCTCGAGCTACCCGAACCAGATCTTCTGGCTTCTGGTCGCTCTCGTCGCGATCTACTGGCTGCTGACGCGCATCGCACTGCCCCGGATCGAGGCAGTTCTCGCCGACCGTCAGGGCACGATCGCGGGTGACATCGCCGCAGCCGAGGACTTCAAGCGCAAGGCCGAAGAGGCCGAAGCCGCTTACGAGAAAGCTCTGGCCGAAGCACGCGCTCAGGCGCAGAAGATCGCAGGCGAAACCAAGGCCGAGATCCAGAAGGACCTCGACGCGGCCATCGCCAAGGCAGATGCCGAGATCGCGGCACGCTCCGCGGAATCGGAAGCGCGCATCGCGGAAATCCGGGACGGCGCACTTGCAGCGGTCGATCAGGTCGCCAAGGATACCGCCGGCGAGATCGTCGCGGCTCTGGGTGGCAACTCGGACGCAGCGGCTGTGAACGCAGCTGTCGAACAACGGCTGAAAGGGTAAGACGATGAAGAAACTCTCGCTTCTCCTTCCGCTCGTGGCGGCACAGCCCGCCTTCGCGGCAACTGGTCCGTTCTTCTCGCTGTGGAACACGAATTTCATCGTGACCATCGCCTTCATCATCTTCGTGGCCATCGTGCTCTACGCGAAGGTGCCGGCGACGCTGGGCAAGATGCTCGACAAGCGTGCGGCGAACATCCGTTCGGATCTCGACGAAGCTCGCAAGCTGCGTGACGAGGCACAGGCGGTTCTGGCCAGCTACGAGCGCAAGGCGCGCGAAGTGCAGGGGCAGGCCGACCAGATCGTTGCCGCCGCCAAGCGCGACGCCGAAGCCGCCGCAGAGAAGGCCAAGGAAGATCTGAAGGTCTCGATCGAGCGCCGCCTGAAGGCCGCTGACGAGCAGATCGCCTCGGCCGAGGCGCAGGCTCTGAAAGAGGTCAAGGACCGCGCCGTGTCGGTCGCCGTGGCCGCCGCCGGCGATGTGCTCGCCAAGCAGCTGAGCGCGTCGGACCGCGCCGCGATGATCGACAGCTCGCTTTCGGAAGTCGAACAGCGCCTGAACTGATCTTCCCTTACGGGTGACATTGAAAACCCCGGTCCGATGGGCCGGGGTTTTTCTTTATTCAGCGGTTATGTTCGAGACGTAATCGCGCGGTGGCCTCATTGCGCTCGGCCCGGCGCATCGCCGCCATCTCGACCTCGACGAATTCCATATGGGCCGCGATGGCCTTGCGCGCGGAGTTGGCGTCGCGGCGCTGGATCGCATCGTTGATCGCGCGGTGCTGGTCGAGCAGCTTGCTGCGCGTGCCGCGGTTCTTGAACATCATGGAGCGGTTGTAGAACACGCCTTCGGCCAGAAGATCGAACATCGCGCGCATCATATGGATCATGATGACGTTATGGCTCGCCTCGATGATCGCCATGTGGAACTGCGCATCGAGCTGCGCTTCCTGCGTGGGATTGCGCTTTGAATGGGCCGCTTCCATCTGAGAGAACAGGGTCTGGATCACTTCGAGATCGGTGTCCGAACCGCATTGCGCGGCGCGCTCGGCGGCCAGTCCCTCCATGTCGCGGCGGAACGAGATGTAATCGAACAGCGCCTGGTCGTTGCGGGCAAAGAGTCGGATCAGGGCGGGCGAAAAGGCGGAATCGAGCACTTCGGCGACATAGATGCCCGCCCCGGCGCGGGTCGTCAGAAGGCCGGATTCCTGCAGCTCCGCGACCGCTTCGCGCAGACTTGGGCGCGACACGCCGAGACGCTCGGAGAGCTCTCGCTCCGAGGGGAGGCGCTCTCCTGGGCGCAGGATGCCCTGCAGGATGAGCTGCTCGATCTGGCGCACGACGGCATTCGCGAGCTTCTCGGATTCAATCTTCTGAAACGGCATTTCCCCCTCCATGTGGTCAAGATGTATGACCAGATCAGGGGGTAGGCAATGAAAAAAGGCCGGAATTTCCCGGCCCTTTTCCCGCTCTGATGAGCGATTTAGTTGTTCGGACGAATGATGAATTCGACCCGGCGGTTGGCCTGACGGCCTTCCGGCGTGAGGTTGCTCGCGATGGGCTGATCCTCGCCACGACCGGTCGGGATGACGCGGTAGCTCGGGACGCCGCCATTGATGAGGACATTGGCCACCGACTGCGCGCGCTGACGCGAAAGGCGCATGTTGTAGGCCGCATCGCCGGTGTTGTCGGTGTGGCCGACGACCTCGACGGTGGTATCCGGATAGCGGTTGAGGCTGCCGGCGAGCGTGTACAGATCGCGCTGCAGATCGGGGCGCACGGCTGCGCTGTCGGTCGCGAAGAGCACGTCTTGCGGCATGGTCACGATCAGCTGGTTGCCCTGACGCACGACGCTGACGCCGTTGGTGGTCAGGTCGCGACGCAGTTCCTGTGCCTGACGGTCAAGCTGCGAACCGATCGCGCCGCCGATCACGCCGCCGACGATTGCGCCGGCTGCGGCTTTGGTCAGCTTCTCGTCGCCTTTGCTTTTCGCGCCGAGGGCGCCGCCGATCAGCGCACCGGTGATCGCACCGGCATTGCGATTTGCGTTCGGGCTCTGGTCGGGGTTGTTCGCCCCGGTATAGCCGCCCGGCACACAAGCGGTGAGCGCCATCGCTGCGGCGGCACTCAGAAGAATGGTTTTGGTCTTGAGAACGGTGGTCATGTTCTGTCTCTGCCTTCTCTGGTCGCCCCATGTTTCGAGGCTTGACGGAAGATACGCGTAAAAAACGCGCAGGTTCCATGCCCTTTTCGCGAAGCGCGGAATTCCGCGCATCATCTGCCGGTAGAAGCGGCGGAGCGACGCTCAATCTGCCTCTGCACGGGCGCCTTCCCAGCCCAGAATCGCGCGTTTGACGCCCAAACCCCAGTGATAGCCGCCCAATCCGCCCGATTTGCGTAAGGCGCGGTGGCAGGGAATCAGGAAGGAAATCGGGTTGCGGCCTACGGCGGTGCCGACGGCGCGCACCGCTTTCGGGTGGCCGATCGCCTCGGCGATGTCGGAATAGGTCGTGACCTGTCCCGAGGGGATCGAGAGCAGCGCCTCCCACACCTTGATCTGGAAGGGCGCGCCGATCAGCGTCAGCTTCGCCTCGCCATGGCGGGAGAAGGCGGCGTCGACCCAGGCGCGCAGCGGCTCGGGGTCTTCGGTGAAGCGGGCCTCGGGCCAGCGGCGGGCGAGATCGTCAAATGTCTCCTGCTCGCCCATCTCGGCGGTGAAGCCCATGCCGCAAAGCCCCTGATCGGTGCCCATCGCGATCACCGGGCCGAAGGGGCTGTCGAACCGTGCCCAGCGGATCGCGACACCTTCGCCGCCACGCGCGAAGGCGCCGGGCGTCATCGCCTCCCAGCGCAGAACCAGATCGTGCAGACGGCCCGTGCCGGACAGTCCCGCACGGTCGGCCACCTCGTCGAGCGGCAGGCGTTGGCTGAGTAACTCGCGCACGAAGTCGAGCGTCAGATATTGCTGGTAGCGTTTCGGAGAGACCCCGACCCAGGCAGAGAACAGCCGCTGGAAATGCGCGGGGCTCATCGAGAGCCGCGCGGAGATCGCCTCGAGCGTCAGCAACTCGCCCGCCGCCTGTGCTGCGTCGATCTCGTCCAGCGCGCGGGCGATGACCTGATAGTGGTAACTGTCGGCGATGTCGCTGTGGTCGTTCATCACGCACCTCTTGGGCTTTCCCCGATCCTAGGACGCGGGCGGCAGGCACGCGACCCGAAAGCTGCGGTTTCGCGGGTGGCCTTGCCCTTCGCGCGCGTGGCGGGCATTAGGAAAGCATGGCCAAGCAATTCGATTATGCCACGATGAAAGAGGTCTTCGCGCGGTTCGAAGCCTCCGAGCCCCATCCCAAGGGGGAGCTCGAGCACGTCAACGCCTATACGCTGGTGGTGGCCGTGGCGCTGTCGGCGCAGGCGACCGATGCGGGCGTGAACAAGGCCACGCGGAAGCTTTTCGCCGTGGCCGACACGCCCGAGAAGATGCTGGAGCTGGGCCTTGAGGGCGTGACCGAGCATATCAAGACGATCGGTCTCTTTCGGCAGAAGGCGAAGAACGTCATCAAGCTGAGCCAGATCCTCGTCGATCAGTATAACGGCGAGGTGCCATCCTCGCGTGCCGCGCTGCAATCGCTGCCGGGCGTGGGGCGCAAGACCGCGAATGTCGTGCTGAACATGTGGTTCGGCCATCCCGCGCAGGCGGTCGATACGCATATCTTCCGGGTCGGCAATCGCAGCGGCATCTGCCCGGGCAAGGATGTCGACGCGGTCGAGCGCGCCATCGAAGACAACGTGCCCGTCGAATACCAGCGCCACGCCCATCACTGGCTGATCCTGCACGGTCGCTATATCTGCGTGGCGCGCAAACCCAAATGTCAGGCCTGTCCGATCAAGGATCTGTGCCAGTTCGACGATAAGACCGTGTGAAACACGAGGAGAAAAACCTTTGAAACAGTATCAGGTCGTCGGCATCGGCAATGCCGTCGTGGACGTGATCGCGCAATGCGACGACAGCTTTCTCGAGCATATGGGCATCGAGAAAGGCATCATGCAGCTGATCGAGCGCGAGCGCGGCGAAACGCTGTACGGCGCCATGAAAGAACGCACGCAGGCGCCGGGCGGCTCGGTTGGCAACACGATCGCGGGGCTGGGCAATCTGGGCCTGTCCACCGCCTTTATCGGCCGGGTGCGCGACGACACGCTGGGGCGCTTCTACGAGGCGGCTCTGCATGGCGAGGGCACGGATTTCCCGAACCCGCCGGTGAAGGATGGCGAGCTGCCGACCTCGCGTTCGATGATCTTCGTGACGCCGGATGGTGAGCGTTCGATGAACACCTATCTGGGGATCTCGGCGGAGGTCTCGACAGAGGATGTCAGCCTCGAAGTGGTGGAGAACACGCAGATTCTGTTCCTCGAAGGCTATCTCTTCGACAAGGATCACGGGAAGGCCGCATTCCTGAAGGCGGCGCAGGGCTGTCACCGAGGCGGCGGCAAGGCGGGGATCGCGCTGTCGGACCCGTTCTGCGTCGATCGTCACCGCGCCGATTTCCGTCGTCTGGTGCGCGACCAGATGGATTACGTGATCGGCAACCAGCACGAATGGGAATCGCTCTACCAGACCGATCTGGATGCGGCGCTGAAACAGGCCGCTGAGGAATGTGAGATGGTGGTCTGCACCCGCTCGGGCGACGACGTGATCCTGATCCGTGGCGAGGAGCGTGCGACGGTTCCGGTCAAGCGCGTGGTGCCGGTCGATGCGACGGGCGCGGGGGATCAGTTCGCGGCGGGCTTCCTCTATGGCTACGCGACGGGGCAGAACCTCGAGACCGCGGGCAAGATGGGCTGCGCCGCGGCGGCCGAGGTGATCGGCCATTATGGCGCGCGCCCGGAAGTGGATGTGAAGGCGCTGTTCGCAGAGCGCGGGCTCATCTGAGCCTGTCCGGCGCGCCCGGGATCAGGGCGCGCCACCAGCCTTAACGCATCAGCAGCATCGGTCCGAGCGGGCGACCTGCGAGGATATGCAGGTGGTAATGCGGCACTTCCTGCACGCCGTTCTCGCCCGCATTGGTAATGCCGCGATAGCCTTCGCCGCCTTCGCCCGGGCTCGCCCCGGTCATCTTGCAGACCTCGGCCACGGTGCGGTGGAAATCGACGATCTCGGCATCGCTGGCTTCAGCGCAGAAATGATCGAGCGCGACATAGGCGCCTTTCGGGATCACCAGCACATGCTCGGGCGCTTTCGGGGCGATGTCGCGGAAAGCGAGCGTATGCTCGGTCTCCAGAACGGTGTCGTTCGGGATCTCGCCGCGCAGGATTTTGGCGAAGATGTTCTGATCGTCATAGGTATAGGCCATGGCCTCTCTCCTCAGTCGCGGAAGATGTAGTCGAGTTCGGCCAATTCCTGCGCCATATCGGAGGGGATGTCGAGCGCATGGGCCAGCGCGCGTGCGTTGTCCTCGATCTCGCCGCCCTCGCGCATGAGCGCGTAATTCTCGAACTCGGCATCGCGGAGCCGTTCGGATTCATGATGCAGGTCGGCGCGGATCGTCGGCAGCATCTGATCGAGCACCTGCGGCGGCGTATGATGCCCAGCGAGGCCCACGCGTTGCGCGTGCCCCTTGAGATAGTCGTCGGAGAACTGGCACTCGATCTCGAGGATGCGGGTCTGGCATTTGTCGCGGGTGAAATCCTCGATCACGTCAAGCTCGGCCGGATCGACGCAGATCACCATGCGGTCGGCGTTCTCGTGGTCGAACACCATCCGCATCAGGGCGCGGCGGTGACGGTTGCGCTTTTCGGGGCTGGTCTCGATGCCGCCGAGATCGGGCAGGGGGGCCATCTCGTTGAAAACGTAATCGAGCGCGGGGATCGAGGAGCGTTTGCGGAACTCGGCCACCAGCCGCTTCGCGACATGCCATTTCTTGCACAGGATCAGGGTCAGCGTGCGCTCGCGCCCCAAGGTCGCCTCCGCCTCCCAGAAGCGCGGTGCGAAGCGACGGCCGACGCGACCGCGCCCGGTCAGGAAGCGATGCAGCGCGCGGCCTTCGTTCGAGACGGCGAATTGGACACCCTCGCGTGTCCACAGCTCGCCCAGACGCTGCTTCAGCTCCTTCGCCTCGGGGCTGATCTTGCGCGCGAAAAGGTAATCCTGCGCGAGTAGCAGGTCGTAATGGTCGTTGTAGAAATTCGCCGGCATCCCGTAATCGGTGAACATGAGGAAGGTCAGCGTCCGGGCACGGATCTCGGTCTCGGGGATCAGGTGGTGGACGATGGTCTGAAAGAAGGTTTCGTCCGGAATCCATGTCGTGCGGAAGAACCGCATCACATCGGGCCGCGCCTTGATGAAATCGAGCACCTGCTCCATCGTGCGCCGCCGCAGGCACCACCATTGCGAGCCGATCATCATCTGCAGATCGCGCGGCACCTCGCGCGACAGCTTCAGCCGTTTCTGCAGGTTATAGGCAAGGTAGAACCGCTTGGGCTGATTGCGCTCGTTGAACCAGTGGCGATAGACCAGCCGGTCCTCCTTCATCCCGGTCTTGATCCAGCCAGACGAAAAGAAGTCGAAGCTTTCGATGTAATCGACCTCTTCAGCGTCGAGAAAGTCATGCGCGTATTCGGCCGATTTGATCTGCATGCAATCGCCCGAGAGCATGTAGAAATGCGTGGCGCGCGGGAAATCGGCGACGGCGGCTTTTACCGCCTCCAGGGTCGCGGCGACGAGGCTCCATTCGCCCCAGCCGCATTTGACGCGCTTTTTCGCGAAGGTGACATTGGGATTGGCATCGAGCGCGCTGCGCAGCTTGCGGTAATGCTCTGGTTTGGCGCGGGCATCGAAATGGATCGCCACATAATCGCCGGTCTGCGTCAGTCGTTCCGCCTGAGCGATGATCCCGTCCGGGTCCTTATGGGTCAGAAGAATAAAGGCGATTCGGGCCATACGGGAAACGATGCGCTGTCACTTGCTGGTATTATCCGACTTGTTAGCCGGAATGAGCGTTGAAAAGACAGGGTTTCTTTGCTCTTTACTCGATATTTATTATGTCTGCGTCACCCATTCACGGGTGCGCGACCTTCTGGAGGGCTTTGAATGGGATTTCCCGGAACCTGGATGACCGAGAGCGAAAGCATGGTGTATCGCGTCGTGCCGAAATGCGCCTGCTCCTCCATCGGGCAGATCATGTTCTATTCCGACCACGGGAAATTCTTCGACGGCGACATCCACGATTCCAAGACCGGGCTGCATAAGTGGTCGCAGGAGGAAAGCCAGACGCCGATCACCGAGAACGTGGTGGCGCACAAAAGCTACGCCTTCACCTGCGTTCGCAACCCGTATCAGCGCATCCTGTCGAGCTTCTTCGACAAGATCGCGGGCATCCAGCGCAACGGCAAACGCTATCGCGGAAATCTGGTGCCACAGCTGGTGCAGAAATACGGGATCGAGGTCGGCTCGCCGGAAGATAACTTCGATTTCGACCAGATCGCCTCGTTCCGCCGCTTCTTGCTGTTCGCGCGAGACACGATCCGCTGGCGCCGCCCGATGGAGCCGGACATTCACTGGTCGTCCATGTCGGGCCATATCTCGACCTTCATCGTCAATGGCGGCCGCTACGACAACATCTTCTTCACCGAGAAATTCAACGAAGGGATGCAGTCGGTGCTCGACGCGGTCGAGACGCCGGTGAAGGTCGATCTGGCTGACGTGCCGCGGTTCAACGAATCCGAAGGGCACGGGCCGAAGCGTGCGCATAAGGTCAGCGATTATTTTGACGACCTGTCGCGCCACCTGATCTGGGAAATCTACAAGAAGGATTTCCAGCTATTTCAGTACGATTTCGACGATCCGGATAACAAGATGCCGGTGGGCGAGGTCGATCTGGACGAGGTGCACGCAAAGCTGGGCGACTGATCACCAGCGTTTCAGCGCGTCCTCATCCTCATCCTTCGCGGCGACCCAGGAGGTGCCTTCGGGCCCGTGTTCCTTCTTCCAGAAGGGCGCGCGGGATTTCAGGTAATCCATCAGGAATTCGGCCGCCTCGAAGGCAGCGACGCGGTGGCGTGCGGCGGTGGCGACCATCATGATTTGCTCGCCCACGACGAGACGTCCATGGCGGTGGATCACGGTCACGTCCGACAGGGACCAACGCTCGACCGCCTGATCCACGATACCCGCGATCGCGCGCTCGGTCATGCCGGGGTAATGCTCCAGCTCCAGCGCCTCCATCGCGCCGGTGTCGTCGCGTACGATGCCGGTGAAGCTAACGACCGCGCCGACATCCGCGCGGCCCGTGCCGAAATCGGCAAGCTCTGCGCCCAGATCGAAGGGCTCGGCCTGAACGGAGACTTTCATCTCAGCCTCCCGTCATCGGCGGGAAGAAGGCCACCTCGCGCACACCTTCGAGCGGCGCATCGAACTCTGCCAAGTCCTGATCGAGCGCGACCCGCAGCGCCGAGATGTCGGCAAAGGCCGCCTCGTAGCGCGGCTCGCGCGCTTTCAGCTCCTCGACCAGATCGGCCACTGTTTTTGCCTCGGTCTCGACCTTTTCCCTCGGCAGGCCGATCCGCTCGCGGACCCATGCGAAATAGAGAACGTCAATCATGGCTCGGCTCCTTCAGATAGGGCAGGGCCTTGCGGAAATAGTCCCAGCCGGTGATCGCGGTCAGCACGGCGGCGATCCAGATCAGCGCAAGCCCCACATGGGTCGCGACATCGGCGGGGGTGGCGCCCATGCGGATATCACCTTCCCCCGCGCGCGGGGCCTGACCCTGTTCGAGATAGGCGAGCCCGGTACCGAGGAACAGCACCGCGATCGCCACCATCTGCGCGGTCGTTTTCCACTTCGCGAGCTTGGTCACCCGCAGCCGCCCGGCATCCGCGCCGAGGAATTCGCGTAGCCCCGAGACGAAGACCTCGCGGAACAGGATCACGGTGGCGGGCAGGATCAGCCAGGGGTTCATGCCCGAGTAGCCGGTCAGCACCACAAGCGCGATCACCACCATCGCCTTGTCTGCGATCGGGTCGAGCATCGCGCCGAAG
This sequence comes from Thioclava sp. NG1, assembly GCF_003122275.1. Lineage (NCBI taxonomy): Bacteria > Pseudomonadati > Pseudomonadota > Alphaproteobacteria > Rhodobacterales > Paracoccaceae > Thioclava > Thioclava sp. NG1. The sequence goes on along the minus strand of NZ_QFBB01000001.1, from coordinate 485,786 downwards.
CGGCTCTCCTGTTTCCACGCCCGGGCAAGGTAGCCATCGAACCAGTCAGTGATTGCTGCGCCGATGAACAGCGCGAGCGCCAGCCAGTCGGCCCAGGGCCGCGAGAAATAGAGGAACATGACCGCCACGCCCGGGGCAGCCAAGAGCCTGAGCACGGTCAGGATATTGGGAAGGGTCCATTTCATGGGAGGCAACCTAGCTGCGTGCTTGGCAAAGCGGAAGAGGGCGCGTTAACGGGTCGCGGGATCGCGATATGCATGCACCGTGCCGCGTCGGTCGGTCACATGCCAGTCTCCGGGACTGTCCCCCGGCGTGAAATGGTCGGACGTGATCGGCACTTTGCCATGCCCACCGGGGATGTCGAGCACATAGGTCGGCAGCATGGTGCCCGAGCAGCGGCGGCGCAGCTCGGCCATCAGCGCGCGGCCTTCCGCGATGGTGGTGCGGAAATGCGAGGTACCGCGCGCGAGGTCGCAATGGTGCAGGTAATAGGGTTTGACGCGCAGCTTGGTCAGGGCGCGGAACAGGCCCTCCAACGCGTCGGCACTGTCGTTGATGCCCCGCAGGAGTACGGTTTGCGAGAGCATCGGTATGCCGTGATCGACAAGTCGGGCGATGGCGTCGCGAGCGACAGGCGTAAGTTCCTGCGCGTGGTTGGTGTGCAGCACGATCCACGCAGTAGGCGCATTGCGCAACAGAGCGCAAAGCTGATCGGTGATGCGCTCTGGCGCGACGACCGGAACGCGGGTGTGGAGCCGGACCTGGTCGAGATGGGGGATGACAGAGAGGCGGTCGAGCACCGCGCCGAGCCTGCGCGTCGAGAGCGTCAGCGGATCGCCTCCGGTCAGGATCACCTCGCGAATGGCCGGGGTCGCGGCGATATAGTCGAGCGCCTGCGTCAATTGGTCTTCCGGCAGCGGCCCGTTCTCCCCCACCGTCTCGCGGCGGAAGCAGAAGCGGCAATAAACATCGCAGGTCTTGGTGATGTGCAGGATCACCCGGTCCGGATAGCGATGCGTCAGCCCGGGCGCTGGGGAATGGGCATCGTCGCCGATGGGGTCTTCCATTTCTTCGGCGCGGGTCACCAACTCCGCCGCGGAGGGCACGAATTGCGCGGCCACCGGATCGGTCGGATCGGCGATGGCCCCACGCATCTCGGGTGTCACGCGGATGCGGAATTCCTTGGCGACGCGCTCCAGATCGACGCGCGCCCCCGAGGCGGTCAGCCCGTCGCGTTCGAGATCGGCCACGCGGGTCAGCGCGCGGGGGTGGCGGCTGTGATCGGTCATCTCAGCCCTTCTCGTTGAAGAAATTGTGGATGGTCTCGGCCATCGCCTCGGAGATGCCGTCGACTTCCATAAGATCGATCGGCGCCGCGCGGCTCACCGCCTTGGCGGAGCCGAAATGCGCCAGCAGCGCGCGTTTGCGGGCCGCGCCGATGCCCGGAATTTCATCCAGCGGGTTCGCCATCTGCGCCTTGGCGCGTTTCGCGCGGTGCGTGCCGATGGCCCAGCGGTGCGCCTCGTCGCGCAGACGCTGGATGTAATAGAGGACCGGCGATTGCCGGGGCAGGGCGATCGGGCGCTGGCCGGTACGGTGGAATTCTTCCTTGCCGTGGTCGCGGTCGACGCCCTTCGCGACGCCGACCATCGCGACGTCACTCACGCCCATCTCGTCCATGATCTCGCGCACCGCCGAGACCTGTCCGGCGCCGCCGTCGATGAGCAGCAGATCGGGCCAGGATTCGGATTTGCGCTCTGGGTCTTCCTTCAGCAAACGGGTGAAACGTCGCGTCAGTACCTCTTTCATCATCCCGAAGTCGTCGCCCGGCGTCAGGTCGGCGTTCTTGATGTTGAACTTGCGATACTGGCTCTTGATGAATCCTTCCGGCCCCGCGACGATCATCCCGCCCACGGCATGCGCGCCCTGAATATGCGAGTTGTCGTAGACCTCGATCCGCTGCGGTGGCTTCTCCAGCCCGAAAGCTTCGGCCACGCCGGCCAGCAGCTTCGCCTGCGCCGCGGATTCTGACATCTTCCGACCGAGGCTCTCGCGGGCGTTGCGCGCGGCGTTCTCGACGAGTTCGGCTTTCTCGCCCCGTTGCGGCACGGTGATCTCGACCTTGCGCTCGGCGCGCTCGGAGAGGAATTCGCTTACCAGTTCCTCATCCTCGACCGGGTGCGACAGCAGGATCAGCTTCGGCGGCGGGCGGTTGGTGTAGAACTGCGCGATGAAGGCCTGCAGGATTTCGGGCGCCTCGGCGCCGGAGCCGGTCTTCGGGTAGAAGTCGTGATTGCCCCAGCTCTGGTTCGCGCGGATGAAGAAAACCTGCACACAGGCCTGCCCGCCTTCCTGATGGAGCGCGATGACATCGGCCTCGGCGGTGGTACGAGGATTGATCCCCTGGCTTTGCTGCACGTTGGTCAGCGCCTTGATCCGGTCACGGAGCGCCGCGGCGCGCTCGAACTCCATATCGTCCGAGGCTTGCTGCATCTGCTCCGCCAATTCACGCTGGATCGTGGTGGACTTGCCCTGCAGGAAGCGCTTCGCATCGTCGACCAGCGCTGCGTAATCCTCCTCGGAGATCTTGCCGACGCAAGGCCCCGAACAGCGTTTGATCTGGTATTGCAGACAGGGGCGTGTGCGGGTCTCGAACATCGAATCCGAGCAGTTGCGCAGCAGGAACACCCGCTCCAGCTGGTTCAGCGTGCGGTTCACCGCGCCAGCGCTCGCGAAGGGGCCGAAGTAATGTCCCTTCTCTTTGCGCGCGCCGCGATGCTTCTTGATCATCGGGTAGGGGTGATCGGTCGCGATCAGGATGTTGGGAAAGCTCTTGTCGTCGCGTGCGAGAACGTTGTAGCGCGGCTTGAGCTGCTTGATCAGGTTCTGCTCGAGCAGCAGCGCCTCGGTCTCGGTCCGCGTCGTGAGGAACATCATCGAGGCGGTCTCGAAGATCATCCGCGCGATCCGTGCCGAGTGTCCCGAGGGCCGCGCATAGTTCGAAACCCGCGCCTTCAGGTTGCGCGCCTTGCCCACATAGAGCACCTCGCCCTTCGCGTTCAGCATCCGGTAAACGCCGGGCGATCCGTCGAGACGCTTGAGGTAATCCGCGATCAGAGCATGGCCCGTAAGCCCGTGTTGCGGGCGCGTGGCCGCCGGGGGATCGAGGGTGTCCTTGTTGTTCTCGTCATCATTCATGAGCAGGCTTCGATTCTCCCCCCGTGGCTGCAACCTCGCGCGACCGTTTTCAAGAAAAAACATGTCCACGAAATTTGGGGATAAGTCTGTTGGCAAACATGTGGGACCGCGGGTTCCGACCTTAATATAAGGGTTGATCGAGTGTTTGCCCGTTTTTTGAGCAATTGCGGAGCGCATTGATTTCATTGAGAAATTTTCTGCACATTTGCCAAGCTATTGAAAGGATTAATACTTTTGTGACGGTCTCGTTACAGGCCGCCGCGCAGTGCACAACTTCGGCCTGTGATTCGATTTCAGGCTCATTCCGGACCTAATACATCGGGCGTCCGCCAGCCTAGATGTTGGCCGCCATCTACGCAGAGCAACTGCCCTGTGACGGCCGGCGCATCCATGAAATATCCCAGCGCTGCAACGATATCCGCAGGGTCCGCGCCACGCTCAAGGATCGTCGCCGCGCGCTGCCGGTTGAAGTGATCTTCCGACTGGCGCGCGCCCTGCAGGGTGGGGCCGGGGCCGATCGCGTTCACCCGGATATCGGGGGCCAGCGCCTGCGCGCCGGTCTGGGTCAGCGTCCACAGCCCCATCTTCGCGAGTGAGTAGGTCATGAACTCGGGCGTCAGCTTGCGCATCCGCTGATCGACCATGTTGACCACCAGGGCACGGGCCTTGGGTTCCGCGTCTGAGCGGTCGGCTTGCGGGGCCTGTGCCGCGAAATGCTGGATCAGCACGAAGGGCGCGCGCAGATTGGAGCCAATATGCCGGTCCCAGCTTTCGCGCGTAGCCGAGCGGATCGTGTCGTATTCGAAGATCGAGGCATTGTTGATCAGCAGATCGAGCGGCCCGTCGAGCAGTTGCGCCGCATGCGGCACCAGTGCCGCCGTCGCTCCCTCGTCCAGCAGGTCGGCCTGTAGGATCTCGGCGCGCACGCCCTTCGCGCGGGCCTCCGCTGCCGTGGCCTCCGCGTCCTCCGCGGAGCCGTGATAATGGATCGCGACGTCCAGGCCGCGTTCGGCCAGATAAAGCGCCATCGCGCGCCCCAGCCGCTTCGCGCCGCCTGTCACCAATGCTCGTTTCATGCGCTGCCTCCAATGAAGAGGGCCACCATATAGGCCAGATAAGCCACGGAAAAAGCGATACCGACGCCGCGGGTGATCACGCGGTTGCCGAAGATGAATGGCGCGAGCGCGATCGAGGCGGCTGCCATGACCCAAAGGTCGATCTGCAGCATCTGCCGAGGCACCGGAATATCGCCGAACAGCCCCGCAACGCCGATGATGCAGAGCAGGTTGAAGATGTTCGAGCCCACGACGTTGCCGAGCGCGAGGTCCGAGCGACCTTTCATCGCCGCCGTGATCGAGGTCGCCAGCTCCGGCAGCGAGGTGCCGAGGGCCACCAGCGTCAGGCCGATCACCGCATCCGAGATGCCCATGGCGCTGGCGATCTCCGATGCGCCGCTGACCAACCAGTTCGCGCCCAGCGGCAAGCCGACGAGGCCCGCGAGAACGTAAAGCCCGATCCGCCAGAGCGGCATCTTCGGATCGACGCTTTCGATCTCTTCATTCGCCTCGGTCTCGGCCGCGCTCCCGTTGCCGCGATTGGCGCGATGGGCGCGCGCCTCGCGGATCTGCCGGAACAGGACGATGCTCAGAGCAAAGAGCAGAAGCAGCCCCTGCGCCCAGCCGATCGGGCCCATGAAACAGACGAGAATGAACAGAATCGTCGCGCCCATCATCAGCACGAAGCTTTCGCGCGTGTCGTGCAGGTCGGTGCGGATCGCGGAGATGATCGCCGGCAGTCCCAGCACCAGTAGGATATTCGCGATATTCGAGCCGACGACGTTTCCGAGCGCGATGCTCGGCGCATTGTCGAGGACGGCGGCGACGGAGACCATCAGCTCGGGCGCGGAGGTGCCGAAGGCCACGACAGTAAGCCCGACGATCAGCGCCGGAATGCCAAGGCGCAGCGACATCGCCACCGCGCCTTTCACCAGCAGATCGCCCGCCACGACCAGCAACGCCAGCCCGGCAATGATCTCGCCGAAATCCCAGATCATGACCGGCGCTCCGTCTTCTTGCTCTTGGTCTTGGAGGTCGTCTTGCAGGGGCAGGGGCCGCGTCCTATTTTCGGACGTCCGCAATGGGGACAACGTGCCGACAGCCGGCCCGGACCGCGCGGGCCCTTGATCTTCGGCATCCGCAGCTTGCCGAACATGGCGAGCACCGCCATGACGACCAGGAAGAGGGTCATGCCCTTGATGAGCATCGGGTTACAGCCCGTAGCGCGCCCAGAGCGCGCGCTCTTCGGTCGTGTCGATAAGTGCGCCTGCCGTCGCCGCCGCCATCTCGCCGCCGATCTGCGCGCCGAAACGCCGGAAGAGAGAACGCTTGGGCGCATAGGGCACGATGCGTGTCTTCTCGCCGTAGATTTCCTTCAGCTTCGGTACCGCATGGGCCAGCCCGTCGATCAGGCCGGTCTTCTCGGCCAGCGCTTGTCGCCCGGTCCAGATATCGCCCGTAAAGAGATCGCGATCCGAGGCCAGTTTTGCGCCGCGCCGGGACTCGACATGTTCCTTGAAGCTGACATGCATGTCCTCGAGCAGCTTGTTCAGCCGCGCGACGTCCTCGTCCTTTTCTGGGCGGAACGGGTCCATGAAACTTTTCGAGCCGCCCGCCGTGTGCACGCGGCGCTGGATTCCGTGACGGCTGATGAACTCGTCGAGGCCGAACCCTGCCGAGATCACACCGATCGAGCCCACGACCGAAGTCGGGTCGGCCCAGATCTGGTCGGCGGCGCAGGCGAGCCAATAGCCGCCCGAGGCCGCGACGTCTTCGACGAAGGCATGCACGGGAATACCTTTTTCGTCCGCGAGCCTGCGGATACGCCCCGCGATCAGCGCCGATTGCACGGGCGATCCGCCGGGCGAATTGATCATCAGGGCCACCGCCGCCGGTTTCCCGCGGGAAAAAGCCCGCTCGATGATCGGGGCCATCGCGGCATCCGACAGGCCGGGCGATCCCGGGCGCGAGATGCCAATGGCACCGTGCAGACGGATCACCGCGACGAAGGGCGATTTCTTGACGAAGGGAAGGCGTTGGATCAGGCTCATGTGAGGGATGTAGAGGCTCACCCCTGCCCGCGCAAGCACGGCGATGACGGTTCCTGTCCGCGCCTGTTCGCGATTGAACCAGTCGTGACTTGCTGGCCGGGGCATGCTCGCCCCATCATCGGGGCCGGGAGGATGGAAATGACCGAAGACGACAGGCTCGCCGCGATTCTGGCGGATCATGCGGGGCGCGAAGGTGCGCTGCTGCCCATTCTTCACGATGTGCAGGCCGCTTACGGCTGCGTGCCCGCCGATAGCTATCAGCCGATTGCCGATGCGCTGCGGTTGAGCCGGGCGGAGGTGGCGGGCGTCGTCTCCTTCTATCACGATTTCCGCGATGCGCCCGCGGGCAAGCATGTGATCAAGCTGTGCCGTGCCGAGGCCTGCCAATCGATGGGCGGGACGGAGATGATCGCGCGGCTGGAGCGCGCGCTCGGCATGAAAGTCGGAGAAACGAAGGGAGACGTGACCCTTGAGGCGGTCTACTGCCTCGGGCTGTGTGCCTGCGCACCCGCCGCGATGGTGGGCGATCAGTTGGTCGGGCGGGCGACCCCCGAGCGGATCGAGGCTCTGGTTGCGGAGGTCTCGGCATGAAGATCTGGGTTCCCTGCGATGCCGCTGCCGTGGCCTGTGGGGCCGATGAGGTCGCGGCGGCGATTGCCTCGGCGGCTGGTCTGAGCGGCGAAACGGTCGAGATCATCCGCAATGGCACGCGCGGGATGATCTGGCTGGAGCCTTTGGTCGAGATCGAGCGCGACGGCGTGCGCTACGGCTTCGGACCGATGACGCCCGAGGACGTACCTGCGCTGTTCGAAGACGGCGATCACCCGAAGGCGCTCGGCCCGGTCGAGGAAATCCCCTTCTTCGCAAAACAGACCCGCCTGACCTTCGCGCGCTGCGGTCGGACCGATCCGCTGTCGCTGGCCGATTATGAGGCGGGCGAGGGCTGGCAGGGTCTCAAGCGTGCGCTGGAACTGAGCGGGGAGCAGACCATCGAAGAGGTCATCACATCGGGGCTGCGCGGTCGTGGCGGTGCGGGCTTCCCGACCGGCATAAAATGGAAGACTGTCGCCGGGGCAGAGGCCTCGCAGAAATATATCGTCTGCAACGCGGACGAAGGCGATAGCGGCTCTTTCGCGGATCGGATGCTGATGGAAGGCGATCCCTTCTGCCTGCTCGAGGGCATGGCGATTGCCGGTCTTGCGGTCGGCGCGACCAAGGGCTTCATCTATGTCCGTTCGGAATATCCCCATGCGATCCGCACGCTGAACGCAGCGATCAAGGCAGCGCGCGCGGCCGGGATCATCGGCGACAGCCTGATGGGGCAGGGGCCGGCCTTCGATCTGGAGGTGCGCGTCGGCGCGGGCGCCTATATTTGCGGCGAGGAGACCTCGCTTCTCAATTCGCTCGAAGGAAAGCGCGGGATGGTGCGCGCCAAGCCGCCGCTGCCCGCGCTGGAAGGCGCGTTCGGCAAGCCGACCGTGGTGAACAACGTGCTCTCGCTGGCCGCCGTGCCGTGGATCTTGGTCCACGGCGGCGCTGCCTATGCCGAGTTCGGGCTGGGTCGCTCGCGCGGGACGATCCCGCTTCAGATCGCGGGCAACGTCAAACATGGCGGGTTGTTCGAGACCGGTTTCGGGATGTCGCTCGGCACGCTTGTCAACGAAATCGGCGGCGGCACGGCCTCGGGCCGTCCGTTCAAAGCGGTGCAGGTGGGCGGACCGCTGGGCGCCTATCACGGGCCCGACGATTTCGATCTACCGGTCTGCTACGAGGCCTTTGCCGATCAGGGTGGCCTCGTGGGCCATGCCGGTTTCGTGGTGCATGACGACAGCGCCGACATGCTCGCGCTCGCCCGCTACGCGATGGAGTTCTGCGCCGTCGAGAGCTGCGGGAAATGCACGCCCTGCCGGATCGGCGCGGTGCGCGGCATGGAAACGCTCGACCGCGTGGCAGCGGGCGACCCGGCGGCGATCGAGTTGCTGCACGAGCTATGCGAAGTGATGGAGAAGGGCTCGCTCTGCGCGATGGGGGGCTTCACGCCCTTCCCGGTGCGCTCGGCGATCCGGCTTTTCCCGCAAGAATTCTCGCTCTCACAGGAGGCTGCGGAATGAAGGATTTCATCATCCCCGACGGAGTGCACGGGCCGAAACTCTCCGATATGGGCACGCCTGCCAAATCGGGCCCGCCTGTGACGCTGGTGATTGACGGCATGGATGTGAGCGTGCCCGAGGGCACCTCCGTGATGCGCGCCGCCGCCGAGGCCGGGATCACCGTGCCGAAGCTGTGTGCGACCGATATGCTCGACGCTTACGGCTCGTGCCGTCTTTGCGTGGTCGAGATCGAGGGGATGCGCGGAACGCCTGCGTCGTGCACCACGCCCGTGCGCGAAGGCATGGTCGTGAAAACCCAGACCGAGCAGCTGCACAGGCTGCGTCGCGGGGTGATGGAGCTTTATATCTCCGATCACCCGCTCGACTGTCTGACCTGCGCGGCGAACGGCGATTGCGAATTGCAGGACATGGCAGGGGCCGTCGGCCTGCGCGACGTGCGCTACACGCCGGGCGAGAACCATGTCGAGACGCGCGCGGCGGACGCCGCCAATCCGCTCTATATTCCGCGCGACGATTCCAACCCGTATTTCTTCTACGATCCGTCGAAATGCATCGTCTGCATGCGCTGCGTGCGCGCCTGCGAAGAGGTGCAGGGCACTTTCGCGCTGACCGTGGACGGGCGCGGCTTCGACGCCCGCATCTCGACCGGTACGGAAGATTTCCTCAACTCCGACTGCGTCAGCTGCGGCGCCTGTGTGCAGGCCTGCCCGACAGCGACCCTGCAGGAGAAGACCGTCGACGAGATCGGCGTGCCGGAGCGTTCCGTGGTTACGACCTGTGCCTATTGCGGCGTGGGCTGCTCTTTTGAGGCGCAGATGCGCGGCGACCAGCTGGTGCGCATGGTGCCGTGGAAAGAGGGCAAGGCGAACCGTGGCCATAGCTGCGTGAAGGGCCGTTTCGCCTGGGGCTATGCGAACCATGGCGACCGCATCCTCAACCCGATGATCCGCGACAGCATCACTGACCCGTGGCGCGAAGTGTCGTGGGAAGAGGCGCTGGAATTTGCTGCCAACGGCATCAAGCGCGCGCAGGCCAAGCACGGCAAGGATTCAGTGGGCGTCATCACCTCGTCGCGCTGCACCAATGAGGAGACCTTCCTCGTGCAGAAACTCGCCCGCGCGGTTATGGGCACGAACAACACCGATACCTGCGCCCGGGTCTGCCATTCGCCGACCGGCTACGGGCTGAAGCAGACCTTCGGGACCTCGGCTGGCACGCAGGATTTCGACTCCGTCGAGCAGGTGGATTGCGCCGTGGTCATTGGGGCGAACCCGACCGACGGCCACCCGGTTTTCGCCTCGCGGCTGCGCAAAAGGCTGCGGCAGGGCGCGAAGCTGATCGTCGTGGACCCGCGCCGGATCGATCTGCTGGAGACCCCGCATATGGGCGAGGGGCATCACCTACCGCTACGTCCGGGAACCAATGTCGCGGTGTTGACCGCGATGGCCCATGTGATCGTGACGGAAGGGCTGTTTGACGAGGCGTTCATCCGCGAGCGCTGCGATTGGGACGAATGGATGGATTATGCCGAGTTCGCCGCCGATCCGGCCCATTCTCCCGAGGCGGTCGAAGAGTTGACCGGCGTGCCGGCCGACGCGCTGCGTCATGCCGCGCGGACCTATGCCGCCGCGCCGAACGGGGCGATCTATTACGGGCTGGGCGTGACCGAGCACAGCCAGGGCTCGACCACCGTGATCGCCATTGCCAACCTCGCGATGATGACCGGCAATATCGGACGCCCCGGTGTGGGGGTGAACCCGCTACGGGGGCAGAACAACGTGCAGGGCTCGTGCGATATGGGCTCCTTCCCGCACGAACTGCCGGGCTATCGCCATGTCTCGGACGACTCCGTGCGCGCGGTGTTCGAAGCGGAATGGGGTAGGACGCTCGACCCCGAGCCGGGGCTGCGTATTCCCAATATGCTCGACGCCGCCGTCGCGGGGGACTTCAAGGCGATCTACATTCAGGGCGAGGATATTCTGCAATCCGATCCCGATACCCATCACGTGGCCGCGGGCCTCGCGGCGATGGATTGCGTGATCGTGCATGACCTCTTCCTGAACGAGACCGCGCGCTACGCCCATGTCTTCCTGCCGGGCTCCACCTTCCTCGAGAAGGACGGGACCTTCACCAATGCCGAGCGCCGGATCAACCCGGTGCGCAAGGTCATGGCGCCGAAAGCAGGGCTGGCCGACTGGGAGGCGACGCAGGCGCTGGCCAATGCGCTGGGCGCGGGATGGAGTTACACCCACCCGTCCGAGATCATGGCCGAGATCGGTCGTACGACGCCCGCCTTCGCGGGCGTGACCTACGACCTGATCGACCGTATGGGCTCGGTGCAGTGGCCTTGTAACGATGCGCATCCGCAAGGCTCGCCGGTGATGCATGAACATGGCTTCGTGCGCGGCAAGGGGCGGTTCATCCGCACGGCCTATGTCGCGACCGAGGAGCGCACCGGGCCGCGCTTCCCGCTGCTGCTGACCACCGGGCGCATCCTGTCGCAGTATAACGTGGGCGCGCAGACGCGGCGGACCGAGAATTCCGTCTGGCATGCCGAGGACCGGCTGGAAATTCACCCGCATGATGCCGAGACGCGCGGCATTCGCGAGGGCGACTGGGTCCGGCTCACCAGCCGAGCGGGCGAGACGTCTTTGCGCGCGACGATCACCGACCGGGTCTCGCCCGGCGTCGTCTATACGACTTTCCACCACCCCGAAACGCAGGCGAACGTCGTCACCACCGACAATTCCGATTGGGCGACGAACTGCCCGGAATACAAGGTGACGGCGGTGCAGGTGGGGCTGTCGAACGGGCCGTCGGACTGGCAGGAGCTCTACACCGCGCAGACCAAGTTGACCCGCCGCGTCGAGGCTGCTGAATGACGGCGACCGATTGGGAAATGCCCAGCGGCGCTGTGCAGCGCCTTGCCGAGGAAGTGCCCGTGGCGCTGTCTTTCGACGGGGTGACGCAGGCGGTGATGATGGCGAGCCCCGCCGACCTGGAGGATTTCGCACTGGGATTCGCGCTCTCCGAAGGGCTCATCGAGGACGCGTCCGAGATCACCCGGCAGGAGCTCGAAGTGACCGAGGCCGGGATCGAAGCGCGCAACTGGCTGGCAGCGCCCGCAGGCGCCCGGTTTGCCGAACGCCGCCGCGCTACGATGGGGCCGGTGGGCTGCGGGCTCTGCGGGATCGAGCAGCTGGAGGAGGCGCGGCGCAAGCTCGCTCCGGTTCTCCCGCCCGCCTTTACCATGACGCCGGAACAGGCCGCGGAGGCGCTCGAGACCCTGCGTGACCATCAGCCTCTGCAGGACGAAACCCGCGCCGCCCATGCGTCGAGTTTCTGGCAGCCGGGCAAGGGGATCGTGCTGACGCGCGAAGATGTCGGCCGCCACAACGCCCTCGACAAGCTGATCGGGGCGCTGATCCGGGGCGGGATAGACCCGGCGAGCGGCGCGCTGGTGATGACCTCGCGGCTTTCGGTCGACCTGATCCAGAAGGTCGCGACCCTACGTATCCCGGTGATAGTCGGCCCCTCCGCCCCCACCGCTTTGGCGGTGAGCGAGGCGCGGGACGCGGGCCTTATCGTTATTGCACGCGCAGGCCGGGGCCTCGCGCTTTACACCGCGCCGCAGGAGGCCACCGCATGAAGCCTGAGAAACTCGCCGGGATGGCCAATCAGATCGCACAGTTCTTCGAAAGCCAGCCCGGCGATCAGGCGCATGCCGTGGCAGATCACATCAATGCCAATTGGGCGCCCACGATGCGCGACACGTTCCTCGCGGCGGCGGACAAGCTGGAGCTGCACCCGCTGGTGAAAGCAGCCCTGCCGGATATCCGTCCCCCTCAGCGCGGCTGATCGCCCGGCGTCACGATTGGCGCGACCGAGAGGGTGAACTTCGCCTCATCCGCGAAGGGGTAGGGGGCCGCGAACCGCTGCCCCGGTCCGATCGTCCAGTCGGGATGGTCTGGATAGGTCGTGCGCGGAAGACCTGCCCCGGACATATCATCTGCGCATCGTCAAGCCCGCGCGCACCGCCGAGCGCGGTGCGGTACAGGGTCTGGATCACGAAATAGGTGACGATGCTCAGCGGCCAGATCGCATCGGGCAGGCTGCGGCTTGCGATACGGGGCATGGGCTCGGCGCATATGCCGGCGGTGCGGCAGGGGAGGGCGCCACGGGAAAAGTCTGGAGCATGGCGCAGCTATTGGCTTGCAGATCGGCCGCGCATGGCGGGCGGGACTCGATACCAACTTCGGGGCGCGGGCCAAAGCGCCACGGGCGTCTGCCGCCTGACATGACGGTTTGGAGAATCTGCGGCAATATCGGGCAGGGAGCCGCGAGAGATCAGGCCTCTTTCGTACGCTCTATATAGGCGCGCAATTCCTCGGCCTCGTGACGCGCGTCGCGCAATCCATCCATCGCCGCGCGCAGCTCGGCCTCGGTCTGGCTGAGCTGATTGGCCAGTTCCGCCTCGCGCTGCTCGACATAGACGAGCGCCTGATCGCGGGTCTCCTCGGCTTCATGCAACGCCTGCGCCATCTGCTCCAGCTCGCCCATATCGGCCTGGCTCACACGGGTGAGGCGGTGGATCAGCCAGCTTGCGAACCAGCCAAGCGCGAAAGCCACGAAAAGGATGATCGCTGTGGCGATGATGAATTCGTCTCTGTTCATATGGCGTCCCTTCAGCCCTTCGACAGGTCCTCCGGCCGGGACTGCGGGCGCGGCGTCTTCTCGCCGGGCGTCTCGACCGGAATTTCTTCTTGTTGTGGGGTCTGTTGCCCCGGTTCTGCGGCGGTGTCCCCATCGCCGGATTTGTCCTGCGCGCCGTTCTCGGTGGCGGGGGCGCCGTCATCGGTCACGGCGCCATTCCAGTGCGGCTCGCCAGCGCCATCCCCAGTCCCCTCGTCAGCGCCTGCCGTCGCGTCTGCCGTGGCATCGGGCAGCGCCTCGTCACCCACCGGCGCCTCGTCCAGCAGCACGAACTCGATCCTGCGGTTCTGCTCGCGGCCGGCTTCGGTGTCGTTCGAGGCGATGGGCTGGGCTTCGCCGTAGCCTTTTGCCTCCAGGTTGCCGATCAGCACGCCACGGTCCAGAAGCCCGCGGATCACCGCCTGCGCGCGCTGTTGCGAGAGCTGCAGGTTCATTTCCTCGCGGCCCTGATTATCGGTATAGCCGGCCACTTCCATCTTGAAGTCGGTGCAGTTCTTCATCGCCTTGGCCAACGCGTCGAGCGCGTCGAGGCTTTCCGCAGCGACCTGCGCCGAACCCGGATCGAAATCGACTTTCTTCTTCTTCAGCGTGTCGTTCAAGCGGGCCACGCACTCCTTGCCGGTCGGCAGGGCGAGCTGCTCATCGAGGCGCTTGTCGTATTTCACGCTCAGGTCGATCTGCGCATCTTCGCCAAGCTCGCTCGTCAGGATGCGCGAAATCGTGTCGGAGGCCTGCGGATCGCCCGAGACGCCGCTGACCGAGATGCCGTCGGGGGTCACGGTGACCTTGCCTTCGTGCAGCACCGACAGGGCGTCGAGGGCGGCCAGGGTGCGTACCGGCCAACCGGCGGGAAGCTCCTTGTCGACGCGGGTCGCGCCATGGACATTGGCATGGCCGAGCTTGGCGCGTGCGTAGCTCTCGACGGTCTGGCGCTCACGCGCATCGGTCACGCGGCCCTTCAGGTCGACATGGCCGTTGCCGTCGCGGGTGGCGGTGAAGCTCGCCTCGCCGGCTTTCGCATCGGGGGCGGGCTCGCGCTTGGCCTTGAGCGAAAACACCCCGGGCAGGTTCGATTCCAGCTCACCCACGACATCGTCGAATTGCTGCTGATCGACGGTCGAAGGCACATCCAGCGCGATATCGGCATCCGAGAAGGTCACCGAGCCCGCGCCGAGATCGCCGAGCGCCTTGATCGCCATCTGCGCGGCCTTGGACCAGTCGGGCGAAGGCGTGCCCATCCCGATCGTGCAGCTCAGCGTGCCTTTCGCGCCCGCCGCGCGGGCCGCAGTCAGGATGCGGTCGCGCGCACGTTCGTTATCGGCGGAGCAGGCGTCGAAATGCGGGCCTTCCGCCTTGTCGATGAGGAAGCGCAGCGTGAAGGGGGTGATCACGGGGCGCGGTGCGGAGATGTCGAAGCTGAGCTTGAGATCGGAGGGGCGGCGGCGTGCCAGCGAAGTCTCCACTCGCCCCTTTTCGGCGGGGCTGTCGGTGATCGCCTCCACCGAGACTTTGCCCGCGCTGACCGACACTTTCGAGCGCGGCAGCGTCTCGAGCGTCGTCATCGCGAATTTCATCGCCTCGTCCCAACCGCCGGGCACCGGGTAATCGGCGCTCTCCAGCATGTCGGTGACGCCATCCTCGCCTGCGACTTTCGAGAGCTTCTCCACGATCGCCTCGCGGTCGATCGAGGATGGCACCAGCCCGATCAGCGAGATGCCGTTCTCGTTGCGCAGCATTTCCAGCGAGAAGGCGGGTGGCGTGATCGGCTTCGTGATCTGGGTGTCGGTATTGTCGACGACCCGCGAGCTGTCGACGTATTTGTCGACCTCGGAAACGGCGCGGAAGCGCTCGGCCTCGGTCGGGGCGGTGCCGGAGAGGATCACCTGCAGCCCATCGGTATGGATACGCATCCAGCCGTAGCCCTGCGCCTCCATCGCGACGCGCACTTCTTGTTTCGTGGATTTTTCGACAATTGTCGCCGCGCCGCCCGCGATGACTGCGGAGACGACGAGTGCGAGGACAAAGGCGGCGATCGTCAACAAGGTGGCGCGGCTGCGCATCGGTCTCAGGCCCTCCCCAGGGGAATCTTTATCCCGTGTTCCTTAAGGTGCAGGGGCGCGGGGATCAATCGAAACGCCGTTACACGATTGCGCCAACGGCGAGAAACAGCGCAGCGATCAGGCCCGTATCGCGGTTCGCGCGGAACAGTTTCAGGCAGGTGTCCGGGTCGTCGATATCGAGCTGACGCATCTGCCAGAGCATGTGCCACCCCATCGCCCAGGGCGCGAGCAACGAGAGCGCGAGGCGCAGCGGCGGCGCGCCGGGCAACAGTGCGCCCATCACGGCGATGGTCATCAGCGCGACGGAGGTCATCAGGAAGCCGCCCAGCCATTTCGCGCTGTCGTCCCCGAAGAGCCGCGCGGTGGATTTCACGCCGATCAGCGCGTCGTCTTCCTTGTCCTGATGCGCGTAGATCGTGTCGTAGAACAACGTCCAGGCCATGCCCGCGAAATAAAGCACGACGGGCGGCCAGCTGAGGCTTCCGGTATGCGCGACCCACAGCAGCAGCGCACCCCAGTTGAACGCGATCCCGAGGAAGATCTGCGGCCACCAGGTGAAGCGCTTGGCGAAGGGGTAGATCGCGACCGGGCCGAGCGAGACGATCCCGAGAATGATCGCGGGGGTGTTGAAGGTCAGCAGGATCGCGAAGGAGATCAGCGACTGGATCACAGCCCAAGCCAGCGCCTGTTTCGTCGAGACCTGCCCCGAGGGGATCGGGCGCGAGCGGGTGCGGGCCACGCCGGCGTCGATGTCGCGGTCGGTGATGTCGTTCCAGGTGCAGCCCGCGCCGCGCATCAGGAAGGCTCCGACGGAGGCGCCGATGGCCAGCCACAGATCCCACCAGATGAAGCCGCCCGTCGAGGACGCCGCCAGCGCGATCGACCAGTAGCAGGGCAGCAGCAGCAGCCACGTCCCGATAGGCCGGTCGGCGCGGCTCAGGCGCAGATAGGGCCGCGTCCATGCCGGGGCCAGCCGGTCGACCCAGTTGCCGCGATAGGCATCCGCGACCGTACCGTTTGCGTCTTCCGCCGCCTCTGGCGTTTCGGGTTTTCCGCTCATAAAGTCCGCCTCATGGAACGTGCCAAGATCAGGCTCTGTGTAGAGCACCCGCTGGGCGCGGGGCAAGCCGTGCCTCTGACTCAGGACGAAGCGCATTACCTCTTCGCGGTGATGCGGCTGGCCGTGGGCGCCCGTGTTGCGCTGTTCAACGGGCGGGATGGCGAGTGGACGGCGGAGGTCGTCGAGGCTCACAAGAAGCGCGGTATTCTGGCCTGCGTCGAGCAGGCCGCACCGCAGCTCGCGCCGCCCGATCTCTGGCTCATCTTCGCGCCGATCAAGAAAGAGCGCACCGATTTCATCGTCGAGAAGGCGACCGAACTGGGCTGTGCCAAGGTGTTGCCGGTACAGACCGAATTCACCAATTCCGCGCGCATCCGGCAGGACCGCTTGCAGGCCCATGCCAAGGAGGCGGCGGAGCAATGTCTGGGCACCTATGTGCCCCCGGTCGAGGATTTGCAGGGGCTCAAGAAGCTGCTGGATGGCTGGGATCCGAGCCGCCGCATCCTCTGGGCCGACGAGGCTCTGGTTGGTCCGGCAGAGACGCTCGCAGGGTTGGAGCCGGGACCTTGGGCGATCCTGATCGGGCCAGAAGGCGGGTTCTCGGAGGCCGAGCGCGAGATGCTTCGCAGTCGCGATTTCGTGACCCCCGTCAGCCTCGGCCCGCGCATCCTGCGCGCCGATACGGCGGTCTGCGCGGCGATCACATTGTGGCAATCGGCGCTGGGAGACTGGCGGTGATCCGTCCCGAAGTTGCAGAAGGCTTCAAGCGCTGGGGCGAGGTGATCGCGGCGGGAGTTGTTGTGGCGTTCGGAGCATGGCTGATCTGGCTCGGCGGATTGATCCTGATGCCGCTGGGACTGGTCGCCGTGGCGCTCGGGCTCGGCTGGGCGCTGATCGGCTGGCGGCGGCTGCGCTTTGCGCGTGAAACCAGCGCGCCGGGTCTGGTCGAGATCGACGAGGGTCGTATCTCCTATTTCGCAGCCAGCCGGGCGCGCGCCATTGCGGGGCCGGGCAGCAATGTCTCGGCGCTCGGGATGGGCGGCGAATTGCCGCTGCGCGAACTGGCCGAAATCCGTCTGCTGACACTGCAGGGCAAGCAATATTGGCGGCTTCGCAGCCTGTCGGGGGAGGCGCTCCTGATCCCGCTCGACGCGGCGGGGGCGGATGCGCTCTACGATGCCTTCGCGAGCTTGCCGGGGATCGATATGGGGAAAATCTCCGCCGCGCTCGACCAGCAGACTACCGCACAGAGCCTCTGGATCCGTAAACAGGTTTCACGCTTGACTTGAGCTAGCCCCCGCGCCACCTGTGGCGCTCCATAAAGCGACGCGAGAAAAGACATGTCCATTCCGCAGCAGGGCGGTGGCCCGATCGAGCGCTTCGAGCAACTGGCCGAATATCTGGCCGCAGGCGAGAAGCCGCGCGACGATTGGCGCATCGGCACCGAACACGAGAAATTCGGCTATTGCGCGGACAAGCAATTGCCGCTGCCCTATGACGGCCCGCGGTCGATCAAGGCGATGCTGGAAGGTCTGCGCGACCGCTTTGGCTGGCAGCCGGTGGAAGAGCAGGGCAACATCATCGGGCTGGAGCTGAACGGCGCGAATGTGAGCCTCGAGCCCGGTGGGCAGCTGGAACTGTCGGGCGCGCCGCTCGAGACGATCCACCAGACCTGCGACGAGGTGAACCTCCACCTGCGCGAAGTGCAGTCGGTCGCCGACGATCTCGGCGTAAGGTTCATCGGCCTTGGCGCGGCTCCGATCTGGTCGCAGGAGCAGATGCCGATGATGCCCAAGGGGCGCTACCGGCTGATGACCGATTACATGGGCCGCGTCGGCGAACTCGGAACGCAGATGATGTATCGCACCTGCACCGTGCAGGTGAATCTCGACTTCGCGTCCGAGGCCGACATGGTGCAGAAGATGCGCGTGGCGCTGGCGCTGCAGCCGGTCGCGACGGCGCTCTTCGCGAACTCGCCCTTCCTCGATGGCAAGCCCAACGGCATGAAATCGTGGCGCAGCCATATCTGGCAGAACCTCGACGATGCGCGCACGGGCATGCTCCCCTTCATGTTCGAAGAGGGCGCGGGCTACGAGGCCTACGCGAACTACGTTCTAGATGTGCCGATGTATTTCGTCTATCGCGACGGCAAATATATCAATGCTTTGGGCCAGTCCTTCCGCGACTTCCTCAAGGGCGAACTGCCCGCGCTGCCCGGCGAGAAGCCGACGCTGAGTGACTGGGCCGATCACCTGACCACCGTCTTCCCCGAGGCGCGGGCGAAAAAATTCATCGAGATGCGCGGTGCCGATGGCGGGCCCTGGCGGCGTCTGTGTGCGCTGCCTGCGCTGTGGGTCGGCCTGTGCTATGACCAGACCGCGCTCGATGCCGCTTGGGATCTGGTGAAGGGCTTCGATCACGAGACCCGCGAAGGTCTGCGCCGTGCGGCGGCGGTCGATGCGCTGCAGGGCGAGTTCAACGGCGTGAAGCTGCATGACCTCGCACGCGAAACGGTGGCGATCGCGAAATCCGGTCTGGCGGCACGGGCGAAGCCCGGCGCAGGCGGAATGATCCCCGACGAGACCCATTTCCTCAACGCGCTGGAAGAGAGCGTCGAGACCGGCCGCGTGCCTGCCGACGAACTCCTCGAGAAATATCACGGCGAGTGGAATGGCGATCTGAGCAAGATCTACGCCGAATACAGCTACTAGCGGACAGGGCAGGGCGGTTAGCCGCCCCGCCGCTCTATCCCAGCCGCTCGCGCACCCATTGCGGGACGAGCACGCTCGCCGGTCCCTGGCGCGAGATGTCGAACATCTCGCTGCCCGCCGAGCGGTCGAGGTTCAGCTCCAGCGTCTCGACACCGGCCATCGCGGCATCCTGTACGAAGCCTGCCGCCGGATAGACGTTGCCGCTGGTGCCGATCGAGACGAAGAGGTCCGCGGCTTCCAGCTCGCGGATTATCCGGTCCATCTGGTAGGGCATCTCGTTGAACCAGACGATGTCGGGCCGCGTGGCTTTTCGCCCGCACTCGGGGCAGGTGTCACGCGGCTTCATCGCTTCCGGCGCGGGCCAGCGATGGCCGCATGCGTGGCACAAGGCTCCAAACAGCGTGCCGTGCATGTGGATCACGTTCCGAGAGCCAGCGCGCTCGTGCAGGTCATCGACATTCTGCGTCACCACTAGAACCTCGTGGCCCGGATCGGCCTCAAGTGCCGCCAACGCGACATGGGCAGGATTTGGCTGTGCCGCGCGCGCCGCCGCCCGGCGCGCATTGTAGAAGCGATGCACCAATTCGGGGTCGCGCGCAAAACCCTCAGGCGTCGCCACGTCCATGATGCGATGCTCTTCCCAAAGGCCGTCACTCGCCCGAAACGTCTTGAGACCACTTTCGGCGGAAATACCGGCGCCAGTCAGAATCACGACCTTGGCCATCGCGCTGCCCTCCGTTATCACTCCTCCTATGCGTATCCTCTTTCTCTGCCTTGGCAATATCTGCCGCTCGCCCGCCGCCGAAGCGGTGACCCGTCACAAGGCCGCCGCGGCCGGCCTCGATATCGAGTTCGACAGCGCCGGCACCGGTAGCTGGCATCTGGGAGAGCCGCCCTACGAACCGATGATCGCGGCGGCGGAGGCGCGCGGCTATGACATGCGCGCTCTGCGTGCACGGAAAATCGAGCCCGCCGATTACGACGCGTTCGATGTGATCCTGGCGATGGATGAAAATAACCTGCGCGATGCTCTGGACGGGGCGCCGCGCGAGATGCGCGCGCAGGTGCAGATGTTCATCGACGGGCCGGACGGGCCGCGCGATGTGCCCGACCCTTATTTTACCCGCAATTTCGAGGGAGCCCTCGACATGATCGAGGCGGGCGCGGATCAGCTGATCGCCGATTTGCTGGCCGATGAGGAAGAAAAGCGGCGCGGGCAGTAGACCGCGCGCCGCAGACTGACCGCTTACTTGCAGAAGCCTTCCGCGGTGGAGGCGAAGTTCTTGTAGCGGTCCCAGAAGTCCGAATCCGACTTGCGATCCGACATGCGCACTTCCTGCGCGCGGTCGGGATCGTGGAAGAAGCTGGCGGCGCGGCGCTGGTCGCGGTGGCTCAGCGTCATGTCGGCGACTTGCTGGATGCACCCACAGGTGCCGGGATTGCTGGCGCGCCCCGCCTTCAGGCAGGCGTTGTCGATGGGCCCGGCCGAGGCCATCGAAGCGAGCGCCACGGCGCCCGAGAATGCGCAGAGTCCGAGTGTCGTCTTGAAAGTCATCTACTGCCCCTTTTGTCGTTGCGGCCGGCATGTATTTGCCGATCCTGCCTGCTCATTTGTCCGCGATTCTAAACAAATTTCAAAAAGCAGGCAATAAAACAGGCAGGATTTCGCTTGTCCGGGGCAGGGCAGGGAACCCGATTTCTAACCGTCGCGTTGCGCGGCGCTGGGCCTACTACATCTGGACCGCGACGCCCCTCCGGATCACTCTTCGACCGGGGTGGCCTCGTAGCCCGCGCCTTTCAACGCGCTGATCACGGTGGATTCGGGCAGCCCTTCCACCTCGACCTCGCGATCTTCCAGATAGACATCGGCCTTGCCGCCCACCTCTTCGATCGCGGCTTCGACCGAGGCTTTGCAATGCCCGCAGGTCATGTTCGGAACGGAATAGATCATCTTGCGTCTCCCGTGTTTCGTGTCTCAGGGATATGTCGGACGCGACCGGGCCTAGGTCAATGGCAGATGGCGTTCAATCCCTCTTCCCGGCCCGCTTTTTCCCCTGTATACGCGCGCCCATGACTGATCTTGATCGCATCCGCAATTTCTCCATCGTGGCGCATATCGACCACGGTAAATCCACGCTTGCCGACCGGCTGATCCAGCTGACCGGTACCGTGGCCGAACGCGATATGAAGGACCAGCTCCTCGATGCGATGGATATCGAGCGAGAGCGCGGCATCACGATCAAGGCCAACTCGGTGCGGATCGACTATCCCGCCAAGGACGGCAAAACCTATGTGCTGAACCTGATCGACACCCCCGGCCACGTCGACTTCGCCTATGAGGTGTCGCGCTCGATGCAGGCGGTCGAGGGATCGCTGCTGGTTGTCGACGCCTCGCAGGGCGTCGAGGCGCAGACGCTGGCCAACGTCTATCAGGCGATCGACGCGGATCACGAGATCGTTCCGGTCCTGAACAAGATCGACCTTCCGGCGGCAGAGCCCGAGCGCGTGAAGGAGCAGATCGAGGATGTGATCGGGATCGACGCCTCCGAGGCGGTCGAGATTTCCGCGAAGACCGGCCTGGGCATCCCGGACGTTTTGGAAGCTATCGTCCATCGTCTGCCCGCCCCGCAGGGCGACCGTGACGCGCCGCTGAAAGCGATGCTGGTGGATTCGTGGTACGACCCCTATCTGGGCGTCGTGGTTCTCATCCGCGTCATGGATGGCGTGATCAAGAAGGGCGACCAGATCAAGATGATGAAGACGGGGGCGACCTACAAGCTCGACCGTCTCGCCGTTCTGAAACCCGCGATGGTCAATATCGACGAGCTGGGCCCCGGCGAAATCGGTGTCTTCACCGCCTCGATCAAGCAGGTGCGCGACACCAAGGTCGGCGACACGATCACCCATGAGAAGAAGCCCTGCGCCAACGCGCTGCCGGGCTTCAAACCCTCGATCCCGGTCGTGTTCTGCGGCCTCTTCCCGGTCGATGCGAACGATTTCGAGGCGCTGCGCGACGCGATCGAGAAACTGCAGCTGAACGATGCGAGCTTCTCGGCGGAGATGGAAACCTCGGCCGCGCTCGGCTTCGGCTTCCGCTGCGGCTTCCTCGGGCTGTTGCACCTTGAAGTGGTGCGCGACCGTCTGGAGCGGGAATACGATCTCGACCTGATCACCACCGCGCCATCGGTGGTGTTCAAGGTTCACATGAAGGACGGGGAGGTGATCGAGCTTCACAACCCCGCCGACATGCCCGACCTGACCTATGTCGACCATATCGAGGAGCCGCGCATCAAGGCGACGATCCTCGTGCCGGACGAATATCTGGGCGATGTGCTCAAGCTCTGTCAGGACCGCCGCGGCATCCAGCAGGACCTGACCTATGTCGGTGGCCGCGCGATGGTGGTCTATGACCTGCCGCTCGCCGAGGTCGTGTTCGACTTCTACGACCGCCTGAAATCGGTCACGAAGGGCTATGCCAGCTTCGATTACCAGATCACCGAATATCGCGAGGACTACCTCGTGAAGATGTCGATCCTGGTGAATGACGAGCCGGTCGACGCGCTCTCGATCATGGTTCACCGCGACCGGGCCGAGGCCCGGGGCCGCGCGATGTGCGAGAAACTCAAGGACCTGATCCCGCGCCACATGTTCAAGATTCCGATCCAGGCCGCCATCGGTGGCCGCGTGATCGCGCGCGAAACGCTGTCGGCGATGCGCAAGGACGTGACCGCGAAATGCTACGGCGGCGACGCGAGCCGTAAGAAGAAGCTGCTGGAAAAGCAGAAAGCCGGTAAGAAGAAGATGCGCCAGTTCGGGAAGGTCGAGATCCCGCAAAGCGCGTTCATCGCTGCGCTGAAGATGGACGAGTGATCCTCTTCGAAATTTCCTGATTGAAGGCCCGGCGATTGCGCCGGGCCTTTTCGTTTCTGGCGGCGCAGGGCGGCGGCCTTTCTGAGGAACATGGGAAGGCGGGCTCACGTTCTCCTCCCAGACCTATTTCAGGAGGAAACGACATGACCGACCAAGCCAAGATCGAGAAAGATTTCTGGGACGCCCTCGACTCGGATCGCACAGTGATGTTGGCGCGGGCCGGCGTCGATACGGCGGCGCCGCGTCCGATGACGGCAATCGTCGAGGAAAAACCCGGCCCCGTCTGGTTCTTCACCGCGCGCGACACGGAATTGATGGACGGGCTGGCCCCCGGCGCCGGTGCGATGTTCACCTTCGTCGACAAGGGGCATGATGTCTTCGCGACCGTCACCGGCAGTCTGACGGAGAACACCGACCCGGAGATCGTCGAGCGTCTGTGGAACCCCTTTGTCAGCGCCTGGTATGACGGCAAGGACGACCCGAAGCTGGTGCTGTTGCGCTTCGATGCGGATGCGGCCGAGATCTGGGACAGCGGCAATGCCTTGGTGGCGGGCGCGAAGATCCTTCTGTCCTCGGACCCGGGCGAGACGATGAAAGATCGCGTCGCCCATGTGAAATACTGAGAAGGACGCATCCCGGACGGCATCGGTCCGAAGTTCGAAATGCAAAGGCCCCGGAAATTTCCGGGGCCTTTGATGTTTCTGGCAAGCTTCGGTCGTGCTTAGCGCGCCTGACGGGCTTCACCCGCAATCGTGCTGCCCGCGACGGACAGATCCTGACCCGCGCCTTGCACCGTGTTGCAGGCCGCGAGGCCCAGAAGAATCACGGTCATTGCTGCCATTTGAACCGATTTCGTCATCTCTTACGCTCTCCTATTAAGCCATTGTCGGCCAACGTACGAAAAAATTTACGGTTCCGTGGAACTGTAGGCAAGAAGCGGCGTTTTGCCCTCGAACACATAAGGGAGAGCCCGAAGAAAGACGCCTCCGCGCCTATTCGTCGTCGCTCTCCCGGACCGAATTCTCGCCGGGCTCCGGTCCGAGCGCCGTAACAAAAGGAATGACCCGTTCTGGCCGCCCCGCCAGGCATGATCCCTGTCAGAACGGTCTTGCGGCCCCTGCTATGTCCCTCGCGGGGGCCGCACACTCCGCCCGAGCTGGTTAACTCATTGTTAATCAAGCTCTGAAAGGCTCCGGGTTGTCCCTCCCCGGAGCCTTTCCATGTCTAGAGCCTCGTTTTTCCTCGCTCTTTGCCTCCTCACGAGCTGCGCTTCCCCGGCGCCGCAGTTCCTCGGTGCGTCGCGGCACGAGGTGAGGCTCGACGGCATCGATTTCGTCGTATTCCTCAAGGGGGACCGGGCGGAGGTCGTGCGAATGGGCTATCTGCGCCGGGCAGAGAGGGGCCGCGTGCCGCCCCTGTTGATCCGAGCGGCGGAACAGGTATCTGGCTGCAAGATCACGGGTTCGGCGGGCGGGCTCTATCGGTCGCCCTCGCTGCCCGGCGATACGGGCGAAGCGCGCTTCCAGCTCGATTGCTGATGCGACGCCCTGCCGCAGCGGCGAGAGGGCGGATTTGATGCGGATCAAGGTAACATCGCCGTGATCGTGGCCAATCTGACGTCCGAAATGTGTTCTCACTGGAGATCAGATATGCGCCTCTTCGGTATCATCTACGCCCTCGCCGGACCGACCCTTGCGGGCATCCTCATTATCGCCGTATTGACGATGAATATGGTCACGACCAACGCGATCATCGTTTCGGCAGTAATCGGCTTCCTCGTGGCCCTTCCGATCGCGTGGTTCGTCGCCAAGGCGATCCGCGAGAACGCCTGATCGCATTCGCGCGAGCCGTCGTCGCGGGGGGATCCCAACTTCGTGACGGGGCGGAACCTCTGCGCCTTCCTCGCGCTAGTCTGGCGAAGCGCAGAGCCGTTTCGCCAATTTTGAAGAGGTAACATGTCCTACGCCCCCGGTTATTCGAAAACGCAGATATGGCTTCACTGGGCCGTCGTCCTGCTGCTCATCGTCCAGTACCTGTTCAATGACGAGATGGGCCATACTTTCCATGACCTGATGAAGAACGGATCGGCCGATGCCGGGTTTCTGACCTATGGTCACATCGTCATCGGCATTACTGTGCTCGTACTTGCGATCTGGCGCTTGGCGCTGCGCGCAGGCCACGGAACGCCCGAGCCGCCGGAGAACGATCCTGCCATTCTGCGGTTCGGCGCAGCGGCAATCCACTGGCTCCTTTACGTGCTGCTCTTCCTGATCCCGATTGCGGGGCTCGTGGCCTATTACGGGCAGCTGGGATGGGCGGCCGAGACGCACTCGATCCTGACGACGGCCCTCCTGTGGCTCGCCGGTCTGCATGTGGCGGCCGCGCTCTATCACCAATACGTCAAGCGCGATCATCTGCTCCGCCGGATGATGAAGCCGGGCGCCTGAACGAAGGGACGCGGTTTCCTCAGCTCGCGGAGTTGAGGAAACGCGCCACGTCGGCTTCGAATTCGCGGGGTTTCTCGGCGTGCAGCCAGTGCCCCGCGTTGTCGACTTCCTCGAAGCGAGCCTGCGGGAAGAAGCCGCGGATACGCTCGTGCATCTCCGGCTGAACATAATGCGAGTCCGCGCCGGACAGGAACAGCGTCGGTCCGTCGAACTGTTTGCCCTCGAGTGTCTCGGGCCAGCCGAGAATGCCGTCCATATTCGCCTTCAGCGCCGCAAGGTTGAACTTCCAGCGCGGCGGGCCGTCGCGAAGCACCAGCGATTGTAGCAGAAAGGCGCGGGTGCCCGGATCGAAGACCTGCTCGCCCAGCCGCTCGTCCGCGGTGGAACGCGAGGTCAGATCGCTGATATCCATCTCCTGCATCGCTTCGATCAGCGCAGTGTGGTTGTCGCCGTGGTCGTAGTTCTCGGGCGCGATATCCGCGACGATGAGATGCTCGACACGTTCCGGCCGCGTCAGGGCGAGCGTCATCGCCGCCTTGCCGCCCATCGAATGGCCCAGAACCTCCGCGACCCCACCATTCGCCTCGATCACCTCGGCGATATCCCCCGCCATCGCCTCATAGCTGTGATCGTCGTCCCAGAAGCTGTCGCCGTGATTGCGCATGTCGAGCGCGATCACGGGCCGGTCCGCGCTCAGCCGTTTGGCGATCGCGGTCCAGTTCCGGGCCGATCCGAAAAGGCCGGGCGCGATGATCAGGGGCCGCGCGCCGGGATTGCTGTCGGAGGAGTAGAGGGTCGTGTTCAACATGGGGCCTAAGCTAGATCGCTCTTCCAGGCGCTTCCAGAGCGGATGCGAAAAAAACTGCGGCCATGCGCGCTGTTGCGCTGATCTCGCGCGGCGGCTAGCGTCCGGTGCGGTCGTGCCGAACGCCGCGTAGGGGAGAGGGTCGCATGGGACCGGAGAAGATAAACGAGATGGTGCGGCAGGTCTCGCGGCTTCTGGCGCAGCGGCTGGGCGCTAAGGGGCCGACGCTCGAGGCGCGGGTCGCCTCGCGGGCCCGGGCGCTGCCGCGCAAGGTGCGCAAGGCGGCGCTGGTGCTGATCGATGCCGAGCGCAAGATGCAGGCCCCCAAGATCGCCCGACAACTGGATGCCCGCCGGGTGGAGGCGGCCTTCGCGACCTGCCGCGATTATCTCGAACCGCTGGGCGCGGCAGAGCGGTTGCGCTCTGCGGCGCTTGGCCTCGCCACGTCGATCGCGGTGATCGTGGTGATCGTGGGCGGCACCTTGCTGGCGGCGATGGTCTGGACCGGGGCGATCTGATTCGCCCGCAATCTCCCACATGAAAAAAGGCCCCCGGAACGCGGGGGCCTTCGTCGTGATCTCGGATCCGGATCAGAGTTCGGGGTAGATCGGGAAGCCGCTGAGCAGGGTCGCGACCTTGGCCTTCACGGCCGCTTCGACCTCGCCATTGCCCTCTTCGCCATTCGCTGCGAGCCCGTCGACCACTTCGACGATCAGGCGTGCGATCTCGCGGAACTCTTCTTCGCCGAAGCCACGGGTCGTGCCCGCCGGGGTGCCCAGACGGATGCCCGAGGTGACCATCGGCTTTTCCGGGTCGAACGGGATGCCGTTCTTGTTGCAGGTGATGTGCGCGCGGCCCAGAGCCTTCTCGGTCGCGTTGCCCTTCACGCCTTTCGGGCGCAGGTCGACCAGCATCACGTGGGTGTCGGTGCCGCCGGTGACGATGTCGAGGCCACCCTTCATGAGCTCGTCGGCCAGCGCCTGAGCGTTCTTCACAACTTGGGCTGCGTAGTTCTTGAACTCGGGGCGCAGCGCTTCGCCGAAGGCCACGGCCTTGCCGGCGATGACATGCATCAGCGGACCGCCCTGAATGCCCGGGAAGATCGCAGAGTTCACCTTCTTCGCAATCTCCTCGTTGTTGGTGAGGATCATGCCGCCACGCGGACCGCGCAACGTCTTGTGCGTCGTGGTGGTCGCGACATCGGCGTAGGGGAAGGGCGAGGGGTGCTGACCGCCCGCCACGAGGCCCGCGAAGTGGGCCATGTCGACCATTAGGTAGGCGCCGACCTCGTCCGCGATTTCGCGGAACTTGGCGAAGTCGATCTGGCGCGGGATGGCCGAGCCACCGGCGATGATAAGCTTCGGCTTGTGCTCCAGCGCGAGTTCACGGACCTGCTCGTAGTCAAGCAGGCTGTCTTGCTTGCGCACGCCGTACTGGATCGCGTTGAACCACTTGCCCGACTGGTTCGGCTTGGCGCCGTGGGTCAGGTGGCCGCCCGCATCGAGGCTCATGCCGAGGATGGTGTCGCCGGGTTTCAGAAGCGCGGTGAACACGCCCTGGTTCGCCTGGCTGCCCGAGTTCGGCTGGACGTTCGCGAATTCGCAGCCGAAGAGCTGCTTGGCGCGGTCGATCGCGAGGTTCTCCGCGACGTCGACATATTGGCAACCGCCGTAGTAGCGCTTGCCCGGGTACCCTTCGGCGTATTTGTTCGTCATCACCGAACCCTGCGCCTCCATCACCGCCTTCGAGACGATGTTTTCCGAGGCGATCAGTTCGATCTCGTCGCGCTGGCGACCGAGTTCATCGGTGATCGACTTGAACAGTTCGGGGTCACGGCTGGAGAGGCTTTCGGTGAAGAAGCCCGCATCGCGTTGGTCTTTCATGGCCATTCCTCGCAAAGATCCGGTCGCCGACCGTTTAGCGCAGATTTCGCAGGGCTGAAAGCAGACAAACGACCAAATCGGTCATTTCCGCGCCGGATTGACGCTTGTCTTTCGTCCAAGCCCTTGCAACACCTTGGACAAGCAGGAGGACGGCGCGGTGGCGAAGCAATTTACCCATATCCATTTCGCAGCCTCCCATGCCGAGACGGCGCAGAAGGCGCTCGAGGATCTGGTGGCGCGTTACGGGCAGGTGCCGCGCTATGCGGCCGATGTGATCGTGGCGCTTGGCGGTGACGGGTTCATGCTGCAATGCCTCCACGAGGGCACGGGGTTGCCGGTCTACGGGATGAACCGCGGCTCGGTCGGCTTCCTGATGAACGACTATGTCGCCGACGATCTGCCAGAGCGGCTGGAGGCGGCGGAGCAGGCGGTGATCAATCCGCTGTCGATGAAAGCCGAGACAGAAGACGGGATGCTGCATGAGGCGCTCGCCATCAACGAGGTCTCGCTGCTGCGCGCGGGTCCGCAGGCCGCGAAGCTGAAGATCTCGATCAACGGCAAGGTGCGGATGGAAGAACTGGTCTGCGACGGCGCGATCGTCTCCACCCCGGCCGGATCGACCGCCTACAACTTCTCCGCCCACGGGCCGATCCTGCCGATCGGATCCGACGTGCTGGCGCTGACCGGCATCGCGAGCTTCCGGCCACGTCGCTGGCAGGGCGCGATCCTGCCATCCTCCGCGCTCGTGCGCTTCGACATTCTGGAATCCGACAAGCGACCGGTCATGGCCGATGCGGACAGCCGATCGGTCAAGCCGGTCAAATGGGTCGAGGTGCGCTCCGAGCCGGAGATCGAGCATTGCATCCTCTTCGATCCCGGCCACGGTCTCGAAGAGCGATTGATGCGCGAGCAATTCGCCTGACGCTCAGTCCTTCGACAGCCACGCATCGCGCTTTCGATAGATCGTAGAGGGCGCGACCCCCAGTTCCAGCGCCGCCCGCGGGATAGATCCGTCATGGCGGTCTATCGCGGCTTCGATCGCGGCGCGCTCGATCTCTGCCAGGGTTCGGTTCGCGAAGGGATCGGCGGCTTGCGCGGCAGGCGCGGCGGCGGCGCCCATCGTCGGGTCGAACTCCGGAAGCATATGGGCGCGCAGCACGGGCCCCTCATGCATGACGATCGTCGCGCGGATCACGTTCATGAGTTCGCGCACGTTGCCGGGCCAGGGGCGGTCTTCAAGACGGGCGATCGCTTCGGGCTCGATCTCGCTGAAGCAGCGATCTTCCTCGGAGGCGAACCGCTCCAGCGCCATCCGCGCCAGAGGGCCGATATCCTGCCGGTGCATCCTCAGCGGCGGCATCTCAATCGCGAGCACCACCAGCCGGTAATAGAGGTCTTCGCGGATCGCGCCGCTTTGCAGCAGTGCCGTCGGCGAACTGGTGGCGGCGCAGACGATACGCACGTTGACGTCAATCGCCTGGCTGGTACCGAGCGGTTTGATCTGACCGCTTTGCAAAAACCGCAGCAGCTTGATCTGCGCGGTGGGGGCGAGCTCGCCGATATTGTCGAGCAACAGAGTGCCTCCATCTGCGTCATGGAGCGCACCGGGTTTGTCTTCCAAGGCGCCGGGGAAGGCGCCGCGGCTGTGACCGAACAGCTCGCTGTCGATCCGTTCCGCGGGCAGGGCGCCGCAATCAAGCGCGACGAAGGGGCCGTCGGCGCGGGGGCTCGTGCTGTGAACCGCATGGGCGCAGAGTTCCTTGCCGGTGCCGCTCTCGCCCCAGATATAGACCGGCGCCGTCGAGCGGGCGGCGGCGCGCGTCCGGGCATAGAGCGCGCGCATCTTCGGCGCGCTGCCGATGAACTCCCCGACCGTCCCTTCGACCGCGTTCGCATCGTTGGCATCCGCTCGCAGCGACAGGGTGCGCGCGCTCTCGATGGCGCTTCGGAAGCGCGGTTCGTCGATCGGTTTGACGAGAAAGTCGATCGCGCCCTCCTGCATCGCTCGCACCGCGCGATCGATCGACCGGTCGGCGGTGACCGCGATAATCGCCGTGTAGGGGCGCAGGGCCAGCATCTCCGCGATCAACTCATCACCATCACGGTCGGGCAGCATCAGATCGAGCAGAACCATGCGGATCGGGTTCTCGCGGAAGATGCGCATCCCCTCCTCAGCGCTTGCCGCGAGATGGGTGACGAAGCCGGCATTGCGCAGATAAGCGTCGTAGATCGCGCGCAGCGATCCGACATCTTCGATCAGAAGGAAATGATCGGCTTCTGCGTCTTCGCCGTCCCGCGCGCGTCGGCTTGACGCGTAAGGCTGGTCGTCCGTCCCTCCGTGCGTCTCGCTGTCCGGGGTCTTCGTATCGGAGTCACTGGGTCTCATGCTGTAAATCAGTCTTCGTGTTCAAATTATTTCGAGTGGTGGCGATCAGCCGGTCGATGAAAATGAGGGCGACACGGCCAAGGGTTTGAATATCTTCATAAGTCCCATGACGGGTAGCGCTGTCAAGCGCCCGTGCTTGCCGCGACAGGGGGGTGTCACCGGCGGCTCCAGCCACGGCACTGAGCTTATGACTAAGTAATTGCAGGGCGCAGAGGTCGAAAGGGGGCAACGCGAGCGAGAGTCCGTGACGTACCGTCTCGAGATCGGCGATCAACTCGCGCCCGAGCCCTTCCGGCAGCGCCTTCTCGGTCAGGCGCAGGTGCGCGAGCAGACCGCGCGGCGGTGTGGTCACCCGCGGCACCGTCGTCGTGCAGCCGGCGTCTTCCAGAGCGCGCAGGATCGGCTGCAGACCCAGCATCGGCTTGAGGAGGCAGGCATCGGCCCCACCCATCTGAGCTCCGCGATGGCCGCTACACTGAATGATCGGAAGGTCCGCCCAAGGCAGCCCGGAGCGGCGAATAGCCGCAATCACCTCGGTGCCGCGGAGACCCGGCATCTCGATGTCCAGCACCGCGAGATCGAACCGTTCGGTCAATAACTGGACAGCGGCGGTGCCGCCGTTGCTCAACCCTGTCACTTGCGCGCCCAACGCGCTCAGGAACTGTTCGAGCAAGGCGCGGCTCGTCTCGCTGTCGTCCGCGACGAGCACGTTCCATCCGCTGAGATCGGGCAGCGGAGCGTCTGGCATCGTGGAGCCGATATCGACGGGACGGGCGGGAAGCGACACGCGAATTTCGGCGCCGCCTTCCGGTGCGTTGGCGAGTTCGATCCGGCCGCCGGCCTCCGCCACCAGCGCGTGGCAGATCGCGAGCCCCAGGCCTTGCCCTTCTGGACTGCGGAACGTCGCGGTCTCGCTGCGTTGCCCCGCGCATGCCGGATCGCTGAGGCGTTCGGCGGGAAAGCCATCCCCCTCGTCCCGCACGGTCAGCAAAAGCCCCTCGGCTTGGTCGAAGTCAAGCGACAGATGGATCGTGCCTCGCTGCGCATAGCACAGTGCGTTGCGCATCAGGTTGGCGAAGATGCGGGTGAGCGGCACGCGGTCGATCGCCAGCACCGGCGGAATATCGGGGGACATATGAACTGCGAGCGCCATGCCGCGACCGGAGGCCGCGCTGGTCCAGCGACGGCGCACACGTTCAAGCGCATCGGCGATGACCAAGGGCGGTGTCTCGGAGGGGGTGCCCCGATCGGCTGCGTCATCGCTCTGGACCACGGGCGCACCCGCCACCGCGTCGTCCAGATCGATCAGCTGAGCGAGATCGTTCGCCGCTTCGCGTGCGCGTTGGAGTTGCCCATGCATGCCTCGCCCGCCGGGATCGGCGAGCGCCGCGTCCAATCCGCACATCACATCGGCAAGCGCGGCGCGCAGATCGTGCTGCCATAGAGGCCCCCGATCGCATCGCGATGTCGCGAGAGGGGCTTGGTCAGCGGGGTCTGGTAGCTCTCGGTTCATCAAAATAACCCCTCGATGGATGATTCCGGGGTGCGGTTCTCAAATCAATCTTTGATAGCATAAACAATAACGTAAAGCCGCACCCATTGTGGATGCGGCTTCTTAACTTTCGCGTAAACTTCTAAAGTGGTGCCTATTCGCGTCTCTCACAATCAGCGACGCTTATTATAAGCTTGCCTTACTTTCGGGGATAACCGAGCCCCTTGAGCGCCTCGGTTATCTCGTCGAGGATCGCCGGATCGTCGATGGTGGCAGGCATTTTCCACTCCTGCCCGTCCGCGATCTTCACCATCGTCGCGCGAAGGATCTTGCCAGAGCGGGTCTTTGGCAGCCGATCCACCACAGTGGCGAGCTTGAAGGCCGCGACCGGACCTATCTGTTCGCGCACGCGGCTCACGCATTCCTTGACGATCTCTTCATGCGGGCGGTTGCAGCCAGAACTGAGGCACAGGAAGCCCAGCGGCGTCTGCCCCTTAAGCTCGTCCGCCACGCCGATCACGGCGCATTCGGCGACGTCGGGATGCCCTGCGAGAACCTCCTCCATCGCGCCGGTCGAGAGGCGGTGACCGGCGACGTTGATCACGTCATCGGTGCGCGCCATGATGTAGAGATAGCCATCTTCGTCGACATAGCCCGCGTCGCCCGTCTCGTAATAGCCGGGGAACTGTTCGAGATACGCCTTCTTGAAGCGTGCCTCGGCATTCCACAGCGTCGGCAGCGTGCCCGGAGGCAGCGGCAGCTTGATCGCGATGGCGCCGAGCTGGCCCGCCTCGACCGGGTGGCCGCCCTCGTCGAGCACCTGAATGTCATAGCCCGGCATCGGCACCGAGGGGCTGCCCACCTTGGTCGGCAGTTCCTCGATCCCGATCGGGTTTGCGGCGATGGCCCAGCCGGTCTCGGTCTGCCACCAGTGATCGACCACCGGCACGCCAAGATGTTTCTGCGCCCATTCGACGGTCGCGGGATCGGCCCGTTCGCCTGCGAGGTAGAGTGCCTGCAGGTCGTGCAGCGCATAGCGCTTGATCCACTCGCCATTCGGGTCTTCGCGCTTGATCGCACGCAGCGCCGTGGGGGCGGTGAAGAAGCTCTTGATGCGGTTGTTCTGAATAATCCGCCAGAATACGCCCGGATGCGGCGTACCGATCGGCTTGCCTTCGAACACCACCGTGGTGGCGCCCGCGATCAGCGGGCCGTAGCAGATGTAGGAGTGACCCACGACCCAGCCGACATCGGACGCCGCCCAGAAACGGTCGCCCGCCTCGATATTGTAGATGTTCTTCATCGACCACTGCAGCGCGACGAGATGGCCGCCGGTATGGCGCACGACGCCCTTCGGCTGTCCGGTCGTGCCCGAAGTGTAGAGGATATAGGCCGGGTGGTTGCCTTCGACCGGCACGCAGTCCGCGGGCTTCACGCCATATTGGAAACCGTGCCACGAGAAGTCGCGCCCCTCGATCAGCTTCGCCACTTCCTGTTCGCGCTGGAAGACGACGCAGAATTCCGGCTTGTGCTCGGCCTGCTCGATCGCCTCGTCGAGAAGCGGCTTGTAATGCACTGTGCGACCCGGCTCGAGACCGCAGCTGGCCGCAATGATCGCCTTGGGGGTGCAGTCGTCGATCCGCACCGCGAGTTCATGCGCCGCGAAGCCGCCGAACACGACCGAATGGACCGCGCCGATCCGGGCGCAGGCGAGCATCGCCTCCAGCGCCTCGGGGATCATCGGCATGTAGATGATGACGCGATCGCCCTTCTCGACGCCGCGCATCTTCAGCGCGCCCGCCAGCGAGGCAACGCGGGTCTGCAGTTCCTTGTAGGTGATGCCCTTGGTCGAGTGGGTGATCGGGCTTTCATGCATGATCGCGATCTGATCGCCACGTCCTTCCTCGACATGGCGGTCGACCGCGTTCCAGCAGGTATTGACCATCCCGTCCGAGAACCACTCGTAGAGCGGCGCGTTCCCGTCAAACAGGGCCTTCGAGGGCTTCTCGTCCCAGTCGATCTTCTCGGCGGCGTCCATCCAGAATTTCTCGGGATCGGCCTGCCAGGCGGAATAGACCTCTTTGTAGCCCATGCGAACATCTCCTCCTCAGGAATTTGGAGATGTGTTACGGAGCGGAAACGGCTGACGCAAGAATGTTACCGCGCACAATCGGTTGCCCTGCCAAAAAATTTGCAGAAACCGGGACAAATCGCCCGCAAACTTTTGCAAACTGCGGGCGAGTTTTCAGGTTATTTGCACCCTCGTGGGGGTTTGCAAATTTCGCTGGCGAGTGCGACTCAGCTGTAATGCGCCACCGGCGTGCCTGCGATGGCCGACATGTTCAGGAGGCCGCGCGAGGTGATCGAGGGCGTGACGATATGCGCCTTGTTGCCCATCCCCATCAGGATCGGCCCGACTTCCAGACCGCCCGCTTTCATCTTGAGGATGTTGCGCACGCCCGACGCCGCATCGGTATTGGCGAAGACCAGCACGTTGGCCGCCCCCTCGAAGCGCGAATTCGGCATCAGGCGGGCGCGGGTGTCGGGGTCGAGCGCCGCGTCGACATGCATTTCGCCTTCGAAGTCGAAATTCACCTCGCGCTGGATCAGCAGATTCATCGCGGCGCGCATCCGCTCGCCCGAGTCGCTGTCGAGATTGCCGAACTGGCTATGCGAACACAGCGCGATCTTCGGCTTCAGCCCGAAGCGCGAGACGTGCCGCGCCGCGCCGCAGACCGTTTCCATGATCTGCTCCGGCGTCGGCGCGTGATGGACGTGGGTGTCGGCCACGAAAAGCGGGCCGTCCTCCAGGATCATCAGGCTCAGCGCGCCCTGAGGATGGAGCCCGTCGCGGGCAAGGATTTCGCGCACGTATTTCAGGTGCCACAGATACTGCCCGAATGTGCCGCAGATCAGCGAATCCGCTTCCTCGCGATGGACCATAACGCCGGCAATCGCGGTGGAGTTTGTGCGCATGATCGCACGCGCGAGGTCGGGCGTGACACCGCGGCGGGCCATCAGCTCGTGATAGGTGCCCCAATAGTCGCGGTAACGCGGGTCGTTCTCCGGGTTCACGATCTCGACCGCGCCGAGATCGAGCGGCAGGCCGGCCCGTTCGCAGCGCATCTCGATCACGTCGGGACGACCGATCAGGATCGGCGTGTCGGTGGTTTCCTCGATCATCGCGTTGGCGGCGCGCAGCACTCGCTCGTCCTCGCCCTCGGCGAAAACGATACGGCGGCTCACGGTCGCAGCGGCGTCGAAGACAGGCCGCATCAGCAGGGCCGATTTGAATACCGAACTGTCGAGCTGGACCTTGTAGGCATCGAGATCTTCCAGCGGGCGGGTCGCCACGCCGGTCTCCATCGCGGCTCTCGCCACAGCGGACGCGACGATGCCGATCAGCCGGGGGTCGAACGGCTTGGGGATCAGGTAGTCCACGCCGAAGGTGAGTTTCTCTCCGCGATAGGCGGCGGCGGCTTCGGCGGAGGTGGTCTGCCGCGCGAGTTTGGCGATTCCTTCGACGCAGGCGATCTGCATCTCGTCGTTGATCGTCGTCGCGCCCACATCCAGCGCGCCCCGGAAGATGAACGGGAAGCACAGCACGTTGTTGACCTGGTTCGGGAAATCGCTGCGCCCGGTCGCGATGAGCGCGTCGGGGGCGACCTCGCGGGCGAGATCGGGCAGGATTTCCGGGTTCGGGTTCGCCAGCGCGAAGATGATCGGCTGCTTGGCCATCTTCTGCACCATTTCGGGCTTCAGCACGCCGGGACCGGAAAGGCCGAGGAACATGTCCGCGCCTTCGATCACCTCGTCGAGCGTGCGCAGATCGCTGTCCTGCGCGAATTCGGCCTTCTGCGGCGTCATGTCGGCTTCGCGGCCCTTGTAGACCAGCCCTTCGATATCGCAGAGCCAGACGTTCTCGCGCTTCACGCCCAGCTTCAGCAGCATGTTGAGACAGGCGATGCCCGCCGCCCCGCCGCCGGTCGAGACGATCTTGATGTCCTCGAAGTTCTTCTTCGCGATGCGCAGCGCGTTGGTCGCGGCTGCCCCCACAACGATCGCGGTGCCGTGCTGGTCGTCGTGGAAGACCGGGATGTTCATCTTCTCGCGGCAGATTTTCTCCACGATGAAGCAGTCGGGCGCCTTGATGTCTTCAAGGTTGATCGCGCCGAAAGAGGGCTCGAGCGCGCAGACGATCTCGGCCAGCTTCTCGGGGTCGTTCTGGTTCACCTCGATGTCGAACGCGTCGATATTGGCGA
The DNA here is from genome assembly GCF_003122275.1 of Thioclava sp. NG1. NCBI lineage: Bacteria > Pseudomonadati > Pseudomonadota > Alphaproteobacteria > Rhodobacterales > Paracoccaceae > Thioclava > Thioclava sp. NG1. The sequence continues at coordinate 449,682 of NZ_QFBB01000001.1, read as the reverse complement.
ATTTCTTGAACAGAACCGCTTTGCCTTCCATCACCGGTTTCGCGGCGAGCGGGCCGATATTGCCCAGACCCAGCACCGCCGAGCCGTTGGTGACGACAGCCACCAGGTTGCCCCGCGCGGTGTAGTCATGCGCGGTGTCGGGATCTTCCTTGATGGCGAGGCTCGCCTCGGCCACGCCGGGCGAATAGGCGCGGGCCAGATCGCGGCCGTTCGCGAGCGGCTTCGTCGCACGAATTTCCAGTTTTCCGGGTTTCGGCTTGGCGTGATATTCCAGTGCCGACTGACGCAGGGTGTCCTGACGCGCCTCTTCCATGAGATCCTCCCCGAACTGGTTTAGCGCTAAACTAATTTTTCGCGCGCGATTCTCCCGTCGTTCTAGATAGCACGAAGGGAGTGATTGCAACCCCTGCGAATTACGTTGCGGCATGAACTCCGCGCGAGGCGGACGGGTGGCGCGAGGTGAGCGCTTGCATCCGGAGCAGGTGCGGCGCAGGATCGGGAGAACTCAACCGGCTGGACAAATTTTACGCTCCGGCCACGGACCGGAGACCGCCGATGTCGCTGCTCGATTCTGCCCGTCAGGTGCGCGAAAACGCCTATGCGCCCTATTCGAAATTCAAGGTCGGTGCGGCGGTGCGCGGGGCGTCCGGCACCATTTATAGCGGCGTGAATGTCGAGAACGTGGCCTATCCCGAAGGCACCTGTGCCGAGGCCGGCGCGATCGCCGCGATGGTGGCCGCGGGCGAGACCGAGATCACCGAGGTCGCCGTGATTGCCGACAGCCCGACGCCGGTCCCGCCCTGTGGCGGCTGCCGTCAGAAGCTGGCGGAATTCGCGCGTCACGACACGCCGGTGACGCTGGCCACGACCGAGGGCGAGCGACTCGATACGACGGTGGGCGATCTGCTGCCCGGTCGCTTCGATATGAGCCATATGGAAAACACCTGATGGATGCCCGCAGCATTATCCAATCGGTGCGCGACGGCAAAAGCTTGAGCGCAGATCAAGCCCAATGGTTCGCGCGCGGTCTGGCCGACGGCTCGGTCTCCGATGCGCAGGCGGGGGCCTTCGCGATGGCCGTCCTGCTGAAAGGTATCGGCACCGACGGTCGTGTGGCGCTGACACAGGCGATGCGCGATTCCGGCGAGGTGCTGCGCTGGGATATGCCCGGCCCTGTCATCGACAAACACTCGACTGGCGGGGTAGGGGATTCCGTCTCGCTGCTGCTTGCGCCCGCGCTGGCGGCCTGTGGCTGCTACGTGCCGATGATCTCGGGGCGGGGCTTGGGCCATACCGGCGGCACGCTCGACAAGATGGAAGCGATCCCCGGCTATGACGCGACGCCCGGCATCGGCGCTTTGCGCAAGGTGGTGGGCGAAGTCGGTTGCGCGATCGTCGGCGCCACGGGCGAGATCGCCCCGGCCGACAAGCGCCTCTACGGGATCCGCGACATCTCGGGCACGGTCGAGAGCATCGACCTGATAACCGCGTCGATCCTGTCGAAGAAGCTGGCCGCCGGGCTGGAAGGGCTGATCCTCGACGTTAAGGTCGGCTCGGGCGCGTTCATGGCGCGGCCCGAGGATGCGAAGGCGCTTGCGCAGAGCCTCGTCGCCACCGCGAACGGTGCGGGCTGCAAGACCACGGCGCTGATCACCGACATGGACCAGCCGCTCGGCCATTCGGCGGGCAATGCGCTGGAAGTGATCGAGGTGATGGAGACGCTGACCGGCACCGGTGTGAACGAGGCGCTTTGGGACGTGACCGCGGCTCTGGGCGGCGAGGCGTTGGTTCTCGCGGGGTTGGCCAAGGACGCGGTCGACGGCACGGCGCGGATCGACGAGGTGCTCAGCAACGGGCGCGCGGTCGAGGTGTTCGGCAAGATGGTCGCCGCGTTGGGTGGCCCGAGCGATTTCGTCGAACGTTTCCCCGACCGACTGCCCTCCGCCCCGGTGATCCGCGCCGTGGAGGCGCCGCGCGCAGGCTTCGTCAGCCGCATCGACACTCGCGCGGTGGGCGAAGCGGTGGTGCATCTGGGCGGCGGGCGTCTGGTCGGCACCGACAGGATCAATCCCTCGGTCGGGCTGTGGGAGATCGTCTCGCTGGGCGACGACGTGACATCGGGCGAACCGCTGGTGACGATCCATGCCGCGAATGATCGCGACGCCGATGCCGCCGAAGCGGCCCTTCTGGCTGCGATCGAGCTGAGCGACGAGGCCCCCGAAGAGCCGCCCCTGATCCACGAACGTATCGGCCCGGAGGATGTTCAATGAGCCGCGCCTTTCTGATCGTCATGGACAGCGTCGGGATCGGCGGCGCGCCCGATGCGGATCGTTTCTTCAACGACGGCGCGCCGGATACGGGCGCGAATACCGTGGGCCATATCGCGCAGGCCTGCGCCGAAGGACGGTCAGAGGAAGGCCGCTCGGGGCCGCTGAAGATGCCGACTTTGGCCGGTCTGGGGCTGGGCGCTGCGGTGAAGCTCGCCTCGGGCGAGGCTGCGCCGGGGCTGATGGCTGAACCTGTCGGGCTCTGGGGCGCGGCCACCGAGGTCTCTCCCGGCAAGGACACGCCCTCGGGCCATTGGGAACTGGCTGGTGTGCCGGTGCCGTGGGAATGGCATTACTTCCCGGACAAGGTTAACAGCTTCCCGCCGGATCTCGTCGCGAAAGCCTGCGAGATCGCGGGTACCGACGGCATCCTGGGCAATTGCCACGCCTCGGGCACGAACATCATCGAGGAACTGGGCGACGAGCATATCCGTACCGGCTGGCCGATCTGTTACACCTCTGCCGATAGTGTGTTCCAGATTGCAGCCCATGAAGAGCATTTCGGCCTCGATCGCCTTCTGAAGCTCTGCGAGGGGCTCGCGCCGACGCTGCATGCGATGAAGGTGGGGCGTGTGATTGCGCGGCCGTTCATCGGCGAGAATGGCGAGTTCACCCGCACGCCGAACCGCCGCGATTACGCGATCCCGGCACCGTCTCCGACGCTGCTGGACTGGGCCTATGATGCGGGCCGCGTGACACATGCGATCGGCAAGATCGGGGATATCTTCTCGCATCGCGGCATCACCCATCTGCACAAGGGCAAGGGCGATGCCGATCTGGCCGATCACCTGATCCGGCTGACGGGTGAGGCTGAGGAGGGCTCGCTCACCTTCGCCAATTTCGTCGAGTTCGACAGCCTCTACGGCCATCGCCGCGACATCTCGGGTTATGCCCGCGCGCTGGAATGGTTCGACACGGTGGCGGAGCAATTTCTCGACCGCCTGCAACCGGGCGATCTGGCGATCTTCACCGCCGATCACGGCAATGATCCAAGTTGGCGCGGCACCGATCACACCCGCGAACGCGTGCCTGTTCTGGGCGCGGGCCCGGGTATCGGGTCGCGCAGCGTGGGGAATGTGGGCTATGTCGACCTAGCGGCCTCGCTCGCCACGCATCTGAACATTCCGGCGCAAGGGCCGGGCAAAAGCTTTCTGTGAGGGACAAGACCATGAGTGACCATCTGACCGTCGTCAAACATCCGCTGGTGCAGCACAAACTGACCTTGATGCGCGAGAAGGACACCTCGACCGCGTCCTTCCGCCGTCTGCTGCGCGAGATCAGCCTGCTGCTGGCCTACGAGATCACGTCGGAGTTGGAACTGACCTCGAAGAACATCGAGACGCCGCTTCAGGAAATGGACGCGCCGATCCTCGCGGGCAAGAAGCTCGCGCTGGTCTCGATCCTGCGGGCGGGCAACGGTCTGCTGGATGGGGTGCTGGAACTGGTGCCGGCGGCGCGCGTGGGGTTCGTCGGTCTCTACCGTGACCCCGAGACGCTGAAGCCGGTCGAGTATTACTGCAAGCTGCCGAGCGAGCTCGAAGATCGTCTGACCATCGTGGTCGACCCGATGCTGGCCACCGGCAACTCCTCGGTCGCGGCGATCGACCTGATCAAGGAAAAGGGCGCGAAGAACATCCGCTTCATGTGCCTGCTGGCCGCCCCCGAGGGCGTCGCGCGCATGAAAGAGGCGCACCCGGACGTGCCGATCGTGACCGCCGCGCTCGACGAGAAGCTCAACGAGCACGCCTATATCGTGCCGGGTCTGGGCGACGCGGGCGACCGGATGTTCGGGACGAAGTAAGGGCAACGTCCTTTACTCAAAGGAAAACCCGGCTATCCTCCCCCTAGATAGTTTAGGGGTTGTATATGCGATTGAACGCAGGAGCAGCGGTCGGTCTGGCCGCAATTCTCACGCTGGGGCTGGGAGGCTTCGCATCGGAATTGCGGGCGCAGCAATATGCGCCCGCCGAGATGCCCCCGGCAAGCTATACCGAGCCGCAATATGTCGACAGCGAGGGCTGCGTCTTCGTGCGCGCCGACTATGGTGGCGCCGTGCGCTGGGTGCCACGAATGAATAGCGACCGCGGCATCGTCTGCGGCTATAAGCCTACGATGACGCTGGCGGCGAAGCCTGCAACCGCGAAACCTGCCACCCGGGCTAAGGTGGCAACGCGCGCTCCCTATTCGCCGACCCCTGCGTCCCCGCCCGCGCCGCGCGGCAGCGCGCGTGTCGCACAGGGTGAGCGTCGGTGGGCTCGCGCCGATCGTAACCCGCGCGCCCCAGCCGGAGAACGGCTGGACGAATGCCTTCGAGGACGGGCGCCTCAACCCCTATCGCGGTCCACGCACCGTCCAGGGCAACGAACAGATGCGGGCGCGCTGGACCGAGGAGACGCCGATGCAGCTACGGCCCACCGCGACGCCCGATCAGGTCTATGTCGAAAGCTCTCACCCGCCGGTGCCGAAAACCCGGATCGTGGTGGTGCCGACCGTCACTGTGTCGAACAAATCGGTCGCGCCGGTCAGCTCGAACGGCAAGCAATATGTGCAGGTCGGCAGCTTCGCCAATGTCGCGAATGTTGCGACCGCGACGAAGCGTCTGCAGGCGCTGGGCCTGCCGGTCGCGACGTCCAAGACGCAGGAGCTGACTGTGGTCTATGCCGGGCCGTTCTACGATACCGCGAAGCTGAACTCAGCGCTGGCCTCGGCGCGTCGAGCGGGCTTTCCCGATGCGCTCGTGCGGTGAGGAAGTATGACGACCGAAGCAAGATCGAGCGGCCCTTCGGGGCCGTTTTTCATTGCGCTGAGCAGATATCCTGCAGGGCCACCCATTGCGCATCTTCGAGAACCGGCTTCGGCGCGGGCTGGCCCTTGAACGGATCGGCCTCGATCAGGCCCAGCACGGACTCTCCGGTCGGATCGAGCGCGTAGGCGTAGGGCGTCGCGCTGACCCCGGCCTCGCGGAAGGCGCGCAGAAGCGTGTCGCCATCGGCGCGAGCAGGCGGACGCTGCAACAGGTCCTGCGCATATTCGGCCAGTCCGCTCTCGGGAAGGTCGCCCGTCGTCAGCAGCCGCAGCGCCGCCGCGGGCCCGAGACGGTCGAGCATCCGGTGCAGCGGGCGTTCTCCGGCGGCGCTGTTCTGCGCGGCGATGATGTAGCCCGCGACGACCTCGGGCGTGTCCGGCCCGTTGATCGTGTCGCGACCGACCACGGTCATCCCGCCGGGCAACAGCCGCGCCCCTTCGAGCGCCTGCGGCAGGACCGCGATCGCCGATTGTCCGGGCAGTCGCTCGGCGAGGGCCGAGAGCGCGCGATCGCCGCCGGGGCTGTGACAGGCAGCGCCCGTCATCTTTACCATCTCCGACAGCAGCTTACGCCCGATCTCGACGCGTTTTGCCTGGGGTGCGACGCGCGCGGCATGATCGACCAGCGCCGAGGGTAGCCAGAACAGCGCCACCGCGCCGACTGCCAGCAGAACCGCCCCGATGAGCACGCCGCGCAGCCGCCCCGGATGCGGGCGCTGTGCGGCGATCATCGCGTGAACCTTCTCGATCGCGGCGATCATCGTTTCGTCTTCGACCTCGAGCTCTTCGCCCGGCTCCTCGGATGGGGCGAAGATCGCGGGGCGCTTGCCGGGATTGCGCCGGTGCATCGCGGGCAGCGACCAATGTGCGAGTGCCGTGCCGGAGCGCACCTCCGACAGCACAAGCGTCGCGTCGCCCAGCGAGAGGATCACCTCGCGGCGTTGTGCGTCCGCATCGGGACGCCATATGCCGATCGCCTCGAGGCGCTCATATTCGGAAAGGGCGGTCATGCGGGCCCGTTACTGCTCTTGTTTGTCAAGAGGATAGCCGATCCTGCCGGGGGGTCAATCAAACAGCCCTGTCTGCAACGTAAGCCGCCCCGCACGGAAGGCCGAGCGGGGCGATCTGGGGCGCAATTCAGAGTGGAGTGCGCGGGATGCGTGGTGCTGCCCGCGCTCTCGTCCGTCAGGGGCGCAGATAGGCGTAACCGTCGCGCTGCAGATCGACGAGGTAGGCCGCGCCGGACGGGACGATCTCCGCCTCTTCGACCATCGGAGGCTCCTTGCCGAGCTTCTTCGTCATACCGGCGAGCGTGTTGGCGCAGGCGCGGAAATGGATCGGCTGGCCCAGCATCGCCATTTCCTCGATCCGGGCTTTCACCGGCGAGGTATCGGCGCGCAGCATGTTGAGACCGGGCCCGTAGGTGACCAGCTCGATCTGCACGTCTTCGCCCTGGTCCTTGTAGTATTGGATCATGTTGAGCGCGTTGTTGAGCGCCATGTTCATCACTTGTGGGTCGGCGCTGTTGACCTGAATCGCGATCTTCTCGTTCGCCATCGCGGGCAACGCCCAAACCATCGCCGCGAGCGCGAGCCCGAGGCGCAGTCCTCCCTTGTCCATCGTGATCTCCCTTTCACTTCAATGGAAGCTCAGCCTCGACGTGCCGGGGTCGAAAAGCAAGCGATTGCACGGATCGCTCCGCAAATTTCACGTCCTCGTGATGGATGGCTGGCGCTCTCGGCCCGGCTACGGACGCGCGCGGTGCGCCCATCCGGGCGATTGACCGCATGAGTGCGAATGTCTATCTGCTGCCTTGCGCGGATGGCTGGATGGCCGCGAGCGCCCGTAGCCCCGCGCAATGCGGGCAGCCGGGTGCCCGAGGAAAGTCCGGACTCCATGAAGCAACGGTGCCGGGTAACGCCCGGGCGGGGAAACTCGACGGAAAGCGCCACAGAAAACAGACCGCCCCGGTTTCGGCCGGGGTCAGGGTGAAACGGTGGGGTAAGAGCCCACCGCGGGACTGGCAACAGGACCGGCACGGCAAGCCCCACCGGGAGCAACGCCGAATAGGGATCGTGTGCTGCGCCGCTTGCGGTGATGGCAGGGGAGCTTCGCCCCGAGCGATCCGGGTTGGCGGCTGGACCCTGCGAGCAATCGCAGGGCGAGAGGAATGGTCATCCACGGGGGCGCGAGCCCTCGGGACAAAATCCGGCTTACAGGCCGTCCGCGCAAATTCCGCTTCCAGTATCGCCAGAAAACGCGGGCATGGAACAAGCTCCCACCCGCACGGGTTTCCGCCATTGCGGCACAGCGAGCGCGCGTTGAAGCACAGGCCTCGCCATGATCGTGACTTGCGTTTCGGACCGAATTAACCACGCTCGAAGCAAAAGCAAACAAAGCTGAGACGAACAGGGGAGAGAGATTGCCATGGGCTATACGATCGACAAGGTGATGACCGGGGCATTCGACGAGGTCGAGGCGAAAGTGCGCGAGGGATTGGCTGATGCGGGCTTCGGCGTGCTGACCGAGATCAACGTCTCGGCCACGATGAAGGCCAAGCTCGACAAGGACATGCCGCGCTACAAAATCCTCGGTGCCTGCAACCCGAAGTTGGCCTACGAGGCGATCGGCTTCGCGCCGCGGATCGGGGCGATGCTGCCCTGCAACGTGGTCCTGCGCGAGGTCGAAAACGGGATCGAGGTCAGCGCGGTCGACCCGGTGGCTTCGATGCTGGCGGTCGAGAACGACGATCTCGTGGAAGTCGCCAGCCAGGTGCGCCAGATGCTCGCCGACGTGATCGCCAAACTGTAGGCCGCACGAGTTTTTTCTAGCCAAGCGCGCCGACGCGCGCGAAGCTGTCGCAACAGGAAACCGAATTTCGGGGGAATGATATGAGCTTCGTGAAGACATTGGCCACGCTCGCGGTGGGCTTCGCCGCTGCCAAGGGCGTGGAGCGTTTCAACAAGATGGGCGGTCTCGACGGCATGAAGGACGCGCTCGGCAAGGCGGGCGAACCCGGCGGTATGGGTGACCAGATGGGCGAGTGGGCCGAGAAGATGGGCATGCCCGGCGGCAAGGAGACCGTGCGCGGTCTGTTCGGCCAGTTCGGCTCTCAGGCGGCCTCCGCGACGGCTGCGACCGAGGCGGGACTGGGCGCGCTGATCGGCGCCATGACCGGCGCTGCGAAGACGGGCGCGGGCAATATCTCGGAAATGCTCGGCGCCGTGACCTCCGGCACGCCGGTCAACGCGATGATGGAAGATCAGGCCAAGCTGATGATCCGCGCAATGATTCAGGCCGCGAAAGCCGATGGCGAGATCGACGACAAAGAGCGGCAGACCATTCTCGACCATCTGTCCGATGCCTCCGATGAGGAAATCGCCTTCGTGAAGGCCGAACTCGACGGCCCGATCGACATCACCGCTCTGGCCAATGCCACCTCGGATCACATGAAGTCGCAGGTCTATTCCGCAGCGCTTCTTCCGATCACAGTCGATACCGAGGCGGAGAAGCAATATCTGGCGAATCTGGCTGCCGCGCTGGGCCTCGAGACGGAGAAAGTCGCCCAGATCCACGAGACGATGGGCAAGCCGCTGATCTGAGCGGAGAGAGCCTTCCGGCTTTATGGGGCGCGGGCGAAGAATTTTCAGCTTGCGGCCCGGTTTGCCGGTTGACTCCGCATCGCGCATCGCTAAAAGGCGGGCTTCAAGGATTCCGCGGGTGCGTAGTTTTTTCGATGCCCGGAGCTAGGAGATAGACAATGGCGAAGCCGACGACGATCAAGATCCGTCTGAACTCGACGGCGGGCACCGGGCACTTCTATGTGACCAAGAAGAACGCCCGCACCATGACCGAAAAGATGACCGTGAACAAATACGATCCGGTCGCGCGCAAGCACGTCGAATACAAGGAAGGCAAGATCAAGTAAGATCGCCTGACCTTGACGGTTAGAAGGCCGTGCCTCCGGGCACGGCCTTTTTCTTTTTGTATTGGAAGCTGGCTGCCCGGATCAGCCGCGAAGTCGCCCGGGCCGCGCCCGACCTCTCCCCCGGGGAGGGCGCATTGGCGATGTCGTCGCGGGTCTATGTGTCTTGCGGGCTTGCGAGATAAAGCACCCTGCCATAGGCGGGGAAAGCGCCCACCCGAGGTCGGGCGCGGCCCTCTGGAGGCTCAAAATGGAGTTACCGGGGTTTCCCCGGTGCATTGCTCGCGCAATCCGCGTTCGCCGCTTCGGTGGCTTCTCTGGAGTCCCCGATCTGCGCCTTCAGCGCAGGCTGCGGCTCACACCAGCCACAGCGAGAGGTAAAGCGCTGCGAGCCCGCTCAGAATCGCCCACAGCGTGTTGCGCGTCGCGATCCCGACGCCGAGCGTCGCGAAGGCCGCGATCATCCGCGCGGGGTCGGTCTCACCGCCGGTACCTGCGGGCCACAGCACCAGCGGGGCCACGAGCCCCGGCAGCACCGCAACCGGCGTGTAGCGCAGGTAGCGCAGCGCCCATTCGGGCAATTGCCGGTCGCCGAGAAACCCCATGAAGGAATAGCGCAGGAAGTAGGTGCCGATCCCCAGTGCGACGATGATTCCCCAGACCAAAGCGTCCGAATAGCCGTTCATTCCCGCACCGCCTTTCTACGCGCCACCCAAAGCTCGACCTGCGCGCCTGTCACCATCGCGGCGACGGCGGCGATCATCAGCCCAACGCCCGAGGGCAGGAAGCTCAGCGCCAGTGCGCCCACGACCGAGACGGCCGCCGCGGCGACATGGGCCAACGTGCGCAGCGCCGGCCCGATCATCGCAAGAAAGGTGATCGGCACCGCGAAATCGAGCGCGAATTCCGGCGGGATCTGCGCGCCGACCAATGCGCCGACAAGGGTCGCGACATACCAGTTCGGGCAGACCGGGGAGCAGACGCCCGCGTAATAGGCCAGCTTCTCGGCGCGGCTCAGGTCGGGCTCGGCCTCGTATTCATTGGCCGCCATCGCATAGGCCTGATCGACCATGAAATAGGCCACCAACGCTTTCTGCCACGTCTTCGCCTTGCCGAAATGCGGGGTGAGGGCCGCCGAATACATCGCCATGCGCAGATTGACCGCAAGCGAGGCTGCGAGGATCAGCACGACCGGCGCGTGATCGCCCATCAGTTGCAATGCGGTGAACTGCGCGGCGCCCGCGATGACCATCACCGAGAAGCCCATCACCTGGACCAGATCGAGCCCCGCACTGGTTGCGGCCACGCCGAACAGGAGGCCGAAAGGCACGATGACCAGAAGGAACGGCAGGCCATGCCGAAATCCGCGCCAATAGGCGGCCCGCACCGCGCCTTTCGGGGCCGTCCCGTTCGCAGTCATGTCCGACATGATGCTTGTCTCCCGTTCTCAGTTGCGGGACAGATAGGGAAGGATGCGGGCAAAGGCAAAGCGCGCGATTGTATTGGAGGCAATCATCTTGACCGCTGGCGAAGAAGTCGGGCCGCGCGTGGTCGCGGTGATCCTTGCGGGCGGGCAGGGCCGGCGCATGGGCGGCGTCGACAAGGCGATGGTGATGCTCGCCGGACGCCCGCTATTTGCCCATGTCGCAGCACGGATCGGTCCGCAGGTGGCAGGGCTCGCGATCTCCGCCAATGGTGCGGCGGTTCGATTCGCTCCGATCCCCGTTCTACCCGATCCGCCCCAAAGGCAGGGCGAGGGCCCCCTGGCGGGGCTCCTGAGCGCGCTGGATTGGGCGGCGGAGCAGGGCGCGGATATGCTGCTCAGCGTTCCCGTCGACACACCTTTCCTGCCCCGCGACCTCGTTGCCCGGCTGCGCGCTCCCGGCGGCGCGGCTTACGCCGCCTCGGCCGGTCGCGACCACCCGAGCGTCGCGCTGTGCCCGGTCATGGAGCGGCCGCGGATAGCCGAGCTGTTCGCCTCGGGCGAACGCCGATTGCGTGCGGCCTTCCCGGAGGCGACGCGGGTGGCGTTCGAGGGCAGCCCAGACCCGTTCACCAATCTCAACACGCCCGAGGATCTCGCCACGGCGGCCGCGCATCTGGCTGAGGCGACCCGGTGACCCAGGTGTCGATCCGGCACGGGCTCGCACGCGAGCATCGCGCAGCGGCGGCGGAGCTTTACTGGCAGGCATTCGGCGGCAAGCTCGGCCGCGTGATGGGGCCGGAGCAGCGCGCCTTGGGCTTCATCGCCGAGGTGATCGATCCGAGCCACGCGCTCTCGGCGCTCGATGGCGATGGCGCGCTGGTCGGGGTGGTCGGGTTTCGCACGCTGCGCGGCTCCTTCGTCGGCGGTAGCTGGGCCGATCTGCGCAGCCATTACGGGCGCGGTGGCGGGCTCTGGCGCGGCGCCTGCCTGCATCTTCTGGCCCACGATCTGCCCGAAGGCGGAATGATGGTCGACGGGATCGCCGTCCACCCGGAACTGCGCGGCGCAGGCATCGGGCGCGCGCTGATCGAGGCGCTGTCCCACGAGGCGCGCAGGCGTGGCTACCGGGCGCTCTGTCTCGACGTGATCGACGAGAACCTGCGCGCACGCGCCTTGTACCAACGGCTGGGCTTCGAGGTGACGGGGCGGCGCAGTTCGCGACTGACGCGGCTGGTCTTCGATTTCCGTTCGGTGCAACTGATGCGCCGCGCGCTCTGAAGGCTCCGCCGCGCCCTTTCGTATTGGCTCAAATATCCCCGGGGGGGCGAGGGCGAAGCCCGAGGGGCTGGCCCGTCAGTCGAAACTGCCGGTGACGCGCCCCAGCAGCATGAAGGCGCGGGCGGTGCGGGTTTCGGCCATCTCGGCGATGTCCTGATCGGAGGCGTTCTTCTCGAACTCGGCGAAGGTCCGGTCGAACTGGCGCAGGAAGTGATGCGCCACGTCGCGGAAGATCGTATCGCCGCGCATCCGGCCCGCGCTGAGCGCCAGCGACGAGCGATCGCGAATGCCGCCGAGGCTGGTGATCTCGCGGCCGCGCTCGCCTTGCGCAAAACGACGCCATAGTTCGGGCCGGGCGCGGTCGGGCTTGAGGTCGTCCATGTAGATGCCGTCCTGCGCGAGCAGGTTCAGCACATCCTGCGCCGAGCGCAGCAGCTTTGCCGTCGAACGGTCTTCGAGCGCGCGGCGTAGCGCGCGGAAGCCCTCGGTATCGTCGGGCGAATCCGGGAAGTTCAGCGCGCGGACGAAATCCGCGACCGAGAGCGGCGCGCGGAGGTCCTCCGCCGGGGTGCCGAGCGCCAGCATCGGTTCGCTGTCATCGGGTCGGGGCGGGGGCGGGGCGACCAGCGCCGCCTTGCGGTCGGCGGAGGGCTGGCTTGCCTGCACATCGCGGCGCGAGGCGAAGGTCGCGATCGTGGTCTCCGCCTGACGGGCGACGGCAGCGATCTCGTCGAGCTTCTTCTCGACATTCTGATCGGTACGCATCGCCTGCTGATTGAGCCAAGCGGTACGCATCGCCTCGATCGATTGTCGCAGCGCGGCGGTTTCGGCGCGCATCTCGCGGGTAGCGCGCGCGGTCACGGCGGCGACCCAGACCATCACGATCGGCACCGCCATCCCCACGACGAGGCTGACGGTGGCAAACAGCGACGCGGCGCGCGCGATCCCGGGTGCGAAGAACCAGAAGGCCGCGACCAGGAAGACCCACAGGATGCTCAGCCCCAGCGCGATCCATTCCGGCGCGCCGGGAAAGCGTGTCTTGAGGCGCGGACGACCGGCAGGCGGGTGAGATCCGCCGGGCATGGCGAACCGATCCTTGTCCTGCTCTGCGGGTCCTTCCATTCAGGCTCTCCGTCAGTGGCGCACGGGCACATGCTCAGAGGCAGCCGCGCAGGGGCGTCCGTGTCAGGCGAAAACGATCTTGAGGATTTCGTAAGCCTTGTCGCCACCCGGCGTGCGAACCTCGACAGAGTCGCCCTCGTCCTTGCCGATCAGCGCGCGCGCCAGAGGCGACTTCATGTTGAGCTTGCCCTTCTCCAGATCGGCTTCGGGTTCGCCGACGATCTGGTAGGTCTTCTCTTCGTCAGTGTCCTCGTCGACGATGGTCACTGTCGCGCCGAATTTCACGGCGCCCGACATCTTCGACGGGTCGATTACCTCGGCACGGCCCAGAAGCCCTTCGAGCTCCTTGATCCGGCCTTCGATAAAGCCCTGCTTCTCGCGTGCCGAATGGTATTCGGCATTCTCCGAGAGGTCGCCCAGTTCCCGCGCTTCCGCGATCGCGGCAATGATCGCGGGACGCTCTTCGGACTTGAGCTTTTTCAATTCTGTGTTGAGCGCGTCAAAACCTGCGCGCGTCATCGGTTGTTTGTCCATGGAAGGCTCCCGAACTCGGAACTGTCCCCAATTCAGGGCATCTAAATCTGCTCTCACCCCCGGAAGTCAAGTGGACAGCGCGATTTTCGCGGCGAATTGCCGATCTCGTCAGTTCGGGAAGGCGGCGCAATTTGGCGCAAGATTGTTGCGCGGCATCGCAGCGTAACAATTGCCTCGTTACGCGAGGTAGGCTAGGCAGGACGCCAGCTAGGACGACCAGCAAGGGGTTCGACAGACATGACCGACGTGACGCGCGAGTCGATGGAATATGATGTGGTGATCGTGGGCGCGGGGCCTGCAGGGCTTTCGGCGGCGATCCGCCTCAAACAGATCGACCCGGAGCTCGAGGTCGTCGTGCTCGAGAAGGGCTCGGAAGTGGGCGCGCATATTCTGTCGGGCGCGGTGCTCGACACCAGCGGGTTGGATCAGCTGATCCCCGACTGGAAGGACAAGGGCGCGCCGATCACCGTGCCGGTCAAGAAGGACAATTTCTATGTCCTCGGAGAGGCCGGAGCGATGCGCATTCCGAACTGGCCGATGCCGCGCCTGATGTCGAACCATGGCAAATACATCGTCTCGATGGGCAATGTCTGCCGCTGGATGGCCGAGCAGGCTGAAGCCCTCGGAGTCGAGATTTTCCCGGGCATGGCAGCGTCGGAAATCGTCTGGGATGGAGACCGGGTGGCCGGTGTCGTCGCGGGCGAATTCGGCAAGAACCCCGATGGCACCGAGGGTCCGGGCTACGAGCCGGGCATGGAACTGCGTGGCAAATACGTGATGATCGCCGAGGGCGTGCGCGGCTCGCTCGCCAAGGTGGTGATGGAGAAGCACAACCTCTCCGACGGTCACTGCCCGCAGAAATTCGGCCTCGGCATGAAGGAAATCTGGGAGATCGACCCCGAGAAGCACCGCGAGGGCACCGTGACCCATACGATGGGCTGGCCTTTGGGCGGCAATGCGGGCGGCGGGTCGTTCATCTATCACCTCGACAACAATCAGGTCTATGTCGGCTTCGTCGTGCACCTGAACTACGAGAATCCGCATCTCTACCCCTATATGGAGTTCCAGCGCTTCAAGCATCACCCGATGGTTGCGGAGCTGCTGGAGGGCGGCAAACGCGTGGCTTACGGCGCGCGGGCGATCTCGGAAGGCGGCTGGCAGTCGATCCCGAAACTGACCGTACCGGGCGCGGTGCTGCTGGGCTGTTCGGCGGGGCTCGTGAACGTGCCGCGCATCAAGGGCAACCATAACGCGATGCTCTCCGGCATCGCGGCGGCGGAAGCCGCGGCAGCCGCGATCAAGGGCGGGCGTTCGGGCGACGAGCTGACCGAGTACGAGACCGATCTGCGCTCCGGTCCGATCGCCGAAGACCTCAAGAAGGTCCGCAACGTGAAGCCGATGTGGTCGAAATGGGGGATGGTCCCCTCGCTCGTCCTCGGCGGGCTCGACATGTGGACCAACGATCTCTTCGGCTTCTCGCTTTTCGGCACGCTCAAGCATGGCAAGTCGGATGCGAAAGCGACCGGCGAGGCGAAAAACTTCAAGCCGATCGACTATCCCAAGCCCGACGGCAAGCTGAGCTTCGACCGCCTGACTAATGTCAGCTTCTCCTTCACCAACCACGAAGAGAGCCAGCCCTGCCACCTGAAGCTGAAGGACGCGTCGGTCCCGATCTCGGTGAACCTGCCGAAATATGACGAGCCCGCTCAGCGCTATTGCCCGGCGGGCGTCTACGAGGTGGTCGGCGAGGGCGACGACGCGAAGTTCCAGATCAATTTCCAGAACTGCGTCCACTGCAAGACCTGCGACATCAAGGATCCGAGCCAGAACATCAACTGGACCACCCCGCAAGGCGGCGACGGGCCGAACTACCCGAACATGTGATCGCGAAAGGGGCCTGCGGGCCCCTTTTTCGTTTCCACCCCTCCTCGCCCCCATCACAACGCCGTGTCTGTGACGGCGGCTTCCCGCGTGCGGTGGTTCGGCTCATTGTAATGCCCGCAGCGCCCCGTTACGCTCGATTTCGACCCGAATGAGAGGACCGTTTCGTGCCGAGTTTTAAGACCCCGCTGCGCCTTGCGCTCTTCGCCCTCTTGATGGGCTCCACCGCGCCCCTGCCGCTGTTCGCTCAGGATGCACCGACGGCCGGCAGCGCCGAGGATGCCGCGCAGGCTGCCGATAGTGCTGCTGCCAAAGGCGATGCAGGCGACACCGCGAATGACCCGAGCCCTGCGGAGGCGGGGGCCTATCTCGCCGCGCGCATCGCGTCGCAGCAATTCGATTTCGCCGAAGCCGCGCATTACTACCGCCAGTTGATGGCCAGCGGCGATACCAGTGGCACGACGGCAGAGGCCACGCTCGTCTCGGAGATCGCGATCGCCGATTTCGACCGTGCCAAGCCGCTTGCGCAGCAGATGGTCGAGGCCGGCACCGGAAGCCAGATCGCGGCGCTGACCGTGCTCGCTGCGGACGCGCATGACAAGAACTGGAGCGCCGCGCTCAAGTTGCTCGACAGCGATGCCGATCCGGGGCCGCTCGTGGGCGGGCTGACTAAGGCCTGGGTGCTTGCGGGCGACGGCAAGATGTCCGACGCCTCCGCTGCCTTCGACGAGGTCGGCAAGCAACAGGGCCTCGCAGCCTTCGCGGGTTTCCACAAGGCGCTCGCACTCGCGCTCGTCGGCGATTACGAGGGGGCTGATGCGATCCTCTCGGGCGAAGATGGCGAGAAGATCACCTCGACCCGTCGCGGCGTTCTGGCCCATGTCGAGGTGCTCTCGCAACTCGAGAAGAACAAGGAGGCGCTGAAGCTGATCGAGGATCGCTTCGGCAAGGATCTCGACCCGCAGCTTAAAGATATCCGCTCCAAGCTGGAGGCGGGCGACACGCTGCCTTTCGACGTTGTGCGCAATGCGTCCGACGGCGTTGCAGAGGTCTATTACTCGGTCGCGCAGGCGCTGATCGGGGATGCGCCCGACACGTTCACGCTGGTGCATTCGCGGCTGGCCAACATGATCCGGCCCGACATGGATGACGCCACTCTGCTGACCGCGTCGATGCTCGACCAGCAGGGCCAATACGATCTGGCCATCGAAGCCTATGCCGATATCAAGCCCGACAGCCCGATCTACCACGCCGCCGAAATCGGGCGCGCGGAATCGATGGTGCGCGCGGGCCGCAACGATGCGGCGATCGAAGTGCTCGAGAACCTGTCGCGCAGCCGACCCAACCTCGTCGGCGTCTGGACCGCTCTGGGCGATACGCTGCGCCGTGAGAGCCGCTTCGCCGAGGCTGCGAAAGCCTATGACAAGGCGATCGACCTGCTCGGCCAACCCGAGCCGAAGGACTGGTTCGTCTGGTATTCGCGCGCCATCGCGCAGGAACGCTCGGGTAACTGGGACGAGGCCGAGAAGGGTTTCCGCGAGGCGCTGCGCCTTTCGCCCGATCAGCCCTCTGTGCTGAACTATCTGGGCTATTCCTACGTGGACAAGGGCGAAAACCTCGACGAGGCGCTCGACATGATCCGCAAGGCCGCCGCCGAGCGTCCCGATGCGGGCTTCATCATCGACAGCCTCGGCTGGGCGCTGTTCAAGCTTGGCCATTACCAAGAGGCGGCCCAGAAGATGGAGCGAGCCGTGGAGCTCGAGCCGCGCGATCCGCTGCTCAACGACCACTTGGGCGATGTGCTCTGGGCCGTGGGCCGCCAGCGCGAGGCGAAATTCCAGTGGCGCCGCGCGTTGTCCTTCGCGACCGACGATGCGGAGACCACCGAGGAACTCGATCCCGATGCGATCCGCCGCAAGATCGAGGTAGGTCTGGACCAGCAGCGCAAGGAGCAGGGTCTGCCACCGCTCGAGGATAAGGGCCCGAGCAAGGATAGCCCCAAGGCCGCCCCCGAAACGCCCGCGAGCGATGCGAATAATTGACGCTTTCGCGCCTGCGAAGATCAACCTGACGCTGCATGTCATCGGCCAGAGGGCCGATGGCTATCACCTGCTCGACAGCCTCGTGGCCTTCGGGCCGATGGGCGACCGGCTCGTGCTGCGCGAAAGCGGCATCCTGTCGCTCAGTGTGACGGGCCCGGAAGCGGCAGGTGTGCCTGCCGATCCGTCGAACCTCGTGCTGAAGGCCGCAGCGCTTCTGTCGCGCCCGGCGGGGCAGGGGGCGGAAATCCATCTCGACAAATATCTGCCACCCGCCTCGGGCATCGGCGGTGGATCGTCAGACGCGGCGGCTGCGCTGCGGGCGCTGGCTGCGCTTTGGGACCATCCGCTGCCGGCGGAGACCGCACAACTTGGGGCAGACGTGCCGATGTGCCTGACGCCACGCCCCCAGCGCGTGCGCGGCATTGGTGAGGCGCTCGACCTCGTGTCGCTGCCGCCGCTGCCCGCGCTACTGGTGAATCCGCGTGTGGAGGTGCCGACGCCGGCGATCTTCAAGGGGCTAGATTCGAAGGACAATCCCCCGATGCCCGACGTGCTGCCGACATTTACTGGCGCGCCTGACTGCATCGACTGGCTGGCCACGCAGCGTAACGATCTGCAGGCGCCTGCCATCGCCTCGGCCCCCGTGATCGGGGAGGTGCTGGACGCGCTCATGACGCTCCCCGGCTGTCGTCTCGCGCGCATGTCGGGCTCTGGTGCGACCTGTTTCGCGCTGTTCGAGACGCTGGACGCCGCGCAGGCTGCGGAAGCCACGCTGGCTCAGCGCCACCCTGGCTGGTGGCGGGCCTCCGGCATGCTCGGCGATCAGACGCAAAAGGCGCAGCCCCATAGCCGCGCCTCTTCTTCTTGACCCAAATATCCCGTGGGGAGCCCGCAGGGCGGGGGGTAGTGCCCCCTCAGCGCAACCGCGCCACCACGTAATCGGCCAGATCGTCCAGCATCTGCCGCAGCTCACTTTCCGGCAGGATCTGCAGGCGCTCGCGCCCGCGATCGGCCCACTCGAGGGCTGCGGCGCGGGTCTCTTCCAGCGCCCCGGTCGCCTTCAGCAACTCCAACGCATGCTCCAGATCGCCCTCGCGCTGATCGCCCTTGTCGATGGTGCGGGTCCAGAAAGCGCGGGCCTCGCCGTCGGCCTTGGCCAGCGCCTTGATCAGCGGCAGCGTCAGCTTGCGCTCGCGGAAATCGTCGCCCACGTTCTTGCCCATCGTCTTGGCATCGCTGAGATAATCCAGCAGATCGTCGACCACCTGGAACGCGATCCCGAGGCTTTCGCCGTAATCGTGCAGCGCCGCGATCTGTTCCTCCGGCGCGCCGGCCAGAACCGCGCCCGCCTCGGTCGCCGCCGAGAACAGAGCCGCCGTCTTGCCGCGCACCACCTTGTAATAGGTGTCCTCGGTCGTGTTCAGGTCTTCGGCCGCCGAGAGCTGCAGCACCTCGCCTTCGGTGATGACGGCGGAGGCGTTCGACAGGATAGACAGAACCCGCAGGTTGTCTGTATCCGTCATCAGCTGGAACGACCGCGCGAAAAGGTAATCGCCAACCAGCACGCTCGACTTGTTGTCCCAGAGCAGGTTCGCGGTCGGGCGGCCCCGGCGCTGCTTGCTCTCGTCGACCACATCGTCATGCAGCAGCGTTGCGGTATGGATGAATTCGACCGCCGCGGCGAGGTTGTGGTGCAGATTGCCCTCGTAGCCGCACAGCCGTGCCGCCGCCACCGTTAGCATCGGCCGCAGCCGCTTGCCGCCCGCGCCGACCAGATGGGCGGTCACTTCGGGGATGCGCGGCGCGTTCTCCGAGGCCATGCGCTCGGCGATCAGCGCATCCACCGCCGCCATGTCGTCGGCCAAGGCTTCCGCGAGCCGGTCATGCGGTTTCGCTGTGTTGTCGGGCTTGTCGTCGAGGCTCATGTTCATCCCTTCGATCTGCCTCATCTCGACAGCCCTCGCAAGGGGCCGTAAGTGAGGGATATGAAAGAGCTACTGCGCAGCACGGACCCGGTGAAACTGGCCATGGCGACCGCCCTTCTCGAGGGCGAGGGTATAAGCACGTTTCAACTCGACGTCCATACGAGCGTGCTGGAAGGCTCGCTTGGGATTCTCCCGCGCCGCCTGATGGTGCGTGACAGCGACATGTTCATGGCGCAGGCGGTGCTGCGCGATAACGAGATAAAATCGGATTGAGCGCATGGATCGGTTCGCGCCCGAAGATCTGACAGTCGATGGCTTTCTCGGCGGGCGGTTGCGGATCGCCCAGCCGCGCGCGGGCTACCGCGCCGCGATGGACCCGGTCCTGCTGGCGGCGGCCTGTCCAGCGCAAGCGAGTCAGTCGGTTCTCGAGCTCGGCTGCGGGGCAGGGGTGGCGAGCCTGTGTCTTGGCTGGCGGGTGCCGGGGCTTGCGCAAAGCGGGCTGGAACTGCAGCCGGACTATGCCGATCTCGCGCGGCGCAACGCGGCGGATAACGGGATCGCGCTCGAGGTGATCGAAGGCGATCTGGCGCAGATGCCCGCCGAATTGCGGGCGCGCAGTTTCGATCACGTCATCGCCAATCCGCCCTATTTCAGCCCCGAAGACGGGACGCCCGCCGCCGATCCCGGTCGCGAGCGCGCGCAGCGGGAGGCGACGCCGATCAGCGCATGGCTCGACGCGGGGTTGCGGCGTCTCAAGCCCGAGGGGCGGATCACGCTCATCCAGCAGGCCGACCGGCTGGCAGACCTTCTGGCGGGGCTCCAGGGGCGCGCGGGCGCGATCACCGTCCTGCCGATCTCGCCGCGGGTGGGGCGCCCGGCGCGGCGGGTGATCGTGACGGCGCGCAAGGGGGTGCGAACGCCGCTGCAGCTTCTCGCGCCGCTGATCTTGCACGCGGCGCCGATGCATTCACACGATGCGGAGGATTTGACGGATATTGCGCGCGAAATTCTGCGCGAAGGTCAAAAATTGCCTATTCCTCGTTAGTGCTTTCGCAAGATTTCGCGAAAATGATGGAGATGCCCCGTCACTATACGACATTTCCGTGACACGACTCAAAAGCTGTGCTGCAATCGACGGGCTGACAACTGGAGAGGAGACTGCCATGTCGCTTGGTTCGCATATCACCGAACTTCGCAAGAAACATGAGGCTCTGTCGATGGAGGTAGAGCGCGCTGCGCGCAGACCCGGCGTCGACGATCTTGAAATCGCTCAGATGAAAAGGCAAAAACTTCGGCTGAAAGAGGAAATCCGCCGCCTCGAAACGGCCTGAGGGCCCTCCCACGAGTTTAACCGGGCCGTCCTTTGGGCGGCCCGTGTCATTATAACGGGGCCGTTCGAGAGGGCGCCTACTCAGGCCGAACCTTTCCGCGGTATCTCTTGCCCGGTCATGTCCGGCGGAGGGGGCGAGGCGCGCCGACCCCGACCGCCAAGCGCCGCCAGCCCCGCGCCCCCGGCGATCATCGCTGCCGCAATCAGCAGGGTCGGGCGCGCGCTCGCGATCCCTACGGCGACCAGCACCAGCGTCGAGACCAGCGGTGCCGCATAGGAAGCCGTGCCTAGCAGCTGAATATCGCCGCGCTTCACGCCAAGATCCCATGTGTAGAAAGCGAGCCCGACGGGCCCCAGTCCCAATCCGATCACCGAGGCCCAGCCGACCGCGCTTTGTGGCCAGATCGTTGGCTCCAGCGCCAGATGGGCGACGGCGGACAGCGCTGCGCTCGCCAGACAATAGACCGCGACCGCCGCCGTCGGCACCGCGCCGAAGCGCCGCGACAGCAGCGAATAGCTCGACCATGTCAGCGCGCAAATCAGCGCCAGCCCATAGCCGGGCAGCGCCTCCGGATCGGCGGAGATCCCGCCTCCCAGGATCAGCGCGGCGCCCCCGAAGGCCAGTATCGCGCCCGCGACATGCCAAAGGGTCAGCCGCTCGCCGGGCAGCAGCCCGGAAAACAGCACGATCAGCAACGGCCAGAGATAGGCAATTAGCCCGGCCTCGGCCGGAGGCGCGAGACGTAGCGCCGAGAAATACAGGAAATGATATCCGAAAAGCCCCGCGGTTCCGGCGAGATAGACCTTCCACGAGACATGCCGCAGTTGCCCTAGCGCGCCGGTCGCGAACAGCCAGATTATGCCCACCGCGCCGCCAAGGGCGAAGCACAGCGCGTTCAGCATCAGGGGCGGCACCGGATCCGATCCAACGGTGAACAGCGCCAGGAGCGCCCACAGCAACACTGCCGTGAACCCGATCGAAGTGGCCTTGCCGCGCGTCATCCTGCCCCCGCCAAAACAAAGAGGCCCGCAAAATGCGGGCCCCCGTCGAGAATGCCAAGAGGCGAAATCAGATGAAATACTGACCGCCATTCGCGGTGATCGTCGAGCCGGTGATGAAGCCCGCATCGTCGGAGACGAGGAACACCACGCAGCGCGCGATCTCTTCGGGCTCGCCCAGACGCCCGACCGGGATCTGGCCGATGATCGACTCACGCACCTTCTCCGGCACCGCCATGACCATTTCGGTTGCGATATAGCCGGGGCAGATCGCGTTCACCGTGATGCCCGCGCGGGCGCCTTCCTGCGCCAGAGCTTTGGTGAAACCCAGATCGCCCGCCTTCGCTGCCGAGTAGTTCGCCTGCGCGAACTGGCCCTTCTGGCCGTTGATCGAGGAGATGTTCACGACGCGGCCAAACTTGCGCTCGCGCATCTTCGTCCAGAGCGGATGGGTCATGTTGAAGATGCCGCTGAGGTTGGTGTCGATCACCTCGCTCCACTGCTCGCGGGTCATCTTGTGGAAGGGCGCGTCACGCGTGATGCCGGCGTTGTTGATCAAAACGTCGATCGGGCCGACTTCGGATTCGATCTGCTCGATGCCCGCCGCGCAGGCGTCGTAATCGGCGACCGACCACTTGTAGGTCTTGATCCCCGTTTCCTCGGTGAACTTGGCCGCAGCCTCGTCATTGCCGGCATAGTTCGCGACGACCGTGTAGCCCGCCGCCTGAAGCGCCTTCGAGATCGCCGCGCCAATGCCGCGCGATCCGCCGGTGACCAATGCAACTCTCGACATGATTCCTCCTCCAATGGATTACCCCTTGAAACGCTGTTACCGAAAATGACAAGAGCGCGCAACAAAGTTGCGCGCTCTTTTTGCAGATGCAGCATTTTTTTGCCGTTAGAGGCCTTCAATACACATTGCGACGCCCATGCCGCCGCCGATGCAGAGCGTGGCGAGGCCTTTTTTCGCGCCTTGGCGCTTCATCTCGAAGAGCAGGGTGTTGAGGATTCGCGCGCCGCTTGCGCCGATCGGGTGGCCGATGGCGATGGCGCCGCCGTTGACGTTCACCTTGCTGACATCCCAGCCCATATCCTTGTTCACGGCGCAAGCCTGCGCCGCGAAGGCTTCGTTTGCCTCGATCAGGTCGAGATCGGAGGCTTTCCAGCCCGCTTTTTCCAGCGCTTTGCGAGAGGAGGGGATCGGACCGCAGCCCATGATCGACGGGTCGAGGCCGGCAGTCGCGTAGGACGCGATGCGGGCCAGCGGCGTGAGGCCGCGCTTCTCGGCCTCTTCTTCCGACATCAACAGCACTGCTGCCGCGCCGTCGTTGATGCCGCTCGCGTTGCCCGCGGTCACCGAGCCGTCCTTGGTGAAGGCGGGGCGCAGCTTCTGCATGTTCTCGATGGTCGCGCCGTGGCGGATATATTCGTCCTGATCAACGACGATGTCGCCCTTGCGCGTCTTCACGGTGAAGGGTGCGATCTCGTCGGCGAACTTACCCGCCTTCTGCGCGGCTTCCGCCTTGTTCTGCGAGGCAAGCGCGAATTCGTCCTGCTGCTCGCGCGAAATCTGCCACTGGGTCGCGACATTCTCGGCGGTCTGGCCCATGTGGTAGCCGTTGAACGCGTCCCACAGCCCGTCCTTGATCATCGAGTCGATCATCTTCATGTCGCCCATCTTCTGGCCCGCGCGCAGATGCGCGACATGGGGGCTGAGCGACATGCTTTCCTGACCGCCGGCTACGACGATATCGGCATCGCCGCACATGATATGCTGGGCGCCGAGCGCAACGGTGCGCAGGCCCGAGCCGCAGACCTGGTTGATGGACCAGGCGGCGCTTTCGATCGGCAGGCCCGCGTTGATATGGGCTTGGCGGGCGGGGTTCTGGCCTTGGCCCGCGGTCAGCACCTGACCGAGGATCGTTTCGGACACATCGGACTTCTCGATCCCGGCGCGGGCGACGACGGCCTCGATCACGGCGGCGCCGAGGTCATGTGCGGGCGTATTGGCGAACGCGCCCAAAAACGAGCCGACGGGCGTGCGCGCGGCCGAGACGATGACGACATTGGTCATGGGATCCTCCTCATCACTTAAGCGGGCGCGAAAGCGCGTCCGTTCTGCTGCTGCGCAGCATGGCGGATGGAGGCGAGAGGTCAAGCTTAATCCCGTCGCTCGGGAAATTGTTAGCGCAAGTTTATTGCGCTTTCGCCGGGGTCATGCGCGCCTTCTCTGCGGCTCGGGCGTCTGGCTCCACGGAGGGTGGATCGTCGGCGCGCCAAAGTAATAGCCCTGCATGCAATCGATGCCGAGGCTCGCCAGATATTCGGCATCCTCCAGCGACTCGACCGCTTCGGCGATCGTGAACATCTCAAAATGGCGCGCTACATCGAGCAGCGATTTCGTCAACGCCTGATTGTCCGGATCGTGGGAGATGCCGCGAATGAACTGACCGTCGACCTTGATGATGTCGAAGTAGAAATCCCTAAGGTAGCGGAAGGAGGTGTAGCCCGCCCCGAAATCGTCGAGCGCGAAACTGACACCTCGGGCCTGCAGGTCCTCCATGAAGATGCTGACCAGCTCAGGCATTTCCATGGCCGAGCTTTCGGTAATTTCGAGTATGAGGCGATCGGCGACCGTTTCATCGAGTGCGAGGCCGCGATTGAGCACCTTGGTCCACGGCGCGTAGCCGATAGAGCGCGCCGACATGTTGACCGAAAGGCGCAGATCCGGTTGCCCGAGAAGCGCCTTTAAACCGAGTTCGAGCGAGAGGCAGTCGAGCTTTCGCCCGACCTCCGTGCGTTCGATCGCGTCCATGAAATCTTTGGCCGGGATAATCCGCCCGCGGTCGTCGAGCACACGGATCAGCCCTTCATAGAAGGCAGGACGGTCGGGACGACAGGTTTGGATTACGGGTTGAAAGGCCAGCATGACGTCGTGCCTATCGATCGCCGCGTGCACCATGGTAATGGACTGTCGTCTTTGCTCCGCAGCCGCGAAGCTCAGTGGGCTGTCTTCGTCACGATGCACGGGCATGGCTTTCGCGTTTCGAATCGTCATGTGCCCCTCCTTCACCTTCGCAACAAGCATCCCCGCAAGTGCCTAAGAAGCGGTAAAGAGGGGGAAAGGCATCGGACTCGTGGTTAACAAAAAATTCTTCTGCAGCGTTAAGCCGTTCGTAACCGCCGGTTGCCTAGGCTGAGTCTTGATGGAACAGAATGGGCGATAACGAAAATGGGGCAGCCGGAAATGCGCGGTACCAGCGAGGTGCCTTTCGCGCTGGAAGAATTGTTCTACTCGCGCACCGACACGCGCGGTGTCATCCAATCGGGTAACGAAATTTTTCGCCGCACCGCGGGCTTCGAGTGGTCCGAGATGATCGGTGCCCCGCATAAGATCGTGCGCCACCCCGATACGCCGCGCGCGGTGTTCCGGGTGCTGTGGGATGCGATCAAAGAGGGCTATCCCATGGGCGCCTATGTGAAAAACAGGGCGAAAGGTGGCGGTTGGTACTGGGTGTTCGCGGTCGTCATGCCAATCGAGCGCGGTTATGTTTCCGTCCGGCTGAAGCCGACGAGCGACCTCTCCGATCGGATTCATTCATTCTATCGCGAGCTCTCTGCGCGCGAGCGGGCAGAGGCCCTCGACCCGGGGGAGAGCGCGGGTCTGCTTCGCGATTTCGCAGAGCGTGGCGGCTACTCCAACTACACTGCCTTCATGGCCTATGCTCTGGCGCTTGAACTGACCGAACGGGATCGCCGCCTCGATCGAACTGCCGATGAGAATACGCGGATGCTGGCCGAGTTGAACACCGCGATGGGACGGCTAACGAAGGAACAATTCGGACTTTTGCGCAGTTTCGAGGCGCTGCAATCCGTGCCCAACAATATGCGGATTGTCGCTTCGCGGTTGGAACCATCCGGGGGGCCTGTGTCCGCAATCTCGGAAAATTACAAAGCCTCGTCTGCCGTTATTTCGGAACGGCTGCGCAAATTCGTCGCCGGCCGCGACAATCTTTGTGGCCAGATGGCCTACCAGGTTGCGCGCGCCGTGTTTCAACTAGGATGCGCTCGTGTTCTCAACGAGATGAGCGAAAATTTCATGGGCGAAGAGGCGCAGCCTAGCCAACCTCGCGAAGGTCATACCCGCGACGAGGAGCGCACATTACTTCAGTCTCTCGTCGTCAGGGGCACTGCCGATGCGAATGCCGCGATGCGCCAAGCGGCGGAACTCGCTGACGATATGATGGACCAAAGTCGAGATCTTCGTCGCCAGTTGCTCGGGCTCGACACGATCCGGGTTCTCGGGCGGGTCGAGTGCGGGCGCATGCGGGATACCAACGGTGGGCTCGCGGCCACAATAGACCAACTCGACAGCTTCCATGACGACATCAAGGGACGGCTCGAGGCTATCCTTTCTCTATCCGAAGAGATCGAGCATTGGTTAGGGCGCTACCTCCGAGCCGAAAGAACCGCGGCATGAGCGTGTCTTAGGGCTTATGGCTGTGCCATCACGGCCATGAAGCGTCCAGAGCGATGTGGCACTAGCAGTGCCACATCGCTCAAAGAAAATACGCGAGGTTTCGCGAAGCGCGGAGCCCACGGGGCGCCATCGGGTGTCCGAACGCATGCGCCATGTGAGGTGGAATGCGAAGTACAGTATATGCGAAGTACTGTATAAATGCGCAGCACAGCATCTACGAGAATACCGCGATGGCGCAGCGGTTCGCCTTAAACCACACGCGTCACGGCGTCATCGCGCCTCAATCCTCGTCGATCAATGCCTGAATGACCTTCTTCGCCTCGGGCGAATCCCATTCCGCCCCGCCGATCATTCGTGCAACCTCGTGGCCGTTTTTGTCGACCAGAACCGAAACCGGCAGTCCCAGCACTCCCATCGCGCGGGCGGCGAAATTGGCGTCGTCGTGGAAACGGGGCAAGACGTCTATGCCTTCCTTGTCGAAGAAGGCGGCGACTTTCTCGGGCGAGTTCGATCCGCCCGTGGCGATCGTCATCACCTGAAACCCATCTTCGCCGAACTCTTTTTGCAGCGCATTCAGCGAAGGCATCTCCTCGCGGCAGGGCGGACACCACGTCGCCCAGAAATTGATCAGCACAACCTTGCCTTCGAAATCTTTCATCGAATTCTCGTCGCCGCTTTCATCGGTCACCGTGAAGGGCGGCAGCGGCAGCGGTTCGTCATAGGTAACGAGGGATTCCATCTGCCCCGATTTAATCGCATCGAGATCCGCGGCCTGCGCAACATTTGCACCCAGCGCCAGCGCCGTATAAAGGACGAGAAACCGTAACATATAGCCTCCTAGCAAGGGCCTTCGACCATGACCGATCAGACCGACGAGAACAAGTCCTCCAACGCGATGTGGGGCGGGCGTTTCGCCGCGGGGCCTGATGCGATCATGGAGGCGATCAACGCCTCGATCGGGTATGATCAGCGGCTCTACGCGCAGGACATTCGCGGCAGCCGGGCCCACGCCGCGATGCTCGCTGCGCAGGGCATCATCAGCGACAAGGATGCCGAGGCGATCGGGGAAGGTTTGCTCACCGTCTTGTCCGAGATCGAAGCGGGCGGCTTTCCGTTCTCGACCGCGCTCGAAGACATCCACATGAATGTCGAGGCGCGGCTGAAAGAGGTCATTGGCGAACCGGCGGGGCGGCTGCACACGGCGCGATCGCGCAACGATCAGGTCGCGACCGATTTCCGCCTCTGGGTGCGCGAACAATGCGACGCCGCGATCTCGGGTCTCGACACGCTGATCCGCGCCGCGCTGACCCGGGCCGAGGAAGGCGCCGATTGGGTCATGCCCGGCTTCACCCATCTGCAGACCGCGCAGCCGGTGACTTTCGGCCACCACATGATGGCCTATGTCGAGATGTTCGCGCGCGACAAATCCCGGTTCACTGATGCGCGCAAACGGATGAACGAATCTCCTCTAGGGGCGGCGGCGCTTGCTGGCACAGGTTTCCCGATCGACCGTCATGCCACGGCCGAGGCGCTCGGTTTCGATCGGCCGATGGCGAACTCGCTCGACGCGGTGTCGGATCGCGATTTCGCGCTGGAGTTCCTGTCGGCCTCTGCGATTTGCGCGGTGCACATGTCGCGCCTAGCCGAAGAACTGGTGATCTGGTCCTCCGCGCAGTTCCGTTTCGTCGCGATGTCGGACAAGTGGTCGACGGGCTCGTCGATCATGCCGCAGAAACGCAACCCGGACGCGGCAGAACTGATCCGCGCCAAAATCGGACGCATCCTCGGGGCGTCGGTCGCGCTGTTCACCGTGATGAAAGGGCTACCGCTCGCCTATTCCAAGGATATGCAGGAAGACAAGGAACAGGTCTTCGACGCCGCCGACAACCTGATGCTCGCGCTCGCCGCGATGGCCGGGATGATCGGCGACATGACCGTCAATGCCGACAAGCTGGAGGCCGCGGCCTCGGGCGGGTTCTCCACCGCGACTGATCTGGCCGACTGGCTGGTGCGCGAGGCGGGGCTACCGTTCCGCGACGCTCACCATGTCACCGGTTCGCTGGTCGCGATGGCCGAGGAGCAGGGCTGCGATCTGCCCGATCTGAGCCTCGAGCAGATGCAATCGGTTAACCCGGCGATCACCGAGAGCGTGTTCGACGTGCTCGGGGTTCACAACTCGGTCGCCTCGCGTCAGTCTTACGGGGGCACCGCGCCCGATCAGGTGCGCGCGCAGGTCGCCCGCTGGAAGGAACTGCTTGGATGAACTTTGCGGTCCCTTTCGTGCTGATCGGCCTTCTTGGCGGCTGCGCCGCCGACCCGGCCTTGCATACGCATGTCGGCATCAATCGTGACGGCATCAAAGTCTATCCCGCCGCGACGGCGCGTGTCGGCATCATGACGCTGTCGGTGACTCCATGACCAAGACCCTGACCCTCGCCCTGACGCTTCTTCTTTCGCTCGCTGCCTGCGGTGTCGACGGCCCGCCCGTTCCTCCGTCCGAGGCGGACAGCGCGCAATCCCAGCAGGCTTCGGCCCAGTAATCGAGACCTCTCATGGATCATTTCCTTTATCGCGACGGCGTCCTTCATGCAGAGGATGTGCCGATCCCCGAGATTGCGGCGGCCGTGGGCACGCCGTTCTACGTCTATTCGACCGCCACGCTGGAGAGGCATTTCAAGCTGTTCGAAGAGGCGCTTGGCTGGACCGAACACCTGATCTGCTTCGCGATCAAGTCGAACTCGAACCTCGCCGTACTGAAGGTGCTGGGCGATCTCGGCGCGGGGATGGACGTGGTTTCGGGCGGTGAATATCGCCGTGCGCGGGCGGCTGGCGTGCCGGGCGAGCGGGTGGTGTTCTCGGGCGTGGGCAAGACCCGCGAGGAGATCGCCTACGTTCTCGAAAACGGCATCCGCCAGTTCAATGTCGAATCCGAGCCGGAGCTACTGGCGATTTCCGAGATTGCCGCGTCGATGGGCGTGACCGCGCCGATCGCGCTGCGGGTGAACCCGGATGTCGACGCGAAGACCCATGAGAAGATCGCGACCGGGAAATCCGAGAACAAGTTCGGCATCCCGATCGCCAAGGCGCGCGCGGTCTATGCCGAGGCTGCGAAGCTGCCGGGCATCGATGTCGTCGGCATCGATGTGCATATCGGCTCGCAGCTGACCGATCTGGAGCCGTTCGAGGCGGCTTTTCTGAAGGTCCGCGAACTGACCGAGACGTTGCGCGCGGATGGCCATGATATCCGTCGGCTGGACCTCGGTGGCGGCTTGGGCATTCCCTATGAGCGCTCTAACTCCGCGCCGCCGCTGCCCATCGAATACGGGCAGGTGATCCAGCGCACCGTGGGCGATCTGGGCTGCGAGATCGAAATCGAACCGGGCCGCCTGATCTCGGGCAATGCCGGGCTGCTGGTCTCCTCGGTGATCTGGCTGAAAGAGGGCGAGGGACGCGATTTCCTCATTCTCGACGCAGCGATGAACGACCTCGTGCGGCCCTCGATGTATGGCGCCTATCACGATATCGTCCCGGTGCTCGAACCAGAGCCGGGCACCGACTCCGCGCCTTACGACATCGTCGGCCCGGTATGCGAGACCGGCGACACCTTCGCCAAGGCGCGCAACCTGACGCCGCTGGGCCCGGGCGATCTGGTCGCCTTCCGCTCGGCGGGGGCCTACGGCGCGGTCATGTCGTCGGAATACAATTCCCGCCCGCTGATCCCCGAGGTTCTGGTGCGGGGGGGCGAATTCGCTCTCATTCGGGCAAGACCGAGCTTTGAGGAAATGCTCTCCCGCGATACGATCCCGGAGTGGCTCTGATCCGTAGGAAGGGAATCAGGGCCGACGGATAGGGAGAGAATGCCGGTCAGGAACTGGTTCAGCAAAGCTTCGCGCGATACCGCGACGAAGGAGGACGGGCAGGCCGCTCTGGCCCCGCTCGCCCGGCCTATTTTGCTGACTCATGCCGGGATGATCTTCGAGCGAGGGCTGGCCGCCTTCTGGCCGCTTCTCTCCGTTCTCGCGCTGATCGCCACCGCCATCGCCTTCGCGCTGCCCGCCTATCTGGGGCCGGGCGGGCGCTGGTTCTGGCTGGTCGCGCTGATCGCGTCGCTCGTGGCTTTGGGCTGGGGCGCGTGGCGGATGCGTTGGCCGCGCCGGACCGATGCGATCGCGCGTCTCGATGCGACGTTGCCGGGCCGCCCACTTTCCGCGCTGACCGACGAAATGGCGCTGGGGCAGAACGATCCCGCAGCCCGCGCGCTCTGGATGGCGCATCTGCGGCGCATGGCGAAAGCCGCGCAAGCCGCCCGCGCGCCGCGGCCGAAACCCGATCTCGCCCGCCGTGATCCTTATGCACTGCGTTTGACTGCGCTCACGGCCTTGGTCGTCGCGGTGATCTTCGGGGTGCCGCAGCGACTGTTGCATCCGACCGAGGGGCTGCCGACGCCTGCAGGCTCTGCCGAGGCCGCGATGGGACCGAGCTGGGAAGGCTGGGCCGCGCCGCCGCGCTATACCGGCAAGCCGGGGCTCTATCTGAACAAGGTCGAGGGCGACGAACTGATCGTGCCCGAGGGCACCCGTTTCTCGATCCGGCTGTACGGCTCGTCCGGCGCGATCGGCTTTTCCGAGAGCGTTTCGAATCCGGCCGCGCTGCCCGAACAGGGCGCGGCGCAGACCGCCAGCGGCATCGAGACCCACGAATTCGAAGCGGTCCGCGACGGGCTTTTGGAGTTCAAGGGCCCCGCCGCGCGCCGCTTCAACGTGGTGGTGCGCCCCGACGAGGCGCCCTCGGTCGCGCTGGCCGGTACCCCCGACCGCCGCGCCGATGGTAAGCTGAGCCTGCCCTTCACCGCGCAGGACGACTACGCCGTGACCAAGGGCCATGCGGTGATCTCGCTCGATCTGGCGAAGGTCGATCGCCGCTACGGTCTGCAGATCCCGCCCGAGCCGCGAGACGATCTGATCTATGATCTGCCGCTGCCGATTTCCGGCTCGCGCGCCGATTTCACCGAGAGCCTTGTCGAGGATGCCGCGAAGCATCCTTGGGCGAACCTGCCGGTGAAGCTTACGCTCGATGTCGAGGACGGGCGCGGCCAGACCGGCACCTCCGGCACGCAGGAAATCATCCTGCCCGGCAAGCGCTTCTTCGACCCGCTCGCCGCCGCGCTGATTGAGGTGCGCCGCGATCTGCTGTGGTCGCGCGACAACCGCGGCTATGCCGATCAGCTTCTCCGCGCGATCTCGAACCGGCACGAGGGCTTCATCAAGCGCGAGGAGGTGTATCTGATGATCCGCCTCGTGATCGGGCGGCTCGACGATCCCGACCTGTCCCCCGAGGCCCGCGACGAGATCGCCGAGGCGCTGTGGAAGATGGCGGAGCTTGTCGAAGATGGCGGCTTGGCCGATGCGTTGGCCGCGATGCAGAAGGCGCAGGAGAAGCTTTCCGAAGCGATCCGCAACGGGGCCTCCAAGGACGAAATCGCCAAGCTCATGCAGGAGCTGAAACAGGCCACCGACAATTACATCCGCATGCTCGCCGAACGCTCGCAACAGCAGGATCAGGGTCCGCAATTTGGGCAGCAACCGCAGCAGGGACAGCAGATAACCGGCGACCAGATCCAGCAGATGATGGACCAGATCCAGAAGCTGATGGAGGAAGGCCGGATGGCCGAGGCGCAGGAATTGCTCGATCAGCTCTCGCGGATGATGGAGAACCTCAAGGTCCAGCAGGGCCAGAACGGTCAGGGCGACATGCCCGGTGGTCAGGCGATGCGCGACATGCAGGACACCTTGCGCAAGCAGCAGGAGCTTTCGGACGACGCGTTCCGCGACCTGCAGGACCAGTTCATGACCCCGGAGGAGCGCCAGCAGCAGGCCGAGAACGGTCAGCAGGGCCAAGAAGGTCAGCAGGGCCAAGAAGGTCAGCAAGGGCAACAGGGTCAGCAGCAAGGTCAGCAGGGGCAACAAGGCCAGCAGGGTGAGCAAGGCCGACAAGGTCAGGGCCAGCAGCCCGGCAACCAGCCCGGCCAAGGCCAGGACGGACAAGCGCAGCGCGACGGCCAGGGGCAGGGCGACCAGCCCGGCATGAACGGCGGGCAGGGCGGTGTGGACGGCCAGAGCCTCGCGGATCGCCAACGTGCGCTCCGCCGCGAACTCGACCGCCAGCGCGGGCTGCTGCCGGGCTTTGGCAACGAGGCGGGCCAGCAGGCCGAGAAGCGTTTCGACGATGCGGGGCGCGCGATGGATCAGGCCGAGCAGGCCCTGCGCGAGGGGGACAATTCGGCGGCGATCGACCGTCAAGCCGACGCGATCGAGGCGCTGCGCGAAGGGATGCGCGCGTTGGGCGAGGCGATGCGCAACGAACAGGCGCGCCGCGACGGTCAGCAGCCCGGCCAGCAGGGCAATCAGCAGGCGGGCCAACCTGGACAACTCGGTGGGCGCGAGATGCCACGCGATCCGCTGGGCCGGGCGCAGGGCGAGGGCAACCAGCTCGGCACGGATCGTCAGATGCTCAACGGCGAGGATGTCTATCGCCGGGCGCAGGACCTGCTCGATGAAATCCGGCGCCGCTCGGCCGATCGTCTGCGCCCCGAGGAAGAATTGGATTACCTCAAGCGGCTGCTCGATCAGTTCTCGAATGCGGGCTGATGCCGGGCGCGCATAAGTTCAACTTATGCGCGGCGTCGAAATATTAGGAAAACTTATTCGGTGAAGCCGTCCGAGGCCGTCTCGGGCGAGAGGCGATGGGTGAGGATTTGGAGCTGGTCGTCGAGCCAGATGCGCCCCTCGTCCACCGCGACGACATATTGCGTCAGCGGCGATTTCAGCGCCGGGACCTTCGCTGCGATGTCCGGCGCGAAAGCATAGAGCAGCGCCAAGACCGCAGTCACGGCCATCACGAAGATGAAGCCCCGGCTGAAGCCAGAGCGACGGCGGCGCGCCATCTCCGGCGAGAATTCGGCGACGCTGTCGCCTTCGCGATCGGAGGTCGCGGTGAGGGTCGAATTGATCTCGTCGATATCGGGCAGGCGTTCGCGCCCGCGGATCGTCTGCAGGTCCTCATCGTCCTCGCCGAGCAGGTCGGCCACGCGATCTTCTTCGCGCTCGGCGTCGGGATCGCGGAGGTCGGAAAAATCCTGTGCGCGTTTGCGACGGCGCGCCAGATCGGCGGCGGCGGCCTCTGCGGCGCGTTCAGCATCTTCGCTGGTTTCGCGTTCTTCGAGGTTCAGCTCCTCTTGCGTCTGCAATTCGCTCGAGCCTTCGGCGCGGCGCTGCGCGGCTTCGCGCTCGGCCTCTTCGCGCAGGATCGACAGGAGCCCGTCATCGAGCGGTTTGCGCGGTTTGGCCCCGACGCGCGGGGCGGGGCCTAGGCCCGGCTCGTCCTCGTCATCTTCCTCGGCCTCCGGCGCCGCGACCATCGCCGCGACGGCTGCATCGGTATCATCGTCGCTTTGCTGCGTCACCACCGGCTCGGGCTCGGGCAGATGGGTCGCCGTGTCGTGGCTGGGTTGCTGTTCGGGCTCCGGCATCGGCGCGGGCTCGGACGGCTCCTCGGTCGCCTTTGAGGCAACGGGCGCCTCTGTCTCGGCTCGGGAGGTTTCGGGTTCTGAGGCCGTTTCGGTGTCGGGATCCGGATCCCAGCCTGCCGGCGGGGCCGCAGGGCCTGTCGGGTCGCTGTCGGCAGAGAGCATATCCTTGCTCGGCTGGAACCAGCCATGCCCGCAATTGGAGCATTGCACATCCCGTCCGCCGTCTGGGATGACGGCGTCATCCACTTCGTATTGCGCACCGCAATTGGGGCAAACCAACCGCATATTGTCCCATCCCTGCCCGTGTTGGCGTTTTGCCGTTCTGGCCAACCACTGTCTTATGTTGTAGCAAGCGCGGGCGGAATGTCCAAATGATTTGGGCCGCTTAATTCGCGAAACGCGCACCAAATAGAGGGGCTGGCAGTGATCGAGCTGCAAAATGTGGCGATGAGCTATAGCGGGGCGGAGCTATTGAGCGATATGTCCCTGACGCTTGCCCCAGGGTCATTTCATTTTCTCACCGGGCCGTCGGGCGCGGGGAAGACCACATTTCTCAAATTGTGCTACGCGGAGCTGCTGCCGACGGCGGGTCATTTGTCTCTGTTCGGCAAGGATGTGCGCACGATGAGCCGCGACGAAATCGCGGGGCTGCGCCAGCGTATCGGTGTCGTGCACCAGGACTGCCAGTTCCTCGATCACCTCTCGGTGGAGGAAAACGTGGCGCTGCCGATGACGGTCAATCGCCGCACCCCCGACATGACCCAGCTGCGCGAATTGCTGGCGTGGGTCGGGCTGAAGCGGCAGGCAAATGCGCTGCCGCCGCAGCTGTCGGGCGGGGAGCGCCAACGGGTTGCATTGGCGCGGGCCGTCATCATGTCGCCCGACGTGATCCTTGCGGACGAGCCGACGGGGAACCTCGATTGGGAGATGTCGCTGCGGCTGCTGTCTTTGCTGGTCGAGCTGAACAAGATGGGCAAGACGGTGGTGATCGCGACCCACGATCTGAACCTGATCCGGCAGGCGAAGCCGCAGGTCTCGGCGCGGGTGCTGCGGATCGCGAAGCGCCATCTGCATACGGCGGGGGCCGATCTGTGAAGCTGACCATGCTGACATTCGCATCCGAGACCACAGGGCCGGATCGTGTCGTGCCGCCGACCGGGTTTACCGCGCGGCTGACCCTGTTCACGGCCGCCGCGATGGCGTTTCTGGCGGTTTTTGCGCTCGCTCTGTCGCTGGCGACCGGGCGGCTTGCCGATCGCTGGGCGGATAGCCTCGCGCGGTCCGCCACGATCCGCATCTCCGCCCCGCCCGAGCAGATGGATGCGCAGGTCGCCGCCGTGCAGGAGGTGCTGAAGACGACGCCGGGTGTCGCCTCGTCGCGGGTGTTGGGCGATGACGAGATGAAGGGGCTGCTGAAGCCGTGGTTCGGTCCCGATCTGCCGGTGGATGCGTTGCCGTTGCCGAAGCTGATCGCAGTGACCGAGACCGGCGCGGGCGTCGATGCCGAGGGGCTGCGGCTGCGGCTGCAGGCTGAAGCGCCCGGCGCGATCTTCGACGACCATACCCGCTGGCGGCGCCCGCTGGTGGCCGCCGCGCAGCGGATCCGGACGCTGGGGCTGCTCTCGCTGCTGCTGATCTTCGGCGCGATGGCGGGGATGATCACGCTTGCCGCGCAGGCCGCGCTGGCCGCGAATGGTCAGGTGATCGCGACGCTCCGGCTTGTGGGCGCGCGCGACGCCTTCATCGCGCGGGCCTTCGTGCGCCGGTTCACCACGCGCGGGCTGATCGGTGCGGTGGCGGGCACGGTGTTGGGGATGCTCGCGGTGGCGCTGCTCCCCTCGACCGAGGCCGCGGGCGGCTTTCTCACCGGCCTGGGCTTTTCCGGGGCCGCATGGCTCTGGCCATTGATCATTCCGCCGATCGCCGCGATCGTGGCCTTTGCCGCCACGCGTTTCGCCGCGCTGCGTATGCTCAGGAGACTTCGCTGATGTCCGATCCTTCGCACCGACCCGGAAAGGTCACGCCGCTGACCCATGTGATGACCGGAGTTTACTACGTCCACATTGCGCTCGCGACGGTGCTGATCGGGGCGTGGGGCCTTGTGTTTCAGGTGCTGCCAAAGGGGCGGGACGGGGTGCATCGCGTGGCCGGGATCTGGACGCAGCATCTGTTGACGATGGCGCGCGTCTATCTGGGTTTGCGCTACGAGTTGCGCGGCACGCCGCCGCAGGGCGACTGCATCATCGCGGCCAAGCATCAGAGCTTTTTCGACATCCTTATCCTCGCCAATCACCTGCCGCGCCGGGCTTTCGTGATGAAGAAGGCGCTGTTGAACGTGCCGGTGATGGGCTGGTTCGCGCACAAGGCGGGCTGCATTCCGATCGATCGCTCCAAGGGGTCGGAGGCGATGAAGGTGATGCTTGGGGCGGTCGAAGAGGCGCGTGCGACGCATGGGCTGGGCCAACTGATCATCTATCCCGAGGGCACGCGCGTGCCGCCGGGCGAGAGACGCCGTTACAAGCAGGGCGTGGGGGTGGTGGCGGAGGCCACGAAGCTGCCGGTCGTGCCCGCCGCGACCAATGCCGGGCTGTTCTGGAACAAGCGAGGCTGGCCGATTCGCTCGGGCGTGGCGGTGACCGAGTTCCTGCCGGTGATCGACGCGGCTGGCTCGGCACCACAGACGTTGGCGGCGGTCGAAGCGGTGGTGGAGCCGCGCTCCGATGCGCTCATGGCGGAGGCCGGGTTCGAGCTGCCGAAGCCCTGAGTGGATGGCGGGGGAGGGAGCCTCCGGCGGGGATATTTTAGCCAAGAGGAAGAGGTGCGGCGGCGCCGCGAAGCGCGGGCGCGGAACACGTTGGCGTGATCATCCCTCGCGTAGATCGGCGTCGAGGATCGGGTCGATCAGGCCGGGGAAGCGCGCTTCGAGGTCGTCCCGGCGCAGGGTGAGAAGGCGGCCGCGGCCGTTCGGATTCGGCTCGTTCCGTATTACGCCGGATTCCCGCAAGACCTTGAGAATATGGGATTTCGTAGATTTCGGAACGCCCGCGCCCGCAGAGCTGCAGGCGGCGGCTTCAAGCGGGCCCTCGCGCAGGTTGCGGGCGATTTCGCGCCGCGCCGGATCACTGAGCGCGAAGAGCACTTGCGACAGCGACAGCGAGTCTGCGGGCGGGTGAGGAAGTTCGGGGGGTGTGCTCATGGTTCGACAATACTTGAACCATCGGCTGTGTCGAGTATGTGGAGGTTCAACAATTTTCGAACCTATCGCATCAGGAGACAGCGATGACCGATGAGACCCGTCCCGGCCCGCGCCCCACCTCTCCAAATCCGCCAACGCGGAGCCGCGCGGGCTTCGTTCTGGCCCTTGCAGGGCTCGTGCTGATGCTGGCCGGGGCCAGTGCGCCGTCGCCCTTCTACCCGGTGCTACAGGCGCAGATCGGCTTTTCCTCGGCGATGATGACGGGAATCTTCGCGATCTATGCCGGGGCTCTTCTGGTGACCCTACTGGTCTTCGGGCGGCTCTCCGACCGCCTCGGGCGGCGGCCCGTCCTTTCAGTGGGGTTCGTTCTGCTGGCGGTCGGGATGCTCGAATTCCTCCGGGCCGATACGGCCACGACGCTGCTAATGGCGCGGGTGTTGCAAGGATTGGCGAGCGGTCTGCTGATCTCGACGCTGAGCGCGAGTTCGACCGATCACGAGCCGCCGGCGCGGCCCGGACTGGCGGCGGTCTGGAATGCAGTTGCGCCCTTGGCGGGGCTGGCACTCGGCGCGCTCGCGGGTGGGGCATTGCTGGCCTATGTGCCCGCGCCGCGTTTGGTGACCTTCCTTGGGCTTGCTCTGGTCTATGCCGTGCTGGCGCTGCTGGTCTGGCTGCCGCCGGAGACCGCGCCGCGCCATGCGGGGACGCTCGCCTCGCTGCGCCCGCAGGTCTCGGTCCCGCCGCATATTCGCGCAGCGTTCCGGCGGGGCGCGCCTGCCGTCGTCGCGGGGTGGGGGACCGGCTCGCTGTTCCTGTCGCTGGGCGCGCCCATCGTGGCGCAGGTCTTCGAGGTGCACACGGCGCTGGCGCAGGGCGCGATCGTGGCGCTTTTGGCGGCGACCGGAGCGGCCTCGTGCTATGCGACGCGCAATCTGGCGCCACGCCGGATTGCGCTTCTGGGCACGGACGGGTTGGTGCTGGGCACGCTGCTTTCGCTGGCGGCGCTGATGACGGAGAGTTTTCCGCTCTATATCGCGAGCGTCATTCTCGCCGGGATCGGGTTCGGCACCTGCTTCGCAGGGGTGTTACGTTCGCTTGCGCCGCTGGCTGCGCCGGATGAGCGTGGCGGCCTGTTCGCGGCACTGTTCACACTGGCATATTCGGCCTTCGGGGTGCCTGCGGTGCTCGCAGGGCTGGCGGTGCCGGAACTGGGACTGCGGCTGACGACCGAGATTTATGGCGCGGTCATAATCGCGCTCGCGCTCGGGGCGGGGCTGATGCGCAGGCAGGCGGAGCCGGCGTGAGGCCGGCGCTGGTCTTCGCGTATCGGGAGGAGTTTCGGTTTAGGCCGAAAGCCCCTTCGCGCCCATGTCGAGGAACTTCTTGCGCCGGGCCTTGATGAGATCGGCGGGCTTCTTGCCCTCCAGCTCGGCCAGCATCAGCGAGATTTCAGAGCCGACCGAAGCGATGGTCGCCTTGGGGTCGCGCTGTGCGCCGCCCATCGGCTCCGAGATGATGCGGTCGATCACGCCGAGCTTCTTGAGATCTTGCGCGGTCAGGCGCAGCGCCTCGGCGGCTTCGCGCATCTTCTCGGCATCCTTCCAGAGGATCGAGGCGCAGCCCTCCGGCGAGATCACCGAATAGACGGAATGTTCCAGCATCGCGACACGGTCGCCGGTGGCGAAGGCCACGGCGCCGCCCGAGCCGCCCTCGCCGATGATGACCGAGATCAGCGGAACCCCGATCTGCAGGCATTTCTCGGTCGAGCGGGCGATGGCTTCGGACTGGCCGCGCTCTTCCGCGCCCTTGCCGGGATAGGCGCCGGGCGTGTCGATCAGGGCGACGACGGGCAGTCCGAAGCGGGCGGCCATGTCCATCAGGCGGATCGCCTTGCGGTAGCCCTCGGGGCGAGCCATGCCGAAGTTGCGCTCGATGCGGCTCGCGGTGTCGTTGCCCTTCTCGTGGCCGATCACCATCACCGGCTTGTCGCCGAGACGCGCAAGGCCGCCCATCACCGCATGGTCGTCGGCGAAGTTGCGATCGCCTGCGAGCGGCGTGTATTCGGTGAAGAGCTGGTCGATATAGTCCTTGCAATGCGGCCGGTCGGGATGGCGCGCGACCTGGCATTTCCGCCAGGGCGACAGATCCTTGTAGAGATCGCGCAGCATCGTCTCGGCCTTCTTGTCGAGGGCCGACGCTTCCTTGTCGACATCCATCTCTTCGCTTTGCCGGGCCAGCGCGCGCAGCTCTTCGGCTTTGCCTTCGATCTCTGCCAGCGGCTTTTCGAATTCGAGATAGGTCATGGATCACTCCGCATCCGGAAACTCGGGCCCTTAATGTCTTCAACGCTCGGGAATTGCAACTGGGTGGCGCATGGGCAGCCTATCGCAGATGTGCGGGTGGCGGGAGCCTGCTAGATAGGCGGGGCCGCGCGGAGCGCTAAACTGCTCGGGGCGAGGCTCGGTTAGCTTTCAATGGAGGGTGCGATGGCCTACGAGGTCGAGATACGGACGCTGCCGCCGGTGCGGTTGGCGGGTTTGGCGCATACCGGGCCCTATCCTGCGGTGGCGCCAGTGTTCCAGAGGCTCGTTTCGCTGATTCCCGAGCCGTCTCGGGCGGAGGTCGAGCATCCGGCGATGATCGGGCATGACAATCCGCGCACGGTCCCGGCGGAGGATCTGCGTTCGCATGCCTGTTTCATAGTGGGCGAGGGGTTCGTGATCTTCCCGCCTCTCGAGGAAATCCGCTATCCCGCAGGGAGATATGCGACCCTGACGATCGCAGGGCCCTATGACCAGTTGCCCGAGGCGTATCGCTGGCTGGCGCAGGAGTGGTATCCCGCGTCGGGCGAAGCGCCGCGCGGTCTCGATCGCTACGAGGTCTATCTGAACGATCCCTTCGAGCCGAAGCCCGGAAATCTGCTGACGGAGATTCGTTTGCCGCTCAAGGACTGAGCGGTGGCGGTCTGTCACGGGGCGGTCGAACGGGGCTGTTAAGAAAGGTTACGCGGCGAGAGTGCCCGATTCCAGAAAACGGAAACGCCCCGGCACGGGGCCAGGGCGCTCCTTTTCCCTCATGCGGCCGGGCCTCCCCTCCCAACCGCTCCGGGATTCGATAACTATATCGCGATTCGTTCGCGCGCGGCTTAATCTTTAATCATTTCAGCTTGTCTTACAATCACTTCAGCTTGTTTGATCGACGCTATGTCAACGAGACGGCCTTTGTAAACCGTCGCGCCTTCCCCGCGTGCCTTGGCTTCTTCCATCGCTGCGAGGATTTCGCGCGCCTCGGTGACCGCCTCATCTGACGGCGTAAAGACCTCATTTGCAAGGGAAATTTGTTTGGGATGGATCGCCCATTTGCCGACCATGCCCAGAGTCGCCGAGCGGAGCGCCTGCGCGCGGAACCCGTCATCGTCGGAAAAATCGCCAAACGGGCCATCGACGGGCAGAATCCCGTGCGTGCGGCAGGCGGCGACAATCGCGGCCTGTGCCCAGTGCCACGGGTCGGACCAATGCTTCTCGCCGTTGCGCAGCATGTAGTAGTTTTCCTGCGTCCCGCCGATGCCGGTGGTCTGCATTCCCATCGAGGCGGCGAAGTCGGCCGCGCCGAGGCTCATCGCCTGCAGACGCGAAGAAGATGCAGCGATTTCCTCGACATGCGCGAGACCGGCGGCGCTTTCGATGATGACTTCGAGCGAGATTTTCTTGCTGCGGCCCTTCGCGGTTTCGATCGCCGTGACCAGCGCGTCGACCGCATAGACATCCGCCGCACAGCCGACTTTCGGGATCATGATCTGGTCTATGCGCTCGGAACCTTCTTCGAGCAATTCGACCACGTCGCGATACCAGTAGGGGGTGTCGAGACCGTTGATGCGCACCGAGAGGTACTTGTTGCCCCAGTCGATCTCGTGGCTGGCCTGAATGATGTTGCGCCGCGCCTGCGCCTTGTCATCGGGGGCGACCGAATCCTCGAGGTCGAGATTGATCACATCGGCGGCGGAAGCGGCCATTTTCGGGAAGAGCTTGGTGTTCGAGCCGGGGCCGAAGAGCTGGCAACGGTTCGGGCGGGCAGGGGGCGTAGGTTGAACGCGGAAGCTCATGAAGCGGCCTTTCGCAATGAAGTTACGTTTTTTGTTGCGGATTGGGTATATTGTTGCGCGGACGCATGCAAGGCGATTTTGCAGGCGCAGAATCGAGGCCGCACTGCAGCATCCGATGCGCCTCGAAATCCGCGTGATGCACGAAATTGCGTCGCGATGGCGCTTTTATCGAAGGATCTTCCGTTTTTGCGTGAATATTGCACGGAAATCCCCAAGAAATTTTTGCGTCGCGTCCTAATATCATCGACAAACAAAGACAAAACACAGGGAGACCCGCATGTCGCTGATCGACACCCCTTATCTGCTGTTTCTGGGCGATGCCCACGATCCATTGGCCGCGAAGGTGGCGCAGGGGATCAAGGACTGGCGGCCTGAATACGCCATCGGCCAGTACCGGATGGAGGGATGCCAAGCCGACATGGGCATCCCCGATCTGGATATCAAAGAGGCGGTCGCGAAGGGTTGCAAGACGCTGGTGATCGGCGTTGCTAACCGCGGCGGCGTGATTTCGCAGGCCTGGAAGAAAGTGCTCGTCGAGGCGCTGGAGGAAGGGCTCGACCTCGCGTCGGGGCTGCACAACCTGCTGCGCGACGAACCCGATCTGGTCGCCGTGGCCGATGCCTGCGGGCGTCAGTTGCATGACGTGCGCATTCCGGCGGTGAAATATCCGATCGCGAACGGCGAGAAGCGCACCGGCAAACGCTGCCTCGCCGTGGGCACCGATTGCTCGGCGGGCAAGATGTATACCGCGCTTTGCATGGAGCGCGAAATGCGCGAGCGCGGCATGAAGGCCAGCTTCCGCGCCACTGGGCAGACCGGGATCCTGATCACCGGCGACGGGGTGCCGCTCGATGCGGTGATCGCGGATTTCATGGCTGGCTCGGTCGAATACCTGACACCTGACAACGATCCCGACCATTGGGACCTGATCGAAGGGCAGGGGAGCCTGTTCCACATCTCCTATTCGGGCGTGACGATGGCGCTGATCCATGGCGGTCAGCCCGACGCGCTGATCCTCGCCCACGAGCCGACGCGCACCCATATGCGCGGGCTGCCGGGCTACCAGCTGCCCTCACTGCAAGAGCTCAGCGACATGGCGCTCGCGCTGGCGAAGGTCGCCAATGCCGCCTGTCAGGTGGTCGGCATCTCGGTCAATACCCAGAAGATGGGGGAAGACGAGGCCA
Organism: Thioclava sp. NG1; assembly: GCF_003122275.1. Classification (NCBI taxonomy): domain Bacteria; kingdom Pseudomonadati; phylum Pseudomonadota; class Alphaproteobacteria; order Rhodobacterales; family Paracoccaceae; genus Thioclava; species Thioclava sp. NG1. The sequence continues at coordinate 407,598 of NZ_QFBB01000001.1, read as the reverse complement.
AGGCCTATCTGGCCAAAGTCGAGGAGGAAATGGGCCTGCCCGCGACCGACCCGTTCCGCTTCGGCGCGGGCAAGCTGGTGGACGCGCTCGCCGCGATCTGATTGTCTCGCCTGTGACACCCGTCGGATGCCTCCGGCGGGGATATTTTGACCAAGTCGAAGGGGGCGCGGATGATCCGGGTAAGCCATGATACGTTCAAGCTGGCGCAGGTCTTCACTATCGCGCGCGGCTCGCGCACCGAGGCGCATGTACTGAGCGTGACCATAGAGCGCGACGGCAAGATCGGGCGCGGCGAATGCGTGCCCTATGCGCGCTACGGCGAAAGTCTCGACAGTGTGACGGCGCAGATCGAGAGCCTGCCCGAGGGGATCAGCCGCGCCGAGTTGCAGGATGCGCTGCCCGCCGGTGCCGCGCGCAACGCGGTGGATTGCGCGCTGTGGGACTGGGAAGCCAAGAAGAAGGGCGTGCCGGTCTGGGAGCTTGCGGGGCTGGAAAAGCCAGAACCGCAGGTCACGGCCTACACGCTCTCGCTCGACACGCCCGACAAGATGCGCGCGGCGGCGGCCGAACATGCGCATCGTCCGCTGTTGAAGATCAAGCTCGGCACTCCCGAGGATATGCCACGTCTGCGCGCGGTACGCGAGGGCGCCCCGGAGGCGAAGATCATCGTCGACGCGAACGAGGGCTGGGAGATGGAAACCTTCCTCGACATTCAGGGCGAGTTGAAAAAGCTGGGTGTCGCCCTTGTGGAGCAACCTCTGCCCGCGGCGGGGGACGAGGCGCTCTCGGAAATCGAGCGGCTGGTGCCGATCTGTGCGGATGAGAGCTGCCACACGCGCGACGGGCTTCTCAACCTCCGCGGTAAGTATGACGTCATCAACATCAAGCTCGACAAGACCGGCGGGCTGACCGAGGCGCTTCGGTTGCGGGCGCTGGCCCGCGCCGAGGGGTTCAAGGTCATGGTGGGCTGCATGGTCGGGTCGAGCCTCGCGATGGCTCCGGCGATGCTGGTCGCGCAGGGCGCGGATTACGTCGATCTTGACGGCCCGCTGCTTCTGGCCGAAGACCGCGACGTGCCGCTGCGTTACAAGGGCAGCGTGGTCGAGCCGCCGGAGCCGGAACTCTGGGGCTGAGTTTGCAAGGAGCGAGAACATGAGCCGGATCGTCTATCTCAACGGAGAGTATATGCCCGAGGAAGAGGCCAAGGTTTCGGTCTTCGACCGGGGCTTCGTCATGGGCGATGCGGTCTATGAAGTGACCTCCGTTCTGGATGGCAAGATCCTCGAATTCGAAGGTCACATGAACCGGCTCGCCCGCTCGTTGGCGGAGCTGGAAATGACGTGCGATCTGACCCGCGACGAATGGATCGAGATCCATCGCGAACTGGTCAAGCGTAACGATCTCGAAGAAGGGATGATCTACCTCCAGGTCAGCCGCGGCAATGCGGGCGATCGCGATTTCCACTACCCGCCAGAGGGCACGCCCCCGACCGTGGTGCTGTATACGCAGTCGAAGCCGAACCTCGCCGACGATCCCAAGGCGAAAGAGGGCATCAAGGTGATCTCGCTGCCCGACCTGCGCTGGCATCGCCGCGACATCAAGACGGTGCAGCTTCTTTACCCTTCCATGGCGAAGATGGCGGCCGAGAAGGCGGGCAAGAATGATGCGTGGTTCGTGGAAGATGGCTTCGTCACCGAAGGCTCGTCGAACAACGTCTATATCGTCAAGGACAACAAGATCATCACGCGGCACCTGAGCCACGACATCCTGCACGGGATCACCCGCGCCTCGCTGCTGAAATACGCCGCCGAAGCGCAGATGGAGATCGAGGAACGCCCGTTCACCATCGAGGAAGCGCAGGCGGCGGACGAAGCCTTCTTCACCTCGGCTTCGGCCTTCGTGATGCCGGTGGTCGAGATCGACGGCGAGACGGTGGGCGAGGGCGTGGTCGGTCCGGTCGCGGTGCGACTGCGCGAGATCTATCTCGACGAGAGCCGCAAGGCCGCGATCTGATCCGCGCCGAGGCGCAACATCCTGTAGTTAAAAAGAAAAGACCCCGGCCAGCCCAACCGGGGTCTTTTCCTGTCATGCGGGCGGTGTCTCTCAGGCCGCCGCATGAGCGCGGAATTGGAAGGCGTCGGGCGCGAGTTGCTCTGGCGCGACGCCGGTGATGACGAGCTCGGCCCGGCCGTCGATCACGACCAGCGTGCCTTCGGCGCAGGTGCGGAAGGTGATGTCGTCGTGGCGCGGCGCAGCGCCGGTGAAGTCGAGGGCGATCGCGTCTCCCGGCTCGAACCCGTCGATCCGCGGGAGCGGTTCGGGGCCCGCGGCAGGCGCAGGGTTTTCTTTTGCGTGGGCGCCGGCCTGTTGGTTCGAATGCGCCAGCAAGGTTTCGATGCGCGACATCACGGCAGCGTCGAGGTCTTCCGAGGCGTCCGACGCTTCGGGCGTCTGGTCCGACCGGGCGCCATGCGACGGGTCAGCGGCGATCGCTGCAGCGTCGGAGGCGACGCGAACCTGACGCTGGCGCGGCAGACCCTCGGCCCAGCCGAGAAGGCATAACGCGATGGTGGTGGCGATGAACAAGGCGAGCATGGTTTCTCCTGAACTTGCCCTGATCGTCGCGATATTTGATCGCTTGCGCAAAAGCTTTGTGACGCCGAAACCGCTCCATTGTTCAGATGTCGTTAACCATCGGCCGGCATGGCGCGGATTGGTGCCGTGTCCCGGGACGGCCGGATTTCGGGCGCTTTACCAAAACGGAAAGAGGCCGCGCGGTTGGCGGCCTCTGATACGATTCGAGTGGCGGTCAGGCGTAGCTCGGCTGGCCGTAATTGATCCCGTCTGTGCCGTAGATCGCACCGCCCGCCGCCTTCAGCGCGGCATATTCGACATCCTTGAGCGTCGCGACCGTCTGGCCGTTGATCGAGACGATGGAATCGGTGCCGCTTTGCGAGACGGTGAAGTCGGAGATCTGCGCGAGGTCGTCGACCTCGATGCCGAGATACTCGCCGGGTGCGGCCGGGATCGGGTCGGTCTGTCCGAAATCGGTCACCGTCACCGGCGCATCGCCCTCGTGCCAGTCGACCCCGAACCAATCCGACCCGGTGCCCCGGTCATCGTGTCGCCGTCATCGCCGTTCAGGTAGTCGTTATTGGCGCCGCCATCGAGCAGGTCGGGGACACCGTCCAGATCGCTGGCATAGAGCTCGTCATCGCCATAGCCGCCATACAGCGCGTTAGCCCCTTCCGCATCGAAGAGGTAGTCAGCGCCGAGGTTGCCGCGCAGCGTGTCGTCGCCCTGGCACTCACGAAAGCGTCGATGGAATGTGATCAAAATGTGGCTGCGCATGCGTCTGGCGGAAACAACGTGCGCCTGCAGTCGTCACTGTCGCTGATTACAGTCCGCTCTGCGCCAGGACGCGGGTCAGAATCGGCGCAAGGCGGTCCGCCCACGCCGCCTGCTGCTCCGGCGTCGCGATCAGGTCGTTGCGCAGCTCGATCAAAACGTTCGGGCGGCGATGCGCCAGCGCGTGACGGTCGATCGAGTCACCCTCAAGATGCCCAAGATAGGGCTGGTTGTCGCCCACGCAGAGATCCCCCTCGGCCTCGAGGGCCGCGATCATCTCATAGGCGAGGCGCGGATCGGCCGGAGCGTGCAGGATGCCGACATCCCACGGCCGGGGCGGGCGCCCGCGCAGGCGAGGCGTGAAGGAGTGGACGGCACAGATCACCGTATCCTCGCGCCGCGCCGCGAGCCGGGCATATTCCGCATGATAAGGACGGTAGAGCCGGTCCAGTCGTCGCTCGACCTCCGCCGCGTCGGCATGGCGGTTCGCGGGGACGATCGTGCCGTCATAAAGCTTCATCACCAGCGTGGGGTCGTCTTCGCCGCGGTTCGGGTCGATCACCAGCCGCGAGAAGTCGCTGGCAATCATCGGCGAGTCGAGCCGCTCCGCCAGTGCCTCCGACAGCCCCAGCGCGCCGACGTCATAGGCTATGTGTCGCGCCATATCCTCGGCGTCGATGCCCAGGTCGCCACCGCCCACCCAGCCGGGCACGGTGTTGCGCGCATGATCGCACGTGACCAGCCAGCGTCCAGTGCGTGCCTCTCCCGTGATCGAATAGGGCTGTTTTTCGTTCATCTTCTCTTCACGCTTGCTCGATATGGCTCAGATAACGGGAAAGATTGCGCCACGCCAGTTGCGGCCCGGGGCAAATTGCGCCATACGCTTACTTGGCCCACGAAATGACATCAATTTGAACGGAAAACGAGGACGCATGAGACGCCTTCGCAACGTGAAGATCGTGGCTACGCTGGGCCCTTCTTCGTCGGACTATGACAGCATCAAAGCTCTGTTCGTTGCAGGCGCGGACGTGTTCCGCCTGAACATGAGCCACGGCAGCCACGAGGAACATCGCGCCCGCCACGCCATCATCCGCCAACTCGAAGCAGAGTTCGGCCGCCCGATCGCGATCCTCGCGGATCTGCAGGGCCCGAAACTGCGCGTCGGCACTTTCGCCGCGCATGGCGCCGAGCTAGAGGACGGCGACAAGTTCCGCTTCGATCTCGACGAGACGCCTGGCGCAACGCACCGTGTCTGCCTGCCGCACCCCGAGATTTTCCAGGCGCTCGAGCCGGGCTCGGAACTGCTGGTGAATGACGGCAAGATCCGCCTCGTGGTCGACGAATGCGGCGATGATTTCGCCAATTGCACCGTCACCGTGGGCGGCACGATTTCGGACCGCAAGGGCGTGAACGTCCCCGACGTGGTGCTGCCGCTGGCCGCGCTCTCGGAGAAGGATCGCAAGGATCTGGAATTCGCTTGCGAGATGGGTGTCGACTGGCTCGCGCTGAGCTTTGTGCAGCGTCCCGAGGACGTGCAAGAAGCGCGCGAACTGGCCAAGGGCCGTGCGGCGATCCTGTCGAAGATCGAGAAGCCTTCGGCGGTCCGCTGCTTCGACGATATCCTAAAGGTCTCCGACGGGATCATGGTGGCGCGCGGCGATCTGGGCGTGGAGCTTCCGGTGCAGGCCGTTCCGCCGATCCAGAAGCAGCTGATCCGCAAGTGTCGCACCTGGGCGAAGCCGGTGATCGTGGCGACGCAGATGCTTGAATCGATGATCGAGAGCCCGATGCCGACCCGCGCGGAGGTCTCTGACGTCGCGACCGCGATCTACGAGGGCGCGGATGCGGTGATGCTCAGCGCGGAATCCGCTGCAGGCAACTACCCGGTCGAAGCGGTCGAGACGATGAACAACGTCGCGATCTCGGTCGAGAAGGACCCGACCTATCGCGAGGTGATCGAAGCGTCGCGCCATGCGGCCCGCCAGACCGTCGCGGACGGGATCGTGGCCGCCGCCCGCGAGATCGCGGAAACCACGGATATCGCCGCGATCTGCGCCTATACGCAATCGGGCCAGACCGTCGGGCTGATCGCGCGGGAGCGTCCGCGTGTGCCGATCATCGCGCTGTCGCCGATCGAGGCGACGCTGCGCCGGGTCTCGCTGACTTGGGGCGTGCATGCCGTGCCGTGTGGCGAGCTGGAGCGGTTCAAGCAGGCCGTGGTCAACGCGGCCCGTGCCGCGCGCGATTTCGGCTTCGCCGACGAGACGCAGCAGATCGTGGTCACCGCCGGTGTGCCCTTCAACGTGCAGGGCACCACGAACATCCTGCGCGTCGCGCCCTGTGATGAGCGATTGATTTACCGCACCGACCCTGAGTAACCTTTCCCGAAAGGGGTGGTGACAAGGGCACAGGCGATGGATCTTTCTTCGATCGATACCGATCTCCTGCTGACGATCGGGCTGGCGATCGCGATCTTCGCGATCCCGGCCGCGATCTCCGCCTTCTCCGATGGCCGCCCCCCGCGGGCGGCCACCGTCGGAATCGTGGTGGCGGGCGCGCTGATCGTGATCGCCTTCTACGCCCGTCCGGGTGGCTACACGCTCAGGATGGTGCCCGAAGCGGTGGCGCGTACATTGGCCCGCGTGGTCAATCGCTAATACGGTCCCCGGTGCCTTCGACCGATCCGGATTTTTCCCTTGCCAAACCGCCCTGCGGCGTCTAACAGGCCCTCTCTGAACCCGCGCGGCCGGCCTATGTGGCATGCCGAGTCGCGCTTCCACACCCTGCAAAGGAGCTGTAAATGCCCAAGATGAAGACGAAATCCGCTGCCAAGAAGCGGTTCAAGTTCACCGCGACCGGCAAGGTCAAGGTCGGTCCGGCCGGCAAGCGTCACGGCATGATCAAACGCTCGACGAAATTCATCCGCGAAACCTCGGGCACCATGGTGCTCAGCGAGCCGGATACGAAGATCGTCAAGAAATACATGCCCTACAACCGCTGAATTCGGGAGACTTGAACAATGGCACGCGTCAAATCCGGTAAGGTCACCCACGCCGCGCACAAGAAAGTGCTCAAGAAGGCGAAAGGTTACTATTCCTCGCGCTCGCGCAACTTCCGCACTGCGACCCAGGCGGTCGACAAGGCGAACCAATACGCGACCCGCGACCGTAAAGCCCGTAAGCGCAATTTCCGCGCGCTCTGGATCCAGCGTATCAACGCCGCCGTGCGCGCCGTCGATGCCGATCTGAGCTACTCGAAGTTCATCTTCGGCCTGAGCAAGGCCGGGATCGAAGTGGACCGCAAGGTTCTCGCTGATCTCGCCGTGCACGAGCCGGAAGCTTTCGGCGCGATCGTCGAGCAGGCGAAAGCCGCCGCCGCCGCGTAATCGGCTGACGATAGAATTCGGGAAGGGCCGCTCCGTTTGGGGCGGCCTTTTTCGTTTCGAGTGGATGACCGGTCGGGGAGGGGCTCTGCCCCCCGCTCCTTCGGAGCCCCCCCGGGATATTTGGATCAAGAGGAAGAAAAACGCCCGGCTCGGACCCATCATCGGGCGGCAGGCCGGGCGCTTCCCCTTGAGCGGTCATCGGCGTCCCCGCCTGTACCGCCTCTCCGAGTGAACGCGATTCCAGTTAATGAACCGCTAACCTTCCTCTTGATGGAAATATCCCGGGGGTGAATGGCGAAGCCAGAGGGGGCAGCGCCCCCATCCGCCCTTTGCCTGCAAGCGCGAGGTTGCAAAGGCGCGCCGGCGCGGCTAACCCGTCACCGAGGCAAATTCCCGGGGAATGATATGCAAGAGCTTCGCGATAAATACCTGAACGCCGTGGCCGATGTGACCGACGAGGCCGCGCTGGAAGAGATTCGTCTGGCCGCCTTGGGCAAGAAGGGCGAGATCAGCCTGAAGATGCGTGAGCTGGGCAAGATGACCCCGGAGGAGCGCCAGACCACGGGCAAGGCGCTCAACGTGCTGAAGGACGAGATCGACGCGGCGCTGCGCGCGAAGAAGGCGGCGCTGGCGGATGCGGCGCTCGATGCGCGGCTGCGCGAGGAATGGCTGGATGTGACGCTGCCGGGCCGTCCGCGGCGGCAGGGCACGATTCACCCGGTCTCTCAGGTGATGGACGAGGTTACCGCGATCTTCGCCGATATGGGCTTTGCGGTCGCCGAAGGTCCGCAGATCGAAGACGACTGGCACAATTTCGACGCGCTCAACATCGCGCCCGAACACCCCGCGCGGCAGGAGCATGACACGTTCTTCATGCATCGCGACGAGGATGACGACCGCCCGCCGCATGTGCTGCGCACCCATACCTCGCCGGTGCAGATTCGCGCGATGCTGGAGCAGGGCGCGCCGATCCGCGTGATCGCGCCGGGCCGTGTCTACCGTATGGACATGGACCAGACCCACACGCCGATGTTCCATCAGGTCGAAGGTCTGGCGATCGGCAAAGACATCTCGATGGCGAACCTGAAATGGGTGCTGGAAGAGTTCTGCAAGGCCTTCTTCGAGGTGGACGGCGTCGAGCTTCGCTTCCGCGCCTCGCATTTCCCCTTCACGGAGCCGTCGGCCGAGGTCGATATCCGCTGCTCGTGGGAGGGCGGTTCGCTCAAGATTGGTGAGGGCGACGACTGGATGGAGATCCTCGGCTCGGGGATGGTGCATCCGAAAGTGCTCGAATCCGCCGGGATCGACCCGAACGAATGGCAGGGCTTCGCCTTCGGCATCGGGATCGACCGCCTCGCGATGCTGAAATACGGCATCCCGGATCTGCGGGCGTTCTTCGAGAGCGACCTGCGCTGGCTGAAGCATTACGGGTTCAGCGCGCTGGATCTGCCGACGGTGGCTGGTGGGTTGAGCCGGTGAAATGGCGTGATGCGCACCGAGGCCTTAATTGGCCCGTTGCGGGTCTCCTAACGCTCATATGCATCGGAGGCGTTATCTGCCTGCCTACGGCAGCCACGGGTATCATCGGTGCAACCGCAGCTCTCATAATTGGTTTTGTGGCATATCCTTGGCAGAAGGCTCAGGATCGGAAAAACGAACGGCACCGCGAGCTGAGAGAGTTCTACTTTCAAACCGTCTCAGAGCTTGTGGAACTGCGGGGGTCGCTCGCTCGAGGGCCACGTCTAGCAGATGGTGCTTCTCAGTTGGATGCAGCTGAGAATTGGGCCGGCGATATCCTGTTTAAAGTAAATGTAATAGTGAGCAGGGTTTTTCTCGTTTCTGAAGAGCAGAAGACGATCGATGCTGCGATGGAAATGCAGCGCTTTACGCTGGATTTCTTGAGCGGATTCATGAAATTCGCTGAAAAGGAAATTGGAACTGGCATCTTAGGCGGTGCTGAATTGCGCGAAATATCAGCTAAGTACTGGCAACAAACGCGACAGGCCTACGACGCCATGCAAACGAAACTAGAAACGTCCTTTGCGAGTGAGGTTCATGGGCGCGAAATGAAAGTTGAGCATTCGCCATTTGAAAGCGATAATTGAGAAGTGGCCTGATCCAGTTTCGCTAGTGCTAAAGTGATTTTCGCTTTCTGCTTCCCCAACCCCAAAAGGAAGCCCCCATGCCCGCCCCCATCACCTTCACCTTCGGCGACAGCCGCGAACTCTGCGACCAGCTCCTCGCCCTGATCCGCCAAGGCAAGAAGACCGCCACCTGCGGCGCGCTCACTTATTTCACCGAAGGGGGCGAGGATATGCCGGTGGTGGGGCGGCGCGATATCGCGCTCGATTGGGACGGCAAACCGGCGGTGATGATCGAGACCATCGAGGTCACGATCCGACGGTTTTGCGATGTCGATGAAGACTTCGCGCTGGCCGAGGGGGAGAACGAGACGCTGATCGGCTGGCGGCGCGATCATCAGGCCTATTTCGAGCGTAACGGAGGTTTTAACCCCGAGATGGAACTCCTCTGCGAGCGGTTTCGCTTGATAGAGGACTATCAAGGAGCCTCCAATGTCACAGAACAAACGCCTCTTCGACACCCCGAAGCATGAACAGACCCCCGAGCAGCGCCGTTTCGTCGCCATCACCGAGATCGCCTATACGGTCGTGGATTTCGGCGCGGCCTTCTGTTTCGTCGTGGGGTCAATCTTCTTCTTCTACGACAGCCTGATGGTCCCGGGGACGTGGTTGTTCCTGATCGGGTCCATCCTTTTCGCGGCAAAACCCTCGATCCGGCTCTGGCGGGAGTTGAAACTCCTTGAGATGGGGGATTACAAGGACCTCGCTCTGCGCAGAAAATCCTGAGGGAAGTCCGATGAAATTCACCCTGTCCTGGCTCAAGGATCATCTCGAGACCGAGGCCACCGTCGATCAGATCGCCGAGGCGCTCACCGATCTGGGTCTCGAAGTCGAGGAGGTCGTCGATCCGGCGGCGAAGCTCGAGACCTTCACGCTGGCCAAGGTGCAATCCGCCGAGCAGCACCCCGACGCCGATCGTCTCCGGGTCTGCATGGTCGAGACCAACGAGGGGGTGAAGCAGATCGTCTGTGGTGCGCCGAATGCGCGGGCCGGGATTACGGTCGTGCTGGCCAAGCCCGGCGATTACGTGCCCGGCATCGACGTTACGCTGTCGGTGGGCAATATCCGCGGTGTGGAAAGCCACGGCATGATGGCCTCCGAACGCGAGCTGGAGCTGTCGGACGAGCATAGCGGCATCATCGAACTGCCGTCGGGCGAGGTGGGCCAGAAGTTCACCGACTGGCTGGCTCAGAACCGTCCCGAGGCCGTCGATCCGGTGATCGAGATCGCGATCACGCCGAACCGCCCCGATGCGCTTGGCGTGCGCGGTATTGCGCGCGATCTGGCGGCGCGTGGGCTGGGCAAGCTCAAACCGCTCGACGTGCCGAAGGTCGAGGCTGCGTTCGATGCGCCGATCTCGGTGACGATCGACCCGGCGCTGAAGGACAAGGGCTGCCCACTGTTTGCTGGTCGCGTGATCCGCGGTGTGAAGAACGGGCCGTCGCCCGACTGGCTGCAAAAGCGGCTGCGCGCGATCGGTTTGCGTCCGATCTCGACGCTGGTCGATATCACCAACTACTTCACCTATGACCTGAACCGGCCGCTCCACGTCTTCGACATGAAGAAGGTGACGGGCAACCTGGTGATCAAGCAGGCCTCCGGCGGCGAGGAGTTCCTCGCGCTCGACGAGAAGGCCTATACCGTGCGCGCAGGCGACATGGTGATCTGCGACGACAAGGGGGTCGAGAGCCTTGCGGGGATCATGGGGGGCGAGGAATCCGGCGCGGATGAGGACACGGTCGATGTGTTCCTCGAGAGCGCCTATTGGGACCCGATCACCATCGCCGCCACGGGCCGTGCGCTGAAGATCAACTCGGATGCGCGGTATCGGTTCGAGCGCGGCGTCGATCCGGCCTTCACGCTGCCGGGGCTCGATCTGGCGGCGAAGATGGTCGTCGATCTGTGCGGTGGCGAAGTGTCGGAGCTGGTGATGGACGGCGCGGTGCCGGATGTCAGCCGCGCTTACAAGCTGGACCCGGCGCGGGTGATTTCGCTCGTCGGCATGGATATTCCCGAGGCCACGCAGCGCGAAACGCTGAAAGCTCTGGGCTTCACGCTGGAGGGTGACATGGCGACGCCGCCGACTTGGCGCCCGGACGTGCTGGGCTCGGCCGATCTGGTCGAGGAAGTGGCGCGGATCGCTTCGCTGACCAAGCTCGAAGGCAAGCCAATGGGCCGCGAGACGACCGGCGTGCCCGGCGCGATCCTCACCCCGATGCAGCAGCGCGAGCGGATGGCGCGACGCACCACGGCGGCTTTGGGTTACAACGAGTGCGTGACCTACAGCTTCATCGACGAGGCGTCCGCCAAGCTGTTCGGCGGTGGCGCGGATGCGACCAAGCTGGAGAACCCGATCAGCTCGGAGATGACGCATATGCGTCCCGACCTGCTGCCGGGTCTGCTGCAGGCGGCCGCCCGCAATCAGGCGCGCGGCATCGCCGATCTGGCCTTGTTCGAGGTCGGCCCTGCGTTCAACGGCGGCGAGCCGGGGGAGCAGGTTCTGCAAGCGACGGGGCTTCTGGTCGGTCACTCCGCGCCGCGCGATCCCTTCGGCTCGCGCCGTCCGGTGGACCTCTATGATGCGAAGGCCGATGCCGAGGCCGTGTTGGCCGCGGTCGGCGCGCCGGCGCGCGCGCAGATCAACCGCAAGCTCGATGCGTGGTGGCATCCGGGCCGCGCGGGCAATGTGGCGCTCGGTCCGAACCTGCTGGCGACCTTTGGCGAGGTGCATCCCAAGGTGCTGCGCGAGCTGGGCGTGAAAGGCCCGGCGGTCGCCTTCACGATCCGTCTGGCGAACATCCCCTTCCCGAAGAAGAAAGGCGCGACGCGGCCCGCGCTGCAGATTTCCGACCTGCAGGCGGTCGAGCGCGATTTCGCCTTCGTGGTGGATGCGGATGTCGAGGCGCTGACGGCGGTGAACGCGGCGATGGGCGCCGACAAGAAGCTGATTGAGAGCGTGAATGTCTTCGACCAGTTCACCGGCGCCAAGGCCGAGGAACAGATGGGCGCGGGCAAGAAGTCGATCGCGCTGACGGTGCGGATGCAGCCCGCCGACAAGACGCTGACCGATGCCGAGATCGAAGCGGTGAGCAAGAAGATCGTCGAGAAGGTGAGCAAAGCCACCGGCGGCACGCTGCGTAGCTAAGGTTGCCGGCGAGAGAGTTTGGAGCGCCCGGTCGGAGAGACCGGGCGTTTTCTTTTGTGTGCAGCGGAGGGCGGGGCCAGACCGCCGGGTGGGCGTCGCCCTCTGAGGTTGGCGCTTTATCCCCGCCACGTCCGGGCGACCTCGGTCCGCGCGCTGCCGTTAAAAAAGCGCCCGCCCGAGGGGGCGGTCGGGCGCTGCCAGGGCCGCTTCGCGGCTGATCCGGGCATTCAACTCTAGCCGTTCTCACCCGAGGCTCGGGCGCGTCCCTGACCCGTCCGACCCAGCGTAATCCTTTCCTATCTTCCGAAACCCGTTAGGCTTTTCGCGAACGAGGGAAGGAGGAGCCCTTGCGTTTCGATTATCTCATTCTGGGCGGCGGCTCGGCGGGGTCGGTGCTGGCGGCGCGGTTGTCGGAGGACCCGGCCGTGACCGTCTGTCTTGTCGAGGCGGGGCGCGAGGCGCGCGACATCTTCGTGCGTGCGCCTGCGCTGGTCGCCACGATGGTGGCGGGGCTGCCGCCGATCCATAACTGGGCGCTACGCACGGTGCCGCAACCGGGGTTGAACGGGCGGCGCGGGTTCCAGCCGCGGGGCCGGGGGCTTGGTGGGTCGTCGGCGATCAACGCGATGCTCTATGCGCGTGGTCAGCCCGAGGATTACGACGGTTGGGCCGAGGCGGGCGCCGAGGGCTGGGACTGGGAGACCGTGAAGCCGTGGTTCCTCGCCTCCGAGCGCAATGCCCGCGGGGCGTCGGACTGGCATGGCGCGGCGGGGCTGTTGCAGGTCGGCGATCAGCGGCGGCCGCGGGCGATCAGCCGCGCTTTCATCGAGGCGTGCGGCGCGGTGCAATGCCCGCCGAACGAGGATTTCAACGGGCCGCGACAGGAGGGGGCGGGGCTTTATCAGGTCACGCAGTTCTGGGACGGTCCGCGCAAGGGCGAACGCTGTTCGGCGGCGGCAGCCTATCTGCATCCGGTGATGGATCGGCCGAACCTGACCGTGCTGACACGTGCGCGCGCTGAGAAGATCGAGATTGCGGAGGGCCGTGCGACGGGGGCAATCGTCCGGCAAGGCCGCAAGCGGATGAAGATCGACGCGGCGCGCGAGGTGATCGTATCGGCAGGGGCGTTCGGCTCGCCGCAGCTGCTGATGCTGTCCGGGATCGGGCCTGAGGATCATCTGCGTGAGGTCGGGATCGAGCCGCGTCTCGATCTGCCGGGCGTGGGCGCAAACCTTCAGGATCATCTGGATTACGTCATCAGCTACACCTCGCCCCGGCGCGACGTCGTGGGGCTGAACCCGCGCGGGCTGATGCGGCTGGCGCGGGCGGCGGGCGCGTGGCGCAAGCATGGCGAGGGGCTGTTCGCCTCGCCCATGGCCGAGGGCGGGGCGTTCCTGCGGAGCGATCCGAGCCTCACCCGGCCCGATCTGCAAATCCATTTCGTCGTCGGTATCGTCGATCAGCATATGCGCAAGCCGCATTTGGCCGATGGCTGGTCCGCTCATATCTGCCCGCTGCGGCCTCAGTCACGCGGGACGCTGCGGCTGGCCTCAAACGATCCGCGCGCGGCGCCCTTGATCGACCCCGAATATCTCTCCGATCCGCGCGACGCAGAGCTACTGCTGAAGGGCGCACGGCTATTGGACCAGATCGCCGAGGCGGAGCCGCTTCGTCCTTGGCGGGGGCGCAGGTTCTATCCGCATGACGGAACGGATGAAGGGCTGATGGCCGATATCCGGGCGCGGGCGGATACGATCTACCACCCGGTCGGCACCTGCGCGATGGGGCAGGGCGACATGTCGGTGGTCGATCCTCAGCTGCGGGTGCGTGGGATCGACGGGCTGCGCGTTGTCGATGCCTCGGTGATGCCGCATCTCATTTCGGGCAATACCAACGCGCCGACGATCATGATCGCCGAGCGCGCGGCCGCGTTCATCCGAGGGGATCAGTCGGTGCGATCGGTCGGGTGATTGACGCCGTCGTTCCACGGCACCGGATCGAGATCGCGCGGGTTCACCCCTTCCAGACAGGCGGCGTTCACGCCGTATTGGTTCGGGTTCGAGCGGCGCTGGTGATGGGTGTAGACGCCGCAGGTTTTGCAGAAGTAATGCTTCGCGGTCATCGTGCCGAATTGATAGAGCGTCAGGTTGTCCTCGCCCTTTAAGATGCGGATGCCCGAGAGCGGGGCCGAAACCGCCACCGCCCCGCGCCGACGGCAGAAAGAGCAATCGCAGCGCCGCTTGGTGTTGAGCCTGTCGGAAAGCGTCACTTCCATCTCCACCGCGCCGCAATGGCAGATCAGGCGGTGGGGCGACTGGATTTCGGGCAGCATCAGCGTCTCCGTGTGACTGTGGGAATATTGGTCTGGCTCTCGCGCGCCTCTGGGAAGGGCGGGTGGCCATGGGTGAGCCGCCAGAAGAGCGGCCCGCCGAGCCGGAGCCATAGCGGCAGGGTCAGAAGCACGCCCGCCACGAAGCCGCCGATATGGGCCATGTGAGCCACCCCGCCCGAGGCGCTCGAGGTCAGTTCGTTGAACAGTTGCAGCGTGAACCAGAGACCCAGAACCAGCCAGGCAGGGGTGGCCCAGATCTTGAAGAAGACGAGGAAGTAGAACAGCACGTCGATCCGCGCCTTCGGATAGAGCAGCAGATAGCCTCCCATCACGCCTGCGATCGCGCCCGAGGCGCCCACCATCGGCACGGTCGCATCGGGGTTCGCTGCGATCTGCGCGAAGGCGGCGGCCAACCCGCAGGCGAAGTAGAACAGCAGGAAGGCGATGCGGCCCATCCGATCTTCGAGGTTGTCGCCGAAGACCCAGAGAAACAGCATGTTGCCCGCCAGATGCAGGATACCGGCATGCAGGAACATGTGTGTAATGAGCCCGTGCCACGCGACGCCATGGGTCACGGCGGCAGGCCAGAGCGCGTTGTCGAGCCAGAGTTCCCGCAGATCGCCGCCCCATGGCGCGGTCATGACATAAACCACGATATTGATCGCGATCAGGGCCCATGTGACCCACGGGGTATTGTACGAAGGATTGTGATCGCGGATCGGGAACATCGCCCGAGAGGGCCACGCGCAGGGCCCTCGGTCAAGGCGCTTATTGCGTGGCTTCGATCACCGTCTCGCCCTGCGCGATCAACTCCAGCCGGTCCTGCGACAGTTTCACCGTATCGACGCGGGCCATGGCCGAGTGGAAGGCCTTCTCGACACCCATTGCGGGCTCGGCGCACATCATCCGCGTGCCCGCCAGTTCGCCGACTCGCACTCGGCCGTCCTTCTCCGAGATCCGGCCGTTGTAGTGATTGCAGCCGGCCTTGCCCGCGACCAAACCCTTTTCGGGGTGGGTGAGGGTGACCTCCACGCCATTGGGGATCGGTTTGCCGTCAATCGACACCACTTCCCAGATCGCGTTCGGTGCGATTGCCTCAAGAGGGTCGCCCGGCTCCGACTGGCATCCCGTCACCAGCCCCAAGGCCAGCAGCGGCCCGATCACGATCGCACGCATATTCAGCTTCCCTCTTGCTCTCACGCGCCTTGCTTAGACCTTGGGGATGGGGTGCGCCATTCACGGCCCCGTGATCCCGCGTGGGAAAGTTGCGACATCGGCGCGCATCCTCCTTGGCCCGAAGGCCGTATATCTCTATGCTCTCGCCCCGCGACAGGAGGAGTCCCATGATCAACGAACTCGGGCATTTTGCCCTGATTCTCGCCTTTGCGGTGGCCATCGTGCAGGCCATCGTGCCAATCGTCGGCGCACAGAAAGGCTGGCGCGGCTGGATGGCGGTGGGCGAACCCGCAGCGACGGCGCAGTTTTTGCTCATCGCGGTGAGCTTTGCGGCGCTGACCCACGCGTTTGTCGTGTCGGACTTCTCGCTGAAGCTGGTCTGGGCGAATTCCCATACCGACAAGCCGATGCTCTACAAGATCACCGGCGTTTGGGGGAACCACGAGGGCTCGATGCTCCTCTGGGTGTTGATCCTGTCGCTCTTCGGGGCGGCGGCGGCCGTGTTCGGTGGCGCTCTGCCACCGCGGCTGCGGGCGCGTGTGCTGAGCGTTCAGGCGTGGATTGGCGTCGCGTTCCTCGGCTTCATCATCTTCACCTCCAACCCGTTCCTGCGTCTCGCGGAGCCGCCTTTCAACGGCGAAGGGATGAACCCGCTGCTGCAAGATCCGGGTTTGGCCTTCCATCCGCCGTTCCTCTATCTCGGCTATGTCGGCCTCTCGATGTCGTTCTCCTTCGCGGTGGCGGCGCTGATCGAAGGCCGGGTGGACGCGACCTGGGCGCGCTGGGTGCGGCCGTGGACGCTGGCGGCGTGGATATTCCTGACCATCGGCATCGCGTTGGGCTCTTGGTGGGCTTATTACGAGCTTGGCTGGGGCGGCTTCTGGTTCTGGGATCCGGTGGAGAACGCCTCGTTCATGCCGTGGCTTCTGGCCGCCGCGCTGCTGCACTCGGCCATCGTGGTCGAGAAGCGCGAAGCGCTGAAATCGTGGACGATCCTTCTGGCGATCATGGCTTTCGGCTTCTCGCTGATCGGCACCTTCATCGTGCGTTCGGGCGTGATCACCTCGGTGCATAGCTTCGCCTCCGACCCGCAACGCGGCATCTTCATCCTCGGCATTCTCGCCCTCTTCGTGGGCGGGGCGCTGACGCTCTATGCGTTCCGTGCGAGTTCGATGCAGGCAAAGGGCGTGTTCTCGATGCTGTCTCGGGAAACCGCGCTGGTGATCAACAACATCCTGCTGGCCGTCGCAGCCCTCGTCGTCTTCGTTGGCACGGTCTGGCCGCTGGTCGCGGAGATGTTCTTCGGGCGCAAACTTTCGGTCGGCGCGCCGTTTTTCGATCAGGCCTTCACCCCCTTCATGGTGATCCTCGCCCTGATCCTGCCGATCGGCGCGATGATGCCGTGGAAACGCGCGCGTCTCGGCCGCGTGGTGAAACCCTTGGTCCCGGCCTTCGTGCTGGCGCTGGCCCTGGGCGGGCTTGCCTGGGCCGTCGAGAGCGGCAATTCGCTTCTTGCCCTCGTCGCGGTGTTCCTCGGCAGTTGGCTGGTCTTCGGCGCCATGACCGAGTTGTGGCAGCGTTCGGCCCGCAATTTCGGGCGCCTCAAACGCCTGCCGCGCGCCGACTGGGGCAAGGCCACGGCCCATTCCGGCCTTGGCATCACCTTCATCGGCATCGGCCTGCTGACCGCCGGCCAGCTCGAGGATATCCGTGTCGCCAAGATTGACGAGCCTTTCACCGTCGGCGGCTACCAGATCACGCTGACCGAAGTGCATAAGGAGAAGGGGCCGAACTATACCTCGCAGATGGCGACGATGCTGGTCGAGAAGGACGGCAAGAAGATTGCGACGATGCATCCCGAGAAGCGCATCTACCCGGTGCAGCGGATGCCCACGACCGAGGCCGCGATACACACCACGCCGCTGCGCGACATCTACCTCGTGATCGGCGATCCGCAGGATCAGGGCGGCTACGCGGTGCGCACCTATATCAAGCCCTTCGCGGACTGGATCTGGGCGGGCGCGATCATCATGGCGTTGGGCGGGCTTCTGAGCCTGTCGGACCGTCGTTACCGTGTTGCGGCGGGGGCGCGCAAATCGCGTGCGACCTCGGCGCACGCTTCTCCGGCGGAGTGAACGATGCTCAGGAAAACCCTTCTTGTCGTGACGCTGGTTCTCTCGGCGCTGATCTCGCTCGGGCCTGCACTGGCGGTGCAGCCTGACGAGATCATGAAGGACCCGGCGCTTGAGGCGCGGGCACGCGAAATCTCCAAGGTGCTGCGCTGCCCGGTCTGTCAGGGCGAGAATATCGACGATTCCAACGCCGAGGTATCGCGCGATCTGCGGCTGCTGGTGCGCGAGCGGCTCAAGGCGGGCGACACGAATAGCCAGGTGATCGATTACATCACCGCTCGCTATGGCGAGTATGTGCTGTTCGAGCCCGAAAAGCGCGGGGCGAACCTGCTGCTGTGGTATCTCGGTCCGGCGGCGTTGATCGTGGCGCTGATTGGCGGGTTCTTCTATGTCCGCTCGCGCCGCGCGGCGTCCGAGGGGCCGGCCCAGCCCGATCTCTCCGATGAAGAGCGCAAGCGCCTTGAGGAGCTGATGGGCGAGTAGGGGAGCAGGGCGCGCGGCGGCCCGTGGGGTGGCGCATCGCGACCTTGGACGGCAGGCGCTTTGTGCCAGCCACGCCCCTCCATCGAATGAGCGTCGCGCGCGGTCACCAATGCGCCAGCCCGTCGGGACGGGCCGCCGCGCGCCCTGCGCCTTCGGCGCGCTCCGGGCGCAGGCGCTCTTCAGTCCGCGTTTTAAAATGAAAGAAGCGGCGGGAAAGCCCGCCGCTTCTCTATTCTCGCCCTGATGTCTCAGGTGCAGCGGTCACTCGATCCCGCCGAGGCACATGTATTTCAGCTCGGTGAAATCTTCGATGCCGTATTTCGAGCCTTCGCGACCCAGACCGGATTGCTTGATGCCGCCGAACGGGGCTACCTCGGTCGAGATCAGCCCGGTATTCACGCCGACGATCCCGGTCTCCATCGCTTCGGCCACACGCCAGACGCGGGCGAGGTCACGGGCGTAGAAATAGCCCGCCAGCCCGAATTCGGTCGCGTTGGCCATCTCGATCGCCTCGGCCTCGGTCTCGAAGCGGATCAGCGGGGCGAGCGGGCCGAAGGTCTCCTCGCGCGCGACCCGCATCTGTTGCGTCACGCCCGTCAGCAGCGTCGGCTCGAAGAAGGTGCGCCCGAGGTTCGAGCGATGCCCGCCAGCAGCCACCTGCGCACCTTTCTCGGTGGCGTCCGCGATATGCGCCTCGACCTTGGCCAGCGCGTCCGCGTTGATGAGCGGCCCGGTGGTTACGCCCGGCGCGAACCCGTTGCCCGGTCGCAGGGTCGCAAGCCGCGCGGTCAGCTTCTCGGCGAAGGCGTCATAGACGCCGGCCTGCACGTAGATCCGGTTCGCGCAGACGCAGGTCTGTCCGTTATTGCGGAACTTCGCGATCATCGCGCCATCGACCGCCGCATCGAGATCGGCGTCGTCGAAGACGAGGAATGGCGCGTTGCCGCCCAGTTCCAGGCTGATCTTCTTCACCGTCTCCGCCCCTTGGCGCATCAGGATCTTGCCCACGCGGGTCGAGCCCGTGAAGGTAATCTTGGCGACCTTGGGATTGGCGCAGAGCTCTTCGCCCATGCCCGCCGCATCGACGCCGGGGATGATGTTGAAGACACCCGCCGGGATGCCCGCGCGCTCGGCCAGAACGGCCATCGCGAGGGCCGAAAGCGGCGTCAGCTCGGAGGGGCGCCCAACGAAGGTGCAGCCCGCCGCCAGCGCCGGGGCCAGCTTGCGCGCGATCATTGCGTTGGGGAAGTTCCACGGCGTGATCGAGCCCACCACGCCGACCGGCTGACGGATCACGAGAATGCGCTTGTCGCGCTGGTGGCCGGGGATCACGTCGCCATAGACGCGCTTGGCCTCTTCGGCGAACCATTCGAGGAAGCTTGCGCCATAGGCGATCTCCCCCTTGGCCTCGGCGAGCGGTTTGCCCATCTCGGCGGTCAGGATCGCGGCGAGGTCGTCCTGATTTTCCATCATCAGGTCGTGGAAGCGCCGCAGGTAGCCCGCGCGCTCCTTGCCGGTGAGCGCGGCCCAGTCCGGTTTCGCGGCATGGGCGGCCTCGATCGCGGCGCGCGTGGCGTCCACGTCGAGATCGGCGACCTTGGCCACCAGTTCTCCTGTGGCTGGGTCGGTCACGTCAAACGTCTTGCCCGTTTCGATCCACTCGCCGTTCACATAGGCGCGGGTTTCCAGCAGGCTCGGGTCGTTCAGTTTGAGCATGTCAGCCCTCCTTCGCGGCGGTCATCGCCTCTTCGAGGATGTCGAGCGCCTTGGCCATCTGCTCGTCGGGGATGGTGATCGGCGCGAGGAAGCGGATCACGTTGCCATAGACGCCGCAGGTCAGCAGCAGCAGGCCCCGGTTGAGCGCTTCGACACGGATGCGCTGGGTCAGCGCTGCATCGGGCTTGCCGTCCGTCATCAGCTCGACCGCGACCATGAAGCCGGGGCCACGGATCTCGGCGATCTCCGGCATGTTGGCGCGGATCGCCTCCAGTCGTTGCTTGAGGCGCGAGCCAAGCTCGTTGGCGCGGGCGCAAAGGTCTTCCTCCTCGATCACGTCGAGCACCGCGTTCCCGGCTGCGACGCCCAGCGGGTTGCCACCATAGGTGCCGCCCAGCCCGCCCGGGTTCGCCGCGTCCATGATTTCGGCGCGACCTGTCACCGCCGCGATCGGAAGGCCGCCGCCCAGACCCTTCGCCATGGTCGTGATGTCCGCGGCCACGCCATAGGCGTCCATCGCGAACATGGTGCCGGTGCGCGCGAAGCCGGTCTGCACCTCGTCGGCGATCATTACGATGCCATGCTCGTCGCAGAAGGTGCGCAGCCGTTTGACGAAATCATGCGGGGCCGGGTTGAAGCCGCCTTCGCCCTGCACCGGCTCAAAGATCACCGCAGCGAGGCGCGTGGGATCGAGATCGGTTTTGAACAGGCTCTCCATCGCAGCGAAGCTGTCATCGGTCGACACGCCATGCAGCGCGTTCGGGAAGGGGACGTGGAACACATCGGGCATCATCGCACCGAAGCCCGCCTTGTAAGGCGCGACCTTGCCGGTGAGCGTCATCGTCATGAAGGTCCGGCCGTGGAAGCCACCGCCGAAAGCGATGATCGCGTTACGGCCGGTATAGGAGCGGGCGATCTTGATCGCGTTCTCGACCGACTCGGCCCCGGTGGTGACGAAGATCGACTTCTTGTCGAAATCCCCCGGCACCTTCTCGTTGAGGCGTTCGGCAAGGCGCACATAGGGTTCGTAGGGCATCACCTGATGGCAGGTATGGGTGAAGGCATCGAGCTGGGCTTTCACCGCCTCGATGACTTTCGGGTGGCGGTGGCCAGTGTTCACCACCGCGATCCCGGCGGCGAAATCGATTAGTTCGCGGCCATCGGCATCGGTGACGGTGGCGTTCTCGGCGGAGACGGCGAAGTTCTGGGTCTGGACACCCACGCCCCGGGCAAGGGCGGCGGCGCGGCGGGTTTCGAGGTCGGCATTGCTGGACATGGGTACTCCTGAGGTGCTGGAGAATCACGGAATGATGTGACGCTAGTGTTTAACGAATGGCTGTGCAATGTTTAGTTTGTTAAACGTAGGGCGACGGCGCGCGCGCTGGAAATCCGCCCGCCCGCACTCTAGAACAGGCAAAGGACAGGAGGCTTGCGGTGAGCGAATTCGACGTGGGCGGACGGCTTCGGGCGATCCGCGAGGACAAGGGATTGTCGCAGCGCGAGCTGGCGCAGCGGTCGGGCGTGACCAACGGGCTTGTCTCGCTGATCGAGCGCAACAAGACCTCTCCCTCGATCACCTCGCTGCGCAAGATCCTCGAAATCCTCGAGATGACGCTGGCGGAGTTCTTCGACAGCGACACGCCGTCCGAGCCAGGCAAGTTCGTCTTCCGGCACTCCGAGCTGACCGAGATCAACCCTGGCCGGATCTACCGCTCGGGCGGCGCGGCGCTCGATGCGCTTTCGCTGAAACGCGCGGGCAAGTCGGGGCAGACCAACCTTCTGCTGCTTTACGAGACCTATGAGCCCGGCGCCGATACCGGGGCGGAGGCCTATGCCCACGAGGGCGAGGAGGGCGGGTTTGTCATCGAAGGTGAGTTGCTGCTGACGGTGGGCGAGACCACCGAGCTGCTGCGCGCGGGCGATGCCTACCTGTTCGACAGCCGCCTGCCGCACCGTTTCCGCAACGTGGCCAAGGCGCGCTGCGTGGTGGTCTCGGCCGCGACACCGCCCACCTTCTGAGACGCGCGCTCAATAATAGGTGCGCTCTTCCAGATCGCTCTCGGCCATCATCGCATCACAGGCCGCGAGGAATGCGGTTTCCGCGCTCGACTGCTTCCGCTGCGGGTTGGTGAGCAGGTAGATATTCACCATCGGCAACCCGTCATAGGGCGGCAACTGGCGCAGCCGCCCGGCCTCGACATCGCGATGCGCGACATGCAGCGGCAGCGCACCGATCCCGACACCTGCCACGATCATTCGACGCAGCTCGTGAAGGTTCGACGACACCCCGCGCCAGCTCGGCGCGAGCTTGGCCCGCGCGCGGAGCAGTGAGACGGGGTGAAGCGGGCCGTCCTCGGTCTCGGTCTGGAACGACACCGAGGTCTCGCCCTCGATCTCCGCGAGCGAAATGTTCTCGCGCTCGAAAAGCGGGTGCCGCTTGCCGCAGAAAAGGCCGAAATATTCGCGGTAGAGCACCTGTGCGCGCAGGTTCTCGGGTGTCTTGTGAAGCAGGCAAATCCCGAGGCTCGCCCGATTCTGTTGCACCCGATTCACCACTTCCTCGCTCTCGGCCACGGTCATCGAGAAGGTCACCTTGGGATGTTCGGTGGCGAAATCATGCAACACCGCGTCGTAGTGATCGGAGATGACATGTGACGTCGTGGTGATCGCGATATGGCCCCGCAACTCCTCTGCGCCGGTCTCCAGCAGGGAGGGGATCTGCGACACGGCGCCGAAGATCTGCGCGCATTCCTGATAGAGCAGGTTTCCCGCCCTAGTGACCTTGAATTCATTCGGTTTTCGGATGATCAGCTCATGGCCGGTGCGTTCCTCCAGCCGCTTGAGCGCGGCCGAGATCGTGGGCTGCTTCAGACCCAGCAGATAGGCCGCACGCGAGATGCCCCGCTGCTCCACAACGACCATGAAAGTCCGCAGCAGGTTCCAGTCGAGATGCCAGGGGAAACGTTGTTCGTAGGGTTTGACCATAGCTCAGATCTATAGTGAAGATTTCAATTATTTATTTGCGCAATGGCGGTCGCCATGCAAGCGTTCCCGTCAACGAGGCTCCGGATGGGGCGCTCGCCGTGGCGGGACGCGCCGGAAACAAGGCCGCCCGCAGTCATGACCAACAGGAGAGATCCATGACCAACCGCAGAACCGTTCTCAAGACCCTCCTCGGGGCCAGCACGCTCGCCGCCACCGGCATTTCGCTGCCCAGCCTCGCCGCGGCTGACGAGCTCGAAAGCCTCAAGGAAAAGGGCGTGATCCGGATCGCCATGTCGGGCGCCTACCCGCCCTTCAACTTCATCAACGATTCGAACGAGGTCGTGGGCTTCGATCCGGCCATCGGTGAGGAGATCGCCAAGCGCATGGGCCTGAAGACCGAGATCGTGACGACCGCGTGGGACGGGATCATCGGCGGTCTGCTCGCCAACAAGTACGACGCCATCGTCGGCTCGATGTCGATCACCCCCGAGCGCGAGAAGGTCGTCGATTTCGTCGGTCCGTATTACACGACGAAACGCGCGATCTTCGTCCTGCCCGACAGCCCGATCAAGTCGGTTGCCGATCTGAAGGACGTGACTGTCGGTGTGACCCTTGGTGAAACGCACGAAGAGTGGGCGCGTCAGCAAGGCTATAACGTGAAGACCTACAAGGGTCTGCCCGAGCTGATCCTCGAGCTTCAGAACGGTCGTGTCGACGCGATCATCAACGACTCGATCGCGGCGATCCTCGCGATGAAGAAGAACGACTACAAATACCGCATCCTCGACGATCTGAAGACCGACGCGATCGGTGCTGGCATCGCGATCCGCAAGGGCAATCCCGAGTTGAAAGACGCGATGCAGAAGGCGCTCGATTCCATGATGGAAGACGGCACCTACGAGAAGATCGCGATGAAGTGGATCGGCGCTGACATCCGCTGATCGGCACGTCCCAAGGAATGGTGGGCAGCCCGTCTTCTGACGGCTGCCCTGCCTCCCGCAATCTTCGATGGATTCCCGAAAGGACACGGAACGGATGACCGCCGAATATGGAAAGCTGACCTGGGAGCAGGTCCGCGACGCGGACAAGGATCGTGTGGTGATCCTGAATGTCTCTGCGACGGAAGATCACGGGCCGCATATGCCGCTCGATACGGACACGGTTCTGGGGATGGCGGTGGCCAATGGCGTTGCCGAAGCCGCGCCCGACGAAGTATTCGTGATGCCCGCGATCCCCTATGGCTTCAACGAGCACCACAAGGACTTTCCGGGTGTCATCTGGATCCAGCCGGAGACGCTGATCAACTTCGTCTGCGATGTGACCGAGTCGCTCGCGCATCACGGCTTCCGCCGGATCCTGCTGCTGAACTCGCACGGGTCGAACCACCCGATCCTCGATCTCGCGGCGCGCAAGACGGTCATCCGCACCGGCATCATCTGCGTCTCGGCATCGTATTGGAACCTGTGCAGCGACCGTATTCAGGGCCTGCGCAAATCCGAAGTGGGCGGCATCGCCCATGCCGGGGAATTCGAAGCTGCGATGTACAAGCATCTGCACCCCGATCTGGTCGATCTCGACAAGGCCGAAAGCCAGAACCTGCACGATCCCGACACCAAGTTCTTCAATCTGGATTTGGCGGCCGGTGGCGGCAAGGCGATGCTGATGCGCTGGTGGTCCTCGGTCTCGCCCGATGGAACCATGGGCGATCCGACCGTCGCCGATGCCGAGACCGGCAAGGCGTTCCTGGAAGCGGCGATCGAGGAGACGACAGCGCTCGTTCGCGAGATACGCGCGCTGCCGATCCTGCCACGCCGCGATCATCATTGAGGGGAATGCCGTGGATATCGAACTAATCCTCAAGGTCTATCCGTACTTCCTGAAAGCCGCCGTGATCACGGTCGAACTGTCGGTCCTGACCATCGTGCTGGGGCTCATTTGCGGCGCAATTGGCGCAGCGTTCCGGCTGTCGCGCTTCTTCCTCTTGCGCTTCATAGGCGGCGCCTATGTCAGCTTCTTTCGCGGCACGCCCGCGCTGATTCAGCTGTTCCTGCTGTATTTCGGCGGCCCGCAGGTCGGCATCCAGCTCGATGCGTTTCAGGCCGGTGTGATCGGGCTCGGCGTCAATATCGGGGCCTACATGACCGAGACGATGCGGGGCGCCATCGTCGCGGTGGACCGCGGGCAGACCGAGGCCGCGCGCACGCTGGGCCTGTCGAAGGCGCAGGCCTTCCGCAAGGTGACGCTGCCGCAGGCGCTGCGCCTGATGATCCGGCCGCTCGGCGTCAACATCAACGCTCAGATCAAGGGCACCGCGCTGGTCTCCGCGATCTCGGTGGTGGAGCTGACCTACACCGCGCAGCGCTACATCGGTTCGACTTACAAGCCGTTCGAGATGTTCTTCCTCGCGGGGATACTCTACCTCGTCATCATCACGGCGGTGGGCAAGGGTATCGCCTTCCTCGACCGCAGGGTGCGCATCCAATGATCCGCGCATCCGCCCCCCTTTCCCGCCCGCACGAGAAGGAGTGAGCCATGGGTCTCGATTTCTCCGTCATCCCGCCTTTCTACGGCACGCTCTTGCTAGGTGTCCTGTGGACCATTGCCATCACCGCCGCCTCGGCGCTGCTGAGTTTCTTCGGGGGCATCCTGCTCGCGGTGATCGCGCTCTATGCACCCGCCATCATCCGCCTGCCGGTGCGCTTCATCGCCTGGCTTTTCATGGGCACGCCGCTGCTGCTGCAACTCTTCCTGATCTATTTCGGGCTCGTGCAGATCGGCATCGACCTTCCGGCCTTCGTGGCGGGCGTGATCGGCCTCGGCTTCCACTTCGCGGTCTATAATTCCGAACTGATCCAGACTGCGATGGTCGCGGTGGACAAGGGCCAGATGGAGGCCGCACGCACGCTGGGCCTGTCGCGCAGGCAAGCGCTCGTCAAGGTGGTGGTGCCGCAGGCGGTGCGCGACGTGCTGCCGCCGATCGGCAACAATATGATCGCGCTTCTGAAAGACTCGGCGCTGGTCTCGGTGATCGGGGTGTCGGAACTGACGCTCTCGGCGCAGCGCGCCATCGGCCAGACCTACCGCGCCTTCGAGTTCTACGCGGCTGCGGCCGTTCTCTACTACATCATCAATCTCGGCATGGAGGCGGTGATCCGCTGGTTCGAGAACCGCAACCGCCTCTATCGCTGATCCGGGAGATATCGACATGACCGAGACAAAATCCTTCGTCGAGATCCGCCACGCCCAGAAATCCTACGGCTCGCTGGAAGTGCTCAAGGATATCTCGCTCAATGTGGAGCGCGGCCAGATCGTCGCGATCATCGGCCCTTCGGGCTCGGGCAAATCCACGCTGCTGCGCGCCATCAACGATCTCGATCCGCTGACCGGCGGCGAAGTCTGGCTCGACGGGGTGCAGGTGAACAAGTCCCTGCCGCATAACCAGTACGAGAAGCACATCAACAAGATGCGCCAGGACATCGGCATGGTGTTCCAGCACTTCAACCTGTTCCCGCATCTGAGCGTTCGGGACAACGTCACGATGGCGCCGAAGCTGCTCAAGAAGATCTCCGACAAGGAGGCCGACAAGCTCGCCGAGGAGCAGCTCGATCACGTCGGCATGCTGGAGCGGATCGACTATTACCCTGCGCAGCTTTCGGGCGGTCAGAAGCAGCGTGTGGCGATCGCCCGCGCGCTGGCGATGCGGCCGAAGCTGATGCTGTTCGACGAAGCCACCTCGGCGCTCGATCCCGAGCTGGTGGAAGAGGTGAACCTGGTCATGAAGAAGCTCGCCCAAGAGCACATGACCATGATCATCGTCACCCACGAGATGGATTTCGCCGCCTCCGTCTGCGACCGCGTGCTGTTTATGGACAAGGGCGTCGTGGTCGAGGAGGGGCCGCCCGAGCAGGTCTTCAAGAACCCGACCCAGGAACGGACCCGGAATTTCCTGCGCAAACATCTCGAAGGTGCAAAATGACGACTGAAAAGTCTCACCTGTTCTATCAGTCGCGCCAGCCGCGGCCTTTCCTCGAACGCTCCGAGGGAATCTACCACTACGACGAGAACGGGAAACGCTATATCGACGGCTCTTCGGGGGCGATGGTCTCGAATATCGGCCATTCCAACCCGCGCGTGCTGGAGAAGATGAAGGCGCAGATGGACCGTTCGACCTTCGGCTACCGGCTGCATTTCCGCACGCACCCGTCCGAGGATCTCGCCGCGCGGGTCGCCGCGCGGATGCCGGAAGGGCTCGACAAGGTGTTCTTCGTGTCCGGCGGCTCCGAGGCGGTCGAAACCGCGATCAAGCTCGCACGGCAATACGCGGTCACGCAGGGCGAGGAGAGCCGCTACAAGGTGATCTCGCGGCTGCCATCCTACCACGGCGCGACGATGGGCTCGCTCGGCGTCACGGGCAGCCCGATCTTCACCGGGAAGTTCGCGCCGATGTTCACGGAGATGCCGAAGGTTCCGGCACCGACCTGCTATCTCGACCGCGACAACCTTACCGAGGAAGAGCGCGGCATCAAATATGCCGAGATGCTGCGCGAGAAGATCGAGGCCGAGGGTCCCGAGACGGTACTCGCCTTTTTGATGGAGCCGGTGGGCGGGGCTTCGACCGGTGCGCTGGTGGCGCCTGACAGCTACTATACCCGCGTGGCCGAGATCTGCGAAGAATACGGCATCCTGCTGATCTATGACGAGGTGATGACCGGGGCAGGCCGCACCGGCAAGTTCCTCGCCGCCGAGCATTGGGGGATCATCCCCGATATCGTCGCGATGTCGAAAGGCTTCGGCGCGGGCTACGCGCCTCTGGGTGCCGTGGTCGCGCGTCACGACATTGTGGAGACGCTCCTCGACGCGGGCGGCTTCCTGCACGGCTTCACCTATGCGGGCAACCCTCTGGCCTGCGCGGCGGGTCTCGCGGTGCTTGACGAGATGGAAGAGCAGGATCTGATCGGCAACGCCGCGCGGATGGGCGATGTTCTCAAGGCGCGGCTGACCGCGCTCATGGATCGCTACCCCTTCATCGGCGACGTGCGCGGCAAGGGCCTGCTGCTGGCGTTCGAACTGGTCTCGGACCGCGAGACGATGAAGGTTCTGCCGAAAGAGTGGAACGCGCATGTCGAGCTCGTCGAGCTGGCTTATGAGCGCGGTCTCATCATCTATTCGCGTCGCACGCGAAGCGGCTATGAGGGCGACCATTTCCTCGTATGCCCGCCGCTGATCGTGACCGAGGCGCAGATCGACGAGATCATCGCGATCCTCACCGACGCGCTCGACGCCTTTGCCGCCAATCACGACCTGCCGGTGGTCGAGGAGGTCAGCGCATGAAGCTGCCCGACAAATCCATCGCGATGGAAGAGGTGGTGGCGCAGATCCCCGACGGCGCCACGGTGCTGGTGGGCGGCTTCGGTGTGCCCGGTACCCCCTTCGCGCTCCTGCGCGAGTTGGCGCGTCAGGGGCAGCGCGACCTTGTTCTGGTCAAGAACGATGCCAACGAGGCGGGCATGGGCATCGACCACCTGATCGCGGGTGGACAGGTGCGCAAGCTGATCGTCACCCATCTCGGCCTTAACGCCAACGCCATCGCGGCGATGAACGAGGGCCGGATGGAGGTCGAGTTCTGCGCTCAGGGCATCCTCGCCGAACGTATCCGGGCCGGAGGCGCCGGACTCGGTGCCATCCTCACCGATATCGGCATCGATACGGAATTGGCGCAGGGCAAGCAGATCGTCGAGATGAACGGTCGTCCGATGCTGGTCGAGTCCGCTCTGCGCGGCGACTTGGCGCTGGTCCATGCCGCGCGCGCCGATTGCTTCGGCAATCTCGCCTATGCCGCGACCGCGCGTAATTTCAACCCGCTCATGGCGATGGCCGCGAGCCGCGTGATCGCGGAGACCGAAGAGCTGCTACCGCTGGGCGGGCTCGATCCGGACGCGGTCGAAAGCCCCGGCGCCTTCGTCGACCACGTCGTGAAACTCGACTCGATTTCCGAGGAGTATGGCATTGTCAGACGCTAGAGCTCGCATGGTGGCCCGCGCCGCGCGCGAAATCGCGCCCGGCATGGTCGTGAACCTTGGCATCGGCTTGCCCACCAAGGTGGTCAACCACCTGCCTTCCGACTTCCCCGTCTGCCTGCATTCGGAAAACGGGCTGACCGGGATCGGGCCCACGCTGTCGCCGGAACGCGCCGACCGGAACCTGATCGACGCGGGCGGGGCCTATGTCTCGACCATCCCCGGCTCGGCCTTTTTCGACAGCGCGGTGAGCTTCGCGCTGGTGCGCTCCGGGCGGCTCGACCTGACGCTGCTGGGTGCCTTCGAGGTCGCGCAGAACGGCGATCTGGCGAACTGGAAGATCCCGGGCAAGTTCTCCCCCGGCGCAGGCGGCGCGATCGAGCTGGCGCAGAAAGCGCGCCGTGTCGTCGTGATGACCACGCATTGCGACCGCAAGGGCAACCCGAAGCTGCTCGAGACCTGCTCTCTGCCGCTCACCGCGAAGGGACGGGTGGCGCGAATCTACACCGACTTGGCGGTGGTGGACGTGACCGATCAAGGCTTCGCGCTGGTCGAACTGGCCGCGGGCATTTCCGAGGCGGAGATCCGCGAGGCGACCGGCGCGCCCCTTGCGCTGCCGCAAGGCGACATTCCCAGATTCTGAGGCATGACATGGATACCGAGCTTAAAACCCGCATCCTCTCGGCGGTCGACGCCGCATTCGATGACGAGACCGCGTTTCTGTCCGAGCTGACTGCGCACCCCTCCACCCGTGGGCAGGAGCAGAGCGCGCAGGACTTCATGGCCGCCGCCCTCGATGAGCGCGGCTACGAGGTGGATCGCTGGCAGATCGACGTCGAGAAAATCCGCGACATGCCGGGTTTCTCGCCGGTTATGGGCGATTACGAGGACGCGGTGAATGTGGTGGGCACCCATCGCAGCCAATCGCGGAAGGGGCGCTCGCTGATCCTCAACGGCCATATCGACGTGGTGCCTGCGGGGCCTCTGGACATGTGGGACGCGCCACCGTTCGAGCCGCATGTCGCCGATGGCTGGCTCTATGGGCGCGGCGCGGGGGACATGAAGGCGGGGTTGGTGTCGAGCCTCTTCGCGCTCGATGCGCTGCGCAAGGCGGGTTTCGCCCCCGGGGCGGATGTGTTCTTCCAATCCGTCGTGGAAGAGGAGTGCACCGGCAACGGCGCGCTGGCCTGCCTTGAGCGCGGTTACCGCGCCGACGCCGCGCTGATCCCCGAACCGTTCGAGGAAAAGCTGGTCGACGCGCAGCTCGGCGTGGTCTGGGCGCAGGTGCACCTGAAGGGGCTGCCCACACATGTGGCCTATGCTGGCACCGGCGCCAATGCGATCGAGGCCGCAATCCCGCTGATCGAGGCGCTGCACGGGCTGGAGGAGCGCTGGAACGCGCCGGGTTGTCGGCACGGGGATTTCGCCCACGTCCATCATCCGATCAACCTCAATATCGGCAAGATTCAGGGAGGCGATTGGGCGTCCTCCGTCCCGGCCTGGTGCATCTTCGACATGCGCATCGCGATCTATCCGGGTCAGGATATCGCCGCCGCGCGTGCCGAGATCACCGAGACCATCATGGACGCCGCGCGCAATAACGCTTTCCTGAAGAACTCGCTGCCCGAGATCGTCTGGCACGGCTTCATGGCCGAGGGCTATGCGCTTTCCGACGACCACTCAGCCACGGCGACGGCTGCGATTGGTGCTCTCGAAGGGGCGCATCGCAGCGTCAACGAGAGCGATCTCGACCGCGTGGCGATCACCGCGACCACCGATGCCCGTTTCTTCGGGCTCTATGCCGACACGCCCGCGCTGGTCTACGGGCCGCGCACCGAGGCGATCCACGGCTTCAACGAGCGCGTCGAGCTGGAAAGCATCCGTCGCATCACCCAGAGCACCGCCCTGTTCATAGCGGACTGGTGCGGGCTCGAAACCATCTGAGGATACCCATGCGCGACGCTGTCATCGTCTCCACCGCCCGCACGCCCATCGGCAAGGCCTATCGCGGCGCGTTCAACAATCTCGAAGGCCCGGCGCTGGCCGCTCATGCCGTGCGCGCGGCCGTCTCCCGTGCAGGCCTTGAGGGCGGCGAGATCGCCGATGCGATCTTCGGCTCGGCCCTCACGCAGGGCTCCACCGGCGTCAACGTGGCGCGCCATATCGCGCAGGCGTCGGGCCTGCCCGACTCCGTGGCGGGCGTCACGCTGGACCGGCAATGCGCCTCGGGCCTCAACGCGATCGCGGCGGCGGCTCATGGCGTGATGACGGGCGAGATGGACGTGGCGCTTGCGGGCGGGCTCGACTCGATCTCGCTGGTGCAGAACGAGCATTGGAACGGCTATCGCTACCGCAGCCCCGGCGTGCCCGACGCCTATTACATGTCGATGATCGAGACGGCGGAGGTCGTGGCCGAACGCTATGGCGTAACCCGCGAGGCGCAGGATGCCTATGCGCTGCAAAGCCAGACGCGCACCGCCGCCGCGCAGGAGGCCGGTCGCTTCGATGCCGAGATCGTGCCGGTCGAGGCGGTGAAGCTGGTGAAGGACAAGGCCACGGGCGACGTCTCGGAGCAGTCGGTGCGGCTGGAACGCGACGAATGCAACCGGCCGCAGACCACGCTGGAGGGGCTTCAAGGGCTCAAGCCGGTGCTGGGCCCCGACAAATGCGTGACCGCAGGCAATGCGAGCCAGCTCTCCGACGGCGCGTCCGCCTGCGTCGTGATGTCCGCCGAAGAAGCCGCGCGGCGTGGGCTGGAGCCGCTGGGCGCGTTCCGGGGCATGGCGGTTGCGGGCTGTGCGCCTGACGAGATGGGCATCGGTCCGGTCTTCGCGATTCCGCGCCTGCTGGAGCGTGCGGGGCTCTCCATCGACGATATCGACCTTTGGGAAATCAACGAGGCCTTCGCCTCGCAGCTTCTCTATTGCCGCGACCGGCTGGGCATTCCCGACGATAAGCTCAACGTCAATGGCGGCGCGATCTCGATCGGCCATCCCTATGGCATGTCGGGCGCGCGCATGGCGGGCCATATCCTGCTGGAAGGCAAGCGCCGCGGTGCGCGCTACGGCGTCGTGTCGATGTGCATCGGCGGCGGGCAGGGGGCTGCGGGCCTGTTCGAGATCTTCTGAATAAATCGGTGTGGGCGTTGCGCGTGTGACGCCCCGTTCCGCTTTCCCTTCGCGTGACCCGCGTTATCGTGGGCGCGCGACAAAGAGGGAGGCGCGTTTTCCAGATGGTGTTCAAGGTTATCCGTTACGAGGTCGAAGAGCAGGTCGCGGTGATCACGCTCAACCGGCCCGATGTGATGAACGCGCTTAACGCGCAGATGCGCGCGGAAATCCTCGAGGCGGTGAAACGCGCCGAGGATGAGGCACGGGTGATCGTGCTGACCGGCGCGGGCCGTGCCTTCTGCTCGGGGCAGGATCTGGGCGATGGCGTCTCGGCGGCGGGGCTCGATCTGGAGCGGGTGCTGCGCGACGAGTACGAGCCGATGCTCAAAGCGATCTACGAGAGCCCGCTGCCCGTGGTCTCCGCGGTGAACGGGCCTGCGGCAGGGGCGGGCGCGAATATTGCGCTGGCCGCGGATGTGGTGATCGCCTCGGAAGCGGCGAGCTTCATTCAGGCCTTCACGCGGATCGGGCTGATGCCTGATGCGGGCGGCACCTATTGGCTGCCGCGTCAGGTGGGCTTTGCCCGCGCAATGGGCATGGCTCTGTTTGCCGACAAGATCACGGCGCGGCAGGCGGCCGGTTGGGGCATGATCTGGGAGGCCATCGCCGAGGTCGATTTCGACCACCACTGGCGCACCCGGGCGGCGCATCTGGCCAATGGTCCGACGGCGGCCTATCGCGCGGTGAAGCGCTCGCTGCGCGAAGGTTACAGCAATGATCTGTCGACCCAGCTGGAACTGGAAGCGGAGCTGCAGGGTAGCCTCGGTCAGAGTCACGATTTCCGCGAAGGCGTGACGGCGTTCCTCGAGAAGCGCGCGCCGAAATTCGAGGGGCGTTGAGCGCCCAGCGGCCTTGCCAAGCCGCCGCGCCCGCGCTAGCCAGAGCGCGCTGCGGGCGTGGTGGAATGGTAGACACACGGGACTTAAAATCCCTTGGGCATTGCCCGTGCCGGTTCGAGTCCGGCCGCCCGTAGCCTTCCTGCGAAAATGTGAGCTATCGTGAGGCCGTCCGGGCATGCGCGTGCCGCAGGCTTTGCCAATCGAGGCTTGCCCGCAATGCCCCCGCCGCCTAAACCCGTCGTCAAGCAAGGGGGAATTCATGGCTCGCAGACCGACGGGACCGGCCGATGACCGGCCCAAGACGAAGAAGATCGGCGCGCTCAAGGGGCTCGGCCCCTTCATCGCACCTTACAAGGGGCTGGCCTTCGGGGCGCTCTTGGCGCTGATCGCCACCGCCACGATCTCGCTGATCCTGCCGCTCGCGGTGCGCCGCGTGGTGGACGGATTCCAGAAGGGCGCGGCGCTGCTGGATCAGTATTTCTTCGCCGCGCTGGTCATCGCGGGTCTGCTCGCGATCGGGACGGGGCTGCGCTACTACCTCGTGACGCGCTTCGGCGAACGGGTCGTGGCCGATATCCGCAAGGCGGTGTTCGACCGGGTGATCTCGATGAGCCCCGCCTTCTTCGAGCGCATCCTGACCGGCGAAATCATCTCGCGCATCACCACCGACACCACGCTGATCCTCTCGGTGATCGGCTCGTCCGTCTCGGTCGCGCTGCGCAACGTGCTGATCCTGATCGGCGGGTTGATCATGCTGCTCTTCACCTCGGCCAAGCTGACCGGGCTGGTGCTGCTGGTCGTGCCGGTGGTCGTGGTCCCGATCGTGGTTCTGGGCCGCCGCCTGCGGGTGCTGGGCCGCGAGAACCAGGACTGGATCGCGAATTCCTCGGGCTCGGCCTCGGAGTCGCTTTTGGCGGCGCAGACCGTGCAGGCCTTCACCCATGAGGCGATCACTCGCGAGAAATTCTCCGACGTCACCGAGAAAGCCTACCTCTCCGCCAAGAAACGGATCGGTACGCGGGCGGTGATGACCGTGATCGTGATTTTCCTTGTCTTCGCCGGCGTCGTGGGCGTGCTCTGGATCGGCGCGCGCGACGTGCGCGCGGGCGAGATGAGCGTGGGCGAACTGGTGCAATTCGTGATCTACGCGGTGATGGTCGCGGGTTCCGTCGGGGCGCTGTCGGAAATCTGGTCCGAATTGCAGCGGGCGGCCGGCGCGACCGAGCGTCTGGTGGAGCTGCTGCAAAGCGAGGACTCGGTGAAAGACCCCGAGCATCCGGTGCCGCTGCCGATGCCGGCGACCGGCGCGATCCGGTTTGAGGATGTGAGCTTCCACTACCCGTCGCGGCCGCAGGCCTCCGCGCTCGACCATGTCGATCTCGACATCGCGCCGGGCGAGACGGTCGCGCTGGTCGGGCCCTCGGGCGCGGGCAAGACGACCGTCGTGCAGTTGATCCAGCGGTTCTGGGATCCCGAAACCGGCAAAGTCATGATCGACGGCTACGACCTGCGCGACATGGCGCGGCATGATTTCCGGCAGGCGATCGCGCTTGTGCCGCAGGATCCGGTCGTCTTCGCGGCTTCGGCGCGCGACAATATTCGCTTTGGGCGACCCGATGCGACCGACCGCGAGGTCGAGGAGGCTGCGCGCGCGGCCCATGCCTATGACTTCCTCGAGGCTCTACCCGACGGGTTCGACACCTATGTCGGCGAGCGCGGCGTGATGCTTTCGGGCGGGCAGAAGCAGCGTATCGCGATTGCTCGCGCGATCCTGCGCGACGCACCGATCCTGCTTCTGGACGAGGCGACCTCGGCGCTCGATGCAGCCTCGGAACGCGAAGTGCAGGCGGCGGTCGATCAGCTGGCCAAGACGCGCACCACGGTGATCGTGGCGCACCGTCTGGCCACCGTGAAAAAGGCCGATCGGATCGTCGTCTTCGAGGAAGGCAAGATCGTCGCGCAAGGCACGCATGACAGTCTCGTGGCCGAGGGTGGTCTTTATGCGGAACTGGCGAAGCTGCAATTCACCGAAGGAGCATGAGAGGCGTTCGCGCCTTTCCACCTTGAACCCGGACGCTTGTTTCCCCACGTCAGATTTTGCGTGACGTGACGTTTTGGCGGCGGCGTAACTCTTGCCGTGGCGGGCGCTTTTGCCGCATCCTGCGCGTGGCCCGTCAGTGGAGGATCGCGGCGGCCCCGGGAGGAGAATAATGCAGAAATTCGCGACAGTTGCCGACCGTGATGCGGTCGAGGCCGAGAAACCCTGGGAGGCGCGCAACCGCCCCGAAACGCTTTACGGTTTTCTCAGCGAGACCGCCAAGGCCCATGGCGATCGTCCGGCCCTGTCATTCCAGATCATGTCCGGCCCGACCGACAAGGCGGAGACGCTGACATGGTCGCAACTGCACGGCAAGGTCACGCAGGCCGCGAACCTGCTGCGCCATCTGGGCGTCGGGCCGACCGACACAGTGGCCTATCTGCTTCCGAATTCGCTGGAGACCGCGACGGTGCTGCTTGCGGGGGCCACGGCCGGGATCGTGAACCCGATCAACCCGCTTCTCGAGCCCGAGCAGATCGGCGCGATCCTGCGCGAAACCAAGGCGAAGGTTCTCGTCACCCTGAAGGCGTTCCCGAAGACGGACGTGGCGCAGAAGGCGGCTGAAGCCGTGCGGCTTGCGCCGAATGTCGAGGCTGTGCTCGAAGTCGATCTCAACCGCTACCTCTCGCCGCCGAAAAGCTGGATCGTGCCCTTCGTGCGTCCCAAGACCGAGGTGAAGCACAACGCGAAGGTGATGAGCTTCAACGGCGAAGCCGCGAAGATGCCCGGTGACAGGCTGATGTTCGACGATCCCAACGAGGATCGCGTCGCGGCCTATTTCCACACTGGCGGCACCACCGGCATGCCCAAGGTCGCGCAGCACAAATATTCCGGCATGATCTACAATGGCTGGCTCGGTGGTCGGCTCCTGTTCAAGCAGGACGACGTGATGATGTGCCCGCTGCCGCTGTTCCATGTCTTCGCGGCCTATCCGATCCTGATGTCGGCCATCGCCTCAGGCGCGCATGTCATTTTCCCGACCCCTGCGGGCTATCGCGGGGAGGGGGTGTTCGACAATTTCTGGAAGCTGATCGAGCGCTGGCAGGTGACCTTCCTCATCACCGTGCCCACTGCGGTCTCGGCGATGGTGCAGCGCAAGGTCGATGCCGATATCTCCTCGCTGCGGACCGCGCTCTCGGGCTCTGCGCCGCTACCGATCGAGCTTTATAACCGCTTCAAGGCGGCGACCGGGGTCGAGATCGCGGAAGGCTACGGCCTCACCGAAGCGACTTGCCTGGTGTCGGTCAATCCGGTGGACGGGATGAAGAAGGTGGGCTCCGTCGGGATTCCGATGCCCTATACCCATGTGCGCATCCTCAAGAAGCGCAACGGCACGTTCGACGAATGTGGACGTGACGAGGTCGGCGAGATCTGCGTCGCCAATCCGGGCGTCTTCGAGGGCTCGACCTATACCGAGCCGGACAAGAACCACGATCTGTTCGCCGAGGAGCGTTTCCTGCGTACTGGCGATCTGGGCCGCATCGACGAGGATGGCTATCTCTGGATCACGGGCCGCGCGAAGGATCTGATCATCCGGGGCGGGCACAATCTCGACCCGGCAGAGATCGAGGACGCGCTGCTGAGCCACCCGGCCGTCGCTTTCGCGGGCGCGATCGGCCAGCCGGACAGTTTCGCGGGAGAGCTGCCCTGCGCCTATGTCGAGTTGGTGGCGGATGCGGAAGTGACCAACGAGGAGCTGATGGAGCACGCGAAAGCGAATATCCACGAGCGCGCCGCGATCCCCAAATACCTGGAGGTGATGGACGAGTTGCCGAAGACGGCGGTGGGCAAGATCTTCAAGCCCGACCTACGCAAGAAGGCGATCATGCGGGTGCTCAATGGCGAGCTGGAAAACGCCGGCATCAAGGCGCATGTGATCTCGGTCACAGAGGACAAGAAACGCGGTCTGGTGGCGCATGTCGCGACCACTGGCGACTGCGATCAGGACGCGCTGGCCCATAAGCTGGGCGAGTTTACCGTGCCGTGGGACTGGGCACAGTAAGTGCCCCTTCAGATCGCTGCCACCCATTGCGCCGCCCTCAGGGGCGGCGCTTCGATTATGGAGACATCGTGGCGGTGCATCGCGAAATTGCCCCCGACCGGCCCAAGTAGGTTCCGATTTCAATGGTTAAAGAAAGTTAAAGAAGCCGCATTCGCAAGGACGGATCGGCACCATTGAGATCGAGTGTAACGATGTTCCGGATTACCATTGCCCGTTTCGTGAAACGCGCCCTTGCCCTCTTTGTGGCGAGCGTTCTGTACAGTTCCGCCGCGCAGGCGGTGACCGTGGACTTGATCACGAACGGTGATTTCGAGACCGGTAACCTCTCGGGCTGGAGCACATCGAGCACCGCCTTCGCCGATGACTTCCAGATCAATAACGGGCGGTTCAACCCGCGCGGGCCGACGCGGCGCGTCGATCCGATTTCGGGCAATTACGACGTGATGAACGAGCAGACCGGCTACGGTGTATCGACGTTGACGCAATTCTTCGCGGTGCCCGATCAGGTGATCAGCGCCAGCTTCAACTTCACCTATCAGATCGTGAACCATTACCTGCTGGGCTACGATGACCCGAACCAGCAGTTCCGCGTGAGCCTGATCGACAACGCGGGGGCGGTGATCTCGCAGATTTTCGCGACGCAGCCGGGCGATGCGACGACACAGGGTGCGACGGCGCTGAGCTACGACCTGACCAGCTACCTGCAGGCCGGGGTGGGCTCGACGCTGGGAATCCAGTTCGATGTCGAGACGAATTACTACTACATGAACGCCTCGCTGGACGAGATCGCGATGATGGTCGAGACGCCCGCGACGGTGCCGCTGCCCGCCTCGGTCTGGATGATGCTGGCTGGGCTGGGGCTTTTCGTGGGGCTTGGCTGGCTCGGTCGCCGGCGCGCGCGCGACCCGGTCGCAAATTGCGACAGCTTTGCCGCCGCGTAACAGGCCGTGAAAGCGTCCCGACAACGCCACCGACATATCCACAGCCCGCCACGTAAGCGCCTCAATTGAGCGGAAATCTGAAAGGGTGACGCCAGAACGGCGTCGATGCAAAGGAGACACGGAATGAGCCGCCTGATTGCCCTTTTCAGCTTCTTCAAGCGTCGGGAGGACCGTATCGAAGTGAGGATGAAGGCCCTTGGCGCGATGCCCGCGCCCCGCCGCAGCCGCGTCTCGCCCTTCGCCGAGATGCCGAAGCCTCAGTAAGAGCCGCGCGCCTTAGTGCAAGACCAGTGCCAGTGACGAAACGCCCGAGGGTCATTCCCAGCGGGCGTTTGTTTTTTCCGCTTTTCGCGCCGGGAGAGGGCCTCAGAAGTCGACCGCGACGCCGGGCAGGTCCAGCTCCTTCATCAGGTCGCGCACTTCCTGACGGGCCGCCACGTTGGAGATGTTGAGGCTCTCGACGCCGAGGTCCTTCAGGTCCAGAAGCGTCAGCCCGCGCGGGAACAGCTCGCGGAAGATCACCCGTTCGGAGAAGCCGGGCGAGACGCGGAACCCGATGCGCTTCGAGAGCTGTTCGAGCGCCGCGCCCACCTTGCGCTTGTTGTGCATCTGCTGGGCGCCCACGCGGTTGCGCAGCACGATCCAGTCGATCGGCTTCAACCCCGCCTTCGCGCGCAGCTGCCGCGCCGACCAGACCATCTCGGAATAGATCGAGGGGCCGATCACCTTCGACGTCACCGGATCGATCCGCGCCAGCAGGTCGAAATCGATGAAACTGTCATTGAGCGGCGTGACCAGCGTATCGGCCAGGGAATGCGCGACCTGAGACAGCCGCGTATGCGAGCCGGGGCAGTCGATCAGGATGAAATCGCAGGACGGCTCCATCTCGGCCACGGCGGTAGACAGACGGTGGTCATAGGGGTTCTCGCCCGGACCCAGCGTCGAGGCGTCCACCTCGGGCAGTTCGCGATAATCGGGGCAGGGAAGGTCGAGCCCCTCGCGATCCATATAGGCCAGCCGGTTCTCGATATAGCGCCCGAAGCTGCGCTGCCGCAGATCGAGATCGAGCGCCCCGACTTTCCATCCCATCCGCGCCAAGGCGGTCGCCACATGCATCGAGGTGGTGGACTTCCCCGACCCACCCTTTTCGTTGCCCATCACGATGATATGCGCCAAGTCCCATCCCCGCTTTGTCTTGTGTCTTGTCCCTTACCAGACACTATAGATGGCAATAGGGAACTGGGGAAGGTGGCGCGCGAGGGGCGAGGTGCCGTGGCCTAGAAACACTGCGTTTAAGCAACAGAGAAAAGCGCAGAGCATGGTTATGCTCTGCGCTTTCGCTTTTCGTTCGAAGTGTGTGTCGGAACTTACCGGCTGAACTTCTTATACTTCACCCGCTTCGGCTCGACCGCATCCGGGCCGAGACGACGGATCTTGTCTTCTTCGTAGTCCTCGAAGTTGCCCTCGAAGAATTCCACATGGGCGTCGCCCTCGAAGGCGAGGATGTGGGTGCAGAGGCGGTCGAGGAAGAAGCGGTCGTGCGAGATGATGATCGCGTTGCCGGCGAAGTCTTCGATCGCGGCTTCCAGCGCCTGCAGGGTTTCGACGTCCAGATCGTTGGTCGGTTCGTCGAGCAGTAGCACGTTGCCGCCCTCTTTCAGCAGCTTGGCCATGTGGACGCGGTTGCGCTCACCACCCGAGAGGAGACCCACCTTCTTCTGCTGGTCGCCGCCCTTGAAGTTGAACGCGCCGCAATAGGCGCGGCTGTTGACCTGCGCGTCGCCCAGTTCGATGAGTTCGGCCCCGCCGGAGATTTCTTCCCAGACGGTCTTGTTCGCATCCAGCGCGTCGCGCGACTGGTCGACATAGGCGAGCTTGACGGTCTCGCCGAGGGTGATCTCGCCGGTGTCGGGCTTGTCCTGACCGGTGATCATGCGGAACAGCGTGGATTTACCGGCGCCGTTCGGGCCGATCACGCCGACGATGGCGCCCGGCGGGATCGAGAAGGAGAGATCCTCGATCAGTTGCTTGTCGCCGTAGTGTTTCGAGATGCCCTCGACTTCGATCACCTTACCGCCAAGACGCGGGCCGTTCGGGATGATGATCTGGGCCTTGCCGACGCGCTCGCGCTCGGACTGGTCCGCCATCTTTTCATAGGCCGAGATACGCGCTTTGGACTTCGCCTGACGGGCTTTCGCGCCGGCGCGAATCCACTGAAGTTCCTTCTCGAGGACCTTCTGCTTGGCCTTGTCTTCGCGGGCTTCCTGCTCGAGGCGCTTCGCTTTCTGCTCCAGCCATGCGGAGTAGTTGCCCTCGTAAGGGATGCCGCGGCCGCGCTCGAGTTCGAGGATCCACGAGGTGATGTCGTCGAGGAAGTAACGGTCGTGCGTGACGCAGAGGATCGTGCCCTTGTATTCGATCAGGTGCTTTTGCAGCCACGCGATGGTTTCCGCGTCGAGGTGGTTGGTCGGTTCGTCGAGCAGGAGCATGTCGGGCGCTTCGAGCAGCAGCTTGCACAGCGCGACCCGGCGGCGCTCACCGCCCGAGAGGGTTTCGACATCGGCGTCGTCCGGCGGGCAGCGCAGGGCCTCCATCGCGACGTCGACCTGGCTGTCGAGATCCCACAGGTTCTCCGAGTCGATCTCGTCCTGCAGCTGGGCCATCTCCTCGGCGGTCTCGTCCGAGTAGTTCATCGCCAGCTCGTTGAAGCGCTCCAGCTTGGCCTTCTTGGCGGCCACGCCTTCCATGACGTTGCCGCGCACGTTCAGCGCCGGGTCCAGATCAGGTTCCTGCGGGAGGTAACCGACTTTCGCGCCTTTCGCGGCCCAGGCCTCGCCCGAGAAATCCTTGTCGATGCCGGCCATGATGCGCAGCAGCGTGGACTTACCCGCGCCGTTTACGCCCACGACGCCGATCTTCACGCCGGGAAGGAAATTCAGGCGGATGTTTTCGAAGCATTTCTTGCCACCCGGATAGGTCTTCGAGACACCATCCATGTGATAGACATATTGATAGGACGCCATAGTCGACCTCGTATGGAATAAGGGGTTTGGGCGCCTTCTATGCGGAAAGCCGGGATAGGGAAAGGGGGCGTGGCGGGAGCCTACGGGCGAGCCTGCCGCTTCTGTCGCGGAACTGTCAATTTTCAAGGTGCGCAGATGCGCAGAACTGTGTTTGAAATCGCCAGTTTCCTGCGAATGCGAACGATCCTAGATCAGCGTCATCGCCGAGGGCACAGACGCTTCCCCCTGTCGCTTCGCTCTCGGTGAGAAGAACAACATGCGTATTCGTATAGGAGAGTAACCATGAAAACGCTTATCACGACTTCCGTCCTCGCCCTCGCCCTGAGCACGTCGCTGGCTGCTGCCGGCGGTGACGGCTACGGCTCCATCGCGCCCTCGATGTCGCAAAGCTCGTCGGCCAGCAAAGGCTCGGCTGTTGGCGAAGTGACCCCCGGCAAGGCCCAGATCGCGGCCCAACTCGGTCTGAACCCGGCCGAATACACCACCGCCGAGCTGTTCCGCATCCAGAACGCGCTGCGCAACGGCAATCGCGACGAGGCGAAATACGTCATCAACCACACCAACCGTCAGCCGGTCGACGTGGCGCCGCAGCCCGTGATGGGCCGTGACGCGTAAGGTCGACGCAGTGTTCTGACCGAAAACGGCTCCCTCGCGGGGGCCGTTTCTATTTGTGCGAACCTGTCATTTTCTTTCGATAAAATTGGTTTTCACATGTATTCCAGATACTTCACGGCGTCTGGAACGGGCGAGAGTTCCCTGTGTATATGTGTTTGAGTAAACATGGGAGCGGGCCGAAACGGCCTTTTGTGCGATGATTGGGTTCATAAGTCGGGGTCATCG
This sequence comes from Thioclava sp. NG1, assembly GCF_003122275.1. Classification (NCBI taxonomy): domain Bacteria; kingdom Pseudomonadati; phylum Pseudomonadota; class Alphaproteobacteria; order Rhodobacterales; family Paracoccaceae; genus Thioclava; species Thioclava sp. NG1. The sequence continues at coordinate 365,825 of NZ_QFBB01000001.1, read as the reverse complement.
GCGCCAGACGGTGCTGCGGAAAATCAACCTGCTGATGAAAGGATTTCATCATGACCCGCAATCTTCTGACTACTGCTATCGCAGCGCTCGCCCTCACGGCAAGCTCCGCCGGACTCGCTTCGGCCGCCACGACCTATAACGGGTCTGACAATAATTCGGACCTGGGTGTCATCGCGCCTTCGATGACGCCGCAAACCCAAGGGTCATCGATGGTCGTCAACGCGACCAATCAGGGCAGAGCGCAAGTTGCCGCAGAGCTGCAAACCTTCGCCGGTCTAAATAATGTCGATCCCACGCAATATTCGGTGGGCGAGTTGCAGAAAATGCTCCACGCAGCGCGCAAGGGCGATACTGCCAAGCTGGCCTACTACCGCAGCCACGCGGACCGGCAACCGGGCGGTCCCGGCCTCGGCAAGACCACGCCGGGCAAGACCCAGATGGCTTCGCAGCTTGGGCTCAACCCCGACAACTACACCGTTGCCCAGCTTCAGCGCATCCAGCATGACGTGCAGCGCGGCAACTATGGCGACGCCCATTTCATCGTGACCCAAGGCGCTTCGTCGCAACCCACGACGATGCACTTCGCGCCGAAGGCTTCCTGACCTGACATCGCCTGACTTGACGAAAGGGGCGGTCCTTCGGGGCCGCCTTTTTCATGCGCTTTGACAGGGCGGTCAAAGCCTGTATCCCTGAGCGAGACCTATGGGAGAGAACATGCTCGAAACGCTAAGGCATTATTACGAGGGCGAGAGCCACCGGGCGCATGTCTTCCGCTACGGGCTTCTGATTTTCGACCTCTTGACGATCGTCTTCGTCATCGTGACCTCGTTCTTTCCGCATTCCAGCACCATAGGCGCGATCGATGCCGTGATCGGCGTCGTGATCGTGGCGGATTTCCTCGCCCGTTACGCGATCTCGGGCGAGAAGGTGCGGTTCTGGACCCGCGCGCCGACCTGGGCGGACCTGATCGCGATCGGCTCCTTCCTTGCGCCGATCGCGGGGCAGGGGTTGGGCTTTCTGCGAATCCTGCGGACGCTGCGGCTGTTGCACACCTACCAATTGCTCGCGCGCCTGCGGGCGGATTTCTCTCTATTCCGGCACCACGAAGAGATCATCGTCGCGGCGATCAACCTTCTGGTTTTCCTCTTCGTCATGACCGGGCTGATCTATTCGACGCAGGTGCGGATCAACCCGGAGATCAAAAATTACGCCGACGCGCTCTATTTCACCGTCACCACGCTGACGACGACGGGCTTCGGCGACATCACCCCCAAGGGCGAATGGGGGCGGATGATCTCGGTCGCGATCATGATCTTCGGGGTGACGCTGTTCCTGCGGCTCGCTCAGGTTCTGTTCCGGCCAACGAAGGTGCGTCACGAATGCCCGACCTGCGGGCTGAAACTGCACGATGCCGATGCGGTCCATTGCAAGCATTGCGGCGAGGTCATCCATATCGACACCGAAGGGATAACCTGAGCGCCTCAGCAGGGCTTGGCGAGCACCATCACGTACCACGGGCCCTTGCCGTCGCGCTTGGGGACGACCGCCACGCCGATCCGCGTCACGCCGCGTAGCAGGATGTTGCGGCGATGGCCGGACGACTTCATCCAGGCGTCGAAGGTTTCGCCCGGATCGCGCTGGCCCATCGCAACATTCTCGGCGATCAGGCAGGCGTGAAAGCCCGCGCGCTCCGCGCGCGTGAGTGGGGTCGACCCGTCGGAGCCCGTGTGGGCAAAGAAGCCGCGCCGGGCCATGTCGCAGCCCTGTGCCGCGGCTGCCTGTGTCAATTGCGGGTCCATCGCGAGCGCGTTGAGGCCCTGCGCCTGTCGCTGTTGCGAGGTTGCCTGCGCGATCTCTCGCCCCTGCGCGGCATCGATGGCGCACTCGCCAGCCTGCGCCGCGAGCGGGAGCAGGCCGAGAAGCAAGGCGGACAGGGCGAAAATGCGGATCAAACGAGTCGTCCCCAGAGATCGTATTCCGAGGCCTCGTCGACCTCGACCGTCACGATATCACCGGGGCTGAGATTCTCGAAATCCTCATCGATGAACAGGTTGCCGTCGATCTCGGGAGCATCTGCCTTGGTGCGGCAAGTGGCGCCTTCCGCATCGACCGCATCCACGATCACCTGCTGCACAGAGCCCACCTTGGCCTGCAGCTTCGCCTCGGAAATCGCCTGCGCCTTCTCCATGAAGCGGTTCCAGCGGTCCTGCTTGACCTCGTCGGGCACATGATCTGGAAGGCTGTTCGAGCGCGCGCCCTCGACATTCTCGTACTGGAAGCAGCCGACGCGATCGAGCTTCGCCTCGTCCATCCAGTCGAGCAGGTACTGGAACTCCTCCTCGGTCTCGCCGGGATAGCCGACGATGAAGGTCGAGCGCAGCGTGATATCCGGGCAAGCCGCGCGCCATGCCGCGATCTCGTCGAGCGTCTTGGCCGAGGCCGCGGGCCGCGCCATCCGTTTGAGCACGTCCGGATGGGCGTGCTGGAACGGGATGTCGAGGTAAGGCAGAACGCCGCCACCGTTCTCCTGTGCTTCCGCCATCAGCGGGATCAGATTGCGCACATGCGGGTAGGGATAGACGTAATGCAGCCGCACCCATGCGCCGAGCGACCCCAGATCGCGGGCGAGATCGGTGATATGCGCGCGGTGGCCCCGCTCTTCGGCATGTTTGATATCGACGCCGTAAGCGGAGGTGTCCTGCGAGATCACCAGCAATTCGCGCACGCCCGCACCGACCAGCTTCTCGGCCTCGCGGCCGATCGCATGGGCCGGACGACTGACGAGGCGGCCGCGCATGTCAGGGATGATGCAGAACTTGCACTTGTGGTTACAGCCCTCGGAAATCTTGAGGTAGCTGTAATGGCGCGGCGTCAGCTTCACGCCCGCGGCGGGCAGGAGGTCGACGAAGGGATCGGGATCGGGCGGCACGGCCGCATGGACCGCGTCGAGAACCTGCTCGTATTGATGCGGCCCGGTCACTGCGAGCACGGACGGGTGAGCGCCGGTGATATATTCGGGCTCGGCACCGAGGCAGCCAGTTACGATGACCCGACCGTTCTCGTTCAGCGCCTCGCCAATGGCCTCGAGGCTTTCCGCCTTGGCGCTGTCGAGAAAACCGCAGGTGTTCACGATGACAGCATCCGCGCCCGCGTAATCGGGCGAGATCGCGTAGCCCTCGGCGCGCAGTCGCGTCAGGATGCGTTCGCTGTCGACCAGCGCTTTCGGACAGCCAAGCGAGACCATCCCGATCAGCGGCTGACCGGGGCGGGGGGCATCCGTGATGCGCGCGCGGGGCGCGAGATCGGGACGCAGGTTCGGAGGGTTCGTGCTCATGGCGCGCGATATAGCCTTTGCAGGGCGCCCCGAAAAGCCCCTCGCATCGGGGCAGCGTCGGTTGGGGCGGCGGGATTGCGGCGTGTGTGACCGGTTCAAACGAAAAGGGCGCCTCGCGGGGCGCCCTTCGATATCACGGGGGAAGCGGCCTCAGCGGCGACGGTCGCGGCGCGAGCTCATCGGCTGGAAGGCGACGCCGACATGGGCCTCGCAATAGGGCTTACCGGATTGGCTCGGCAGGCCGCAGAACCAGAATTCCTCGGTCGCAGGGTCGCCGATCGGCCATTTGCAAGTGCGCTCGGTCAGTTCCATCAGGCCAAGCTTCTTGGCGTGTTTCTCGACCTCGCCGACCTTGGCCAGCGCGGCCGGGTCGATCTCGTTGGCCGACGGCTGCGGCGGCAGCGGCTGGCCGGCGGGGATGATCGCCTTGCGTGCGGGCGCGGCCGACGGGGCTGCGGCCTGAGCGGGCGCGGGGCTCGCCGGTTTCGCGGCAGGTTTGGGGTCCGGCGCCTCGGCCGCGGGCTGCGCGGCGGGCTTCTCGGGTTTCGCCTCGACCTTCTCGGGCTTGGCTTTCGGCTCGGGTTTCGCGGGCTCTGCTGCGCCGCCGGTGCGGTTCGACAGGCCGAGGCGATGCACCTTGCCGATCACCGCGTTGCGCGTCACACCGCCCAGCTCTTTCGCGATCTGGCTGGCCGATTGGCCTTCGGTCCACATCTTCTTGAGCAATTCGACGCGTTCATCGGTCCAGGACATGGGCATCCTTCCTTGGTTTCCTGCAAGTCCGTCTTGCAGGCCATTCCAGTTTCAATCCCTATTTTAGCGGGAGAGCGCAGAGATACAATCGCGGGGCCCGCTTTTCAAGGGCTACGAGGCGGTTCGGGCGCGTGCGCAAGCGGGAAACCGGCTGTGCGCTCGCTGCGTTGAGCTGCGGGCCGCGAGCGTGTAGGGAGCGGTCAACAACGGGAGTATCAGGATGTACGAGATCGGTGTGCGCCGTTTTGGCGCGGTAAACTGGATGGGCCTGCGGATGTTGGGCTGGCGCGAGATTCGCCGCTTTCTCGCGGTCTGGCAGCAGACGGTGTTGGCGCCGCTGATCACCGCCGGGCTGTTCCTGACCGTCTTCGCGCTGGCCTTCGGGCGCAATCGGGCCGACGTGCTCGGCGTCGATTTTCTGCATTTCATTGCGCCGGGCATCCTGATGATGACGGTGATCCAAAACGCCTTTGCCAATACGTCCAGCTCGATCGTGATCGCGAAGGTGCAGGGCAATATCGTCGACACGCTGATGCCGCCGCTCGCGCCCTGGGAAATCCTCGTGGGGTATCTGACCGGCGCGGTAGCGCGCGCGCTGATCGTGGCGGTCGTGATCTGGATCGGGCTGTTTGTCGTGCTGGGGCAGGGTGTCGCACATCCGCTCTGGGCGCTGGCCGCAGTCGTCTTCGGCGCTGCCTTCCTTGGCGGGCTGGGCATTCTGGCGGCGGTGTTTGCCGACAAGTTCGACCAGATGGCGGCGATCACCAACTTCATCATCACGCCGCTGTCGTTCCTGTCGGGAACCTTCTACTCGGCCAAGGCGTTGCCGCCGGCCTTCCAGATCCTGACCCATTACAATCCGGTCTTCTACCTGATCGACATGGCCCGCTTCGGCTTCCTCGGTGTGTCCGATGCGTCACCGTGGCACGGTCTGGCGGTGATCGGCGTGGCGCTGATCGTGGTTCTGGGACTCGGCTGGTACTGGCTGCGCATTGGCTATCGCATGAAGCCCTGAGCCAGTCGCGGCGCGGCGACTTACGCCGAGTGCGCGCCGCCCGCGAGGCCTTTCACGAAGTCCAGAACCTCGGCCACCGGCTTGCCCTCGGCGATCTCTTTCACGATGGCCGAGCCCACGACGCAGCCATCGGCCACGCCCGCGATGGTCTTGGCCGCATCGGGCGTCGTGATGCCGAAACCAACGATCACCGGCAGATCGGTCTTGGCCTTGATCCGTGCGACTTCCGGGCCGACCTCGGTCGCCTGCGCGGCCTGAGAGCCGGTAATCCCCGTCACCGAGACGTAATAGACAAAACCGGACGTGTTCTGCAGAACCTTGGGCAGGCGCTTGTCGTCGGTCGTCGGCGTCGCTAGGCGGATGAAGTTGATCCCGGCAGCCTGCGCGGGGATGCAAAGCTCCTCATCCTCTTCCGGCGGCAGGTCGACCACGATCAGCCCGTCGATGCCCGCGGCCTTCGCATCTTCGAGGAAGCGATCCACGCCGCGCGAATAGATCGGGTTGTAATAGCCCATCAGCACGATCGGCGTGGTGTCGTCCGTCTTGCGGAATTCCGCCGCCATGTCGAGCGTCTTCTGCAGCGTTTGCCCGCCGTCGAGCGCGCGCTGCCCGGCCAGCTGGATCGTCGGACCGTCGGCCATCGGATCGGTGAAGGGTACGCCCAGCTCGATGATGTCGACGCCTGCCGCCGGCAGGCCCTTCATCACCTCGAGCGAGGTCTCCAGATCCGGGTCGCCCGCCATGATGTAAGAGACGAAGGCTTTCTTGCCCTCTTTCTTGAGGCTGGCGAATTTGGCGTCGATGCGAGTCATGGCGTCCCTCCGGCTGGTCCCGAAGCGGTTTGCGCGATGAGGGCGGGAAAATCAATGCCTCGCGCGCGTGATCGAATGCCACGACGGCCCGCGCATACTGCGGCGACGGACCGCGCCTACATCTTCGAGGGGCCGTTGATCATCCACGCCGTTCCGAAACGGTCACGCAGCATTCCGAACCCGTCGGCCCAGAACGTGTCGTCGAAAGGCATCATGACCTCCTCGGCCCCATCCATCAGCCGCTCGAAGATCGCCTTCGCGGCCTCCCGGCTGTCCGAAACATGCGAGATCGAAACCGAGCTTTGCGGACGATCGCGCCCCTCGGGCCAATCCGAGGCCATCAGCGCGCCATCTCCGAGCTTGATCAGCGCATGCATGATCCGCACCTTGCCGCTATCGCTCATGCCTTCGCTGGCCTCGGGCATGTCGCCATAACGCATGAGGAAGGGGGGCTCAGTGCCGAAGAGGTCGGCATAGAAACGCATCGCCTCTTCGCAGTTTCCTTGAAAGTGGATGTAGGGTTCGAAACTCATCGCGGTCACCTCCCTGAACACGAAGGCCAGCCTATCACGATTCCGGCCCTCGCGCGCGCTTGCACCGGGGGCGGCCAATGAATAAGAAGCGCGCAGCCACAAACAGGAGGGCGAAATGGGTTTCAAGATGGGTATCGTGGGTCTGCCGAACGTGGGCAAATCCACCCTCTTCAACGCGCTGACCAAGACGGCGGCCGCGCAGGCGGCGAATTTTCCCTTCTGCACGATCGAACCGAATGTCGGCGAAGTGGCCGTTCCCGATGAGCGGATCGACACGCTGGCCCAGATTGCAGGCTCGAAAGAGGTGATCCCGACCCGAATGACCTTCGTCGATATCGCCGGGCTCGTGAAAGGCGCCTCGAAAGGGGAGGGGCTGGGCAACCAGTTCCTCGCCAATATCCGCGAGGTCGATGCGATCGCCCATGTGCTGCGCTGCTTTGAAGATGGCGACGTGACCCATGTGGAAGGCCGCGTCGATCCGGTGGCCGATGCCGAAACCATCGAGACCGAACTGATGATCGCCGATCTCGAAAGCCTCGAGAAGCGTATCGCGAACCTCGCCCGCAAGGTGAAATCCGGCGACAAGGAAGCCAAGGAGGCGATGCGCCTTCTGGAGCAAGCGAAAGAGGCTCTGGAAGCCGGTCGCCCCGCGCGCACCGTCGAGGTGTCCGAGGACGACCGCAAAGCGTGGAACATGCTGCAGCTGCTGACCGCCAAGCCGGTTCTCTATGTCTGCAATGTCGAGGAAGGCTCCGCCGCGACCGGCAACTCGAAATCCGAAGCGGTCGCCAAGATGGCCGCCGAGCAGGGCGCGGGCACCGTGGTGATCTCGGCCAAGATCGAAGAGGAAATCTCGCAGCTCGACGCCGAGGAAGCCGAGATGTTCCTCGAAGAGATGGGGCTGGAAGAGGCCGGTCTCGACCGCCTGATCCGCGCGGGCTACGACCTGCTGGGCCTGCAGACCTATTTCACCGTCGGCCCGAAAGAGGCCCGCGCCTGGACGATCCGCAAGGGCACGCTGGCCCCGGCGGCGGCGGGCGTCATCCACGGCGATTTCGAACGCGGCTTCATCCGCGCCGAGACGGTCTCCTACGACGACTACGTCGCCAACAAGGGCGAGGCGGGCGCGAAAGAGGCCGGCAAGTTCCGCGTCGAGGGCAAGACCTACGAAGTCAAAGACGGCGACGTGCTGCACTTCCTGTTCAACGCGTGAACCTCGGCTGGGGGCGTCACTTCTTCGCCCCCGCCTTGACCTCCGTGATCGCGTCGACATCCACGATCTGCCACGGCATCCCCGCATTGCGGTAGAGCCGCTTGGCCTTGTCGGGATAGTCGCCCACGTCATGGGGTAGGCGCTGGCCCATCACGAGCAGCCGCAACATCTCCGATCCGGTATTCTCGATCGTATGGGCCGCGCCGCCCGCGCGGTAGCCGATGAAATCGCCCGGCCCGATCGCGTGACGCTCTTCGCCGATCCGCGCGGTCGCCTCGCCGCTGAGCACGAAGATCGCCTCGTCCTCGTGGTGGTGGCGGTGAAACTCGGTGGTCTCGCAGCCGGGCTCCACTTCGATGATATGCACCCCGATCCCGGTCAGCCCCGTCGCATCGCCAAGGCTCTTGTTGATCCGCCGAGCATTCGGGTTGAGGAAATGCGTCTTGGCCAGCCCCTCCATCGCCGCGATCTCATCGGCCCGGATCAGATATCGGTCTTCGCTCATCGCGCCCCTCCTTCTCCTTGATCCAAATATCCCCGACGGAGGCTTCCGCAGTCTCAGCCAGCGATCCGGTCCAGGATAGCAGAGACATCGCTGCCCGCCATCGCGCCGGTGGTCCGGCCCCCCTCGCCCGCAAGCCGCGTCGCGACGAAGGCGTCACTCACCGCAGCAGGTGCATTTCGGATCAGCAGCGACGCGGTCAGGAGCAGCGCGAGCCGTTCCGCGAACCAGCGCGCCTCGGCCTCGGGTGGGAGCGCAGGCCAGCGGGCGAGGTGATCGGCCAGCGCCGCGTCATAGCGCGGATCGGTGCCGCGCGCCGCGTCCAGCTCCGCGCTCAGCATCTCCGCCGCCAGCGGCTCTTTCGCGAGGGTCCGCAGGATGTCGAGACAGATCACGTTGCCCGAGCCTTCCCAGATGCCGTTCAGCGGGGCCTCGCGGTAGAGCATCGGCATCGGCGTGTCCTCGACGTAGCCGATGCCGCCCAGCACCTCCATCGCCTCGTAGGTCACCACGGGGCAGCGTTTGTTGCCGTAATATTTCGCCAGCGCCACGCCGATCCGGGCGAAGGCGCGATCCTCGGGGCGGGCGCTGTCGAAGGCCTGCGCCACGCGCATCCCCAGCGTCAGCGCGCCTTCCCAATCCAACGTCAGATCGGCCAGCACCGCGCGCATCAGCGGCTGGTCGATCAGGCGCCGTTGGAAGGCGGCGCGATGCGTCGCCCAGTGATGCGCCTCGGAGATCGCCGCGCGCATCAGCCCCGCAGGCGCGAGCGCGGTGTCGAGTCGGGTGTGATGCACCATCTCGATGATCGTGGCGACGCCCCTGCCTTCCTCGCCCAGAAGATGGGCCAACGCGCCCTCATATTCGATCTCGGAGGACGCGTTGGAGCGATTGCCCAGCTTGTCCTTCAGCCGCTGGATTCGGATCGCGTTGCGCTCGCCTTCCAGCCAGCGCGGGACGAGGAAACAACTCAGTCCCTTGTCGGTCTGCGCCAGCGTCAGGAACCCGTCCGACATCGGCGCGGAGCAGAACCACTTGTGGCCGGTCAGTCGCCAATGCCCGTCCGCCGGCTCGGACCGCGTGGTGTTCGCGCGCACGTCCGAGCCGCCCTGCTTCTCGGTCATCGCCATGCCGAGCGTCGCGCCGGTCTTCTCGCCCACCGGCAGCACGCGCGGATCGTAGCTGCGCGCGGTCAGTTTCGGGCGCCAGATCGCGGCGATCTCGGGCGAGGCCTCGAGGGCAGGCACGGCGGCATAGGTCATCGTCATCGGACAGCAGCTGCCGGGCTCGATCTGGCTTGCGAGATAGACCATCGCGGCATGGGTTGCGTGGCCGCCCTTGCCGCCCTCCCATGGCAGCGCGGCGTAGCCCGCGCCGATTCCAGCCTCCATGAAGCGATGATAGGCGGGGTGAAAGCGCACTTCGTCGAGCCGTCGTCCACCCATGTCGAACAGCCGCAGCTCCGGCAGGTAGCGGTTCGCGTCGCGCCCGGCTTCGCGCATCTCGGTCGTGCCGAGGGTCCGGCCGTAATCCGACAGCGTATCTGTCTGACCGCCCGCCCGCGCGACGGCCTCGCGCAGAGGCGCATCCGCGCCGAACAAATCGACGTCGCCGCGCGCGGGCGGCTGGTTCTCGACATGATGGGTGGGCAGATCGGCGCGGGGATCGGGCGTGGTCATGGCAAACTCCTCCTGATCCGGATGGTAGGCGCGCGCCGTAAAACATGCGAGTGAAACGCGGCGGCAGGGCTTTTCTCGCCGCCTGCGCCGCCTAGATCAGGCGCGAAAGGGAGACCCATCATGAGCAAATGGCAGAAATCCGACGACGCGATCGCGAAACTCACCCCCGAGCAATACCGCGTCACGCAACAAAATGGCACCGAGCGCCCCTTCACGGGCGAATATGACGACCACTCCGCCAAGGGCATCTATGTCGACGTGGTCTCGGGCGAGCCGCTTTTCGCCTCCTCGACCAAATACAACGCGGGCTGCGGCTGGCCGTCCTTCACCAAGCCCTTGATCGACGATCATGTCGTGGAGCTGACCGATACCAGCCACGGGATGACGCGCGTCGAGGTGCGCTCGAAACATGGCGATAGCCATCTGGGCCATGTGTTCCCCGACGGCCCGCGCGATCAGGGCGGTTTGCGCTATTGCATCAACTCCGCCTCGCTGCGCTTCGTGCCCTACGAGGAGATGGAGGCCGAGGGCTACGGCGAGTATATGGACCGGGTCGAATAAGCACCGGGTCAGGGGTCTTTACCTTCCCGCGGCCCGGTGGCAGGGTCCGCGCAACATCATATGACAAAGGGGGCGCGGGAATGCGCAAGCTGGAACTTGGTCAAAGCGGGATCATGGTGTCCGAGATATGCCTCGGAACGATGACTTGGGGCAGCCAGAACACCGAGGCCGAGGGCCACGATCAGATCGACTTCGCGCTCGACCGCGGGATCAATTTCCTCGACACCGCGGAAATGTATCCGGTGAACCCGGTCAAGGCCGAGACTTTGGGCCGGACCGAGCAGATCGTGGGCACTTATCTGGCCAAGCGCGGCAAGCGCGACGATCTCGTGGTGGCGACGAAGATCACCGGCGAAGGCTCGCACGCGATCGAGGGAGGCCCGGTAATCAGCCCGACCCGGATCCGGCAGGCTGTGACGGACTCGCTGACCCGGCTGCAGACGGATTACATCGACCTCTACCAGTTCCACTGGCCCAATCGCGGCTCCTATCACTTCCGCAAGACGTGGCGCTTCGATCCGTCGAAGCAGCCCTCGAAGCAGGAGGTGCTCGACGATATGAGCGCCTGTCTGGAGACGCTCGAGGCGCTGCGCCAGGAAGGCAAGATCCGCGAATTCGGTCTGTCGAACGAGAGCGCCTGGGGCACCGCGCAATGGCTGGCACTGGCCGCGGCGGGTAAGGGGCCGCGCGTCGAGTCGATCCAGAACGAGTATTCGCTGATGTGCCGCTATTATGATCTCGATCTCGGCGAGCTCGGCCAACAGGAGAAGGTGACGCTGCTGGCCTATTCGCCGCTCGCGGCCGGTATCCTGACGGGCAAATATTCCGGCGACGTGATCCCCGAGAATACCCGTCGGTCGCTGGTCAACAATCTCGGTGGGCGGGCCAATCCGCGCGCTTTCGAGATCGCGGACCGCTATGTGGCGCTCGCCAAGGAGTTCGACCTGCACCCGGTCACGATGGCGATCGCCTGGGTGATGAGCCGTCCCTTCCCGGTGATCCCGATCGTCGGCGCGACTTCGGTCGACCAGCTCAAACCTAACCTCGACGCGGAAGGGGTGGAACTGCCGAAGGAGCTGCTCGACAAGATCGCGGAGCTCCATAAGCACTACCCGATGCCCTATTGATGCGGGCGGCGTCGATCCTTCTGGGTGCTGCACTCGCCCTCGCGGCCTGCAAGCCTTTCGGCACCACGGACGGGGGCGATACGGCAGAGCAACTGCCGCTGGTCGGGCAGGAAAAGATCGATGCCGGTAAATTCGAATGCGTCGCGCGCGGCGGCAACTGGGTCGCGCGCGACGGGGCGTTCATCTGCGTGAAGATGACCTCCGATAGCGGCAAGAGCTGCCAGGCGGGCAGCGAATGCGAGGGCGAATGCCTCGCGCGCTCCAAGACCTGCGCTCCGGTAACACCGCTTCTGGGCTGTAACGACGTGATGAGCGAGGCGGGCTACCCGATGCAACTATGCGTGCAATGAGCTGGGCGAAGATCGCCGCGCTGGGCGGCATGATCGCGCTGACCCTCGCGGGCTGTGGGCCTCAGCCGGAGACCGCCTCGCTCCGCAAGCCGGGGGCGCTGATCTCTTCGGCCTCGCTGTTCGATCCGCAGCGCTTCGCTGGCGAGTGGCATGTCGTCGAAAGCGGTATTCCGGGCTGCTCGGGCACGCAAAACTGGACGTGGGACGGCAAGAGCGCCTATCGCCTGCGCGGCACGAATTGCGCCATCAAGCCTGCCGCTGTCGACGAGAAAGTCACGCTCACCGGACCGGGCGGGCGGCTTCTGGCGAAGGACGCGTTCGGCGGTGAGCCGATCTGGGTGCTCTGGGTCGATTTCGATTATCGGGTGGCTGTGCTCGGCACGCCGTCGGGCCGTTGGGGGATGATCCTGTCGCGGCAGACCCCGCCCCGGCCCGATCTAATCAAGGCGGCGCGCGACGTCATGGACTTCAACGGCTATGAGATGACGCGGGTCGGCAAGTGACCGACGCGCCGGCGCATCTCTGGGTTTGGGTGACCCTGTTCGCGGCGGCGGTTCAGACCATCCGCTTCATGCTGCAAAAGCTGTTGGCGGGAGCGCAACTCTCGGTCGGCGGCGCGACGTTTTCACGCTTCCTGTTCGGCTTCCCGCTCGCGGCGGTGACGGCGCTGGGCTTTCTGGCCGCGACCGCCACGCGGTGGCCGCATCTGAGCGGCCCCTTCTGGGGTTTCGTCATAGCGGGCGGCGCGGCGCAGGTGGCGGCGACCTTCCTGACGGTCGCGCTGTTCGGCTTGCGCAACTTCGCGGTGGGCGTGGCCTTCACCAAGACCGAAACGGTACAGGTCGCCCTGTTCTCCGCGATCATCCTTGGCGAGTTCGTCGGACCCATCGGCTGGATCGGAATTGCGATCGGGCTGGCGGGGGTGCTGTTCCTGACCAAGCCGCCCGAAGGCGGCTTCAACCCGCGTGCGGCGCTTTACGGCGTGGGGGCGGGGGCGCTGTTCGGCCTGTCCTCGATCTTCTATCGCGGCGCGACGCTGGAGCTTGAGCCGCTCGACTTTTTCGGCCGCGCCATCGTCGCGCTGGCCTGCGCGACCTTCGCGCAGTCAATCGGGATGGGGCTTTACCTGCGGCTGCGCGAGCCGGGCGAATTAACCCGCGTGTTCGGCGCGTGGCGGCGCACGGTGCTCGTGGGGATCACCGGCGTTCTGGGCTCGGCGGGCTGGTTCACTGCCTTCTCGCTGCAAAACGCGGCTTTCGTGCGCGCGCTGGGACAGGTGGAGATCGTCTTCACGCTGCTTGCCTCGGCGCTGGTCTTCCACGAGCGGCTGCACAAGCGCGAAGGGGTGGGCATCGCGCTCGTCGTGGTTTCGCTGATCGTGATTGTGCTGGCGGGGCGTTAGAGCCCGATCCGCCGGAACTCCGATCGCGATCCACGATTATCGAAGAACGGCACCGAATGCGGCGCGCCAAGCGCGTGATCGGTGGTGATCAGCGCCGCGATCTCGGCCAGCACGACTTCGGTGATGAACGGTAGGTTCAGCGCGCGCGCCTCCGGCAGGGGCACCCAATGCAGATGCGAGAGCTCGTCGCAGGCCCGCGAGAAATCGTCGAGATCGCCTTGGATTGCGTCCGCGTCGATTAGGAAAAACCGTGCATCGAAGCGGCGCGGACGGCCTGGCGGCGTGATCGCGCGGAACACGAAACGCAAATTGGCCGCCGAGGGCAGAAAGCCCAGATCGGCAAAGCCCTGCCAATCGTCCGGTACCGCGCCGGGCCAGTTGGTTCTCTCGCCCAGTACGAGCCCGGTCTCTTCCCACAACTCGCGAAGGGCGGCGGCGGCGAGGGCCGCACCGATGCCCCTCGGCGCATCGGCCTCGAGCCGCGCATGATCGGGCGCGGGCAGCGGAGACGCGAAGGGCACCTCCCAATCGGTAGCGTCGAGCGCACCGCCCGGAAAGACGTATTTCGAAGGCATGAACGCGGCCCCAGCGCCGCGCTGACCCATTAGCACACGAGGAGCTGTCGTCCCGTCACGGCGCAGGACGATCACGCTCGCCGCATCGCGCAGCGCAGTTTTGTCCTCCGGGGGCTTGGTGTCAGTCATGAACGATCTCGCCCTCGCCGAAACCATGCATCCGGCGCGACCATTGGATGCCTACCAGCATCCCTTTCATCAGCGGCAACAGGATCGCCGAGAGCACCATCGACCCGATGCCGAAAATCCAGATCATCTCCCACGGGCCGGGACGGAAAGCGATGAAATAGGCCGCCATCATCGGGATCGCGAGATGGCCCACGATCAGGATCGTCAGATAGGCCGGGCCGTCATCAGCGCGCTGGTGCGAGAGGTCTTCGCCGCAGGACGGGCAAGTGTCGCGCACCTTGAGATAGCTGTGCAAGATCCGCCCCTTGCCGCAGGCCGGACAGAGACAGCGCAGGCCTCGCCCGATCGAGCGGCCCAGCGGGCGGTCATCGTGATATTCGTCATGCGACTGCATTGCGCTCTCCCTTGTGGCGGTCTCTCTCCGCCCGTTTGCCGGGCAGTATGGCGGCAGCCGGAGCGGATGGAAAGTCCGGCGGGTCTATCACGGGTGTGTGAGATTCGCGACGGAATGCTGCGCGTGCCGCGTTGGGACAGACATCGACGGCGCGAGACGTGCCGTGGGAGCGAGAACAGGAGTTTCTTATGAAAGTCATGAACAGGCAGACCCTCGTCGCGGCGATCCTCGCCGGGAGCGCGATCACCCTCGCAATGCCGGTGGTGGCGCAGAACCAGACCGGCAACCAGATGCAGGGGCAACAGGCGATGCCGGGGAAGGGGCCAGCTAACGGACCGGGTAACGGTCCCGGCGCTGGCCAAGGTAATGGCCCGGTCAACGGTATGGGGCAGACCATGCAGCCCGGTGCGATGGACGGTCGGGGCGGACGCGGCTTCGGCTTCGACATCAGCCGTTTCGACAGCAATGGCGACGGTCAGGTGACGATGGACGAGATTCAAGCCAAGCGCGCCGCCGACGCGCAGGCGCTCGACGCGAATGGCGACGGCATGGTCTCGCAAGAAGAACTCGTCAATTTCGAGATGGCGAAGGTCAAGACCCGCATCGAGGCCCGCGTGAAGGCGCGTTTCGCTGCGCAGGACAGCAATGGCGATGGCGAGTTGTCGGCCGCCGAACTGATGGCCCACCCGATGCCGACGCGCATGTTCGAGCGTATGGACCGTAACGGCGACGGGGCGGTCAGCGCCGACGAGATGCAGATGGCCAAGAGGTTCATGCGGCGGATGCACGACCGCTACGAGCATGGCCGGAAGGGCAAGGGCGATCACCATGGGTACGACCGCATGGGCAAAGGGGATCGCTACGGCCATGACCGCATGGGCTGGGACGACGACCGCGACGAATATGGCCCCGGCTATGGCCGGATGATGCTAGGGGATGGTCCGATCGGGCAGGGCCCGAACGGTCAAGGCCCTCAGGGCACGCCGCCGATGCAACCGGGCAGCGGTGCTGGCCAAGGGCAAGGTCAGGGGCCGGGCAACGGTCCGGCCGACGGCTCGGGCCGATCCGCGAACTGAGTTTCGAGCAGTACAAAGAGCCGGGGCGCAGCAGTGCGCCCCGGTCGCATGTCAAATTGCATGCGTAGGGAAAGCAGGCTAGGCCTTTGACGGAATGACGATGGCACTGGATGCGATGAACGAGGCTTCGGACGAGGCTCTGCTGGAGCTATACGCGCAGGGCGACCCGGCGGCAGCGCGGGCTTTGACGTTGCGCTTCGGGCCGTTGGCCTACCGGCTCGCCTATCGCTATCTTCGCGATGCGGCCGAGGCCGAGGATGTCGCGCAAGAGGGGCTTTTGCGGCTCTGGAAGATCGCGCCGGAATGGCGGGCCGGCGAGGCCAAGGTCTCGACATGGCTTTACCGGGTGGTTGCCAATCTCGCGACGGACCGGCTGCGCAAGCGCCGCGGCGTGGGGTTGGACGAGGCGCCCGAGGTGGCCGATGACCGGGCGAGCGCTCTGGACGAGTTGATCGCGCGCGACCGCGTGGCGGCGCTGGAAGCCGCGCTGGAGCAATTGCCGGAACGACAGCGGATCGCGGTGACACTGCGACATATCGACGGTTTGTCCAATCCCGAGATCGCTGCCGCGATGGAAACCGGCGTCGAAGCCGTAGAAAGTCTGACAGCGCGGGGAAAGCGCGCTTTGAGCAAGCTGCTTCGGGGGCAGCGAGAGAAATTGGGGTTTGGCGATGACTGACAAACGCATGGATCGCGAGACGGACGCATTTGACGACGCGGCGCTGGAGCAGCTTTTCAGCGAAGCGCGCGCGGCGGGCGGGGCCGAGCCAGGCGAGGGCTTCCTTGCCCGGGTTTTGGCCGATGCCGAGGCGGAGCAAGCAGCCTTTGCGCGCCAGGCCCCGGCGGATGGGTCCGAAGCATCCGATGTCCTAGCCGGTATCTGGGACGCGCTTCGCGGCGCGTTCGGCGGCTGGGCTCCGATGGGCGGTTTGGTGACGGCCGCTCTGGCCGGGGTCTGGATCGGCTTTATCGGCGCAGACGAGATCGGCGCGCTCAGCCCGTTTTACGCCAGCAGCACGACCGAAAGCCTCGGCACGGTCAACCTGCTACCCGAAGGCGATACCTTCGCCTTCGTCGATGAAGGAGGGTTCTGATGGCGATTGCCGAGACGCGAAACGGCCGGGGGTTGCGTTGGGCGCTGATAGCGTCCGCGGTGCTGAACCTGCTGCTGCTGGGATTTTTCATCGGCGGCTGGCTTGGCCATGAGCGGCATCCGCCGCGCCCGGTCGTGGGCGATGTCAGCCTTGGCGCCTTCACCGGAGCTCTGAGCCCCGAAGATCGCGACGCGCTGCGCAAGGCGGCGCAGGCGCGCGGCTCCGAATTCCGCGACATGCGGCGGCAGGCGCGCAGCGATATGGCGGCGCTGATCAGCGCGATCGACGCGGAGCCGTGGGATCGCGATCAAGTGGCCAAGCTGCTCGAGCGGCACAAGGCGCGGACCGTGCAGCGGGTCGATATCGGCGAGCGGCTGATCCTCGACAGGCTCGAAGCAATGAGCCCGGCGGCCCGCCACAGCTTCGCCGAGCGTCTGCGCGAGGGTGCGGCGCGGTTCGACCGGCACAAGAAAGACCGCGACAGGGATCGTCAGGACAAGCCTTGAGGCCGGTGCGATGGCCGGCGCGTCGGAGTTGGCCGCTATCTGAAATAGTGAAGAGTTTCGGCTCGTCTCATCATCATGCGTGGCGTGATGCTGTTTCCCGGCGTCACGCTGCGTTCGTGTGAGGGGCGAGCGAGACCTGGTTCCGGCCGCTTCCCTTGGCGCAGAGAAGAGCCGCATCGGCCTCGTCGATAAGATGCTGTGGGTCGTCGCGACGGGTGCCGCCGAATGCGAGGCCGATCGAGATCGTGGCCTGCATTTTGCTTCCGTCCGGAAGCGTGATTGTCGTCTCCTCGATATCACGTCGGAGCCGTTCCGCGATCCGATAGCTCTCATCGAGCGAGCTGTCCGGCAGCGCCACGAGAAACTCCTCGCCGCCGATGCGCCCGATCAGGGCGACGTCGCGGAGGCTGCGGCGCAGATGGCGGGCGATATTGGTCAGCACCTCGTCCCCCGCGCCGTGGCCATAGGTGTCGTTCACCGATTTGAAGCGATCGAGATCGAGCAGCATCACCGCGTAGCCGCGGCCGGTGCTGCGCGCGCGTTCGGACATGCGAGCCAGATGCGCATTGACGTAGCGGCGATTGTGGAGCCCGGTCAGCGGATCGACCAGCGCGAGACGCAAGCCTTCATCGACCGAGAGGCGAAGTTGATCGGAGAGCTGCTTGCGGCGCAGCTGCGCGCCGATCCGGAGTGCCGTTTCCTGTGCTGCGAGTGGCGTGGAGATATCCGAGGGCAGAAGGTCGTCCGCCCCTAGATCGAGCGCGCTCGCTTGCGTCTCCGAGGCTTCGGGCATGCACGCGATCAGGATCGCTGCGTGGCGCGTTTCTGGATGCGAGCGCAATTCCGACATCAGCCGCAGCCCGTCCCCGCGATGCACGAGATCCGCGCCGATCACGAAGAGATCGGGGGGGCGGCGCGCGGGGTCGCCGCCGCAGGGCTGTTCGCAACTGGTCAACAGGATCCGACTGGCCTCGAGCCGCGGTGCGAGCGCGGCTTTCCAGCGCATCCCCTCGGCCGGGTCGGGGGCGATCATCGCGATCCGGGCGGGAGGTGCGAATTCATTCGCGGCCTCGGCGAAACCGAGTGCCCGGCAGGTTTGTTCGCGCAGGGCCGAATCCTCGTCGCCGGCATGGGCGCGGATCAGGCTGCGCAGACGTGCGAGCAGTACGAGTTCGTCGAAAGGTTTGACGATGACATCGTTCGCCCCGGCCGCCAGCAGCGCCACGCGCAGCTCCGGAATGTCGCGCTGCGTCATCGCGATGATCGGGATGCGCCGTGTCTGTGGATCGTTCCGCAGCCGTTTGATGACAGCCTCCCCTGTCATGTCGGGCAGGGTGATGTCGAGCAGGATCAGGCGAGGCCGTTCCGTTGTGGCGAGGGCGAGCGCCTCTGCTGCGCTCGCAGCTTGCAGCGTGTTGTAGCGCGCACCGGTCAGCTTCGCCTTCAGCACGATGCGATTGGTCGCCACGTCATCAACGATGAGGATCGTTCCCGGCATTCCAGGCTACTCCTTACAACCTCTTGCGTCCTCCGGTTTGCGGCAGGGCGATCGCGAATGCGCGAGCTTCTGGACGCGCCTTTTCTTGACCTTAGCGATCTATAGGTTAACAAAGCGTTTCCCCTGACAGAGAAGGATCCGCCATGCGGCAAGAAAACGCTCACACGCTCGCATTGCAGACCCTCGGTTGGCTCGTCAACCGTGAAGAGTTGATCGGTGCATTCCTCGCCAATTCCGGGGCGAGCGCGGATGATTTGCGTGCGCAGGCGAGCGATCCGGACTTCCTCGCAGGGGTTCTCGACCATGTCCTGCAGGACGATCAGGTGGTTCTGGATTGCGCGCAGGACCTCGGGGTGCAGCCCGAGGCGCTGATGCAGGCCCGCGCGGTTCTCGGGCGCGGCGATCTGCGCCACTGGACCTGACGCCCCGCTTTGGGCAATCTGCCCGCAAAGGGAGGGCGGATCGCAGATGGCAGGCGGCAAGATACGGGCGGTGCTGTTCGACAAGGATGGCACGCTTTTCGATTTCGACGCGACATGGGGCGCTTGGGCGAAGCTGCAGATCGAGGCGTTGGCCGAAGACACCAGTCAGGCCGCGCGGCTTGCCGAGGCGATCGGGTTCGACCTCGAGCGTGTGGAGTTCGAGCCGCACTCGCCGGTGATCGCGGGCACGGTCCGGGAGGCGGCAGAATTGTTGCTGCCGCATCTGCCGGGGCGCACGCTCGACGACCTGGTAATCGAGCTGGAGCGCGCAGCGCATGATGTGCCGCTGGTGGAGCCGGTGCCGCTGAGCAAGCTTCTGTCTGATCTGCGCGCGCGCGGGTTGCATCTGGGTATTTGCACGAACGACGCCGAGTCCTCGGCGCGCGCGCATGCGGCGCAGGCGGGCATCACCGATCTTTTCGACCTGATCATCGGCTATGACAGCGGGCATGGCGCGAAACCCACGCCGAGCCCGCTTCTGGCCTTCGCGGACTCGCTCGGTCTGGACCCGGCGGAGGTGGTGATGGTCGGAGACAGCCAGCATGATCTGCACGCGGCGCGCGCGGCGGGGATGATCGCGATCGGCGTATTGAGCGGGCCAGCGATGCGGGACGATCTTGCTCCGCTGGCCGATGCCGTGCTCGATCATATCGGGGGGCTTCCCGACTGGCTCGCACAGCGCGCGGGCTGACGAGACGCGTCGGATGCGCGCGAGAGCCTCGCGCAAGAACAGGAGAGGGACGCATGCAACTACGTTTGCAACATATTCTGCTCGGGCTGCTGGCGGGCGTGTTCTTCTGGGCTCTCGATAGCGAGTTGCAGACGGCGCTGCCGCTCGACGCCCACGGGCAATTCGGCGTCTCGGTTCTGGGAACGGTGTTCTTCGCGACCGCGCTGGCGATGCTGGGCGAGATCGGCTGGCGCAAGGCCTTCGGTGCGGCGGCGCTGATTGCGATTCCGGTCGCGCTGCTCGGCTGGTGGGCATCGCTCGGCTATTCTCCGACCGAGTCGCTGGCGGGATTCATGCCGTTCGAGATGCTCGCGCTCGCGGTTCTGGCGACGCTGCCGATGCCCTTCGCGATGGCCGTGGCGCGGGGTGGCGGACTCGCTTGGAACGACTATCCAGCGCTGTTTCTTCATGCATGGAATATCGTCGTGCGCTATGCCGCCGCGTGTATTTTCCTCGGGATGGTCTGGCTCGTCCTCTATCTCTCGGCGCGCCTGCTCGAAAGCGTGGACCTCGATTTCCTGCGTCAGCTTCTGCGCCAGAAACTATTCGCCTTCTCCGTGTCGGGCGGCATTCTCGGGCTCGGGCTGGCGGTGGTGACCGAGTTGGAGGAGATGATCTCTCCTACCCTCATACTGCGGCTTCTCAGGCTGTTGCTGCCGCCCGTCCTGCTGGTCGCCGTGATCTTCGTGGCCGGGTTCATTGCGCGCCGCGGGCAGGTCTCGCTGATCGGGTTCTCGCAAATCGAGACGCTGCTGGCGATGGCCGTGGCCGCTGTGACGCTGATCTCGATCGGCGTGGAGCGCGACGATCACAGCGCAGTGCGGGCCCGGGTTTTGCGGCTGTCGGCTCAGGGGCTGGCGCTGGCGCTGCCCGTGCTGGTCGGCGCAGCGGCCTGGACCGGCTGGCAAAGCGTGACGGCGCAGGGCTGGACGCCAGGGCGCGTGGCGCAGGCGGTGCTGATCGTGCTGCTCGCGGGATATGCACTGGGATATGCCGGCTCTGTCCTGCTGGGGCGCGGCTGGATGGCGCGCCTGCGGCGAATCAATATCGCGATGGCGGGCGTGCTGTTTCTCGCGGCTCTGGCGTGGCTGACGCCAGTGCTGGATGCGAATGCCATCGCCGCGCGCTCGCAACTGGCGCTCTATCGCGACGGGCGGATCACTGCGGGGGCCCTGCCGCTCTACGCCTTGAAAAACCAATGGGGGCTTGCCGGGCAGTCGGCCTACTCGGAGCTGGAGGCCCAAGCCGGTGATGATCGAGCGCTCGCGACCGCCTTGGCGCGTCTGCGCCCGTCGGCGGATGGGGGCGAAGGGGATAGTGCGGCGCGCGCCCAGTTGCGCCGGGATCTCGTGCTGCCGCCCGGAGCGACGCCGCCCGAGGATGCGTTGCTCGATGCGATCCGCGCGCGGGCTCCGGAAGTCGCGTCGGGGCTTTGCGCCTCTGGCGAGGGCGCGGCGGCGAACTGCGCCCTGATCGAGGCCGATTTCCTGAAAGATGTACCCGGCGACGAGGCGATGGTCCTGCTGCATCTGCCCGATCGCGATGCGATCTACGTTCTGCGCCAGTCGGATGGCGCTTGGGATTCGATCGGGTGGGGTAGCGTGGTCGACGCGCAGGGCGAACCGCGCTTCCGCGTCGATCTGGCACCTGTCATCGCCGCCATCAAGCGCGGCGAGATGAAAGTCGTCCCAAGCGGGATCATGTCGCTCGAGGCCGGTGGGCTGCGCCTGTTGCCGCTCTCGCGCTGAGCCGAGCGATTTTGGAGCTTTGTTAACTTCTGGTCGCTAGCGTGGCGGGGAGGAGGGCACATGCTCGGCTTGATCAACCGCTCTATCGAAAACTTCCTTACCGACACCCACGGGGCGGCGCTCTGCGCGCGTGTTAGGCGGTGCGCGGAGCTGCCGAGTGAAGGCTATGAACCGCTGCTGCAATATGCCGATGCGCAAACCTTGCGGCTGATTGATACCGCTTGCGACGCGTTGGGGCGTGAACGGTCCGAGTTGCTCGAGGACCTTGGTGCGCATCTGTGCACGCGCGAAGCCGTGCGGCGCCTGTTGCGCTATGGCGGGTGCGATTATCGCGGGTTCCTGAATTCGCTGAACGAGTTGCACGACCGCGCGCGAATGGCGTTACCCGATCTCGAGCTGCCGCATCTTCATCTCGTTGCGACCGAGTCGGGCCAGTTTCGTCTTCGCGTCATCGGGGACGTGCCGGGCTGGGGGGCGGTGCTGGCGGGTATTCTGCGTGCGATGGCGGATGACTATGGCAGCCTCGCGCTTATTGAAATGCCGCAGCGCAGGGCAGGCCGCGACCCGCGGATATTCGAGCCGGCGGAAGAGGTGGTGACAATCCAACTGCTCGACGCCGCCCATGCCGAGGCGCGTCAATTCGCCCTAGCGCACATGACTGGAGAGGTGTGATGGGCGCACCGGCCAAAACCACTGTTGCCCCGAGGGCTGCACCGACTGTGCCGCCGCCTGACCGGGGCGGCCAGGCCTATTGGCTGCCCCTCCTGACCGGGCTTTTGCCGATGTTTCTCTGGATAGATGAGCGGGCGCGCATCCTTGGCGTTGGTCGCACGTTGCGCAAAGTGCTCGGTGTGCCCGAGGCGCAGATCCTCGGCGCGCCGTTCGCACGATTTTTCGCGGTCGCGCGACGAGGGGCGGCAGGTCGTCTTTGCACGGACACCTTGTGCAGGAATTGCGAGACACGCGATTGCGATGGTCAGGCCGGTCGCTGCGGGCGTTCGCTTGGTGCGCTGATGGCGGAGGAGGTACTGCATGTCACCCTGCGCATGCATCCTAAGGTGAGCCTGCGTGGCGCGGTCGTCAGCCATGTGGGGCTATCTGCGCAGACATCTGCAGGCGCGACTGCGGGCGATATGCTCCTCAATTTCAGCTTCGGTATTCACCTGCGTGAACTCGTGGCGGAGTTCGACCTGACAGAACGCGACTTCTCCGCCGCGGATCTCGCGATGGAAATGCTTTACCTGGAAGAAGCCAAATCGCTCGTGATGGAAGAATTGCGAGCCTTGACCGGGCGGCTCGATCAGGCCCGCAAAGCGGCAGAGAAACAGGCGCTGACCGATCCGCTGACGAAACTCGCCAACCGCCGCGCAATGGCGCAGGCGCTTGCGCAGGCAGTCGATCACGCGACGAATGACGCGGCGCATTTCGCTTTGCTGCAGATCGACCTCGACCACTTCAAGGCGATCAACGACAGTCGGGGCCACGCGGCAGGGGATTACGTGTTGCAACTTGTGGCCCGCAACCTGTGCGAAAGCGTTCGCGAGGACGATCTTGTTGCGCGCATGGGCGGCGACGAATTTCTCGTGCTGCTGCGGGGCGCTCCGAATTACGCGGAGGTCAGGGCTCTTGCGGCGCGGATTATCGAACAGATCGAGACACCGAAATGGTATCAGGGCCAGGAGTGCCTGGTGTCCGGATCGGTCGGCGCGGTTTCGTCACGCGACTACGAGAAGCTTGTGATCGGGGCGCTGCAGAGCGATGTCGACCGGGTAACCTATGCGGCGAAGGCAGCAGGGCGCGGATGCCTTCGTTTCGGGTCGCGATCGTCCGAAAAGGTTGATCGCAGGCGCCCGCGACCGCCTAACTCGGCGTCTGATACGCATAAAACGCTCTTTTCTTGACCGGTCGCCTTCGGGTAAGGGCAGCGCATGAGACAAGGTTTCCCATTTGCCCGCGCCGGACAGCGCATCGGTCTTCTGGGCGGGTCGTTCGATCCTGCGCATGAAGGTCACGTGCTGATCACGCGCGAGGCGCTGCGCCGTTTCAACCTCGACCGGGTCTGGTGGGTCGTGAGCCCCGGCAACCCGCTCAAGGCGCATGGGCCTGCACCGCTAGATCAGCGGATCGCGAGTGCACGGGCCATCCTCGGGGGAGACCCTCGGGTCGTGGTGACAGATATCGAAGCGCGGCTCGGTACCCGCTACACCGCCGACACGATCATCGCGCTGCGTGCGCTCTATCCCGGTGTGAATTTCGCATGGCTGATGGGAGCGGATAACCTCGTACAGCTCGATCGCTGGGACCATTGGCGGACGATCATAGAAAGCGTGTCGGTCGGCGTTCTGGCGCGTCCGGGCTGGCGGATGCCGGGGCGTTGGGCGCGCGCGGCGCGCATCTATGCGCAGGCCGAATTGCCCGCGGTTGCCTCGCAGCGCCTGCTCGACGGGCCAGCGCCACGCTGGTGTTTCGTAAACATCCCGATGTCGTCGATTTCCTCCACGGAAATTCGCGAGAAAGGCGGCTGGGGGGCATCGACGCCTGCTTGAAGACGGCGCAGGGCGCGCTACGCTCGGGCTAACGCCGAGGGGGAATCGCCATGCCGCTAACGATATCGCGTCGCTTTGCATTGCTGGGTGGCGCCGCGCTTTTCGTCACTCCGAAAACGGTTTTGGGTCAGGCGCCCGCAGCCGCCGAACTGGTTCGGATGGCGGGGCTGAGCGGCGATGTCGGCTATGTCGTGGCAGATCTGAAAACGGGCCAGATCCTTGAACAGCGCAATCCCGGCCAAGCGATGCCGCCCGCCTCCGCGCTCAAATCGATCACTTCGATTTACGCGATGGAGCAACTGGGCGGCGATTTCCGCTTCGGTACGCAGTTGATCGCGACGGGGCCAATCTCTGGCGGGCGGATTCAGGGTGATCTGATCCTCGCGGGCGGTGGCGATCCCACGCTGACGACCGACGATCTCAATGCGATGGCGAAGTCGCTCGCAGCCAAGGGGGTGCAGGGCGTCACGGGGCGGTTCCTGACCTGGGCCGGCGCGCTTCCGTACAAGAGCGAGATCGCAAATGATCAGCCGATTTTCGCAGGCTACAACCCGTCGATCTCCGGGCTGATGCTGAATTTCAATCGCGTGCATTTCCAATGGCGTCGCTCCGGGGGCGGCTGGGCGCTGAGCATGGACGCGCGTGGGCGCGACGTGCAGCCTCAGGCCTATACAGCGAAAGCCTCGATCGCGAAGCGGTCCTCACCCACGTTCACCTATTCGGATCGCGGCGGGGTAGAGCATTGGACGGTTGCCTCGGCGGCTTTGGGGCGTGGCGGAAGCCGTTGGTTGCCGGTGCGCCATCCCGCGGCCTATGCGGGCGACGTGTTCCAGACGCTGGCCCGCGCACAGGGCACGCCGCTGCCCGCGCCGGAAGAGGCGCGCAACCTGCCCGGCGGCACGGTTCTGGTAAGCCATGGCAGCGATCCGCTTGTGCCAGTGCTGCGCGCGATGATGAAATACTCGACCAATATCACCGCCGAGGCGGTGGGCATGACGGTCAGCAAACGGCTGGGCGCGGGTAGTTCCCTGATGCAATCGGGGCAGGCCATGACCCAATGGCTGCAGCAGCGCACGGGCGCACGCTCGGCCCGGTTCACCGACCATTCCGGGTTGCGCGCCGATGCCGAGATTTCGCCGCAGGACATGGTCGCGGCGCTGCGCAATCTTGGCGCACCGATGGGGCTGCGCAGCTTGATGAAACCTTTCAAGCTGCGCGATGCGACGGGTAGGGCCTCGAAATCGCAGCCGTTCAGCGTCGATGCCAAGACCGGGACGCTGAATTTCGTCTCGACCTTGGCGGGCTACATGACCGCGCCGGATGGCACCGAGCTTGTGTTTGCGATCTTCACCGCCGATCTCGACCGTCGCCGGCGCGCGGGCTCCGCACCGCGCCCGCCGGGGCAGGTGCAATGGGTGCGTGCGTCGAAAATACTGCAGAGCCAGCTACTGGAACGTTGGGCCGGGATTTACGGGTGAGGCGCGATCCGGGCGGTGAACATGCCGCGTTCCCGCCCGAAGTGCCGCCGAGGATCAGAGCGTGACGTGACGCACTTTCGCGCCCCATTCGATGGCGACGGCGTGCAGCCGGTCGATCGCCAGCTCGCCGCGGATCTCCTCCAGCAGACGCAACTCGGCCTGTCGGATCGTGCCATCGGCCGCAGCTACGTCGCAGGCCAGCGCATAGGCGGTCTCGAAGATATGCTCGGGCAGCGCATCGCGGACCAGGCCGAACAGCGCTTCGAGCCCGTCTTCCTCTTCGAACAGTGTGAACACAGAGCGCGAGACCCGGGAGACGCGGTCGAAATCGTAGCCCGCGAAGATCGGCATGTGGTTCACGATCCGCTCGATGGCGACGAGTTCCGAGGTCGGCACGTCCTCGTCGGCGGCGGACACAGCGACCATCACGGCGACGAGCGCGTCTTGGGGCGAAAGCGAGGAGAGAACGTCTGGCAAGTCGGAGCTCCTTGATGGTGTTCGAGTGCTAATTATTGACTGTCCCCCTTCGCTTCAATAGGTCAGGCGCGACCGGGCGCACGGGGCGCCTTCATGAGGTATGCAATGACGAGCTTGCGTGACGCTGCGATGAAATCCAAGGCCTGGCCCTTCGAGGAAGCCCGCCGGGTGCTCAAGCGTTACGAGAAACGCGATCCGGAGAAGGGCTACGTCCTGTTCGAAACGGGCTACGGGCCGTCGGGGCTGCCGCATATCGGCACGTTCGGGGAGGTTGCGCGCACGACGATGATCCGTCGCGCTTTCGAGGTGATCTCGGATATCCCGACGAAGCTTCTGTGCTTCTCGGACGATATGGACGGGATGCGCAAGGTGCCGAGCAACGTGCCTAATCAGGACATGCTGCGCCAGCACGAGCAGAAGCCGCTGACCTCGGTGCCCGATCCGTTCGGCGATTTCGACAGCTTCGGCAACCACAACAACGCGATGCTGCGCCGTTTCCTCGACACGTTCGGCTTCGAGTACGAATTCGCGAGCGCGACCGACTACTACAAGTCGGGCCGGTTCGACGAGATGCTGATGAAATCGGCCCACGAATACGATCAGATCATGGAAATCATGCTGAAGTCGCTTCGCGAAGAGCGTCAGCAGACCTATTCGTGCTTCCTGCCGATCCATCCCGAGACGGGTCGCGTGCTGTATGTTCCGATGAAGGAGGTCAACGCGCGCGACGGCACCGTGACCTTCGACGACGAGGAAGGGCGCGAATGGACGCTGCCGGTCACCGGTGGCAATGTGAAGCTGCAGTGGAAACCCGATTTCGGGATGCGTTGGGCCGCGCTCGGCGTCGATTTCGAGATGTATGGCAAGGATCACTCGACCAACACGCCGATCTATGACGGTATCTGCCGCGTCCTCGGCGGGCGTGCGCCGGAACACTTCACCTACGAGCTGTTCCTCGACGCGAATGGCGAGAAAATCTCGAAGTCGAAGGGCAACGGCCTTTCGATCGACGAGTGGCTGACCTATGCAGCGACGGAGTCCTTGAGCTACTTCATGTATCTCAAGCCGAAGACCGCGAAGCGGATGCATTTCGACGTGATCCCGAAGGCGGTGGACGAATATCACCAGCAGCTGCGGGCCTATCCCGATCAGCCGATCGAGCAGCAGGTGAACAACCCGGTCTGGCACATCCATGGCGGCAATCCGCCCGAGAGCCGGATGGTGGTGCCTTTCGCGATGTTGCTCAATCTTGCGAGCGTCGCAGGCGCGACCGAGAAGGAAGGGCTGTGGGGTTTCATCAAGCGCTATGCGCCCGAGGCGAGCCCGGAAGGCAATCCGGACCTCGATCAGGCGGCAGGCTTCGCGCTGAAGTATTTCGAGGACTTCGTGAAGCCCACGCTGGTCTTCCGCGCGCCCTCCGAGCAAGAGCGGGCGGCGCTGGAAGATCTGGCCAAGGCGCTGAAATCGGAGGAGGCGGCGCTCGATCAGATCGCGCGCAAGAACGCGGCGGCAGGCAACGACGAGCCGCTGCCGGAGGCCGATTTCCACAGTGACGAGTTCCTGCAGTCGGTCGTCTTCGCGGTCGGCAAGAACCACGAATTCGCCAACCTGCGCGATTGGTTCAAGGCGCTCTACGAGGTACTCTTGGGCCAGAGCCAAGGTCCCCGCTTCGGCGGGTTCATCGCGCTTTACGGTGTCGATGAGACCGTCGCGCTGATCGAGCGGGCGCTGGCGGGCGAACTGGTCGCCTAGGCTTTCCAGAGTTCGAACCAAGCCCCCCAGCGGTCGCAGAGCGGCTCGGGGGGCTCGGCAAATATTTTGGCGCCGAGAGTGAAGGCTTCGGCCTCGAGCCGGGCGGATTCGGTGCGGATCAATGCAAGCAACGCCTCGGCCCTTTCGGGATCGAGATGCTCGGGCACCCTCATCTCGAGCACATGCAGGTCGTGATGATCTCCGATCAACTCGCCCAGAGTGTCGAGCGCGTCTTCGCGTGGGTGCAGCATCTCGGGCCAGATTGGGGCGAGCAGGCGGGTGTGATACCAGTGCTGCTTCACCCGCGTCCGCCAATGGTGGAGGTCTGCGCCAGCGTGTGATTTCTGGGCGGTTTTCAGACGCTTGCGGCAATCTTTCAGGGTCTCGTGCAATCCGGTCTCATAGGCGGGCCAGCCCTTTGCGCTGACCTCCCAATCCTTTGCGCGTTTGCGGATTTCCGTGACGCGTTTGACGAATGTCGAAATATCGCCTTCCTTCGGGGGCGGGGTTGCGGGGAGTGCTTCGAGCATGGTGCGGGCCGCCGAGGCGCCATCAAGATCGGGCCCTTCGCGCCCCAGCCGGATCAACGAGGCGCGCATCACCTCGTCGTCTCGCAGGCCGGATATGCCGCGGGCAGCCTCGGACAAGGTCTCGTTTTCCTTGTAAAAATCCGCGAAGTGCGGCGCGAAGAGACGGATCAGGCCGCGGGTCTTCTTGATCGCCTTGCGCAGGGCGTGAACCGAAGGATCGGGTTTCCCAGCCAGTTTGATGGCCGTCCCAAGCTCGCTGCGCGCGATGCGGCGAAGGGCTTTCGTTGGGGTCTTGTCGTCGGGGGATATGGCGTAGACCATCTGCGCTCCTCTCGGCTGCACTCCCGATGTGGCGCGAGGATATGACAGGCGCATGACGCTGTCATCTGCGAAGCGGGAGAGGCGGCGCGGCGCGCGGAGGTATCAGGTCTTCTTTAATCTTTCCTTCTAGCTCTTTTCGGGCTGAAGCGCGGGCGCTTTCGGCGGGTTCCGAGGCGCATGGCGCGATGCGCGGGGCGCGCGCGGGTGGAAAATGGACGAGAGGATTGCAGATGAACGTCGCGATTACCGAAGGGCTGGTGCTGACCCCGCCCGCATTCGCCGAAGGGCTGGATCAATGGTCGAGTGAAGATGGCACGCCGGGCTCCACGACCTATGAGAGCTCGGGCAATGCCGCGCTGGTTCCGGCGGATGCGGATTTCGGCGGTTGTCTGGAAATGCTCAAGATGCAGACGGTGCAGAAACTGCGCTACATGGGCGACACGCCGATCCTGCCGGGCGCCTATCTGCGCATCCGGGCGCGGGTGAAGGCGGTGAGCGGCAACCTGCCTGAGGTGAGGATTGCAGGCTATGCGGTGACGGGATCGGGTAGCCACGTGAGCGGCGTGGTCGAGGTGGGGCCGACGGTGGCGCTGCAAAGCTATGGTGAGGTGGTCGAGGTTTCTGCGATCGTGGGCACCGGCTCGCGCGACGGTGTCGATATGTCGTGGGGGCTGGATGCGATTTACGGGCATTTCGGGCTGGACCTGACGGGCGCGACTGGCGGGGTCGTGCGCATCGACGATATCGAGATCGAGGATGTGACCGAGGCCTTCCTGCGCGAGCTGATGGGCTGGGTCGATGTGAAGGATTACGGCGCGGTCGGGGATGGCGTCACGGACAACGTCGCGGCCTTCAATGCGGCCGATCAGGCGGCGAACGGGCGCAAGGTTCTCGTCTCGGAGGGGAATTATTATCTGGGCAGCTCGATCTCGATCTCGTCGCCGGTAGAGTTCGTGGGCACGCTGGTAATGCCGGTGGCGGCGAAGCTGGCGCTGATGTCGTCTTTCGACTTCCCGACCTATGCGGCGGCGTTCGGCGATGAGCTGGCTGGGTTCAAGAAGGCGCTACAGGCGCTGTTCGGATATACCGATCATAACGTGCTGGATCTGAAAGGGCGTCGCGTCGAGGTGACCGAACCGATCCGCATCGAGGAGATCGCGCCGGACCTGTCGAGCTTTTCGAACCGTCGGGTTCTGCAGAATGGGCAGATCAACGTGATCGCGGGATCTGGTTGGGACGATGATGTGGTGACGTCGCAGGCGACCTATTCGGTGAGCCAGTCGATGCAGCTGAGCTCGGTCGCCAATATCGCCAATATTCCCGTTGGCGCGCGGATCACCGGCACCGGCGTCGGGCGCGAAGTCTATGTGAGGTCGAAGAATAACGGCGCGCAGACGCTGTATCTCTCGCAGCCGCTTTATGGCGGATCTGGGACGCGGACTTATACCTTCACACGTCACCAATATGTGCTGGATTTCTCCGGGATGGAGAAGCTCGACCGGTTCAACATCGCCAATGTGGAATTCCTCTGCAACGGCGCGGCGAGCTGCATCATGCTGGCGCCCGACGGGCAGATGTTCCAGATCCGCGGAAGCTATGTGGTGCGACCCAAGGATCGCGCGATCACCTCAATCGGGCGCGGGTGCCAGGACCTGCTGATCGATGGCTGTCAGTTCCTGTCGGACGAGATGCTGGTGCCCGCGCAGGATCGCAAGTCGATGGTGCTGAACGTCAACGCAAATGACAGCAAGATCCGAGACTCACGCTTCGTGCGCTTCGGAACGACCTTCGTGCTGAATGGCTCTGGGCATCTGATCGTCGGTAATCACTGGTTTCAGGGCGACGAGGAAACCAGCGGCGTGCGCGTTGCGGGGCTCGTTTTCACGCAGACCAATGTGCAATCGGCGGTGACCGGAAATTACATCGATAACTCGGTCATCGAATGGACGAATGAACACGATGCCGAGCCGGATTTCGCGAGCGAGTACAGCTTTGGCGGGCTGACCGTGACGGGCAATACCTGCGTGTGCATCAACGTCGCGCCTTGGTTCACGTGGCTCTCGATAAAGCCCTATGGGCCGGGGCATTTCATCCAAGGGCTGAGCGTGACGAACAACGTGTTCAAGTCGCTCAACGGCAGTGTCGACCGGATCGAGAAAATCGATACGAGCTTTGCCGATATCGACCGCTCGCGGGTGCGCAATGTGGTGTTCGAAGGGAATATGTTCAACGGGATCAAAGAGATATCGCAGAACCCGGTGATGGTCGAGGTGAACCAGTCGGCTGCGCAATCGGTCTGGACGGCGGATGCGAGCGAGTACCTGCCCTTCGCGGGCTGGGCGCGCAATGTTCAAGGCCTGATCGCCGAGGGGATGGTGCGAGATAGCTCGGGCGCGCGGATCGACGCAATGCCCTATGTCGCGGTGGAGCAGGGCGCGGCCAAGAACCAGATCACGGTGAACTGGCCGGAGGCGGCGAAGGGGCGGCTGCAAGTCACGCTGCGGATGGATAACCCGATCTGACGGGGTGCTTGGGCTGTGCCGATCCGGGCCGGGGCGGACGGATTGGCGATGCGGCGCGTGGGATGAAAGTCTTGCGCGCCGTTTTCATGTCAGGTCCGCAGACATCAGGCGAAAAGCGCGGCCGAAGCCGCCATTGAGGCTGGCCGAGGTCGGGCGGAGATCGAAGAAAAAGAAATCGGGCAGGTCGATACAAAGCTTCGATTTCGGATGATCGGCGAGCCAGCGGTCGCGCATCGTCGGGAAGGCGGGGTTGTCGCGTTCGACGGCATGGGCTTCGACCTGCAGCGAGAGGCGCGGATGGGTGAGCGGATCGCCTTTCGGGCCGGGCTCTCCCAACAGCAGACCCGCGCGGCGATCCCGCAGAAGGGCTGTCGTATGCGCCGCGAGGCTGGATACGAAGATTAACAGTTCCCCCTGAGGGCCGGGCCCGAGGGCGACGCGGGTCACGACCGGCGCGCCCGTATCCGGGTCGAGCGTGCCGAGCGCCCCGAACCGGGCCTCGCGGATCAGGCGTTGCGCCAAGGCGCGGGCCTCGTCATCCGTCGGGCGAATTGGGTCGGTCGTTGGAGTTGGTTGCGGCATGGGCGACTCCTCGCGGACGTCCTAATGCTAGGACTCAGCCACGCCGTCCGCAATCGACGTCGTCGGCTTTAGGATGACGTAACGACAGATTGCGTACCGAATCACCCCGTGGTGCCATGTTCCCTCTTCTTGGTTGCCGCCCGCTTTTAACCATGAGGTCGATTTTCAGATGCGGGCTCCGCGCGCATGAAACGCTACAGGCAAGCGCTTGATTAAGCGTGACTATTTTCTGCCTCATTTCCGTGCATTTACAGCGTTAGCGCAATCGGTGTCAAAAAGTTTACAAAAAAATTCAGCGTATAAAGGGGGTTACATGAATCTTAACCTTTGAGTTACAGTGGCGCGGGGTAGAGGGCCTGCACCATGACGCGGGCGACATGCGGACACGCCGTGCCGCAAGGCGAAATTGCTGGGAGGAAACTCATGACTGCGCAAGACAAGGTGACTCAGGTTCCAGAGGTCAAAGAGGTCCCGCCGGGCTTCGAGAACGCCCATGCCGACGCTGCGAAATATCGCGAGATGTACAAGGAATCGATCACCGACCCGGAGAAGTTCTGGGGCCGCGAGGGCAAGCGCCTCGACTGGATCACGCCGTATACCAAGGTGAAGAACACCGATTTCACCTTCGGCCATGTCGATATCAAGTGGTTCGAGGACGGCGTGTTGAACGCCAGCGTGAACTGCATCGACCGCCACCTTGCGACGCGCGGCGACCAGACCGCGATCATCTTCGAGCCCGACGATCCGGAAACCCCGGCGCAGCACATCACCTACAAGGAGCTTTCCGAGAAGGTGAACCGCTTCGCCAATGTGCTTTCGAGCCAGGGCGTGATGCGCGGCGACCGCGTCGTGATCTACCTGCCGATGATCCCCGAAGCGGCTTACGCGATGCTCGCCTGCGCGCGCATCGGCGCGATCCACTCGATCGTCTTCGCGGGCTTCTCGCCCGACGCGCTGGCGAACCGCATCAATGACTCGGGCGCGAAAGTCGTGATCACCGCCGACACCGCGCCGCGCGGTGGTCGCCGCACGCCGCTCAAGGCCAATGCCGACGCCGCGCTGCTCCACTGCTCGGACAAGGTGCGCTGCCTCGTGGTGAAGCATACCGGCGACCAGACCACCTGGATCGACGGGCGCGATGTCGACGTGAAGGCGATGATGGAGAACGTCTCGCCCGATTGTCCGGCGCGTCCGATGAACGCGGAAGATCCGCTTTTCATCCTCTACACCTCGGGCTCGACCGGCAAGCCGAAGGGCGTCGTGCACACGACCGGCGGCTACATGGTCTATGCCGCGATGACGCATCAATACACGTTCGACTATCACGACGGCGACGTATTCTGGTGCACCGCGGATGTCGGCTGGGTCACCGGTCACAGCTACATTGTCTACGGGCCGCTCGCGAATGGTGCGACGACCGTCATGTTCGAAGGCGTGCCGACCTATCCGGACGCGGGCCGTTTCTGGGCCGTGTGCGAGAAACACAAGGTCAACCAGTTCTACACCGCGCCCACCGCGATCCGCTCGCTGATGGGGCAGGGGCCGGAATGGGTCGAGAAATACGATCTGTCCGCTCTCAAGGTGCTGGGCTCGGTCGGCGAGCCGATCAACCCCGAGGCCTGGGCCTGGTACGACAAGTATGTCGGAAAGGGCAAATGCCCGATCGTCGACACGTTCTGGCAGACCGAGACCGGCGGTCACATGCTGACCCCGCTTCCGGGCGCGACGCCCACCAAGCCCGGCTCGGCGACCCGTCCGTTCTTCGGCGTGAAGCCGGTCGTGCTCGACCCGCAGACTGCGGTGAAGCAGGACGAGACCGAGACCGAAGGCGTGCTCTGCATCTCGGACAGCTGGCCGGGCCAGATGCGCACCATCTGGGGCGATCACGAGCGCTTCCAGGAAACCTATTTCAGCCAGTACAAGGGCTATTACTTCACCGGTGACGGCTGCCGCCGCGACAGCGACGGTTACTACTGGATCACCGGCCGCGTCGACGACGTGATCAACGTCTCGGGCCACCGCATGGGCACGGCGGAAGTCGAGTCCGCGCTGGTCGCGCACCAGGCCGTGGCCGAGGCTGCCGTGGTGGGCTACCCGCACGAGCTGAAAGGGCAGGGCATCTACGCCTATGTCACGCTGATGAACGATGTCGAACCTTCCGACGAGCTGCGCAAGGAGCTCGAGAAGTGGGTCCGCACCGAGATCGGTCCGATCGCGAAACCGGACATCATCCAATGGGCGCCGGGCCTCCCGAAGACCCGTTCGGGCAAGATCATGCGCCGCATCCTGCGCAAGATCGCCGAGAACGATTTCGGCAGCCTGGGTGACACCTCGACGCTGGCCGACCCGTCGGTCGTCGATGAGTTGATCGAAAATCGCGGGAACAAGTGATGGCCGACAGCACGACCATGACGCGGACCAAGCCTGCGGTTCTGATCCTTCTCGGCCCGCCGGGCGCGGGCAAGGGCACGCAGGCGCGGATGCTCGAAGAGAGGTTCGGCCTCGTGCAGCTCTCGACGGGCGATCTTCTGCGGGCCGCGGTGTCGCAGGGCACCGAGGCGGGCCTCGCCGCGAAAGCGGTGATGGAGGAGGGCGGTCTCGTCTCGGACGAGATCGTTCTGGCGATCCTGCAAGATCGCATGGCGGAACCGGACGTTGCTAAAGGGGTGATCCTCGACGGGTTCCCGCGCACCGCCGGGCAGGCTGCGGCGCTCGACAGGCTTCTGGAGGAGAACGGCCAGTCGGTGACCGCGGCGATCAGCCTGGAGGTCGACGACGAGGCGATGATCGCCCGCGTCGCCGGCCGCTACACCTGCGCCAAATGCGGCGAGGGGTATCACGACGAGTTCAAACAGCCCGCGGTCGCGGGCGTTTGCGACAAATGCGGCGGCACGGAATTCAAGCGCCGGGCCGACGACAATGCCGAGACGGCGCGCGCCAGGTTGGAGGCCTATCACGCGCAAACGGCACCGCTGATCGCCCATTACAAGGCGCTCGGTGTTCTCGAGGAAATCGACGCGATGGGCTCCATCGACGAGATCGCCTCGGGCCTTGGGTCGATCGTAGAGCGCGTCTCGGCCTGATTTTTGGGGAGGGGCGGGCCCATGAGGGGCCCGTCTGGAGAGAAACTAAAGGGAGTTAGTCTCATGGCGGACAAATCCTCGTCCAACGCCTATTGGAAGGCGAATATCCGGACCATCCAGATCTCTCTGGTGATCTGGTTCATCGTGTCCTTCGGCTTCGGCATCCTGCTGCGCCCGATGCTGGCAGGCATCAAGATCGGCGGCACTGATCTCGGCTTCTGGTTCGCCCAGCAAGGCTCGATCCTCGTGTTCCTGGTGCTCATCTTCACCTATGCGTGGCGGATGAACAAACTGGACCGCGAGCACGGCGTCGAAGAGTAATCTCAGGGAGGAGAGAGGGATATGGATCAGTTTACCCTCAACCTGCTGGTGGTTGGCGCGACGTTCGTGCTCTACATCGGCATCGCGATCTGGGCCCGTGCGGGTTCCACGTCGGAATTCTACGCCGCCGGTCGCGGCGTTCACCCGGTCGTCAACGGCATGGCTACGGGCGCTGACTGGATGTCGGCCGCGTCGTTCATCTCGATGGCGGGCATCATCGCCTTTGGCGGCTACGACACCTCGGCCTACCTGATGGGCTGGACTGGCGGCTACGTGCTGCTGGCCATGCTGCTTGCGCCTTACCTGCGCAAGTTCGGCAAGTTCACCGTGCCGGAATTCATCGGCGACCGTTTCTACTCGCAAACCGCGCGCACCGTGGCCGTGGTCTGCCTTATCGTGGCGTCGATCACCTACGTTATCGGTCAGATGACCGGTGTGGGCGTCGCGTTCTCGCGCTTCCTCGAAGTCGACAACACCACCGGCCTCTTCATCGGCGCGGCGATCGTGTTCCTCTACGCGGTTCTGGGCGGCATGAAGGGCATCACCTACACGCAGGTGGCTCAGTACGTCGTGCTGATCATCGCCTACACGATCCCGGCGATCTTCATCTCGCTGCAGCTGACCGGCAACCCGATCCCGGGCCTGGGCCTGTTCTCGAACGACGTGAACACCGGCGAGCCGATCCTGTCGACGCTGAACGGTCTGGTCTCCGATCTGGGCTTCGCGTCCTATACCGGCCAGCATGACACGATGCTCAACATGTTCCTGTTCACCATGACGCTGATGGTCGGCACCGCCGGTCTGCCCCACGTCATCGTGCGCTTCTTCACCGTTCCGAAGGTCGCCGACGCGCGCTCCTCGGCGGGTTGGGCGCTGGTGTTCATCGCGCTGCTCTATCTCACCGCTCCGGCTGTGGGTGCGATGGCGCGTCTGAACCTGATCTCGACCTTCTACCCCAATGGCGTGAACGAGCCGGCGGTGGAGATGACCGCGATCGAGAACGATCAGAACCTGTCGTGGGTGCGCAACTGGGCCGCGACCGGTCTTCTGTCCTTCGACGACAAGAACGGCGACGGTCGCATCGAGTACAATGCGGGCGACACCAACGAACTGACCGTGAACCGCGACATCATCACCCTCGCCAACCCCGAGATCGCCAACCTGCCGGGTTGGGTGATCGCGCTGGTGGCGGCCGGTGGTCTGGCTGCGGCTCTGTCGACCGCTGCGGGCCTTCTGATGGCGATCTCGTCGGCAGTCTCGCATGACCTGATCAAGTCGCAGATCAACCCGGGCATCTCGGAAAAAGGCGAGCTTCTGGCCGCCCGTATCTCGATGGCCGTTGCGATCGCGATCGCGACCTATCTGGGTCTGAACCCGCCCGGCTTCGCGGCGCAGACGGTGGCTCTGGCCTTCGGTCTGGCGGCGTCGTCGATCTTCCCGGCACTGATGATGGGCATCTTCACGAAGCGCATCAACAACACCGGTGCCGTCGCGGGCATGCTGACCGGCCTGATCACCACGCTGGTCTACATCTTCCTGCACAAGGGCTGGTTCTTCATCCCGGACACCAACATGTTCTCGGATGCGAACCCGATGATCCTCTCGATCAAGTCGACGTCCTTCGGCGTGATCGGTGCGGTCCTGAACTTCATCGTCGCCTACTTCGTCTCGAACGCGACGAAAGAGACCCCGGAAGACATCCAGGAGCTCGTCGAGTCGATCCGTGTGCCGAAAGGCGCCGGTGCGGCAGTCGACCACTGAGACAGCGGCGCGGGACGGGGGAGCCCTCGTCCCGCCCCTCGAAAATCCGGCAGGCGCCCCGGGGGGGCGCCGCCACTTCCCGAAGGAAAAGATCATGGCCGCCGATCTGACCCCGATCCTCGCATTTCTCGAAGGCGTCCACCCTTACGACAATCTGCCGCGCAACGAGCTGGAGCGTGTCGCCAGTTCCTTCCGTCGCAGGGAATTGCCCGCCGGGCAGACCGTCTATTCCTATCGCGAGCCGCTCAAGGGCATCTATCTGATCAAGCGCGGATCGGTCGAAGTGACCGACCAGAACGGGGCACTGGTCTCGATCCTCGGTGCGCGCAACACATTCGGTGAGCGCGGTCTGATGCGCGACGGGCTCGCCGCAACCACCGCGCGCACGACCGCCGAGACCGTGCTGCTGGAACTGCCAGTCGACGAATTCCGGGAGCTGTCGCAGAACACCCCCGCCTTCGCGCGGTTCTTCAACCGGGTGCGCGGCGGCGAGAGCCGCACCAACTCAATCGCGACGATGAAGATCGCTGATCTGCTGGCGCAGGAGCCGATGGGCTGCGCGCCCGAGACCACCGTGACCGAGGCCGCGCGGCAGATGCGCGACGCACATATCTCCTCTCTGGGCGTAACCGATGCGAATGGCGCGCTGGTTGGGATCGTCACCGTGCGCGACCTGTCGAACAAGGTTCTGGCCGAGGGGCGCGCACCCGACACGCCGGTAGGCGAGGTGATGACGCCCGATCCGGTGACGCTGACGCCCGACGGGCTGGGGACGGACCTTCTGCATGTCATGCTGGAAAAGCGCGTCGGGCACCTGCCGATCACCGATCGCGGGCGCTTCGTGGGCATGATCACCCAGACCGATCTGACCCGCTTTCAGGCCGTGAGTTCGGCCGTGCTGATCCGCGATGTGGCGGGCGCCGAAACGGTGGCCGAAATGGCCGCCGTCACCGCGCGCATCCCGCAGCTTCTGGTGCAGCTCGTGGGCGGGCATCACGCCCATGAGGTCATCACGCGGCTGATCACCGATATCGCCGATGCAGTCACGCGCCGGCTGCTGAAGATGGCCGAAGAGACGCTGGGGTCGCCGCCTGTGCCCTATCTCTGGATGGCCTGCGGCTCGCAGGGCCGACAGGAGCAGACAGGCGTCTCCGATCAGGACAACTGCCTGATCCTCGACGATGCGGTGACCGAGGCTGATATGGAGTATTTCCGCCAACTCGCGAAGATCGTCTCGGATGGTCTGGACGCCTGCGGTTACGTCTATTGCCCGGGCGACATGATGGCGACGAACCCGCGCTGGTGTCAGCCGGTCCGGGTCTGGCGGGACTATTTCAACGGCTGGATCGCCAAGCCGAACCCCGAGGCGCAGATGCTGGCCTCGGTGATGTTCGACCTGCGCGCGATCGGCGGCAACGGGGCGGGGCTGTTCCAGCAGCTGCAGGTAGAGACCTTGGCGAAGGCGTCGAAGAACTCGATCTTCGTGGCCCATATGATCGCCAACAGCCTCAAGCATCACCCTCCGCTCGGCCTGATCCGGGGCTTCGCCACGATCCGCTCGGGCGAGCATCGCAACCACATCGACATGAAGCATAACGGCGTCGTGCCGGTGACCGATCTGGCCCGCATCTACGCGCTGCAGGGCCGCCTGCCGGAGGTGAACACCCGCGCGCGCCTGATCGAGGCGGAACATGCAGGCGTGCTGAGCCATTCCGGTGCGCGCGATCTGGTCGAGGCCTATGACCTGATCGCATCGATGCGGCTCGAGAACCAGGCGCATCTCGCGCGCTCGGGGCGCAAGCCGGACAATTATCTTGCGCCGTCGGACCTGTCCGATTTCGAACGCTCGCATCTGCGCGACGCTTTCGTTGTGGTGCGAACGATGCAATCGGCCGCCGGTCACGGCAAAGGCGCGATGAGCTGAGGAGAGCTAATGACGAACGATTTCATCTCGACCATTGCCGCGGGCCTGCTGGCCGCCCTCGTGGTCTTTCTGCTGTCGCATCTGAGCAAGCGGATCCGCGGCGAGAAGCTGCCGAAATGGGTGATGCCGGCAGCAATTGGCGCGGCGCTGATCGGCTATACGATCTGGAGCGAATATTCGTGGTTTCCCGAAATGCGCTCCGAGATGCCCGACACGGTCGTCGTGCTGCAGAAGATCGACGAAAGCGTGCCGTGGCGGCCCTGGACCTACCTTGTGCCGATGGTCACGCGTTTCATGGCGGTTGATGGCGGCAAGGTGGAACATCCCGTCGCGGGCAAGCCGGAACTGGTCGAGACCGATCTGCTGCTGATCGGACGCTGGCAGAATCTGCAGACGGTGCCGACGGTCTATGACTGCAAGACCGACAGCCGCGCCGATCTGGTAAACGGAGCCACGCTGTCGAAAGACGGAGAGCTGTCGGGCGGCGGTTGGCTGAAGCTCACGCCCGACGACCCGGGGCTGAAAGCGGTATGCGCAGGAGGATGAGACCATGCCGGGGGGGAGGAAACATCGCGTCCTGATCGTGGAGGACGAGGACAATATCGCGATCGCGCTCGACTACCTGATGAGCCGCGAGGGCTACGAGCATGACCGGATCGATACCGGGCGCGGCGCGCTGGAGAAAATCCGCGAGACCCGCCCCGATCTGGTCCTTCTCGACGTGATGCTGCCCGAAGTGTCGGGCTACGAAATCTGTGAAGGCGTGCGCGCCGACAAGGGCCTCGGCGATGTGAAAATCCTGATGATGACCGCGCGCGGCTCCGCGATGGAGCGCCGCAAGGGGCTCGCGCTCGGAGCTGACGGGTTCATCGCCAAACCCTTCGAACTGCGCGAATTGCGCGAGGAGGTCCACCGCATTCTCGACGGGGAGACGGCCTGATGGATCTCACCCGGCTCTCCCTGCGCACCCGGGTGTTCCTGTTCTTCGCCGCGCTCGCGCTTGGAAATCTGGCGGCGCTGGTGGCGGGGTTGTGGTTCGGCTTCACCCGGCTTGGCGATCCCGATTTGCTGAACGCTATGGTGATCGGCGGCACGGTCGCGGGCTTCGCGATCCTTGGGCTGATCGCCTGGATCTGGTTTCTGTTCGACGAGAACGTGGCCAAACCGATCGAGCGGCTCTCGGGGATGCTGCGCGCCCGCACCACCGCCGAGATCGAGGGCGAGATGGATGTCGATATCGCGCGCCATCTGGGCGATCTGGCTCCCGCCGCGGCCTCCGTCACGCGTCACCTGTCGGAGACCCGCAACGCCCTGACCGAAGCCGTTCAGCGCGAGACGACGCGGCTCGCGCAGGAGAAGGAGCGGCTCGAGGCGCTCCTGTCGGATGTGCCGGTGGGCGTGTTGCTCTGCACGGCCGATCATCAGCTGGCCTTCTATAACGGGCAGGCGGTGGAGCTCTTGGGCTCGGCCCATGCGCCGGGGCTCGATCGGCGCGTTTTCGATTACCTCAACCAGCCGCCCATCGCCCATGCCTATGAGCGTCTTCTGGCGACGGAAGACCCCGATGCGGCCTCGGATCTGCTGTGTTCGACCAAGGCGGAGGGGCGCGTGCTCGCCGCCCGGATGCGGCTGCTGTCGGAGGGTGAGGATCACTACGTCTCGAAGCGCCCGGGCTACGTGCTGACGCTGCGCGACGTCTCGGGCGACATGGCCGCTCATGCGCAGCGCGAGCAGTTGATGGATGAGCTGTTCGACCGCATCCGCCGCCCGGCCGCCGCGCTGCAATCGCTGATCGGGGTCCTGACCGCCGACGACGGCCCCGCCCCGGGTCCGGAGCGGGACCGGGTTCGCGAGGCCGCCAATTCCGAGGCGCATCACCTCTCCGCCGCGATCCACGAATTTTTCGAGCGCCACGAGGCAAACCGCGCCGATTGGTGGCCGCTCGCGATGATCCGCGCCTCCGATCTGGGGCAGGCGGTGGCCGCGCGGGTAGCCGCCGAGGGGGGAGCGATCCTCCCGGTCACGGCCGCGCTGATGCTGCGCTGCGAGGGTTTCGAGATGGTCGCGCTTCTGGCGGGTCTGGTGCGTCGCCTGACCGACCGGCGCGACTTCCGGCTGGAGATTACAGAGGACGGCCCCGGCGCGCTGATCGCGCTGGAATGGGAAGGCGCTCCGCTTCCGATCGGAGAGCTGGAGCGCTGGCTTGCCGAACCGCTCGACACCGGGCTGGAAGATGTGACCGGGCACCGGGTGCTCACCACCCATGCCGCCGAAATCTGGCCCGAGAAGCTGGGCGACACGCGTGCGCGCCTGTGTATCCCGCTCCGCGAGGCGCGCCATGTCACCAAACGCCCGAAGCCGGTGCCGCGCGCGGTGGTCTACGATTTCGACCTGCTTGCGCGCGAGCGCGTCGCCGAGATCGCCGACACGCCGCTGACCGATCTGACCTATGTCGTGTTCGACACCGAGACGACCGGCCTGCTGCCCACCGAGGGCGATGAGATCGTCCAGATCGCCGCGGTCCGGATCGTCAACGGGCGGCGGATCGATACCGAGGTCTTCGACACGCTCGTCGATCCCAAACGCCCGATTCCGCCCGGCTCGACCGAGGTGCATGGCATCTCGAATGCGATGGTCGAAGGCGCGCCCGACATTGCCAAGGTGGGGCGCGACTTCCATCGTTTCGCCGAGGGCGCGGTGCTGATCGCGCATAACGCGCCCTTCGACATGGAATTCCTGCATCGCAAGGAAGGCGCGATCGGAGAGCGGTTCGATCATCCGATCCTCGACACGGTGCTGCTGTCGGCGGTGGTGTTCGGGCAGTCGGAGAGCCACACGCTCGACGCGCTGACCCACAGGCTTGGCATCACCATCCCGGAGGAGGCACGCCACACCGCGATCGGCGATACGGTCGCGACGGCGGATGCTTTCCTGAAGATGCTGCCGGCGCTGCAGGCGCGCGGCTTGCGGACGTTCGGCGAATTGGTGGCGGAGCTGCGCAAGCACGGGCGGCTGCTCAAGGATCTGAACGGGTAGGGGGCTCTGCCCCCATCTCCTCCGGAGAGCCCCCGGATATTTGGGCCAAGGCGAAGTGCGGCCGCGCCCCTGATGTCAGAGAATCTCGAGAACCGTTTCCGGCGGGCGGCCGATGCGGGCCGCAGTCTCGGTCAGCACCAAGGGGCGCTCGATCAGCTTCGGGTTGGCGGTGAGCGCCGAGAGGATTTCGTTTTCGCCGGCCTCCTTGGAGAGGTCGGTATCCTTCCAGCGGATCAGGGCGGAGGCGGGCTGGCCGAGCTTCATCAGCGCGTCCTGCAGTTCGACCATGGTCGGCGGCTCTTTCTGGTAGTCGCGCACCTCAGGCGCGATCCCGCGCGCTTCGAGAAGTTTCAGCGTCTCGCGCGATTTCGAGCAGCGCGGATTGTGCCAGATCGTTACAGCCATTTGTCTCTCCCGGTGCCGATCGCCTCGGAAACGCTGGCGAAGCCGT
Organism: Thioclava sp. NG1; assembly: GCF_003122275.1. NCBI lineage: Bacteria > Pseudomonadati > Pseudomonadota > Alphaproteobacteria > Rhodobacterales > Paracoccaceae > Thioclava > Thioclava sp. NG1. Next base: position 323,528 of record NZ_QFBB01000001.1, on the reverse strand, counting down.
CGCGTTCCAGAAGGGCGTCGAGGCCGCGTACGATATCTGCAGCGAGCGAGAGGCCGGAGAACACCATCGCGGTGTAGAGCTGCACCGCCGAGGCGCCCGCGCGGATTTTCTCGTAGGCCTGCTCGGCAGAGCCCACGCCGCCAACACCGATCAGCGGCAGGGCGCCCGCAGTATGCCGCGAGAGCTGGGCCAGAACGCGGGTCGATTTCTCAAACAACGGTGCGCCGGACATGCCGCCCTGATCGGAGGGGTTGGGCGAGGTCAGCCCCTCGCGCGAAAGCGTCGTATTGGTCGCGATGATCCCGTCGATCCCGCTTTCCAGCGCGACCTCGGCGATCTCGGCCAGTTCCTCGGCGCTCAGATCGGGGGCGATTTTCAGGAAGACCGGGATACGCCGCGCGAGGCCGTCGCGGGTCTCGATCACGCCTGCCAGCAGAGCCGCCAGCGCGGCTTTGCCCTGCAGGTCGCGCAGCTTCTCGGTGTTGGGCGAGGAGACGTTGACCGTTGCGAAATCGATATGCGGGCCGGCATGGGCCAGAACGGTCGCGAAATCTTTCGCGCGGTCGGCGGCGTCCTTGTTGGCGCCGAGATTGAGGCCTACCGGAATGCCCTGGGGGCGCTTTGCCAGCCGCTCGGTGATCGGCTCCATGCCCTGATTGTTGAAGCCGAAGCGATTGATCGCGGCGCGGTCAGCGGGCAGCCGCCAGAGGCGCGGAGGCAAGTTGCCTTCCTGCGCGCGCGGCGTCGTGGCGCCGACTTCGATGAAGCCGAAGCCCGCGCGCATCAGCTGCGGCACGGCCTCGGCGTTCTTGTCGAAGCCGGCCGCAAGGCCCACCGGGTTCAGAAGCGACATCCCCGCCAGATCGGTTTTCAGCCGGGGCGAAGTGATCGGGCCGGGCAGGGGCGCGAGCCCCATTCGCAACGCGCGCAGCGACAGGCCATGCGCCTTTTCCGGGTCGATCTTGTGAAAAACCGCGAGGCCCGCACGCTCGATCAGGGTGGTCACGACATTTCCTTCGGGAAGATATGGCCCGCAGCGCCCAAGGGCAGGGCGTGGTCCCAGACGACTTCGCTGAGATTCAGCGGGCGGTAAAGATGCGGGAAGAGCTGATCGCGGCGCGAAGGTTCCCACTTCAGATCGGCGCCCATCGCGGTGGAGTCGAAGGCGACCAGCACCAGATCGGATTCGCCCGCGAAATGTTTCGCAGCCGTTTCGACGACCTGATCGGCGGTGGAGAAATGGATATAGCCGTCCGCGAGGTCGACCGGAGCGCCGAGCGTGTGCCCGGCTTCGCGAAATGCATCCCATTCGGGGCGACGGAGGATTTTGTAAATCAACATGGCTTTCCCTTGCCCGAAAACGCGCCGTCCGGTCAAGCGTGGGGCTTGTGCCGCGCGCGTGGCGGCATAGCTTTGTGCCATGTGCGGACGTATGGCCAACACTCTTCCTGTCGATGCGATGGCGCGTCTGTTCAAGGCGGTGCCCGGCAATGACGTGCCCGATGGCGAGCGGTTCAACATCTGCCCGACCCAGAGCCTGCCGGTCTGCGTCTCCGGTGAGGGGCAGCGGCAGTTGCGGGCGATGCGCTGGGGCTTCATCCCGCATTGGTACAAGACGCCGACCGACGGGCCCTTGCTGATCAATGCACGCTCGGAGACAGTGGCGGAGAAGCCCGCCTTCCGGGCGGCGATCCGGTCGCGGCGCTGCCTGATCCCGGCGGATGGCTTCTATGAATGGCATCGCGAGGGGGAGGCGAAGCTGCCTTTCTACGTTTCGCGCAGGGACGGGGCGCCGATGGTGTTCGGCGGGCTCTGGCAGGACTGGGAGAAGGGCGGCGAGTTGCTGACGACCTGCGCCATCGTGACGGTGCCGGCAGGCCCGACGCTCGCCCCGATCCATCACCGCGAGCCGCTGGTCCTCGAAGAAGCCGACTGGGCGAAATGGCTGGGCGAGGAGGGCCATGGCGCGGCGACACTGATGCAGCCCAGGCCCGAGGGCATCCTGCAGGCGTGGCGCGTGGGCCAAGAGGTGAACTCGAACCGCGCCTCCGGGGCGGGTTTACGCGAACCGTTTGCCAATCCCGCTTGAATGGCGCGGCGTGGACCGCTAAGGAGAGGCCAGAGTGCGGGTGTAGCTCAATGGTAGAGCCGCAGCCTTCCAAGCTGAAGACGTGGGTTCGATTCCCATCACCCGCTCCATTTTCCCAAGATCACAGTGATACGCGTCTTCGAGACGAAAAAACCGCCCGAGGGACGATCGGGCGGCTTCAGACGTTCGGGATGTGCGGGGCGCGCAATGTTGCGCTCATTTGGTCAGGATCAGCTTGCCCGCCTTGGTGATGCGCAGCGTATAGACCTGACCGTCCAGCACGATATGGGCGAGGTTGCCCTTGCCGGTCAGCACCTCCGCGTCATGGACGGGCAAAGCGTTGGCGAAGCTTTCATTGATGCTCATCTCTGGCCTCCCTCGATCCGGTCGAGCGTCGCTTCGAGCGCGCTTTGGCCCGGGGGGAAACCGCTGCACAGCGCCTCGACGATGTCGCGCAGGCTCAGCGGCGGGTCGGTATCAACATGCGTGTCGGCCCGGTATCGGGGGCCGGGGGAAGAGGGGCGTTTCATCTCCGGTCTCCATCTCGCGATATGCGGCTCGTCGGGGATCGACTGGCTGATGGAAATAACCTGAGTGAAATTATCGGAATTGTAAAGGTGATTCTTTTAGTAGGGAATTGCGCAAGGTGCTCTGCGCCCGCAGAGATAACGGGGAACCGTTCGGAATCAGTTTGAGGGGCGGATCAGAACCACTGGCCTGGTTCGATCAGACCCAGATCCATGAGTTGCTGACTCGACCAGTTGAAGCGCTCGGAATTGACCCAAGTGAAGCTGTGCACGTCATAGGTCGAGCCGGGATTGAACTTCAGCGCCTTCGCCACCCGGAACGAGGCGGTCGCACAGGTCAGGTTATGGTGCCATGGGCAGGAATAGGTGTTGTATTCCTCGTCGTTGAACGTGTGATCGGGGCGCAGCTTCAGGCCGGGCTTGGCGCGGAACAGGGCGATCCGGTCGATCTTGCGGCGCTCGGCGGGGACGTGCTCCTCAAAACGCCAGCGCAGCCCCCCGAAGAAATCGAGCTGCCGCTCCTTCGGGTGGTCGTGGTTCTCGGGATCGAGCCGGGCGAGCGCGTAATAGCCCGCCTTGTCGAACATCGCGTTCTCGGTATCGACGCCGTTCGGATGCGCCTCCAGATCGCCGGTATAGAGGTCGATCACATAGCTCAGCATCGAGGCGCGGCGTTCTTCGGTGTGGAAGCTCAGCACCTCGCCGATCGTGCGGCTCTCGCAGAAGGGGAAGAACAGGTATTCCGCGTTGAAGCAGTAATAGAGCCATGTTCCGGCGGGCACGGCAGCGATGATCGGGTTGATCGCGAGGGGGGCTGCGTCGCGGCGGTTCAACTCGAAATCGATGCGGTGGATTTTCGTCGGGCTGTCGGCGGCCAGATCGTCCGGCAGATCCATCGCGGCATGGCCCAGAACCAGCAACACCGGGAAGCCGAGGTCGATATGGTGGCGGATCGTGCTCTCCAACTCGACCCCGTCCTCGGCTAGGATCACGCCGACCGGACCTTTGGATAGCGCTGCACTCTGACGGGTGAGAAAATCGATCAGCGAGGAATATTTCATGCCCGATTTAGCCCTTTCGCGGGGTCTTCGGGCGCAGGATCGGGGAAGGCCCGCATGAAATCAAGCCTTTACGTCCCGCGCCATGCGCGACCTTGCGGGAAAGGGCGGTTTGGCTGTATCAGGCCCGCTGGAAAGACGCGCGAGGATTGGCATGACCGACGCTCCGAAAAAGCTGCATATCAAAACCTATGGCTGTCAGATGAACGTCTATGACAGCGAGCGCATGGCCGAGGCCATGGGCGCCAAGGGCTACGAGCTGACCGACGATGTGGGCGCGGCGGATATGGTGCTGCTCAACACCTGCCATATCCGCGAGAAGGCGGCCGAGAAGGTCTATTCCGATCTGGGGCGCCTGCGTCCGTTCAAGGAGGCCAAGCCCGACCTGAAGATCGGTGTCGCGGGCTGCGTCGCGCAGGCCGAGGGCGACGAGATTTTACGGCGCTCGGATCTGGTGGATCTGGTCGTGGGCTCGCAAAGCTATCACAAGCTGCCCGAACTGGTCGCCCGCACCGACAATGGCGCGCGCCCCGTCGAGACCGAGTTTCCGCTGGAAGACAAGTTCGACCATCTGCCCGCGCGCCCCGTGCAGGCGCGCCCAACCGCGTTTCTGACCGTGCAGGAAGGTTGCGACAAATTCTGCGCCTTCTGCGTGGTGCCCTATACGCGGGGGGCCGAAGTTTCGCGCCCTGCCGAGAAAATCCTGCGGGAGGCGCAGGCGCTGGTCGAGAAAGGCGTGCGCGAGATCACGCTCTTGGGTCAGAACGTCAACGCCTATCACGGCGAGGGAGAGGGCGGTGACTGGTCGCTCGCGCGGCTTGCCCGGTCGCTCGCCAAGATCGATGGGCTGGAGCGTATCCGCTACACCACTTCGCACCCGAATGACATGGAAGACGATCTCATCGCGGCCCATGGCGACGAGCCGAAGCTGATGCCCTATCTTCATCTGCCGGTGCAATCTGGGTCGGACAAGATCCTCAAGGCGATGAACCGCAAGCATACGGTGGAGAGCTATATCCGCCTGATCGAGCGTATCCGCGCCGCGCGCCCCGACATCGTGATCTCGGGCGATTTCATCGTGGGCTTCCCCGGCGAGACCGATCAGGATTTCGCGGACACGATGTCGCTGATCCGAGAGGTCAATTACGGCATGGCCTATTCGTTCAAATACTCGCCGCGCCCGGGCACGCCCGCGGCTGGCGCGAAAGGCGCGGTGCCTGCCGAGGTCGCGGACGCGCGGCTGCAAGAGCTTCAGGCGCTTCTGACCTCGCAACAGCGGGCCTGTCAGGAGAGCATGATCGGGCGCGAAGTTAACGTGCTCTTCGAGAAGCCCGGTCGTCTGGACGGCCAGTGGGTCGGCAAATCCGATTACCTGCAGGCGGTCCATGTCTCGGGCGAGGGGCTGGGTCCCGGCATCCTGGCGAAGGTGCGGATCACCGGTACGGCGCCGAATTCGCTGGCGGGCGAGCTGATCTGAGCGCGCAACGCGTCACTGCATCAATTGAAAAGGGCCGCGTCATCCGCGGCCCTTTCTTGTTGGAAGCCTTCGCCGATCAGTTCGGGCCGGGCGGATCGTTCGCGATCGCTTTCAGAAGCTCTTTGCGCAGACCTTCCGGGTTGCCCACGAGGCTCTCGTTTCTGCAGATTTGCGTCGCGAGGCCGTTCGCATCGCCGTAATCGTAGCCGAACGCCACAAGGTCATCGACGAAGCTGCCCTGCGGGTGATCCCAGATCGTCTCGCGCCAAGGGCCACGGAAGCAGTCGATATGAATCTGTTGCTTGCGGGTCGGGCCGCAGACGGTCTTGTTGTTGACGTGATCGCGCCCCACCGGGCCGGTGTAGCAGCTCGTACCGGCCTGGGCGGCGCCAGCGAATGCCATACCGGTGAGCAGCGCGGCGGCGGTGATTGCAATGGTCTTCATCTTCAGAGACTCTCCTGATCGGGCAGCGGAATAACATAGGTGCTCGTGATCCTTCCGACCCGAGCACCATCTGCCCGCAGTTTGCCCAGATTGAACCCAAATTGGCGAGAGTTTGTCGATATTTGCCGGGCATGTGAAAACAATGGCAGGAAAAACATGGAGGATGTTTAGCCTTCCGCGACAGTTTTCCCGCTAAGGTTGTGTAAAGCTTGCCTTTTCCTACGCGATTCTGCGTCTTTGACGGGCCCTCGGTGGCTTGGCGATTCGGGGTTGTCGCGCGGGGCAACCGTGCCACGGATGTTCGACCCGCTCAGCGACTTGCGTTCCAGATCGACCCGTCTTTGCCTAAAAAACAGGCGAAGTGACCAGACGGAACCGCGCTTGGGTTTTTTCGTTTCAGTTTGATGAAATTCGATACCTCGCCTAGGAGGGCGGGAAACCAGTGCTTGCGTGAATCCCCCAAGGCAGGCACCATATCTTTACCAAACCAGCTAGGGAGACTCTGTATTTGGGCTTCAGCGCGATCACACCCCCGCCTCGCTCTCAGGATGCTCACGAGACGCTTCTTGAGTTCCCCAACAACCGGCTGCTGATCGATCTTTGCGGTGAATTCGACCGCAATCTGGCCCAGATAGAGCACAAGTTGCAGGTTCACATCCTCCGGCGCGGCAATCAGCTGGCCGTGGTGGGCGAGCCGGAGGCGCAATCGCAGGCCGCCGCCGTGCTGCATCAGCTGTATCAGCGCTTGGAACAGAACAAGCAGATCGACGCCGAAGAGGTGGATGCCGCACTGCGCATGGCCGATCTGGGTGGCACCGGGACCACGGTGGACGAGCAGCTCGAGATGTTCGAGGCGGGCAAGTTCGAGATTCGCACCCGCAAGAAGCAGGTCGAGCCGCGCACCGAGGCGCAGAAGGCCTATGTGAAGCACCTCTTCGAGCACGAGCTGGCCTTCGGGATCGGGCCTGCGGGCACCGGCAAGACCTATCTCGCCGTGGCTGTGGGCGTGACCATGCTGATCGGCGGGCATGTCGACAAGATCATCCTGTCGCGTCCGGCCGTCGAGGCGGGCGAGCGTCTGGGCTTCCTGCCCGGCGACATGAAGGACAAGGTCGATCCTTACATGCAGCCGCTCTACGACGCGCTGAACGACTTCCTGCCCGCCAAGCAGCTCGCGAAGCTGCTGGAAGAGAAGCGGATCGAGATCGCGCCGCTCGCCTTCATGCGCGGGCGCACGCTGTCAAACGCCTTCGTGGTGCTCGACGAGGCGCAGAACGCCTCGACCATGCAGATGAAGATGTTTCTGACCCGCCTGGGCCAAGGCTCGCGGATGGTGATTACCGGCGACCGATCGCAGGTGGACCTGCCGCGCGGGATGCCTTCGGGACTGCAGGATGCCGAGCGTATCCTCGGCCATGTCGAGGGGATCAGCTTCAACTACTTCACAGCGAAAGACGTGGTGCGTCACCCGATGGTCGCGAAGATCATCGACGCCTACGATCAGGCGGAAGGTACCTGAAGCCGGGAGGCTTTAACGAAGAATTAGTGATTTGCCCGCGCCTCGGCGCGGGCATTTCGCTGTGTGGTGACGTGTCTGGAAATCTGACCAAGGGCCGCGCCTGACCCTCGAGAGGGCGCTTTGTCGCGGGGGGCGTGGCGCTTTGTCTTGCAAGGCCGCATGATATCCGAACGCGCGATGATATCGCCAATGCGCCGTCCCCGGGGGCTGGTTCTCCCCGCACGGGGCCAACGAAAAACGCCCGGCCATTCGGACCGGGCGTTTTCAAATTCCATCGCGAAGACCTCAGTCTTCCTTCTTGCCTTCCAGCGCCTCGATGCGGGCCTTCAGCGCGGCGTTCTCTTCGCGGGCTTTCTGCGCCATCGTGCGGACCGCGTCGAACTCCTCGCGGGTCACGAGGTCGCGGTCGGCGAGCCACCGGTCCATCCAGCTTTTCATCGCCGTCTCGGCCTCGTCCTTCGCGCCTTGGGCAACGCCCATCGCGTTGGTCATCAGCTTGGACATCTCGTCGAACATCTTGTTGGGCGGCTGCATCGGCATCCCCTTGCGGTCAATTTCTGCTTCCCTGACTATATGGGCCGCGTCGGTGCCGCTGGCAAGGTTGACTTCCCGGCCCGCGCAGGGCTTTCTCGCGGCGATTTCTGACAGGAGACCGCCTTGCTGCCTCTGGCCATTCCCTTCCCGCAATTCGATCCGGTCGCCCTTACGATCCCCGGTCTGGGCCTGCCGATCCGCTGGTATGCGCTGGCCTATATCGCGGGGCTGATCGCGGGATGGCGGATCATCGTGGCGCTGATGAAACGCGATACGCTCTGGCCGACGAACAGCGCGCCGATGGCGCCGGGCAAGGTCGAGGACCTGCTGACGGCGGTGATCGTGGGTGTGGTGCTGGGCGGGCGGCTCGGTTTCATCCTGTTCTACGAGCCTGCATGGTATCTGGCGCATCCGCTCGACATCGTGAAAGTCTGGCAGGGCGGCATGTCTTTCCATGGCGGTTTCCTGGGCACCCTGGTCGCAGGCTGGTGGTTCGCGCGCCGTCACCACGTGCCGAAACTGCAACTCGCCGACGCGATGGCGTTGGTGGCGCCGATCGGGCTGTTTCTCGGACGGATCGCCAACTTCATCAAGCCGGAGCTTTGGGGGCGTCCGACGGACGTGCCGTGGGGCGTGATCTTCCCCGGTGAACTGGCGCAGACCTGCCTCGGGATCGCGGGGCAGGTGGACGGGTCTTGCGCGCGCCATCCCTCGCAGTTCTACGAGGCGGGGCTCGAAGGGCTGCTGCTGGGACTGATCCTCTGGGGGCTGGTGAAGTTCGGCCGTTCGCTGAAGCGTCCCGGGCTGAGCCTCGGCGTCTTCCTGATGGGCTACGGAGCCGCGCGCGCCTTCGTGGAGTTGTTCCGGCAGGGCGATCCGCAGTTCGTGACCCTCGGCAATCCCTATGGCCACGTGATCCGCTTCACGGACGGTTGGGGGCTGACGATGGGGCAGGTGCTGTCGCTGCCGATGATCGCGGTGGGGTTGTATTTCGTGATCCGCGCACTGCGCGCGCCGAAAGCATCGTGACCCCGCTGGGCGACATCCTTGCCGCGCAGATCGCGGCGGAGGGGCCTATGCGGCTCGACCGCTATATGAGCATCTGCCTGCTGCATCCCGAACATGGCTATTACGCGACCCGCGATCCGTTCGGGCGCGCGGGCGATTTCATCACCGCGCCGGAGATTTCCCAGATGTTCGGCGAGATGCTGGGCCTGTGTCTGGCGCAAGCATGGCTCGATCAAGGGCGGCCAGCGCCGTTCATCTTGGCCGAGGCTGGGCCGGGGCGCGGCACGCTGATGGCCGATATGCTGCGCGCGATGAAGGCGGTGCGCGGGATGGTGGACGCGGCAGAGGTGCATCTGATCGAAGCCTCGCCGACCCTGCGCGAGATTCAGAAGCAGAAGCTCGCGCCGCATCGGGTGGTGTGGCATGAGACCATCGACGACCTGCCAGTCTCCCCCCTGTTCCTCGTAGCGAACGAGTTTCTCGACGCGCTGCCGATCCGGCAGTTCCAACGGGTCGAGCAGGGCTGGGCCGAGCGGCAGATCGGATTGTCCGACGAGGGCGCGCTGACCCCCGGCCTCGCCCCGCCCACGCGTTTCGAGGCTCTGGAGCCGCGCATGGCTGACACCGTGCCGGGCAATGTGGTCGAGACCTGTGCCGCTGCGGTGAGTTTCACTGAAAGGCTCGCAGCGCGGATCGCGCGCCAAGGCGGCGCGGCGTTGCTGATCGACTATGGCAACTGGCATTCCAAGGGCGACACGTTTCAGGCCCTCAAGGCGCATGAACCCGTCGATCCCTTCGCGACACCGGGTGAGGCGGACCTGACCGCCCATGTCGATTTCGAACCTCTGGCGCAGGCGGCGCAAAGGGTCGGGGCCAAGGTGTCGGCGATGACCGCGCAGGGCCTTCTGCTGGAGCGGTTGGGCATCACGGCGCGGGCGCAGCGCCTCGCGCAGGCGTTATCCGGGGCCGCGCGCGAGACCCATATCGCCGCGCATCGCCGCTTGACCCATCCCGAGGAAATGGGTCACCTGTTCCAAGCTCTCGCACTGGTGGCGCCGAATGCGCCGCTGCCGCCGGGCTTCGACCCAAACACCGACTGAGCCATTGGGGGGCACGATGTCGACGATGCTCGAAATTCTGACCTCACCCGCCTTGGGGGCGGTGAAGCACGGCTTCTTCACCCGCAAGGGCGGGGCGTCCTCGGGCATTTTCGCCGGGCTCAACTGCGGCCCCGGTTCGTCGGACCAAAGCGAGGCGGTGCGCACCAATCGGGCCCGTGCCGCAGACGCGTTGGGGGTTGAGCTGAACGCGCTGCAGGGCGTCAATCAGGTGCATTCGCCCGATGTCGCAGTGATCGAAGAAATCACCGATCCGCCGCCGCGCGCCGATGCGGCGGTGACCAAGGTGCCGGGCATCGCAATCTCGATCCTGACCGCCGACTGCCAGCCGGTGCTGTTCTCGGACCCGAAAGCGGGCGTTATCGGCGCGGCCCATGCGGGCTGGCGCGGCGCGATGGAGGGGGTGCTGGAGAACACGCTCGACGCGATGGAGCGTCTGGGCGCGCATCGCGAGGACATCACCGCGGTGATCGGGCCGTGCATCTCGGTCCATTCCTACGAAGTCGGCGAGGACTTCATGGAACAGTTCCTGATGGAAGACATGGATTACAGCCGGTTCTTCTCGCCCGGACCCTCGGGCAAGCCGCATTTCGACCTGCCGAGCTTCTCGCTTCACCGGCTGCGCGAGGCGGGCGTCGGTGAGGCGGAATGGATGCGTCGCTGTACCTACCAGGAGCCCGAGCGCTTCTATTCCTACCGCCGCGCGACCCATGCGGGGGAGGCCGATTACGGGCGCCTGCTCTCGGCGATCCGCCTCTGATCGATCTGGGGGGCGCGGGCGGCGCGCCGCCCGCACATGAGATAGCTCTGAAACAATCGGCCTTGCCGCATTCGTTCGTTTCCTTGCGCGAAAAATTCCCACTCTTGCCCCATGCTGGCCCCATTGCGCGGTCACAACAGTCCTGAACCGGATCGAAGACGATCCTGAGACGAGGGGACAACAACGTGAACAAGCAACAACCGACCCGCCGCTGGATGAAAACCGCGCTGGACTCCGCACGTAAATGCGACACGCCGATGCCGTGGGCGCGCAATGCGCGCAGCGCACAGACGCGTCGCACGGCGGCGGCCGCGCCGCGGAGGGTTGGCGCCGCACAATGATCTCCCTTCTCGCAACGCGATCGCAATTGGTCATGCGGATCGCAATGCGAGACTTGGCCGGGCGCTGCCACGCCCGGCCATTTTCATCACCCGCTTCCAGTGCCTCTGGAGGCGGGTGATTCGCTTTGAATGTGGTGAGACTGTGGCGGTTTGTGCGCGCCCGGGAAACCTGCCGTTAGGGCAGGTCTCGACTGCTCGGGGATCGTGAGACAATCGCATCAAAAATTTGACGGGGTCACCGGTTTTAGCCATGTTGTGAGCGTCTCTCTGCAACCGGTGGGGGCCGATGCAGCCGTGAGAAGACCGAAAGGCCTATCGCATGAATCTACCCCACCGGACGGCAGCGGCCGCGCTCCGTCCCGACAGTTCCGAACCGCCTCTGCCGCGCCCTTTGCGTGCGAGCCCGAATGCGCCGAAACGCGCCCTGCGCGCCTCCGCGATGACGCGCCGTTATGCCGCGTGGTGGCTGGAGGCAGATGGGTTCATCGAGGAAACCTCCCGCGTCGCCCCGGCGATTCCGTTGTTCGAGGAGGCGTTCTCTGCCTTGGCGCGCGGCGCTGTGATCGCGACCGAGGAGGGCCCCGTCTCGATTGAGGATGTGGTGCCCGGGATGCGCGTCCTGACCGCCGACGAGCGGGTTGAGACTGTCACCTGGAAAGGGTCGATGACGATGTTCCCCGCCGCGAAGGACAAGGCCGCGGGGATGATCCGCGTCACCGCCGAGGCATTCGGGCATGGTCGTCCGTCGCAGGATCTGGTGTTGGGCCCCCATGCGCGGATTTGCCTGCGCGACGCGCGGCTGCGCGCGCGTCTGGGGATCGAGGCGGCCTATGCGCCGATTGCGGCTTTCGTCGACGGGGTGAGCGTGATCGAGGTCGCGCCGATCTCGCCGGTCTCCGCCTATCATCTGGTGCTGGAGCATCACGGCTCGCTCAAGGTTGGCGGCATGGAGGTCGAGAGCTTCCACCCAGGCGAAGGCTTCGAGCGGATGATCGATCCTCGGATGGCGGAACTGTTCCTCGCGCTGTTTCCGCAGATGGACAGGCTGCGCGAGTTCGGCCCGCTCGCCGCACCGCGGCTGACCCGGTTCGAGGTGGAAGACATGCTGATCTGAGCGAGGGCCTGCAAGGGGTAAAGGCTCCGGTCGGAGTTGACGGCGCTCGTGGGGAGCCGGTCACGGAAAACGCCGCGCGTTGAGAACCTCGCGCGGCGTTTTTTGTTGCGGGCCGGGGAGGGGGCTCTGCCCCCGCGCTTGCGCGCCCCCCGGGATATTTCAATCAAGGAGAAGTTCAGGCCTCCTCCATCGCCTCCAGCTCGTCGATGAAGCCTTCGATCATCGACAGGCCCTTGTCCCAGAAAGCCGGGTCGGAGGCGTCGAGGCCGAAGGGCGCGAGCAGTTCTTTGTGGTGCATCGAGCCGCCCGCTTCCAGCATCGCGAAATACTTGTCCTGGAAGCCCTCGGGCGCGGCCTCGTAGGCGGCGTAGAGCGCGTTCACCAGCCCGTCGCCGAACGCATAGGCGTAGACGTAGAAGGGCGAGTGGACGAAGTGCGGGATGTAGGACCAGAAGGTCTCGTAGCCGTCCATGAATTCGAATGCCGGGCCGAGGCTTTCGCCCTGCACAGACATCCATAGCGCGTTGATGTCCTCGGGCGTCAACTCCCCTTCGGCGCGCGCCGCATGCAGCTTGCACTCGAAATCATAGAAGGCGATCTGGCGGACGACCGTGTTGATCATGTCCTCGACCTTGCCGGCCAGAAGCGTCTTGCGCTCTTCGCGGGTCTTCGCCGCAGCGAGGAGTTTGCGGAAGGTCAGCATCTCGCCGAAGACGGAGGCCGTCTCGGCCAGCGTCAGCGGCGTGTTGGCCAGCATCTCGCCCTGTTTCGCGGCCAGCACCTGATGGACGCCGTGGCCCAGCTCATGCGCCAGCGTCATCACGTCGCGCGGTTTGCCGAGGTAGTTGAGCATCACGTAAGGGTGGACGGTCGTCACGGTCGGATGCGCGAAGGCGCCCGGTGCCTTGCCCGGCTTCACGCCCGCATCGATCCAGCCTTTCTCGAAGAAGGGCTGCGCGATATCGGCCATGCGCGGATCGAAGCCGGAATAGGCGTCGAGCACGGTATCCTTCGCCTCGTCCCACATGATGTCGCGCGGGGCTTCGGTCGGCAGCGGCGCGTTGCGGTCCCAGATTTGCAGCTTCTCGAGGCCAAGCCATTTCGCCTTCAGCTTGTAGTAGCGATGCGACAGACGCGGGTAGGCCGCGACCACGGCGTCGCGCAGCGCCTGCACCACTTCCGGCTCCACGTCGTTCGACAGGTGGCGACCGGTCTGCGGCGTCGGCATCTTGCGCCAGCGGTCCTCGATTTCTTTTTCCTTGGCCAGCGTGTTGTGGATGCGCGAGAAGGTGCGGATGTTCTCGCCGAACACGTTCGCCAGCTCCTTCGCCGCCGCTTCGCGTTTTTCGCGATTGTGGTCGGAGAGGAGCGTCGTGGTGGCCTCGAGCGACAGTTTCTCGCCCTGCACCTCGAATTCCAGCGCTGCGGTGGTCTCGTCGAAGAGGCGGTTCCACGCGGCAGCGCCGACGACTGATTGGTCGTGGAGGAATTTCTCCAGCTCGTCGGAGAGCTGGTAGGGTTTCATCGCGCGCATGCGGTCAAACACCGGCTTGTAGCGGGCGACGCGCTCATCGGCGAAGACGGCCTCGTAGGTCGCGTCCGGGATGCGGTTGAACTCAAGGCTGAAGAAGACGAGCGGCGTGGTGTAGGTGGTGATCTTGTCCTGCGCATCGGACAGCAGCTTCACCCGTGCCGGGTCGGTCGTGTTCTGGTAATAGCGCAGGCCGACATAGGACATCACGCGGCCCGCTTTCTCGTCGATTTCCTCGTAGCGCTTGATGCACTCTGCCATGCCCGCCGCGTCGAGATCGGCCAGCTTGCCTTCGTAATCGGCGGCGAACTCGGCGCAGGCTTTTTCCAGCCACGCCATGTCCTTGCTCAGTTCCGGCGCGTCGGGGGCGGGGTAGAGATCGCTGAGATCCCATTCGGGCAGATCGCCGAACGCCCCTGCATTGGCATTCGCATCGAAGACGGGGCGGCGGTGTGTCAGCGTCATGGGCATCCTCATGTATGTCTGGCTCGTGTATGTTTGGTTGTTTTCCAGATAGGGGCAGGGGCGCCGCCGTGACAAGGGCGCGGGCTCGCTGGGTGTTGCACAATTTTTCGGCAGATGCCGCGAAATGAGCGACCCCCGGGCGCGCCGCGTTGCTTAACTTTGGGCATCGCCTTTTACTCGCGAGGCACACGGCCTAGACTTAAATAAAAGACTAGGGGGGGCATATCCGGCGCGATGACAGAGTATTTCAACGAGATGTTCGACGGCGGCAAAGTGCGTCAGCCCTATAGCGGGCTCGATGGCTGGATGCGCGAAATGCCCTCCGAGCTGCGCGCGATGAAACAGGCCGAGGCGGAGGCGCTGTTTCGCCGGATCGGGATCACCTTCGCGGTCTACGGCGAGGGCGGCGACCCGGACCGCCTGATTCCCTTCGACATGTTTCCACGCGTCTTCACGCAGGCTGAATGGCGTAAGTTGGAGCGCGGGATCAAGCAGCGCACCCGGGCGTTGAACGCCTTCCTGCTCGATGTCTACGGGCGTGGCGAGATCGTGCGGGCGGGGCGTATCCCGGCGCGGCTGGTCTATCAGAACGATGCGTTCGAGCGCGCGGTTTCGGGCTTCATCCCGCCGCGCGGCATCTACAGCCATATCGTCGGCGTCGATCTGGTGCGCACGGGGCCGGATCAGTTCTACGTGCTCGAGGACAACTGCCGCACGCCCTCGGGCGTCTCATATATGCTGGAGAACCGCGAGATCATGATGCGGATGTTCCCGCAGCTGTTCCGCGAGAACCGGATCGAACCGGTGGATGGATATTCGGACGCGCTGCGCCGCACCTTGGCCTCGGTCGCACCGGCGAAATGCGAGGGCGAGCCGACGGTCGCGATCCTGACGCCGGGCCATTTCAACTCGGCCTATTACGAGCATTCCTTCCTCGCCGACCTGATGGGCGTCGAGCTGGTGGAGGGGCCGGACCTGTTCTGCGAGGGCGGCTTTTGCTGGATGCGCACGACGGAAGGCCCGAAGAAGCTCGACGTGATCTATCGCCGGATCGACGACGCTTTCCTCGATCCGCTCTGCTTCCGCCCGGATTCGATGCTGGGCATTCCCGGCCTGATGGATGTCTACCGCTCTGGCGGTGTGACGATCTGCTCGGCTCCGGGCGCGGGCGTCGCCGACGACAAGGCGATCTACACCTTCGTGCCGGAAATGGTGCGCTTCTATCTTGGCGAAGAACCACTTCTGGAAAACGTGCCGACGTGGCAATGCGCCAAGGCCGACGATTGCAAATACGTGCTCGAACATCTCGACGAGCTGGTGGTGAAAGAGGTTCACGGTTCCGGCGGTTACGGCATGCTCGTCGGGCCGAAATCGACGAAGGAGCAGATCGAGAATTTCCGCCACAAGATCGAGGACAATCCCGAGAACTACATCGCCCAGCCGACGCTCGCGCTGTCGACCACGCCGACTTTCGTGGAAGAGGGCGTGGCTCCGCGCCATGTCGATCTGCGGCCCTATTGTCTCGTCGGCGAGAAGATCGAGCTTGTCCCCGGCGGGCTGACCCGCGTCGCGCTGACTGAAGGGTCGCTCGTCGTGAACTCGTCGCAGGGCGGGGGCGTGAAAGACACCTGGGTTTTGGCGGAGTGATCGAATGCTGAGTAGAACCGCTGAAAACCTGTTCTGGGTCGCGCGCTACATGGAGCGCGCAGAGACGATGGCACGGCTTCTGGAGGTCGGCGCGCGGATCGCGCTGACGCCGTCGACCGGTCATGGCTACCGTTCCGAATGGGAGAGCCTGCTGCAAGCCTCGGGCACTGCCGATGGCTTCTCCGAGAAATACGGCGACCCGGTGCAGCGCAACATCGAGAGCTACCTGTTCTTTGATCGCGACAACCCGTCCTCGGTGATATCCTGCGTCGAGCGTGCACGGGAGAACGCGCGCATCGTGCGTACGGCGATCACCGGTCAGGTCTGGGATACGCTCAATACCGCGTTCCAGGAGATCCGCCAGATCGAGCGTCAGCCGCGCTCTGAATGGGAGATTACAGAGCTGTGCGAATGGGTGGCCCGGCAATCGGCGCTGCTGCGTGGGGCGATGGACGGAACGATGCTGCGCAATGACGGGTTCTTCTTCATGAACCTCGGCTATGCGCTGGAGCGGGCCGACAACACCGCGCGTCTGATCGACGTGAAATATTTCGTGCTCCTGCCCTCGGTGGAGATGGTGGGCTCTGGCCTCGACAATTACCAGTGGCAGGTGCTGCTGCGCGCGCTGCAATCCTATCGCGCCTTCCACTGGGCCTATGGCGGCGAGCTGACGGCGTCGAAGATCATGCATTTCCTGATCCTCAACCCGGCCAGCCCGCGCTCGCTGATATCGGCGACGCGCAAGGCGATGCACCACCTCGACAATCTCGAAAGCTTCTACGAGGTCGAGCCGGGCACCGGCCTGCCGCAGATGCGGGCCAAGGCGCTGATGACCGAGCTGAACCAGACTCAAGTCGCCGAAATTATCGAGGAAGGCCTGCACGAGTTCCTCACCCGTTTCATCGGCGAGATCGGGCAGCTTACCGCGCTCGTTCAGCAAACCTACCTGTCGGGAGATGCGCGATGATCCTCACCGTCAACCATGTCACCACCTATGATTACGACGCGCCGATGGGGGCCGCGGTGCAGTCGCTGCGCATGTTCCCCTCGCGCTTCGAGGGCCAGCGCGTCATCGAATGGGACGTCTCGGTCGAAGGCGGTCTCCGGGGCGGGTCGTTCCGCGACGGCGCCGGTGACCGTATCGAGGGCTGGTCGATCCGCCCACCGGTCGACGCGGTCGCGATCACCGTGACGGGGCAGGTCGAAACTTTCGATACCTCGGGCGTGCTGCGCGGTCACCGCGAGCTGGTGCATCCGATGGCGTACTTGCGCGAGACCGTCGCGACATGGATCGACGACAGTCTGGCGGCGCTGGCCGAAGAGGCCGTTGCAGGGGCCACGGAAAATCTCGATCGGGCGCATCGCCTCAGTGCCGCGATCTCCGAAGCGATCGCCTACAAGCCGGGCGCCACCCATTCGCACACCACAGCCGCCGAGGCGCTGGCGCAGGGCGAGGGGGTCTGTCAGGACCATGCCCATGCGCTGGTCGCGGTAGCCCGCTGTGCCGATCTGCCTGCGCGCTATGTTTCGGGCTACCTGTTCGCGGCCGATGATGGCACCCCGCACGAGGCCGCCCATGCCTGGGCCGAAATATGGATCGCGGGCATCGGCTGGATCGGCTTCGACCCGGCGAACAAATGCTGCCCGGACGAGCGCTATATCCGCCTCGGCTCCGGGCTCGATGCGCGCGAAGCCGCGCCGATCCGTGGCATCACCCAAGGCTCGGGCGAGGAGCGACTGCACGTCACAGTTGCCTTGGACCAAGTCCAGCAATAGATTGCGCGCTTGTCAGGGATCAGGGAACGAACATGACCTATTGCGTAGGCCTCTTGCTGAACGAGGGGATGGTGCTGCTGTCGGACACGCGGACGAATGGCGGGCTCGACAACATCGCGACCTATCGCAAGATGTTCACCTTCGAAGAGCCGGGCGAACGGGTGATCGCGATCATGACCGCGGGCTCGCTCTCGGTCACGCAAACGACGCTGGCGCGGTTGCGCGAGGCAGCGGATGCGAGCGACGCGACGGGCGACAGCTCGATCATGGAAGCGCCGACGATGCTGAAAGTGGCCGAGATCATCGGCAACACGATGGCGGGCGTGCGCAAGGACATCACCAGCCGGATGGATGCCGAGCGGGTTTCGACCTCGGCCTCGATGATCGTCGCGGGCCAGCGCGCGGGCGGTGAGATGCGGATGTTCCTGATCTACCCGGAGGGCAACTTCATCGAAGCCACCGAGGACACGCCCTTCCTGCAGATCGGCGAGCATAAATACGGCAAGCCGATCCTCGATCGCGTGGTCCGTCCGGACACCAACCTGATCGATGCGCAGAAGGCGGTACTCCTTTCGATGGATTCGACGCTGCGCTCGAACCTCTCGGTGGGGATGCCGCTCGATCTGGCGGTGATCAAGAAGGACGAGTGCCGGATCTCCAGCCAGCGCCGCATCGAGGCGGGCGACAATGATTTCGCGGAAATGTCGGAAGCCTGGTCGAACGCGCTGCGCGACAGCTTCACGCAGATTCAGCTTTGACCGGGTCGCGGGCGTCCAGCCCGCCCGCCGCGTCGAACAGCGCGGTGCAGCCGTCGTAGAAACGTTTCCGCGTTGCGGGGATTTCCATCATCAATTCGTGCTCGGCGTCGGGGATCACGTCCAGCGTGCCCTTCGGCCAACGCCCCATCCGGTCATGGACCGAGGGCGTGTGAACGATCTTCTCCGCCCCGCCCAGGCCGCAATAGCAGGGCATGTCGGGGGAGGGCAGGGCCGCTAGCGCCTCGCATTCCAGCAGGCTCTCGGCGACCCAGTGGATCGTCGGGCCGGCCAACGTCAGTTCGGGGCGCTTCGCGGCCTGCTCGAGCAGCCAGGCCCACATCCCGGGATCGCGGGTCAGGCGGTTCGCCTCGAAACTGTCGCGGTAGACATAGGTGGTGCCGTTCATGCCGGGCGGATAGTTGTTCGCGAGGAAGCCGTCGCCCAGAAGGTTTGCCAGCACGATGCGGAACGGGTGCAGCAGCGGCGAGGTGGCGATCCCCCACATCGGCGCGGAGAAAGCCACCGCGCTGAAGCGATGGTGTTCATGCATCACCGCGCGCAGCGCGATTGCGCCGCCCATCGAATGGCCCACGATGTAATAGGGTTGCGGCAGACCGAGCTCGTCCGCAGCGTCGATCACCGCATGCAGATCCCACTGGTAATCCTGCAAGCCGCCGACATGGCCCTTCTCGGGTGCGTCGGGCAGAAGCCGGTCGGCCAGGCCTTGCCCGCGCCAGTCGATGGCGAGCATGGCATAGCCCCGGGCCGCGAATTCCGCGGCCGCAGGGCCGTATTTTTCGACATATTCGGTGCGCCCGCATCCCAGAAAGACCGTGCCGCGTGGTTGGGGCGGTGCTGGCCAATGTGCGAAGCGTATCCGCACCCCATCTTCCGCCGTCAGCCAATAGGCAGCGCCGCCCTCGGGGCCGCGCGCGATCTCTTCGAAAATCGGGGCGCGTTCCATCAGGCCAGAGCCGCACCCAGCTGCATGGCGAGGCCCATCGAGCCGTCGACCGAAAGTTTGCCGGACATGAAGGCCGCGGTCGGGTTCACGTCGCCGTTGAGCATGCCTTCGAAGGTCTCGCGATCGGCGGTCAGAACGACTTCCGCGTCGTCGTCGCCTTCACGCACGCCGTTCTCGTCGGCAATGATCGAGCCTTCGCCTTCGATCACGAATTTTGCAGTCGAAGAAAACCCATCGGGCAGTTTCGCCCGCAGCGCCTCAACGGCCTTGTCGATAACCTCGCTCATCGCGTCCTCCAATTTTGATGGCCGGGCTCTCGCATTCTCCGGCAATTGCATTACAGTCATGATTTATGTGGCAGCGATTTGACAGATACAAATGTGTCGTCACGGCATTTTGCTTTTCGGCGATGCTGGGAACAATGGCGGCATTCCCCGCCAGCGCCGAAACCGCAGGTCTGGACCCGTATTTCAAAGAGTTGGCTGATCCCAACGATCCGGGCTGGTCGCGCGCCGAGGCGGACATCCGCAGGGCGTGGTCGCGGTCGGGATCTGCGGCGATGGACCTGCTCCTGAAGCGCGGCGAAGAGGCGCTGGACGCCGGCGATACCGAGGCCGCGATCGAGCATTTCACGGCGCTCACCGATCACGCGCCCGATTTCGCCGCTGGCTGGAACGGGCGGGCGACCGCCTATTTCATGGCCGGGCTCTATGGCCCGTCGGCGGCGGATATCGCGCGTACCCTGAAGCTGGAGCCGCGACATTGGGGCGCGCTTGCAGGTCTGGGGGCGATCCTCGAGGAGATGGGCGACGACAAGCGCGCGCTTGAGGCCTATAAGAAGTCTTTTGCCTTGAATCCGCATCAACAGGATGTGAAAGACGCCATTGCGCGCCTCGACGAGGCGCATCAGGGCACGGCTCTCTGAGAGCTGGAACGGAGCTGCGATGCAAGGCGGGCGGATCACGGCCGTTCTGGGGCCGACCAATACCGGCAAAACCCATTACGCAATCGAGAGGATGCTGGCGCATCGGACCGGCGTCATCGGACTGCCGCTGCGGCTCTTGGCGCGCGAGGTCTATGACCGGATCGTCGCGCAGCGCGGCCCCTCGGTCGTGGCGCTGGTCACCGGCGAAGAACGTATCGTGCCCGAGCGGACGCAATATTGGGTCTGCACGGTCGAGGCGATGCCGACGGGGATCGGCGCTGATTTCCTTGCCATCGACGAAATCCAGCTATGTGGCGATCCCGAGCGGGGCCATGTCTTCACCGATCGGCTGCTGCATGCGCGCGGGCTGCACGAGACGCTGTTCCTCGGCTCCGAGACGATGCGCGGGGCGATCGCGGCGCTGGTGCCAAAGGTGCAGTTCACCAAGCGCGAGCGGTTTTCCGAGCTGACCTATTCCGGTTCGAAGAAAATCTCCCGGATGAAGCCGCGCTCGGCCATCGTGGGGTTTTCGGTCGAGAATACCTACGCGATCGCGGAACTGATCCGCCGCCAGAAGGGCGGCTGCGCGGTGGTGATGGGGGCGCTCTCGCCCCGCACCCGCAACGCGCAGGTCGCGATGTATCAAAATGGCGACGTCGACTATCTGGTCGCCACCGATGCGATCGGGATGGGGCTCAACCTCGATATCGACCATGTCGCGTTTTCGGCCACGTCGAAATTCGACGGGCGGCGGATGCGTCCGCTTTTCCCGCATGAACTTGCGCAGATCGCAGGTCGCGCCGGGCGCCACACCACCGATGGCACTTTCGGGGTGACCGGCGAGGCGCGGCCGCTGCAGCCCGAGGTGATCGAGGCGGTCGAGAACCACCGTTTCGCGCTGCTGCAGAGGCTGCAATGGCGCAACGCGCGGCTCGAATTCGGTACCGTGGACCGGCTGATCCAATCGCTCGACGCGCGGCCCGCCGAACGCGATGGCGGCGAATGGCTGACCAAGGGACGCGAGGCCGACGATGCGCGCGCGCTCAAGGTGCTGGCCGAGGATCCGGCGATCCGCGACCGCGTCACCAGTCCAAAGGACGTGCAGCTTCTCTGGGATGTCTGTCGAATCCCCGATTTTCGTTCGATTTCCGAGGCCGAACATGCAACGCTTCTGGCGCGCATCTTCGAGTTCCTGCAATCGGGCAAGGGCGTGCCCTCGGACTGGCTCGCGCGCCAGATCGAGCGTATCGACAGGACGGGCGGCGATATCGACACGCTCTCGCGTCGTCTCGCCTTCATCCGCACATGGACCTATGTTGCGCAACGCAAAGGGTGGGTCGATGATGAAAGCCATTGGCGCGAGGCGACCCGCGCTGTAGAAGACCGCCTGTCGGACGCGCTTCATGGCGCGCTGACGCAAAGATTTGTGGACCGGCGCACCTCTGTGTTGATGCGCCGGCTCAAGCAGAAGGAGACCCTCGTGGCCGAGGTGAACGACAAGGGCGAAGTGACGGTGGAAGGCGAATTCGCGGGCCGTCTGGAAGGATTCCGGTTCAAGCAGGACGAGACCGGCTCGCCAGACGAGGCGAAGATGCTTGCCCGCGCGGCGTATGAGGCGCTCGCGCCCGAGTTCAATCTGCGCGCGGACCGCTTCTACAATGCGCCCGATACGGAGATGGATTTTACCGAGCAGGGCGGCCTGATGTGGGGCGACACCGCTGTCGGCAAGCTGGTAAAGGGGCCCGATGTCCTGAAGCCGACCGTGCAGGCTTTCGTCGACGACGAGGCAGGCGCGGATGTGGCCGAGAAGGTTACGCGCCGTCTACAGCATTTCATCGACCGCAAGGTTGCCGCCCTGTTCGAGCCGCTTCTGGCGATGAGCCGCGACGAAGAGCTGACGGGTCTCGCCCGTGGCTTCGCGTTCCGCATGGTGGAATCGCTGGGTATCATCCCGCGCGAGCAGGTCGCCGCCGAGGTGAAGGATCTCGATCAGGACGCGCGCGGTTCTCTGCGCAAGCACGGCGTGCGCTTCGGCCAATACACGATCTTCATGCCCGCGCTTCTCAAGCCCGCGCCGACGCGTCTGCGCCTCGTGCTGGCCTCGCTCTGGTCGGGCGCGGATGAATTCCCCGAAAGCCCGCCTCCGGGCCTCGTGACGATCCCGAATATCGATGCGTTCGATGCCGAGACCTATCGCCTGTCGGGCTACCGCCCCGCCGGCGCGCGGGCGATCCGCATCGACATGCTCGAACGTCTCGCCGATCTGCTGCGCACGCAGGATAGCCGCGGCGGGTTCGAAGCCAATCCGGACATGCTCTCGATTACCGGCATGACGCTGGATCAGTTCGCCGATCTGATGGGCGGTCTGGGCTACAAGGCCGAGAAAGGCGAGCGCGCGAAGGTGAAAGCCGCCGATCTCGAGAAGGCCGAAGAGCAAGCCGGTGCCGAGGCCCTCAAGACCGAGCAGGCCGACGAGGCGAAAGCCGAGGCCGGCGGCGGCGAGCAGCCTGCCGAGACCCATCCCGAGGCGGAGGCTGCGGCCGAGGCCGGCGGCGACATGGTGGCAGCCGATGACGTGACCAGCGACGAGGTCGAGGTCTTCTACACCTTCACCTGGGCGCCGCGTCCGCGCGGCAACCGTCCGCCGCGTCGCGATCAGGGGCAGGGTGGCAAGCCCGGTGGCGAACGTGGCGAGCGCAAGGGCGGCGGCAAGCCGCATGGCAAGCGCGACGGCAAAGGCAAGAAGGGTGGCAAGCCGCAAGGCGCGCGCAACTTCGAGGCTCGTCCGCCCAAGAAGGACAAGCCGGTTGATCCGGACAACCCCTTCGCGGTTCTGGCAGCCCTCAAGGACAAGAAGTAACGTCCCGCCATGGCTGACGCGCCCGAGCGCATCCGCATCGACAAATGGCTCTGGCAGGCGCGGTTCTGCAAGTCCCGCGGCCTCGCGCAGGAGCTGGTGCAGGGTGGCAAGGCGCGCGTCAACGGTCAGCGCATCGACAAGCCCGGTCGGGCGATCGGCCCGGGCGATGTGCTGACCTTGCGGCTCGGCAAGGGCGAAGACGCACGAATCTGTGTGCTGCGGGTACTGGAATGCGGCACACGGCGCGGCCCCGCGGTCGAGGCTCAGACGCTTTACACCTTGCTCGAACCGGAGGGATAGGCTGTGCGCAATGCCGCAGCGAAAAGCCGGGCCTCTCTCTTGAAAGAGGGTTCATCCCCCGCTAGGACGGGGCAGGAAGCTGTTCAATCGGGGTTTCACCAATGACCTACGTCGTCATCGATAACTGCATCAACTGCAAATATACCGACTGCGTCGAGGTCTGCCCGGTGGATTGCTTCTACGAGGGGGAGAACACGTTGGTGATCCATCCCGACGAATGCATCGATTGTGGTGTCTGCGAGCCCGAATGCCCCGCCGATGCGATCCGTCCGGATACCGAGCCGGGAATGGAATCCTGGGTCGAACTAAACCGGAAGTATTCCGAGCTCTGGCCGGTGATCACCCAGAAGAAAGATCCGATGCCGGAAGCCGAGAAATACGACGGCGAGAGTGGCAAGTTGGAGAAGTATTTCTCCGAGGCGCCTGGCGAAGGCGACTGACGGGTCGGTGATTCTGACCAATTTTTCCCGATTCTCTGGGAATTGGGGCGGTTTACGCTGCGGCATTTTGTCAAAATCCCCTGCGTAACTCGTTGAAAACGCATCATATTACATATGCGCGACAGTTACGCGCTTTGAAATTCATGCGATTCTTGCTATATTACTGTCACAAATGAGTTCGACCCCACCTTTTGCGTCGCCCGCTCGCCCGCAAAAGAGATCTCGTGACTGACTGACGAACGCGGAGCTAGAGAGCCCCGTGGGCGTCGTATGCTCGCTGGATACCGGGGTTCGTGACCGGCTGCAAGGAAACGAACCGCATGACCAAAACCAAGAAGACCGAATTCCGCCCCAACGATTTCGTCGTCTACCCGGCGCATGGCGTAGGGAAGATCATGTCCATCGAAGAACAGGAAATCGCCGGGCTCAAGCTCGAACTTTTCGTGATCTCCTTCGAGAAGGACAAGATGACCCTCCGCGTGCCGACGCACAAGGCGACCGAAGTCGGGATGCGCAGCCTGTCTTCGCCCGACATGGTGACCAAGGCCCTCGAGACCCTCAAGGGTAAGGCCAAGGTCAAGCGGGCGATGTGGTCGCGCCGTGCGCAGGAATACGAACAGAAAATCAATTCGGGCGACCTGCTCGCGATCGCTGAAGTGGTGCGCGACCTGCACCGCAGCGACGATCAGCGCGAGCAGTCCTACTCGGAGCGCCAGCTTTATGAAGCCGCGCTCGAGCGTCTGACCCGCGAAGTGGCCGCCGTTTCGGGCACCGACGAAGAGCGTGCCGCGAAAACCGTTGACGAGGTTCTGGTCGGCCGCGCCGCCTGATCGCGCACACGCGGAACTTTTCCAACGCGAGGCTTGCGAGCCTCGCGTTTTTTCATGGGCGAAGGGCAGGGGAGCCGTTGCCCGCGATCACGCTTCCGGCCCGGTCTTTTCGTTGCCCGGGGCCTCGCGATCGCTTTCGTCGCGCTCGCCGCGGCGGCGGAACTGCTCCATCATTGCGGCTTCCAGCTCTGCGTTGAGCTCCTTCGTGCGCGCGATGTACTCGGCGTTCTGTTCGACCGGCACGCCCGGCTTCCAGACCTGCGCCAGGTCGCGCACGGCGGCCCGGTCGAGCTTGAAGAACAGTTTCTCCAGCTCCGAGGCTTCGAAGGCCGACAGTCCTGCGTTCTCGAGCACATACCGCCCGGCGCGCAGGGAGCTGTCGAACATCTCGCGCACGATGTCATTCGCGCCGGCTCGATACAGATCGAACACATGCGTCCGGTCGCGCGCGCGGGCGACAATGTGAAGGTCGGGCCGGATGCGGCGCGCATAGGCCACGAGCTTCGTGGTCTGTTCGCGCCCGTCGAGCGCTGCGACCAGCACCCGCGCCTGATTGATGCCGGCCGCGGCGAGCAGGTCGGGGCGCGTCGGATCCCCGAAATAGCCCTTGAAGCCGAAGGTTCGCATCAGCTGGATCGTCTTGAGATCGGCGTCCAGAACGGTCGTGCGCATGCCGGACATCGTCACCAGACGGTTCACCACCTGCCCGAAACGGCCCACGCCTGCGATGATGATCGGCTGCTGCTCGTCGATCGCGTCCGGGTCGGGGCCCGGCGGCTTGCGCAGCCTGAGGCCGATCTGCTCGTGCAGGATGAACAGCAAGGGCGTGATGAGCATCGACAGCGCGATCACCACCAGAAGCTTCTCGGCCAAGGCATTCGGCAAAATCCGTTGGCCGACCGCGAAGGAGACCAGCACGAAGCCGAATTCGCCGGCCTGCGCGAGACTCAGCGTGAATAGCGAACGATCCGGCCCGCGGATCTTGAACAGCACCGACAGCCCGTAAAGCACGGCCGATTTCAGCGCGACCAGCAGGAAGACCAGCGCGAAGATATTCGCGGGCTGCGCGGTGATGACGTCGAAATTGATGCCCGCGCCCACGGTGATGAAGAACAGGCCCATCAGCAGGCCCTTGAAGGGCTCGATATCGGATTCCATCTCGTGTTTGAACTCGCTGTCGGCCAGCACGACCCCGGCGAGGAAAGTCCCGAGCGCGGGCGAGAGACCCACGAGGTTCATCAGGCTCGCGATGCCCACCACGATCAGCAGCGCCATCGCCGTGTTCACCTCGCGCAGCCTTGCGCCTTGCACGAACCGGAACAGCGGGCGCACTAGGTAATGCCCGATCAGCACGGTGAAGGCGACCGCGGCCAGCGTGATCACCGTGACGCCCCAGGCGGGCAACGAGTCGATCACGCGCGCCACGACGTGATCGCCGTGCCCAGCCTTGGCCACCGCCCGCGCGCCGGGCAGGGCCAGAAGCGGCATCAGCGCCAGCATCGGGATTACCGCGATATCCTGCGTCAGCAGCACCGCGAAGGAGGACCGCCCGCCCGCCGTCTGCATCAGTCGCTTCTCGTTGAGAGTCTGCAACACGATAGCCGTCGAGGACAGTGACAGCGTCATCCCGATCGCGAGCGAGACGCGGAAATCCTCGCCCATCGCCATCACGATCGCGGTGACGAGGATCATCGTGACCAGCACCTGCAACCCGCCGAGACCGATCAGCTTGTCGCGCATCGCCCATAGCGCACGCGGCTCCAGCTCCAGTCCGATCAGGAACAGCATCATCACCACGCCGAACTCGGCGAAATGCTGCAGGTCGGTCATCTCGGCGCCGGAGAGCCCCGTGACCGGGCCGATCAGGATGCCCGCGATCAGGTAGCCCAGCACAGAGCCAAGGCCGGCACGGGTGGCCAGCGGCACTGCGATCACCATCGCGAGCAGGTACAACGTGGCTTGAAAGAGAAAGCTTTCCATCGGCGGCTTGTTTCCTTGGGCGGTGCGCGGGAGGGGGAGGGGCGCGACGCGTCTACGTCCCAGCGTAATCCAGCGCAGACCGTGCGCAAGGGTTCAAGGTCGCGAATGATTACGCCGCGCGCGTTTAGCCCTCTTGCAGCAGCTTCAGCGTCAGGCTGCGCGACCCTTTCTTATAGGTCAGCGCATTGGAGCCGATCTGCGTCACCCGCCCGCCATCCAGCCGGTCGCCCACCCCCACTTTGACGAAGCGCCCGTTCGAGAGCCGCACGAGGGCGCGGCGGTTCGACGAGGAGCCGTAAAGCCCGATCAGGTTGATCTTGCGCAGGTTGATGACGTTCTTCTCGGTCGCTTGTCTGGCGACGGAGGCAGAGGTCGGCAGGCGCGTCGGCGCGGCAGTGGGTTCCGGCTCGTCGAGATCGGCGGGCCGCGGGTCGGGCACGGGCGTGGCGACCGGGGCGCGCGCGGCAGCGGCGGCGACCGTTTGCGCGGGCTCGGCGGCGATCGCAGCGGCAAGGGCGTTCTCGACGGAACGCGAGAAGTTACGCGGTTTCGTCGGCGGGACGGCGGAGCGCGCCACCGCCAGAGCGGTCGCGCCGGCGAAGGGATCGGCGTTCTCGGCGACGGCTTCATCTTGCGCCTGCACGGCGGCGGCGACCGACTCCTGGATCGATGCCGGACGGCGCGGTGGCCGCAGTGCCGCGAGTTCAGGGTTCGCGACCGCTGCGGATTCCGAGGCGGGCGCCTGCGTTGTGGCGAGCTTGGTCACCGCGTCGGGGCGAGCCGTCGGGCGCGTCGTCTGGAGTTCGGGATTGGGCTGAAGTGCCGGGTCGAGCGCGCCTTGATCGTTCGGATCAGCCTGCGTGGCGGGATCGGTCTCATTTGGCGCTGCGGTTGCGCCGGTGAGGTCGGCGGGCTTGTCCGCGGGGCGGAAGCCCGACAGCGACGGGATCGCGCCGAGCGTGCCTTCCGGCGTGATCGGCTGGGTCGCGGCATAGGCCTGCGCGACGGCTTCGGGGCGGGGGCCCGGCGTGACGGCGGGCGCGCCCGCGTAAAGCGTGAAGCCGCCCGGCATTTCCACTCCGTCCTCCGTCGGCGTGACAGGCGGGGTGTCTGGGGGCTGCGTGTCGCTCTGCAGCGTATCGGCGCTCGGCGGGGCGAGCGGCGTCGCGGTGAAGGCGGGAAGCTCTGCGGGCGGCGTCGCAGGCAACGCGGTCTGCGCCTCGGTTGCGGGAGCTTCGGTCGCGTCGCTTTGTGCGGTTTCGCTGGCGGTCGTGTCGTTTGCCGCAACGTCTGTTTGCGTGTCGGCCGTGGCGTCCGGAGTCTCTGCCTGCGAATTGGGCATGGTGTCGGGGGCGGTGTCGCCCGTGTCGGACGCCGTGATGTCCGAAGCGGTCGCCTGTGCGTCGGCGGGCGGCTCTGCCGCAGCCGTATCGGCAGGCTGCGTGTCAGAGGGCTGTGCGTCGGCGCCGCTCTGCGTGGGCGCCTGATCCTGCGCTGGCGCGGCGGTGGCGGGCGCTGCCGTGGTGACCGCGTCGCTTTGTTCCGACGGGGCGGGTTGCGCATCAGCCGGGGCGAGCGCCGCGACTTGCTCGTCTTGAGGAGCGGGTTGGTTGGCCTGAGCCTGAGCGTCGGATTGCGTTGCCTCGGGGGCCGCCACGTCAGGAGTGGCCGGGGCAAGGGCGGTCTGCTCTGGCGCGTCACCCGCAGCCGGGGCGGGCGCTTCGGCGATGGCGTCGACCGGCGCATCGACCGGTGCGGGATCGTCCAGCAGTGTGGTCCAGAGCGCGATGATCGCCAGTACCAGCACCAGCGCGCCGGTGAGCATCAGCCCGAGATGGCGCGGCTTGCCGCCCGTCGTCGGCCGCTTGGTGCCGCCGAAAACAGTCTTGTCGCTCGTACGCTCGACGATCGGGGCCGGGGTGGCGGTGCTCGCATCCGGCCCGTCCTTCGCCTCCTCGCGCAGCAACGAGGTCGCGGATTTCGCGCCGAGCGCGGTCGTCCCGCCGATCCCCGTGCGCGCCGAGGGGGCTGTAGCCTTGCCCGCTTTCGCCCCGGTTTTCTGCGGTTCTTTCGGCGTGAAACGCGGATCGGGCTCGTCGAAATCGAGCGTGGGCGCGGTGATCTTGGCGTCGCCCGATGCGATCTTGCTGCGATCGGGCATCGGGCTGAGCCGCGTGGCCCCGCCGAGCCGCGGTGGCGTGTCGTTCACGGTCACCGTCGCCGCGTGGTCGCGGCGCGAAGCGAAGGCGGCGGCGATAACGCTGGCGTCGGATTTCGGCAGATCGTCGTCGTCCTGGTCGCTTTCGAGAGCCTCGGATTGGTCGCTCTCCGCGTCGTGCGCCGCATCCTCAGGTTTGGCATCGGCCTCCGCGGCGGTTGGCAAGGCCGGTGCGGCCGCAAGGCCAGCAGCGGCGAGGGCTGCGTCCGAGGTTTCCTCGGCACTGTCCGCCTCCGCGTCGTCGGAGGCGCCATCCGGCTCGCCCTCGGCAAATTCGACCGCATCCGCAGCCTCGGTTTCCTCGGGTGCGACTTCGCCAGCCGCCACCGCTTCGGCGGCCTTGGCGGCGGGGCTTGCCGCAGCGGGCGTGTCCTCGCTCGGCGCGCCTTGCTGCGCGTCGGGCTCGGCTCTCGTCGCATCGAGCAACTCGGAGAATTCGCCCGGCTCGTCCGGCAGCGTGAGATCAGCCTCTTCCGCCGTGGCCTCCGCTCTCGCCGGCTGATCCAGCGCGCTCAATTCTGCCAGTTCGGTTTCCGAGACTGCGCTGTCGTCGGAGAGCTCCGCCATCTCGCTCTGCGCAGCGGCGGTTTCCACCTCGGTGGCCTCCGTCTCCGTGGCTTCTGACGGAACGGCCTCCGCCGGCGTCTCGCTTGCCTCCTCGGACAGATCGACAGCCACGATCAGCGCGGATTTGTCGGGCTCGACATGCGCACCTTCGGGAATGTACTGCGCGACCGAAGAGGTCAGGCCGAATTGCGGCTCGCCGGGGAAGTCGCCGGGTTCGGGGGCGGCCACGAAGCTGACCGGATTGAAGCCGTTCTCCTGCGCGAAACTCTCGGCTTCCTTCAATGTCTCGCGTGCGATCACGGCGACCTGCACGGTCTGGCCGGGGCCCGCGAAATCATAGACTAGCTCGCTGACGGGGTAGGGCGTCATGCCTTCCAGCGCCGCTTCGATCTGTTTCTTGCGCTGCGCCGGGCTGGGACCGGGCGCGTAGATCGCGGTATAGAGAATCTGCGTATCCGGCAGCACGAGCTTCGAAGTGAAGCCGCGCGGAGCCTGCGCCCGGGCCTTGTCGCGCAGGGCCGCGACCTCGGCCATCGGGTCGTCCCCTTCGAGCGCGGCCTCGCCCAGAAGCGTCCAGCCCTCTTTCGCGCGGTGCACCAGAGCGATGCCATCATGCGAGAGGATCAATGCAAAATCGGGTTTCATGGGTGCTGCGCGCGCCTCGGGGCGGTCCGGTCCAAGTGTTCACATCTTGGTAAAGGAGATTCGATCTTCTGAAAAGCGCCGCGACGGGGACGGAGCGGGCATTTGCCGGTTTTCCACCGTTTCAACGGCGCAGACGCGGGGAGCGAAGCAAGAAATGTCGGAAATGCAATCCGCGGTCATTGATGGCGCGCCGACATTGCGGCGCGCCGTCTGTGTTATCAGCTGGTTGCGGCGCTCAGCGCCTGATCGAGATCGGCGATAAGGTCGTCCGCATTCTCGATCCCGATCGACAGGCGCACCACGTTCGGCGCGGCCCCTGCGGCGATCTGCTGCGCTTCGGTCAGCTGGCGGTGCGTGGTTGAAGCCGAGTGGATGATCAGCGAGCGCGCATCGCCAAGGTTGGCGACGTGGCTGAACAGCTTGAGATTGTTCACCAGCTTCACGCAGGCGTCGTAGCCGCCTTTGACCGCGACGGTGAACAGCCCGCCCGCGCCCTTCGGCGAGACGGTCTTCATACGCTCATGCCACGGCGAGCTCTCCAGCCCCGCATAGGTGACGTAATCGATGCGCGGGTCCTTTTCGAGCCATTCGGCAATCGCTTTGGCGTTGGCGTTGTGCTTGTCCATCCGCAGGCTCAGCGTCTCGATCCCCATCAGCGTGTAATGCGCGCCTTGCGGGTTCATCGTCATGCCGAGATCACGCAGCCCGACCGCGATCGAGTGGAAGGTGAAGGCCATGGGCCCCAGCGCCTCGTGGAATTTCAGCCCGTGATAGGCAGGCTCGGGTTCGCTCAGCGACGGGAACTTGCCCGAGGCGGACCAGTCGAACTTGCCGCTATCGACGACGCAGCCGCCGGTGACGGTGCCGTTGCCGGTCATGTATTTCGTCAGCGAGTGAACGACGAGGGTCGCGCCATGTTCGATCGGGCGGCACAGGTAGGGGGTGGCCAGCGTGTTGTCGACGATCAGCGGCAGGCCGACCTTGTCGGCCAGTTTCGCCACCGCCGGAAGGTCGGTGATGTAGCCGCCCGGATTCGAGATCGACTCGCAGAAGATCGCGCGGGTGTTCTCGTCCACAGCCGCTTCCAACGCGTCGAGATCGTCGAAATCGACGAAGGTGCAGGACCAGCCGAAGCGCTTGATCGTGTGGCTGAACTGGGTGATCGAGCCGCCATAGAGCCGCGTCGAGGCCACGATGTTCAGCCCCGGCCCCATCAGCGGGAAGAGCGCCATGATCTGCGCCGCATGACCCGAGGAACAGGTCACGCCGCCTGCCGCGCCTTCAAGGGCCGCGACACGTTCGGCCAGCTTCATCACCGTCGGGTTGGTCAGGCGCGAATAGATGAAGCCGACTTCCTCGAGATTGAACAGGCGCGCCGCGTGGTCGGCGTCTTTGAAGGCGTAGGATGTGGTCTGGTAGATCGGCACCTGAACCGCGCCCGTCGCGGGATCGGGATCGGCCGCGGCGTGGATTTGCAGGGTGTCGAATGCGTAGTCGGACATATCGGGGCTCCTCTTTTCTTGCCGAGACGTTAGCGGCACCGGGAGAGGCCGACAAACACATTCGTTTTCGGTGATAAGAGGCCAGAGAAGGACCGCGCGGCTCAGCGCATCCAGAGCTTCGCGCGCTTGATCCGGTTACGCAGCGCCTTCTCATGCCGTGGCATGCCTTCCTCCGCGATGATCCCGCGCAGCTTCCGGCCCTTACCTTGATAAATCAGCTTCTTGGCAGGCTCGTAAGCCTTCAGCACTTTCTTGACCCTGTTCGGGGACGTCAGCTCTTCGACGGTCGCGATCACGGTGTCGCTCTCGCGCGCGTACATCAATGGCAGCGCGCGGTAATGACAGCTGACATCGCCGTCGAGCCCATCGAGCTCGGGTCCCGGGCGCCCGCCGCCGAAGGAATGGATCACCAGCGGCAGCGCAACCTGATCGAGCCACGGATCGAGCGATTGGCAGGCCAGCTCATCCGGCGTCTCGTCGCGGATGTCGCGGGCGTAGCGCAGGAAACGGTCGCCGAACTCCGCCGGGTCGGGACCGAAGAACCAGCCTGCGTTGAAATACATGTAGCGCCGCCAGTATTCGTCCGGCTGGCTCAGATCGAGCGTCTCCTCGAACCCGTCCAGCCCGAATTTGTCGTAGAGCGACTTCCAGATGCCGGTATAGCCCGGACCGTAAAGCGGCGGCTCGGGCCAGGTGCCGGTGCGGCGCATCGAGGCTGATGGACGGTCGAAGTCGAAACCGACCTGCGACAGCGGCCCGGTAAAAACCGTATCGGTGTCGAAGAATACGAAGGGCATCCCCGCGGGCAGGGCGGCGAGCGCCTCGATCTTGTTGCCATGGGGGTAGGTCTGGCCGAAGACCTTCGACTCGAAGGGCGCGATCTCGGCGCCGACCTCTTCGAGCAGCGCCCGGACCGGACCGGAGATCCGCGTCTCCTCGGACCAGCGCGGACCGGGTTGCGGCTCGGCGATCAGCAAGCGCCCAGCGAAGTCCGGATTGGCGGCGCGGAAACTCAATACGAACAGAATCGCTTCGAATTCCAGCCGTCCCGCCTGTGCAACACAGAAGATGTTGTAGGGTTGTGAAGTCCGGTCGTTCGCCGCCATACTGCCGCCTGTCGGAGGATTTGAGCGCAGTATAGCGAGAAAGTTCAGGGGTAAAAGGTGATACGGATAAGCAAGTTAGCCGCGTTGGCGCTGTGTGGTGTCGCATTGAGCGGCCCCGCGAACGCGCAGAATTTTACCACCGCTGCCGAAGTGCGCCCGATTCTCGGCATGACCCGCGACTCCTGGGTCGCGATCCGGGAATACGGTGGCAAGGATCTGGTCTACTTCACCCATCTTCTGGCGTGGCGCTGCGGGCTGAGCGAGATTCGCTACGGTTTCAATGGTGCGCCGCCCACCAAATCGTTCAAGATGGAGAAATGCCACGAGGGCGCAGCCCAGCCCAACGCGATCTCGGGCGACAATGTCTATGTCAGCCAGCCGCAGGGCTCGGTCTCCGAGGTACGGGTGAAGCTGATCTATGACGATGGCAGTTCGGAAGAAGCACGGTTCAGCCGCAAGGCGGTGCTGCAATAAACGGCGCAACGAATGGGCGTTATTCAACACAGCGGCCCCCGTGGGAGCCGCGTGTCACCAGTTCCTGAAAGGGGGAAGTGGTGGGTGACCCTGGAATCGAACCAGGCGTGGGTCGCCCCGGCGGAGTTACAGTCCGCTGCCGCACCTTGCAGCACGTCACCCGACGCTGGGCGGGAGATACAAAAGGGGGCGGGGGGCGTCAAGAGAGAGTTTGCCGAAAAATCGCGCTCCGGATCAGAGCTTGCCAAACGAGGTCATTCCGCGCAGGTAGGGACCAAAGGAGACCCGCGATGAAAAAGCCAGCCTGGGTGATCGATAAGGAACGCGCCAAGCGCGCTGCGGCCGCCGAGACCGTGTGGCTCTTCGGCCTGCATGCGGTGCGCGATGCACTGCAGAACCCGATGCGCGAGCGTCTACGGTTGGTCTGTTCGAAGAACGCCGCCGACAAACTGGCCGAGGCGATCGAGGCGTCGGGCATGGAGCCCGAGATCGTCGATGTCCGCAAGTTCGACAAGTTCGTACCGATCTCGACCGACTCCGTCCATCAGGGCGCGGCGCTCGAGGTGAAGCCGCTCGATTGGGGCGCGCTGAAGGATGTCTGCTTCGGGGCGCGCCGTGTGGTGCTGCTCGACCGCGTCACCGATCCGCATAACGTCGGCGCCATCCTGCGCTCGGCCGAGGTGTTCGGCGCGGCCGCCGTGATCGCGCCGCATCGCCATTCCGCGCCCGAGACCGGCGCACTCGCGAAAACCGCCTCCGGCGCGCTCGAGCGTCAGCCCTATCTGCGGGTGAAGAACCTCTCCGACGCGATGGAGGAGCTTCGCCAGATGGGCTTCCGGCTGATCGGGCTTGCGGGCGAGGCGAAGATGTCGCTCGAAGACGGGCTGTCCGAGGCGGGAATGGAGCCGGTGGCGCTCGTTTTGGGCGCCGAGGGACCGGGCCTGCGCGAGAAGACCCGCGAGACCTGCGACCGTCTGGTGCGAATCCCCTTCGCGGGCGAATTCGGTTCGCTCAACGTGTCGAATGCCGCCGCGGTGTCTCTTTATGCATCCGCAAGTCGGTAATGGTCACAAAATCGCGATCATGAGGGCCTGGACCTTAAAAGCGGCGGGATGCGTTCCTATCTCGATGTCTGAGGCGCAGCTTCGGAACCGCTGCGTCTCTAGTTCACTGTCCCTCGTTCCGCCACTGTTGCGCCCAGCCTTCAAGGCTTGGGCGCATTTTTCTTAGAGGGCTGCGACAAAGGAGAGGTTTCAGATGCAAGACGAGATTCGCGACATTCTGGAAAGTACCAAGATCATCGCCGTGGTCGGCATGTCCCACAAGCCGGAGCGCCCCTCATATGAAGTGGCGCGGTTTCTGCAATCCAAGGGGTATCGTGTGATCCCGGTCAATCCTGGGCTCGCGGGGCAGCAGCTGCTGGGCGAGACGGTCTATGCCGATCTCGGCGCGATCCCCGACGAGATCGCGGTGGATATGGTCGACGTGTTCCGCCGTTCCGAGGCGGTGCCGGAGGTCGTGGACGAGGCGCTGGCGCATCTGCCCCATCTCAAAACGATCTGGATGCAGCTTGGCGTGTCGCATGACGCTGCCGCCGAGAAAGCCCGAGGGCAGGGGGTGAAAGTCGTGATGAACCGTTGCCCGAAGATCGATTATCCGCGCGTGATGGTTGCGTAAGGCGAGGGGGGCTCTGCCCCCTCGGCCTGACGGCCTTGCCCCTGGGATATTTCGATCAAGGAGAAGACCGGATCAGCCCTTCACGGCTTTGACGGCCTCGAGAATCGCATCGGCGATGTAATCGAGATCGGGCTGCTTGAGCCGCGCGGGCAAGCGCGTATCGCAAGCGCGCATCAGCATCTCTCGGGTCTTCGGCAGCTCCGGCACGTCGCCGAGGAACTGCCAGTTCCAGAAGGCGCGCGCATTGTCTTGGCTGAGGCCGAAGACCTGCACGCTGACGCCGCGCGCTTTCGCTTCCGATTGCATCGTGCGGGCTTCGTTATCCGACCAATCGCCCGCGAGGTTGAACTGCAGCGAATCCGGGGCGCGGGTTTCGGGGCCGAGGGGCGGCGGCACGTCGAGCCAGTCGCTCGTGTTCAGCCGCTCCGCGACATAGTCGTGGTTGGCGCGACCATCATTCACGCGGCGCTCCACTTCCGCGATCTGCGGGCGGATGACGGCGGCGGAGAGGTTCTGCATCCGGCAATTGTATAGCGGCAGCTTGTTCTGCCAGTGATGGAAGCTGTTCTGCAGGCCGGGATGCTTCTTCCAATTATGCTCATAGGCGCCCGACATGATGACCGCGCGGGCGGCGAGCTCCGGATCGTCGGTCAGCAGGATGCCGCCTTCGCCCGCATTGATCAGCTTGTAGGACTGGAAGGAGAGGCAGCCGATCTTGCCGATGGTGCCGATCTTCTTGCCGTTCCAGAGCGTTCCGAGCGAGTGCGCCGCATCCTCGATCACCGGCACGTCCTTCTCGGCGGCCAGTTCCATGATCGCGTCCATATCGGAGGTGTGGCCGCGCATGTGAGAGATTAGCACCGCGTCGATGCTGTCGTCGAATTTGGCCCGGAAATCGTCGAGGTCGATGCGGAAATTGGAGCCGACTTCGACCAGAACCGGGACGCAATCGGCGTGGACGATGGCGGAAGGGACGGCAGCGAAGGTGAAGGCCGGGACCAGCACGCGCGCGCCGCGCGGCAGGTCGAGCGCCTTCATCGACAGGAAGAGGGCTTGCGAGCAGGATGACACCGCCACGGCGTATTTGACGCCCATGAATTCCGCGAACTCGGCTTCCAGCTTGGCGACCGGCGCGTCTTCCGAGGTGTAGCGGAACAGGTCCCCGCTGGTCAGAAGGCGATCGATTTCGGCCCGGGCGGCCTCGGGAATGGCCTCGGCGTCGTAGCAATTCGGGGCGGTCTGTCCGTCACGCGGCATGGCAAGATATCCTGAAACTGACTTTCAGAAATGCTTACACTGCAGGGGGCGAATTCTCCAGTGACCTTTTCATGACGAAACCGAGACCGGCTCAAATCCCCAGTTTGTCGCGCATCGAGAACCACGTCATCGCGGCGACCAGAAGCGGGCTGCGCAGGAGCGATCCGCCCGGGAAGCCCGGCACGTCGAGGCTGGCCATCAGGTCGAAGCGTTCGGCTTGACCTGCGACTGCCTCGGCCATGATCTTGCCCGCCATCGTGCCCATCGCGACGCCATGGCCGGAAAAGCCGCTGGCCGAGAGCGCGTTTTTCAAAGGCCGTGCGAAATAGGGCATCCGGGTGCGGGTGATGGCGAGCGTGCCGCCCCAAGCGTAGTCGATCTTTACATCGGCAAGGGAGGGGTAGACCTCCAGCATCGGTTTGCGCACGGTCTGCACGATGTCGGGGAACTTGTAGCCATAGCTTTCGCCGCCGCCGAAGAGCAGGCGATTGTCGTCAGAGAGCCGCCAGTAATTCACCACGAATTTCGTATCCGCCACGGCGACGTTCTCGCGCAGCACTTCAGCCACGCGCGGGCCCAGCGGCTCTGTCGCGACGATGAAATTGTTGATCGGCATCACATGCGAGGCCACACGCGGCGCGAGGTTTCCCAGATAGCCGTTGGCCGCGAGGATCAGGTGATCGGCATCGATATGGCCGTGTTCGGTCTGCACGCGCACCGGCGCGCCGGGACGGATATGATGGACGAGCGAGCCCTCGTGGATTTCCACGCCGGCCTTGTCGCAAGCGAGCGCCAGGGACTGGGCGAAGTTCAGCGGATGCAGGTGCCCTGCGCCCCGGTCGATATCGCCGCCAAGATAGGCGTCCGACGGCAGAATTGCGTGCAGCGCCTCGCGGGAGAGCGGCTCCACCTGATCGTAGCCGTAATCGCGGGCCAGTTTCTCCGCCATGTGGTGGGAATGCGCGACCTCGGATTGCGTCCGGCAGGCATGGGCAATGCCGGGGTGGAAGGTCACGTCCATCTCGTATCGTGCGATCAGGTCGCGGATCAGCGCTTTCGCGTCCTCTCCGATGTCCCAAAGCCTGCGCGCCATTTCGGGGCCGTGGGCTTTCTCCAGATCGTCCTGCTCCAGCCGCTGGCCCGAGCCCACCTGCCCGCCATTGCGTCCCGACGCCCCGAAGCCTACGCGATGGGCCTCGAGCAGCCGCACCGAATAGCCCTTTTCCGCCAGATGCAGCGCCGCCGAGAGGCCCGTGAAGCCGCCGCCCACCACGCAGACATCCGCCCGGTGGCGGCCCTTCAACTCGGGCCAGCGCCGGTCGGTCAGCGCGGTCGCCGCGTAATAGCTCGGCGCGTGCTCGCCCTTGCGGTCATTGGCGAAGAGCAGGTTCATCGCATCACACGTTCATCAACAGGTGCTCGCGCTCCCACGGCGAGATCACCTGTAGGAACTCCTTGTATTCGTTGCGCTTCACGGCCTCGTAGACGGCGCAGAATTCCGGCCCCAGCACGTCGCGGATCGGGGCGCTTTCCGAGAACAGATCGAGCGCATCGCCCAGATTCACCGGCACGTCTTCGGCCGACATATAGGCGTCGCCCAGGCATTCGGGCTTCGGCATCTGCTTTTCCTTGAGGCCCAGATAAGCGCAAGCGAGCGAGGCCGCGAGCCCGAGATAGGGGTTGCAGTCCATTCCCGCGAGACGGTTTTCGATCCGCCGCGCCGCTGGGCCGGAGATCGGCACGCGCAGGCCCGTCGTGCGGTTGTCACGGCCCCATTCAAGATTGATCGGGGCCGCGAAATCCGGGACGTAGCGGCGATAGCTGTTCACGTAGGGCGCCAGCAGCGCGATCACCGCGGGCAGGTGCGTCTGAAGCCCCGCGATGCAATGCAGGAAGGCCTCCGTCTCGCCGCCCCTCTCGTCCGAGAAGATGTTCTCGCCGGTCTTGGTGTCGATCACCGATTGGTGGATATGCATGGCCGAGCCCGGCTCGCCCTCGATCGGCTTCGCCATAAAGGTGGCAAAGCAATCCTGACGCAGGGCGGCCTCGCGGATCAGCCGCTTGAAGTAGAAGATCTGGTCGGCGAGTTCGACCGGGTCGCCATGGGCGAGGTTGATCTCGATCTGCCCGGCACCGCCTTCCTGCAAGATGCCGTCGATCTCGAAACCCTGAAGCTCGGCGAAGTCGTAGATATCGTCGATGACCTTGCCGTATTCATCGACCGCCGACATCGAATAGGCCTGCTTGGCGGCCGCGCGACGACCAGACCGCCCCATCGGCGGGATGATCGGCTGGTTCGGATCCACATTACGTGCAACGAGGAAGAATTCCATTTCGGGGGCGACGACCGGCACCCAGCCCTCGGCCTCGTAAAGCGAAAGCACGCGCTTGAGCACGTTGCGTGGGGCGATCGGCACCGGGTTGCCCTGCTGGTCCTCGACGTCGTGGATGATCTGCAAGGTCCAGTCCGCCGTCCAGGGCGCGGCCGTCGCGGTCGAGAAATCGGGCGTCAGGATCATGTCCGGCTCGGTGAAGGCGCCCGCGGGGTTGTCAGTCCACTCGCCGGTGATCGTCTGCAGGAAGATCGAGTTCGGCAGGAAGAAGCGATCCTGGAACTTGAATTTCGACGCGGGCATCGCCTTGCCGCGCGCGACCCCTGCTATATCGGCGACAATGCATTCAACCTCGTCGAGACGCCGACCCTCGATGTAATCGCGTGCGGCTTGCGGGATGCGGTCGGTCCAGTCCTTCATGTCGCTCATCGGTCAGCTTTCCGGGTGCGCGGGCACCCTTGTCTTGAGGAAGAAATCGGCGATGCGCTCGGCGATCCGGGGCGCGCCGTTGGGCCGGCCCAGCCGCGTGCGGGCCGCCTCCATCAACTCGTCGGGCACGACGCCGCGCCCGCGTGTGTCCATCAACCCTTCCACGAATTCGTCGCGAAACTCGGGATGGGGCTGAACGGTGAAGATCGTGTCGCCATAGGTAAGCGCTGGATAGGCGCAGAAATCATTGCCCGCGATCGGTGTCGCACCCGGCGGCAGCTCTGTCACCTGATCCTGATGCCACGCGTTGAGTGCGATCACCTCGCCGCCGAAATCGTAATCCTGCGGGCCTACGGCCCAGCCGCCGGAGAATTTCTCGACCTTGCCGCCAAGCGCCTGCGCGATGATTTGGTGGCCGAAACAGATGCCAACCATCGGCACCTTCTCGGCATGAGCGTCGCGGATGAACGTCTCGAGTGGCTTGATGAAGGGATGATCCTCGTAGGCGCCGTGACGGGAGCCGGTGATCAGCCAGCCGTCGCATTCATGCACGTCTTTCGGGAAGTGCATATGCTCGACGTCGTAGCGTTGGAATTCGAGGCCGCGCCCGGCGAGCAGGGCTTCGAACATGTCGGGATAATCGCCCGCCTTGTCGCGCAGAACGTCGGGGGATTGGCCGGTTTGGAGAATGCCGATACGCATGGGAGGTCCGCTCGTAAGCTCTTGTTGACGAAGCGTAGTGCGGGCCGTGAGCGGCGGCAAGGGGGGGCGCTGCTGGTTCGCCGGATCGCGACCGGAAGGCGCGAAGGGGGCTCCGCCCCCGGCGCGTGCGCGCCTCCCCCGGGATATTTCCATCAAGAGGAAGATCCGTTTCGGCTTGGGCGAAATATCCCGGGGGGAGGGCGATAGCCCGAGGGGGCAGCGCCCCCTCTTCGTTTGGTTTTGTCGCTCTCCGGCGACGGGGGCAGAGCCCCCGTTCTCGACGCTTAACGCGAGCGGATCATTCCCATGATCTCGAGCGTCTGGCCCAGGATCGGCTGTGCGATCTCGTCGGCCCGGTTCGCGCCATCGCCCAGGATATTGTCGATCTCGGAAGGGTCGTTCATCAGCCGGGTCATCTCGTCCGAGATCGGGGCGAGCTTCGCGACTGCGAGCTCCGCCAGCGCCGGTTTGAACTTGCCGAAGCCCTCGCCGCCATATTCGCCCAGCACTTGGGTCGGCGTCATGTCGGCCAGCGCGGCGTAGATGTTCACGAGGTTGCGCGCCTCGGCTCGGTCCTTGAGCCCCTCGATCTCGGAGGGCAGGGGCTCGGGGTCGGTCACGGCCTTGCGAATCTTCTTGGCGATCGTGTCGGCATCGTCGGTCAGGTTGATGCGGCTCGCGTCCGAGGGGTCGGATTTCGACATCTTCTTGGTGCCGTCGCGCAGGGACATCACCCGGGTAGCGGCGCCTTCGATCAGCGGCTCGGGGGAGGGAAAGAACTCGGTCCCGTAGTCGTGGTTGAACTTGGCCGCAATGTCGCGGGTCAATTCGACGTGCTGCTTCTGATCCTCGCCCACCGGCACCATCGTCGCGTGATATAGCAGGATGTCGGCGGCCATCAGGGCGGGATAGGCATAGAGGCCCAGCGAGGCCTTCTCGGCATTCTTGCCCGCCTTGTCCTTGAACTGGGTCATCCGGTTCATCCAGCCCAGACGCGCGACGCAGTTCAGCGCCCAGGCCAGTTCGGCATGGGCCGACACTTGCGATTGGTTGAACAGGATCGAGCGTTTCGGGTCGACGCCCGAGGCGATGAAGGCGGCAGCTGCCTCGCGGGTGTTGCGGCGCAGCGCCTCGGGCTCTTGCCAGACCGTGATCGCGTGCAGGTCGACGAGGCAGTAGATCGTCTCGATTCCTTCGTCCTGCTTCTGGGCGAAGCGCTTGAGCGCGCCCAGATAGTTGCCCAGCGTGAGCCCGCCCGAGGGCTGGATGCCGGAGAAGATCCGCGGTTTGAAATTGGCGTTGAGGGGTTGCGCTTGCTCGCTCATCTGATGCTCCTGATCTGCGGGGGGTGGAAGCCCGCCATTGAGGATCTCCCGGGGTGGAAATCCGCTCTCCGCTCGCTTATCGCTAAAGCGCAAAGGGCGCAACTGAGCCCGCGAGCAGGAGACCATTATGCGCGACGGCTATGACGAACACCCGATGAACCCGCTGCCGCCAGTGGTCTGGCTTCTGGCGCTGCCGATCATCGCGACGGAGCTGTTCTTCGCGATGGGCCAGTCGGGGCTGATCGGCGGGGCGCAGGCGGCGGGCTGGCGGCTCGACGCGCTGCAGAAATTCGCCTTCTCGCCGCAGGTGATGCGCGCGATGGTCCAGACCGGGCAATATCCGCCCGAGCAGATGATGCGAATTCTGACCTATCCGTTCGTCAACGCTTCGGTGACTCAGGCGATCTTCGTGCTCGTGTTCCTCTTGGCGCTGGGCAAGATGGTGGGCGAGGTGTTCTCGGGCCTCGCCGTGGCGATCGTCTTCTTCGGGGCGACGATCCTTGGCGCGCTTGTCTATGCGGCGCTGCCCTTTACGCAGATCGGGCTCTATGGCGGCTATCCCGGCGATTACGGGCTGATCGGGGCGTTCACATGGATTCTGTGGACGCGACTGGGGCAGGAAAATGCGAACCAGTTCCGGGCCTTCTCGTTGATCGGCGCACTGATGGGCATTCAGCTGCTGTTTGCGATGATCTTCGGCGCGCGGCCCGACTGGATCGCGGATATCGTCGGGTTCGTGGCAGGCTTCGTGCTGAGCTTCTTCGTGGCGCCCGGCGGAATGCAGCGGACGTTGCAGCGGCTGCGGCGTCGGTGAGCCTTCCTGGCCAGGGGCGACTAGCCCCGGGCTGCGCCCGACCCTCCCACCGGGAGGGCGCATTGGCGAAGTCGGCGCAGGCATTAGCGGCCGTCGGGCATGAGAGATAAAGCGCCCAGCGAGAGACGGATTAAAGTGCCACCCAAGGGTCGGGCGCGGCCCTTACGCCCCGCCCGGACCGCGCCGCATCGCACCTTTCAGATCGGCCATATGCATCGCACCGATCGCGATGGCCGTGCCGAAATAGACGACCATCCCGAACAGCACGAGCCCCAGTAGCGCCAGCGCACGTAGGCCCGGCACGGTGAATGCGCCGGGCACCGCCCAGGTCACCGCCCAGATCGCAGCGCCCATCACCAGCGCCGCGATCACGATGCGGGGCAGGCGGCGGTAGAAACGGTGATCGAAGCTCGCGGCTTCCCCCATCGGGCGTGCGCCGAGCCAAAGCTGCGCGACCATCGCCCAGGCGGCGAGCGTCGTTCCGACAGCCGCCGCAAGGTAGCCGATCACGAAGGACAGCCCGATCGCCAACACCGCATTCACCACCATCGCGACGAGCGCATAGTTGAACGGCGTGCGCGTGTTCTCGCGGGCGAAATACAAGGGCTGCAGAACCTTTTGCAGCACAAAGGCGGGCAGGCCGAGGCCGTAGATCGCGGTGGCCCAGGCCGTGGCAATGGTGTCCTCGTGGGTGAACTGGCCGCGCTCGAACAGGACCGAGACGATGGGCTGGGCTGCCACCAGCAGCGCTACGGCGGGGCCGACGGTGAAGAGGAGCGCGAACTCTCCCGCACGCGAAAAGGAATAGCGGCTGCCGGCCGTGTCGCCGCCGCGCAAGCGACGAGACAGGTCGGGCAGCAGAACCACGCCGATCGCGATGCCCACGACGCCCAGCGGCAACTGATAGAGCCGATCGGCATAGTTCAGCCACGCGATCGCGCCGTCGAAATGCGAGGCGACCTGACGGCCCACCAGCAGGTTCACCTGCACCACGCCGCCCGCGAGCATCGCCGGGATCGCGATCCGAACGAGGCGTTTCATGTCGGGAGAGAGGCGCGGGCGTTTTGGGACGATCTTGTAGCCCGCCCGCCATGCCGCGGCCCAGACCAGCGCCAGTTGCGCCACGCCCGCAACGGGCACGGCCCAGGCCAGCGCATCGCCCACCGGCCAGCCGGCTTGATCGGCCATCAGCATCGCGATGACGAAGGTGACGTTCAGCAGCACGGGTGCCGCAGCGGCAGCGGCGAAGTGACCGGCGGCGTTCAGCACGCCCGACAGAAGCGCGCTGAGCGAGATGAAGAGGATGTAGGGGAAGGCGATCCGGCCATAGCTCGTGGCGATGGCGAACCGCTCATCGCCCGCGAAGCCCGAGGCCATCGCCAGCACCAGCCACGGCATTGCCGCCGAAGCCACCAGTGTCAGCACGATCAGCACCGAGGCCAAGCCGCCCATTGCCTCGCGCGCGAAGCCCTGCGCGTCCTCGCCGCCCTCCAGCTTCTTCGAGAAGATCGGGATGAAGGCGGTGTTGAACGCGCCTTCCGCGAAGAAACGGCGAAACAGGTTCGGTAGCGAGAAGGCCACGAGGAAGGCCTCCGCCACCGGGCCTGCACCGAGATAGGCCGCGATCATCATGTCGCGCGCAAAGCCGAGGATGCGGCTCGCCATGGTCCAGCCGCCCACCGTGAGGAAGCCGCGCACCAGCCGGATTGGTTTCATATTAGTTGCCCGCCCGTTTCGCGCCCGAGGCAATCGCGTCCATCAGCTTCTTCTCGAGAGCTTCCTGGCGCGATTTGGAATGGAGTTTCAGGCCGAACATGTCTTTCACGTAGAAGCTGTCCACGACCTGCGCGCCATAGGTGGCGATCACCGCCGAGGAGATCGAGATATTGTTCGATGCCAGCGCCCGGGTCAGGTCGTAGAGAAGGCCGGGCCGGTCGCGGGTATCGACTTCGATGATCGTGTAGATATCCGATCCCTCGTTGTCGATGGTGATATGGGTCGGGAACTTGAACTCGCGCTCACGCTTCTTGAGCTTGTCGCGATCCTTGAGCGCCTCGCGGGCGACGACCTCGCCTTTCAGCGTCTTCTCGATCATCCCGCGCAGGCGGGTCAGTTTCGAGGCCTCGTAGGGATGGCCCTCGGCATCCTGAACCCAGAAGACGGCGGTCGCGTAGCCGTCCTTCGAGGTATAGGTGCGCGCATCGACCACGTTCGCGCCGACCAGCGCCAGCGCGCCGGAGAGCCGGGAGAAGATGCCGGGGTGATCGGCGAGAGCGAAGCTGACGCGGGTCGCGTCGTGATCGTCATCGGGATGCAGGTCGATACGGATCTCGTTATCGCCCAGATCGCGCAGCAGCCGCGCGAAGATCTCGTGATTGACCGTGGCGAGCGCCTGCCAGTAGGGCGGGTAATGGCGGGCGAGCTCGGCGCGGATGCGGGTCTTGTCCCAATCGTCCTGCGCCTCCAGCACTTCGCGCAGGGCACGTTTGGCCTCGTCGGTACGCTGCTCGCGATTGAC
Source organism: Thioclava sp. NG1 (assembly GCF_003122275.1). NCBI lineage: Bacteria > Pseudomonadati > Pseudomonadota > Alphaproteobacteria > Rhodobacterales > Paracoccaceae > Thioclava > Thioclava sp. NG1. The sequence goes on along the minus strand of NZ_QFBB01000001.1, from coordinate 279,495 downwards.
CGCTTCCAGCCCGTGCTCCAACGCCATCGCGGTCTCGGAATGCAGCTTGCGCAGCAGCGTCGCTTTCCAGTTGTTCCACACGTTCGGGCCGACGCCGCGAATGTCACAGACCGTCAGCACCGTCAGCAGGTCGAGTCGCTTGCGCGACTTCACGCGCTTGGCGAAATCGCGGATCGTGCGCGGGTCCGACAGGTCGCGTTTCTGCGCCACGTCGGACATCAGAAGGTGATGGCGCACCAGCCATTCGACGGTGTCGCATTCCTCTGGGTTCAACCCCAGCCGCGGCGCTACCTTGCGGGCGATCTTCGCGCCGAGGATCGAGTGATCTTCGGGGCGTCCCTTGCCGATGTCATGCACCAGCAGCGCGACATAGAGAACCTTGCGATTGATGCCTTCTTCGAGAATATGCGACGAGAGCGGCAGATCCTCCACCAGCTCCTTGCGCTCGATCTGTGCCAGCGTCGAGACGACCTGTATCGTGTGCTCATCCACGGTGTAGCTGTGATACATGTTGAACTGCATCATCGCGACGATCGGCTCGAATTCGGGGATGAAGGCGGCCAGCACGCCCAGCTCGTTCATCCGGCGCAGCGCGCGTTCCGGGTTGCCGTGCTTCAGGAGCAGATCGAGGAAGATACGCTGCGCCTCGCGATTGGTGCGCACCTTGTCGTCGATCAGGTCGAGATTGGCCGAGACGAGCCGCATCGCGTCAGGGTGGATCAGCATCCCCGAGCGCAGCCCCTCTTCGAAGAGGCGCAGCAGGTTGACCGGATCGGAGAGGAAGGCCTTCTCGTCGGCCACGTTGATGCGTCCGTTCTCTTCGCAATAGGGGGCCTTCAGCTTGCGTCGCCGGCGGAAAATCCGCGTCAGCATCGGCGCGCTTTTGACGTGCTGCGCCTCAAGCTTGGTCAGGAAGATGCGGGTCACGTCGCCCACGGCGGTCGCGTGGCGGAAGTAATCCTGCATGAAGACCTCTACCGCGCGGCGGCCCGCCAGATCGCGATAGCCCATGCGCTCGGCCACCTCGACCTGCATGTCGAAGGTCAGCTGATCCGAAGCGCGGCCGGAGATCAGATGCAGGTGACAACGCACCGCCCAGAGGTAATTCTCGGCCTCGTGGAAGGTCTCGTATTCCTCGGGCGAAAATGCCCCGATCTCCATCAATTCGCGGGCGCGGTCCACATGATGGATGTATTTGCCGATCCAGTAGAGGGTCTGCAGGTCGCGCAGGCCCCCCTTGCCCTCTTTCACGTTCGGTTCGAGCACGTAGCGCTGCCCGCCCTGCCGGCGGTGGCGTTGCGAGCGTTCCTCAAGCTTGGCCTCGATGAACTCGGCCTCGGTCCCCTCGAAAAGGTCGTGGTGAAGGCGCAGCGACAGCGCCTCGGCCAGCTTATCGTCGCCGCCGACGCAGCGATGCTCCAGAAGTGCGGTGCGGATCGTGATGTCCTCGCGCCCGAGCCGGATGCAATCGTCGAGCGTCCGAGACGAATGACCGACCTTCAGCTTCAGATCCCAGAGCATGTAGAGCATCGACTCGATGACGCTCTCGGCCCAGGGGGTGACCTTGTAAGGGGTGAGGAAAAGCAGATCGACATCGGAATGCGGCGCCATCTCGGCGCGGCCATAGCCGCCCACGGCGAGCACCGCGAAACGCTCCGCCTCGGTGCGGATGCCGCTTGGATGCAGACGCGTCGTCGCGATGCGCAGCACTGACCGGACGATCCCGTCCGTCATCTGGGCATAGGCTTCGACCGTGTCGCGCGCCGCGCGCGGGTGCCTCTCGAAATCAGCCTCGATCGCAGCGGTGGCGGCGCGGCGCTCCTCGGTGAGGAAGTTCACCGTCGCGGTCCGGATGTCCTTGGGATCGCTTGCACCGGAGGTTGCGGCGTCGAGCGCGTCGAACAGACGCTGCTGATCCAGAAGGAGGGGCGCCCCGGTCGATGCCGGGGCGGTGTCTGTCATGCTGGTCACTGCGCGATCTCGTCCCTTTGCGGGCCCTTTCCTGTAGCGGCGCTCCGGATCAGAAGCCGAAACCGCCGAAGTTGCGCGGCGCCGGATCGATCACGACCGCCTGCCCGTTGCGGACCTGAGCTACGGCGAGTGCGCGCTCGTTGGTGCCGTCGGGCAGGAGCCGGAAGACGCCGTTGACGCCCACGAAGCCCGAACGCTGGGTCAGGCCCTGCTTGGTCAGCGCGTTCGGATTGCCCGATTTCACCAGCGCGCCGATCGCCGCGACCCCGTCATAGGCGAGGCCCGCGATCGGGTGGGGCGCTTGCCCGTAAGCGGCGGTGTAGCGCGACACGAACTGCTGTTGCAGCGCCGGGTCGGGCTCGGCGAACCATCCACCTTGGGTGCCCGGAAGCGACAGGGTCGCCGGCGGGATATCCCAACGGGTCAGGCCGATATATTGCGTGGTCTGCGGGGTCACTCCCTGCTCGCCCATCAGCTGCGTGAGCAGCGGGAGTGCGCCTGCGGTATCGGCGGTCAGGAACAGCGCATCGACGTCGCCGGACTTCACGCGGCTTGCGATCTGCGGCGTCGCATCGACCACGCCCTGCTGCGAGAACGGGTAGGAGGCCACACCCGCGAGCGAAGCGCCCGACCGTGCGATCGCCCTCTGGATCGCCTGCGCGCCGATTTCGCCTGCCGTGGTCTGCTCATGCACGACCATGATCCGCTGCTTGCCCTGACGCGCGGCGAAGCTTGCGAGGCGGTTGGCGGTGTTCTGGAAGGTCGGGCCGAGCACGAAGACATTGCCGCCCGCGACGTTGGTATTGTTCGAAAACGCAAGCACGTTGATGTTGCGCGAGGCCACCGCGAGACCCGCCGCATTCGCCGATTGCGCATAGACGGGGCCGAGGATGACCTTCGCGCCCTCGTCGGCAGCCTTGGTCGCCATCGCGGCGGCCTGCTGCGGATTGCCCGCGGTGTTGTAGACCTGCAGGTCGATGCGGGTGCCCTTCAGGTCCCGGATCGCGAGATTGGCCGCATTCTGCAGAGCCCGTGCGAGAGTCTCATCGCCCGCATTTCCCGACCCCGACGGGACGAGAAGCGCGACCTTGACCGGTGCGCTGCTGTCGATCTTCTGGCCGGAATTGCCCATCGGCCCCGGCTGACAGGCCGCGAGCCAGACCAGAGCAAGGAGGGCTGCGATTCGCGCAGCGAGGGCGCGGGGGTTACGAATGAGATTAAACATGATACGTCCTTTTGGGCGTTGGCGTCCGGTCCGGGCACTGAAGCAAAGCCTGCGAACCGCGATCGGATGACGCGATCGAGACTACGCACAAGCAGGCGTGAAGTAAACGATCCACACAAGTGATGAGGCGGGCGATGGGCGAGGGTGTTGTATCTGATGCAAACGCGCAAAATGGCGGAACCAAGGGGGTGCCTGCGCCGTTAAGCCCGGGGCTTCATTTCATCGCCACGCCGATCGGAGCGGCCCGCGACATCACGCTGCGCGCCCTAGATATGTTGCGCGCCGCCGATGTTCTGGCGGCCGAGGATACCCGCAGCCTGCGGCACCTGATGGAGATTCACGGAGTACCGCTCAACGGGCGCCAGGTGCTCGCCTATCATGACCATAACGGTGCCGCGATGCGGCCGAAAATCCTTGCCGCGCTCGAGGCCGGGAAGTCGGTGGTTTATGCCTCCGAAGCGGGCACGCCGCTGGTCGCCGACCCCGGTTATCAGCTCGGCCGCGCGGTGATCGAGGCCGGGCTGCCGCTCTACAGTGCGCCGGGCCCCTCAGCGGTGCTGACGGCGCTGACGCTCTCGGGCCTGCCGACGGATCGCTTCCTGTTCGCCGGGTTCGCGCCGAACAGTAAGGGCGCGCGGCGGAATTGGCTCGCCGAGTTCAAGGAAATTCCCGCGACACTGGTTTTTTATGAAAGCCCCAAACGCATTAGGGAAATGTTAGCTGACGCGGCTCATAGTCTGGGAAAGGAGAGACAAGCGGCGCTGTGCCGGGAACTGACGAAGCGGTTCGAAGAGGTGCGCCGGGGCACGCTGGAAGAGCTTGCGGCAGGCGTGGCTGATGCGCCGATCAAGGGAGAGATCGTGGTGGTGGTCGACAGGCCGCACGCGGTCGAAGTCGATGATGCGGAACTGGAGCGCCGGTTGAGCGCCGCGCTCGAGCGGGAGTCGCTTCGCGATGCGGTCGATGCCGTCGTGGGCTCGACCGGTTTGCCGCGACGCAAGGTCTATCAGGCCGCTCTGGCTATGGAGAAGAAGAAATGAGTGGATCGCTGTCGTATCATTCGGGTCTCGCCGCCGAAGAACAGGTGATGCTGCATTACGAGAGAGAAGGCCGCGCGGTGTCGGAACATCGCTGGCGCGGCAAATATGGCGGCGAGATCGATTTGATCGCGCGCGAGGGCGACACCTTGATCTTCATCGAAGTGAAGAAATCGCGCAGCCATGCCCGTGCTGCCGAACGTCTTTCGCAACGTCAGATGCGCCGAATCTGCGTTTCGGTCGAAGAATACCTGATGCGCCATCCGGCTCCGGCCAACTGCAATCGCAAGGTTCGGTTCGATCTCGCGCTGGTCAATGAGATCGGGGAGATCAAGGTTGTGGAGAACGCCTATTTCGGAATGTGACCGGCCGATGGGTTGAGGTTGCATCCGGGCGCGCCACATTGCATCAAGATTGCACTGAAACAGGGGGCGCGGATGGGTTTGAAAGTTGCGATCCAGATGGATCCGATCGAAGCGGTCAATATCGAGGCTGACAGCACGTTTCGGATCGCCGAAGAGGCGCAGGCTCGTGGGCATGAGCTGTTCTATTACACGCCGGGCCGTCTGATTTATCGCGAGGGTCGCGTTTATGCACGTGGTTGGCCGCTCACGGTGCGCCGCGAGAAGGGCAATCACTTCTCGTTGGGCGAAGAGGCCGAGATCGATCTGGGGGATTGGGACGTCGTCTGGCTACGGCAGGATCCACCCTTTGATATGGGCTACATCACCACGACGCATCTGCTGGATCGGATTCATCCCGAGACGCTTGTGGTGAACGATCCTTTCTGGGTACGCAATTCGCCCGAGAAGCTACTCGTTCTCGACTTCCCCGACCTGACGCCGCCGACATTGATTGCGCGCGACCTCGAGGCCATCCGGGCCTTCAAGGCCGAGCATGGCGATATCATCCTCAAGCCGCTTTATGGCAACGGGGGAGCGGGGGTGTTTCGGCTCGATCCGAACGACCGCAACCTGTCGTCGCTGCATGAGCTTTTCATCGGCATCAACAACGAGCCGTTGATCGCGCAGAAATTCCTGCCCGCGGTGTCGAAGGGCGACAAGCGGATCATTCTTGTCGATGGCGAGCCCGTGGGCGCGATCAATCGGGTGCCTGCGGAAGGTGAGACGCGGTCGAACATGCATGTCGGCGGCCGGCCCGAAAAGGTCGAGCTGACCGCACGTGATCGAGAAATCTGTGCGCGGATCGGTCCGCATCTGCGCGAGAAGGGTCAGATTTTCGTCGGAATCGATGTGATCGGCGATTGGCTGACCGAAATCAACGTGACTTCGCCCACCGGAATTCAGGAGCTCGAACGGTTCGACGGCGTGAATATCACCGCCCGGATCTGGGAGGCGATCGAAGCGAAACGGAGCTGATATGTCGATCCGTCTGGTTTTACTCAATCTCTGGCTGCGCGCTTTCGCAAAACCGATGGTGCGCAGGTTCCACGGCCCTGCGCAAATGCGGCGCGCGACCGAGAGATTGGCCAGTTGGATCGTGCGCGAGCCCACAGAGATATGTCGTCTGCAAATCAGGCTGGCCGGGCGTGACGCACTGTCGTTGCGCGCGGGACAATGCGCGGCCGGGCGCGTCATTCTCTATCTTCACGGCGGCGGTTACGTCACCGGATCCCCTTGGATGTATCGCGGTCTCACCGGGCGCTTGGCGAAGCTGAGCGGCCTCGAGGTGATCGTGCCGGATTACCGCCTCGCGCCCGAAGCGCCGGTGGGCGCCGCGCTCGAGGATGCGACGGCGGCTTTCGACGCGCTTGTTGAAACCGGGTATGATCCTAGCGCGATCGTGCTCGCAGGCGACAGCGCGGGGGGCGGCTTGGCGTTGGCGCTTCTCAGCGCCCTGTGCCAGCGCGGCACGCCGCCTGCCGGGGTGATCGCTTTGTCCCCCTGGACGGATTTGACCTGTTCGGGCGAGAGCCTCCGCCTCAACGCTTCTAAAGATGCAATGCTGCCGGTCGAGCGTCTTGGCGACACCTGCGAAATGGTTCTGCGCGGCCATGACCCGACCGATCCGCGCTTCTCGCCGCTTTTCGCGGAATTTCCCGATCCGCCACCGGTGCTGATCCAGCATTCGATGGCCGAGATCCTGTGTGACGACTCGCTGCGCGTGGCCGAAAGGCTGCGCGATTTCGGTACGGATGTCACCGTGCAGAGCTGGCCCGACACGCCGCATGTCTGGCATTTCTTCGACGGTCGGATTCCCGAGGCGCGCGAGGCGCTGGAAGACGCGGCCGCCGCGGCGCGCAAGATGCTCAACCTGCCACAGCGCTGAGGCGATAGCTCAACGCCTCCGCGATATGTGGCTTGCGCACCTTATCGGCGTGATCGAGATCGGCGATCGTGCGTGCGACCCGCAAGACGCGGTGGTAGCCGCGCGCCGAGAGCCCGACCCGTTCCGCCATCCGCGCCAGAAGATCGCGTCCCTCGGTATCCGGCGTTGCGATATCTTCGAGCAACCGTCCTTCGACTTCGGCGTTGACGCGGATTTCCGGGTGATCCGCGAAGCGTTGGGCCTGCCGCTCGCGTGCGTCAGCGACGCGCGCCGCCACTTCTGTGGAGCTGTCGCCGGTGGCGGGCAGGTCGAGATCGGCATAGCGCACCGGGGGCACCTCGATGCGCAGATCGAACCGATCCATCAGCGGTCCTGAAATTCGGCCCAGATAGTCGTCACCACAGCCGGGCGCGCGGGGGCATGCGCGTTCGGCATCGCCGAGATAGCCGCATTTGCAGGGGTTCGCGGCGGCGATCAACAGGAAGCGGCAGGGGTAGCGCGTATGGGCGTTGGCGCGCGAGACGACGACTTCTCCGGTCTCGATCGGTTGGCGCAGAGTCTCCAGCACGGCGCGGGGGAATTCGGGGAACTCGTCCATGAACAGGACGCCGTTATGGGCGAGGCTGACCTCGCCGGGGCGTGCGCCGCGCCCGCCTCCGATCATCGCCGCCATCGACGCGGTATGGTGCGGTTCGCGGAAGGGGCGGGTGCGCGAGATGCCGCCCTCGGCCAGCAGGCCCGAAAGCGACTGGATCATCGAGGTTTCCAGCATCTCCTCGGGGCGCATCTCGGGCAGGATAGAGGCCAGCCGCGCGGCCAGCATGGATTTGCCCGAGCCGGGCGTGCCGATCATCATCAGGTGATGGCGTCCGGCAGCGGCGATTTCCAGCGCGCGTTTCGCCCGCTCCTGACCCTTCACGTCACGCAGGTCGCGCGGATGCGCGGTCGCTTCGATCAGACCCGGTCGCGCAGGCTCCAGCGGCAGGCGACCGCTGAGATGGTCGATTGCGCCGCCGAGCGTCTCCGGCGCCGTTACATCGGTCGCGCCGACCCAGGCGGCCTCTGCGCCGGAGCCTTTCGGGCAGATCAGCCCCTTGTCCGCTGCGGCAGCTGCCATCGCGGCGGGTAGGGCGCCCGCGACCGGCAGCAGTCGTCCGTCGAGCGATAGTTCTCCCACCGCGACCAGTGCCTCGATACGGTCGCGGGGCACCACGCCAATGGCGCCCAGCAGCGACAGGGCGATGGGCAGATCGAAATGCGAGCCCTCTTTCGGCAGGTCCGCGGGCGAAAGGTTCACGGTGATCTTCTGCATCGGCAGTGCGATCCCCAGCGCGCCGAGCGCCGCGCGCACCCGCTCGCGCGCCTCGGAGACCGCCTTGTCGGGCAGACCCACGACCGCGAAGCCGGGCATGCCTTCGGAGAGAGCGCATTGCACCTCCACGAGGCGGGCTTCCACCCCCTCGAACGCCACCGTGTAGCTCTGGCTGACCATCGGTTCTCCCACGCCTCCTCGTCGATGGGTAGCGCGATCATGGTTTAGGATCGGTTAACGGTCGCCGAGGCCGAGAGGCGGCACCCGAACCTCGACTCAGGGGCGAAAGGCGCCTGGGGGAAAGCTGCCGAAATCTCCACGAGAACCTGCATTTTCTGCATATCCGCACAGCGCTCGCTTCAATTTCGCGCACAAGATCAACGCGTTGCGTTACAGTTTCTCAAGTGTCCGTGAGCAGGCTTATGATATGTCGTGCTCAAGAAGGAGTGATGGTCCTTCCGTAGGGATATGAATTTCTTTCATTTTTCGCTTGAAAACGTCGTCAAGTGCGCCACGCGCACAAAGTTTCAAGCAAAATTCAACATTTCCGTGAGGAACTAATTCATGTCATTCGCATTGGGTGGGCAAAGCAGCCACCCAATTCAAGGTTGCGCCGGTTTGGGCTGGACACCCCAGGGAGATTGTAAATGGCACTTGATGGTATGACCGATGAAACCCTGCCACGCCAAGCGATGCGGGCAGAGTTCCTGGACGCTGACACCGAAGCAGAACTGGCGCGCGCGTGGCGCGATCATCGGGATGAGCAGGCCCTCCATCGACTTGTAACCGCTTATATGCGCCTGGCGATTTCGATGGCGTCGAAGTTCCGCCGCTACGGCGCCCCGATGAACGATCTCATTCAGGAAGCGTCACTTGGTCTGATGAAGGCCGCCGACAAGTTCGATCCGGAACGCGGCGTGCGCTTCTCGACCTATGCCGTGTGGTGGATCAAGGCCTCGATCCAGGAATTCGTAATGCGGAACTGGTCGATGGTGCGCACCGGGTCCACCTCGTCGCAAAAAGCGCTGTTCTTCAACATGCGCCGCGTTCAGGCTCAGTTGACCCGCGAGGCTCAGCAAGAGGGCGAGCAGCTCGACGCGATGCAGCTGCGGCAGCGCGTGGCCGAGGTGATCGGCGTGCCGCTTGCCGACGTCGAGATGATGGAGGGCCGCCTGTCCGGCTCCGACTTCTCGCTCAACGCGACGCAGTCCAGCGAAGACGAAGGCCGCGAATGGGTCGACACACTGGAAGATGACGGCGCGAGCCCGGAGGAAACCGTGGCCGACACCCATGACGGCCAGACGATGAAAGTCTGGTTGGGTGAGGCGATGGAGCGACTGACCGACCGCGAAGCCTACATCGTCCGCGAGCGCCGCCTGATCGACGAGCCGCGCACTTTGGAAAGCCTCGGTGAAGAATTGGGTCTTTCGAAAGAGCGCATTCGTCAGCTCGAAGCGCAGGCCTTCGGCAAGATGCGTAAATCGCTTGAAACACATCAGGGCGAGGTGCAAAGCTTCTTCATATGAGGAAGTTTCTCGCCGCGATCTGCCTGCTGTCGCTGACAGGTTCCGCTCAAGCTGCGGAAATATCGCCCGACCAGCTCGATACGCTGTCGGGCGATATTGTCGTTCTGGGCGAGATTCACGACAACCCCACCCATCACCTCAATCAGGCGCGGGCGATCAAGGCGCTGAAGCCCGCCGCTGTGGTGTTCGAGCAATTGACGCCCGAGCAGGCCGCGAAGATCACGCCGGCGCTTTTGAAGGAAGAGGGGGCGCCGGAAAAGGCGCTGGATTGGAATAACTCGGGCTGGCCCGATTTCGCGATCTACTATCCGATTTTCGAGGCTTTGGGCGATGCGAAAGTCTATGGCGCCGCGCAGCCGCGCGAGACAGTGCGCGCCGCGATGACCAAGCCGCTACCGGAGGTGTTCGGCAAGGGCGCTGCGCGTTACGGGCTCGATCGACCCTATCCCGACGCGTTGCAGGCCAAGCTGGAAGCTCAGTCGCAGGAAGATCATTGTAACGCGCTTCCGGTCGATCTGCTGCCCGGCATGGTCGCCGCGCAACGCTTCCGCGACGCCGCCTTCGCCCGGGTCGCTCTGAAGGCGCTGAAGGAAACCGGCGGCCCGGTCGCGGTGGTCACCGGCTCGGGCCATGCCAGAACCGACCTCGCGGTCCCCGCGCTTCTGCGCAAGGCGGACCCGGAGGCGAAGGTCGTGGCGATCGGCCAGATCGAGGCCGAACCGGGTGCCGATCCCGGTCCACAGCCCTATGACGACTGGATCGTCACGCCCCCGACCGAGCGCGCCGATCCCTGCGCCGCGTTCAAGTGATCCTTGCACCAATGCGCCCCGGCGCTTAGACCATCTGAGAGAGTTTCACGGAGAGGCAAATGCTTGCCGGCAAACGCATCCTGTTGATCGTCGGCGGCGGCATCGCCGCCTTCAAGGCGCCCGAGCTGATCCGACTGCTGCGGGGTGCGGGAGCCTCGGTGAGCCCGGTCCTGACCAAGGCCGGCGCCGAGTTCGTGACGCCGCTGACCCTGTCCTCGCTTGCGGGCGAGGCCGTGCATTCCGACCTTTTCGATCTGACGCATGAGGCCGAGATCGGTCATATCCAGCTGTCGCGCGCCTCCGATCTGGTCGTCGTCGTGGCGGCCACCGCCGACCTGATGGCGAAGATGGCGCACGGTCTGGCCAATGACCTCGCCTCGACCCTGCTGCTCGCGACGGACAAGCGTGTGCTGATCGCGCCCGCGATGAACGTGCGGATGTGGGAGCATCCCGCAACGCAGCGCAATATCGCGACGCTCAAATCCGACGGCGTGATCTTCGCAGGTCCGACCGAGGGCGACATGGCCTGCGGCGAATTCGGCGAGGGCCGGATGATCGAGCCCGAGGCGATCCTCGCGGCGATCGGTGCGGCGCTGTCCGACGGTCCGCTGAAAGGCCGCCATATCCTCGTGACCTCGGGGCCCACCCATGAGCCGATCGACCCGGTGCGCTATATAGCGAACCGCTCCTCGGGCGCGCAGGGCACGGCGATTGCCGCAGCCCTGCGCGACCTCGGCGCGACTGTCACCTTCGTCACCGGTCCCGCGACGGTTGCGCCCCCTGCGGGCGTGAAGGTGATCAAGGTCGAGACCGCTCGCGAAATGCTCGAAGCGGTGCAGACCGCGCTGCCTGCCGAGGCCGCGATCTTTGCTGCCGCCGTGGCGGATTGGCGCGTCGCGAACGCGGCCGAGCGGAAGATGAAGAAGGACGGCACCGGCGCGCCGCCCGCGCTGGAATTTGCCGAGAACCCGGACATTCTCGTCACAGTTTCGAAGATGGGCGAGGGCCGCCCGGGTCTCGTGGTTGGCTTCGCCGCCGAGACCCACGATGTCGCGCGCTTTGCGGCGGACAAACGCGCCCGCAAGGGCTGTGACTGGATCGTCGCCAATGACGTGAGTCCCGCGACCGGGATTATGGGCGGCACCGAGAATGCGGTGACGATCATCGACGAGACCGGCGCGGAAAGCTGGGACCGGACGGGCAAGGACGAGGTTGCGCGGCGGTTGGCTGCGCGCATCGCGGCAGCCTTGGGCGCGGCGACGGGGTAAGGGACGCTCCGCTGTGGATATTTATGCCAAGCCGAAGCGAAGCGCCCCTCTTTCGGCTTGGTCCAAATATCCCCGCCGGAGGCATCTGCAATTGACGCCCGCGCGACATCGGGCAGGAGAGGGACACGTGAGCACACCGATCATCAAGGTTCTGCACGAAGACTGGGCCGATCACGAGATTGCCCTGCCGCGCTACGAGACCCACGGCGCCGCCGGGGCCGACCTGCGCGCCAATCTCCCGCCCGAGGATCGCGGCCGCGGCGTCATGCTCGGCCCGATGCAGCGCGCGATCATTCCGACAGGGCTGCGAGTCGAGATTCCCGAAGGGTTCGAGATGCAGATCCGTCCGCGTTCGGGGCTTGCGTACAAACACGGGATCAGCCTGGCCAACACGCCCGGGACGATCGACGCCGATTATCGCGGGCCGCTGGGGGTGCTGCTGATCAACCTCGCCCAAGAGCCCTATCTGATCGAGCATGGGGCGCGCATCGCGCAGGCGATCGTCGCGCCGGTGGTGCAGGCGCGCTTCGAGGTCTCCGACACTTTGGGTGACACCGCACGCGGCGCAGGCGGTTTCGGCTCGACCGGCAAGGGCTGAGGCATGCTCGGACTCACTCTCATGGCGGCGATCCTCGGGCTTGGGCTGGTGATGAAAGCGTCTGCCCGTGCGATCTTCGGGATGCTGGTGCTGGTCTGGGCGGCGCTGGTGGTCGCGCATCTGCCGATCCCGGGATTTTCTCCCATCGGACGTGTTCTGGGCGGTTCGCTTGCGGGGTGGATTGGCCTCGGTGTCGTGGTCGCGCTGGTGCTGATCTATCGCCGGATGCTCGGGGCGATCCGGACGAGAGCCGAGGCGAAGGAGCCGCAGTCGCCAGCCGCCAACCCGGGCAGCTTTTCCGAGGCGGAACTGGACCGCTACGCGCGCCACATCATGCTGCGCGAGATCGGCGGGCCGGGGCAGAAGCGGCTCAAACAGGCTAAGGTTCTGGTGGTCGGCGCCGGGGGGCTGGGCTCGCCCGCGCTGCTCTATCTCGCCGCTGCCGGGGCGGGGCGGATCGGTGTCGTGGATGACGATGTCGTCTCGAATTCTAACCTGCAGCGGCAGGTGATCCACCGCGACGCCGATCTCGGGATGCCCAAGGTCTTCTCCGCACAGAAAGCGATGCTGGCGCTCAACCCGCATATCGAGGTGCTGCCCTATAACCGCCGCCTGAGCGCCGAGGACGCCGAAGGGCTGGTTGCAGAATATGACCTCGTCCTAGACGGGACCGACAATTTCGACACCCGCTATCTGGTGAACGCGGCCTGCGTGACGACAGGCACGCCGTTGATTTCTGGCGCGATCACGCAATGGGAAGGGCAGCTCTCACTCTATGATCCAGCGAAGGGTGCGCCCTGTTACGCCTGTGTTTTCCCCGAGGCGCCGGCGGCGGGTCTTGCGCCCACCTGCGCCGAAGCGGGGGTGGTCGGCGCGTTGCCGGGCGTTGTGGGCTCGATGATGGCGACCGAGGCGATCAAGGAGATCACCGGCGCGGGGCAATCCGCGCGCGGACGGTTGATGATCTACGACGCCCTCTGGGGCGAGAGCCGTCAGTTCGGCGTGAAGCGGCGCGCCGATTGCGCGGTTTGCGGCGAAGGGCGTGGCGCGGGGATGGTCAATCCTGAGCGTGCGTCCTAGCTTGCGATGCAAAGGAGACACGCCATGACCAACCCGCTTCTCGCCGACTGGACCGGCCCCTACGAACTGCCGCCCTTCACCGAGATTTCAGATGCCGATTTCGCGCCTGCTTTCGATGCTGCGCTGGCCGAGGCGCGCGCCAATATCGCGGCAATCGCGGACTCGCCCGACGCCCCGACATTCGTCAATACGATCGAGGCGATGGAACTGGCTGAAGAGGCGCTCGAAAAGGTCGCGGGCGTGTTCTACAACCTCGCCGGCGCCGATGCGACGCCCGCGCGGCAGGAGTTGATGCGCGATCTGGCGCCGAAGCTCGCGGCGTTTTCCTCCGAGATCACGATGAACAAGGCGCTGTTTGCGCGGATCGACCAGCTTTGGCAGGACCGCGAGAGCCTCGGACTTGGCCCGGAGCAGGCGCGGCTTCTGGAGCAATATTATCAGATGTTCACCCGTTCCGGCGCGGCGCTGGAAGGGGCCGAGGCCGAGCGGATGCGCGAGATCAAGCAGCGCTTCGCCTCGATCACCACGCAGTTCAGCCAGAACCTGCTGGCCGACGAGAGCGGGTGGTTTCGCCCGCTGGCCGAGGATGACCTGGAAGGGCTCCCCGATTTTGTCGTCGATACCGCCCGCGCGGCGGGCAAGGAGCGTGGGCAGGACGGTCCGGTGCTGACGCTCTCGCGCTCTCTGATCGTGCCCTTCCTGCAATTCTCGCCCAATCGCGAGCTTCGCCGGATCGCCTACGAGGCCTGGGCCGCGCGCGGCGCGAATGGCGGCGAGACCGACAATCGCGAGATCGCCGCCGAGGTGCTCAAGCTGCGCGAGGAACGCGCGAAGCTGCTGGGTTACGAGAGCTTCGCCGCCTACAAGCTGGAGCCCGAGATGGCCAAGACGCCCGAAGCGGTGCGCGATCTTTTGATGCGGGTCTGGGCACCTGCGAAGGCCGCCGCCGAGGCTGATGCCGCGAAGCTGGCCGAGATGATGCACGCCGACGGGATCAATGGCGATCTGGAGCCGTGGGACTGGCGCTACTATGCCGAGAAGCGCCGCGTGGCAGAGCATGATTTCGACGAGGGGCAGATCAAGCCCTATCTCTCGCTCGACGCGATGATCGGTGCGGCCTTCGATACGGCGAACCGGCTCTTCGGGCTGAAGTTCAAGGAGATCGACGGGCCGTTCTATCATGCGGACGTGCGTGGCTGGGAAGTGTCGCGCGGGGGCAAGGTTCTGGCCGTGTTCCTCGGCGACTATTTCGCGCGCGGTTCGAAGCGGTCTGGCGCGTGGTGCTCGGCGATGCGCTCGCAGCGCAAGCTGGGCGTCGCGCCGGTGCCGATCGTGGTGAACGTGTGCAACTTCGCCAAGGGCGATCCGGCGCTTCTGTCGCATGACGACGCACGCACGCTGTTCCACGAATTCGGCCATGCGCTGCACCAGATGCTGTCCAACGTGACCTATCAGTTCCTATCAGGCACCTCGGTCGCACGCGATTTCGTGGAGCTGCCGAGCCAGCTGTACGAGCATTGGCTCGACGTGCCCGAGACGCTCGAAAAACACGCGCGCCACTACAAGACGGGCGAGCCGATGCCGACGGAGCTGCGCGAGAAGCTGAACGGTGCTGCCACTTTCGATCAGGGCTTCTCGACGGTGGAATATCTCGGTTCGGCGCTGGTCGATCTGGCCTTCCACGAGGGTGCGGCCCCGGAAGATCCGATGGCGAAACAAGCCGAGGTGCTTCGCGAGATCGGCATGCCCCACGCGATCCGGATGCGCCACGCGACGCCGCATTTCTCGCATGTCTTCTCGGGCGACGGCTATTCGGCGGGCTATTACAGCTACATGTGGTCCGAGGTGATGGATGCCGATGCGTTCGAGGCCTTCGAGGAAGCCGGCGACGTGTTCGACCCGGAAACGGCGGCGAAACTCGAACGCTTCGTTCTGTCTGCGGGCAATTCGCGGCCGCCGGAAGAACTTTATACCGAGTTCCGGGGCAAGATGCCGGGGGTCGAGCCTCTGCTGAAGGGTCGCGGGCTGCTTGATCCGGCCGCCTGAGCGGGTGGTGATGTCGGAGCCTCCGGCGAGGATATTTGAGGCAGTTGGAAGCAAGACGATCTGCCTTCCTCTTGGCCAAAATATCCCGGGGGGCGGCGCAAGCCGTGGGGGCAGCGCCCCCTCCGCGCTCAGCCCCGATAGACATCCTTGTGGATGATGACGTCGGCCTGCGGATAGGCCGCGACAATGGCGCGTTTGAGCGCGGCGCCGATGTCGTGCGCTTCCTCCAGCGTCTGATCCCCGTCGAGTTCGATATGCAGGTTTACGAAGATCTGCGCGCCGGCGGTACGGGTTTTAAGATCGTGAAAGCCGCGCACATCGGGCCAGTCGCGGGCGATCTTGGCGATGCCTTCGATCACGTCGTCAGGGGCTGCGCGGTCCATCAGGGCGTGCCATGCGCCAATGAAAATCTTCGCCGCGCCGGCTAGCATGATCGCGGCGGCGATCAGGGCGACGATGCTGTCCACGTCGCCCCAGCCAAAGGCATGCGAGAGCCAGAGCGCGAGGATCGCGCCCAGCGTCGGCAGCAGGTCGCCCACATAGTGCAGACGGTCGGCGGCGACGACCTTGTTGCCGGTGGACCGCGCCACGCGGCCCTGCCACCAGATCAATCCGAAGGTGACCACCGCAGAGGCGACCATCACCGCGATCCCAAGCCCCTCTGCGGCGAGCGGCGGGGGCGAAGGCGCCATCAGCCGCCGTATTCCGGTGATGCCGATCGTGGCGCCCGCGCCCAGCACGATCAGCGCCTGACCGAGGGCCGCGAGGTCTTCGGCCGAGCTGTGTCCGAAAGCGTGATCGTCATCGGCGGGTTTCGCGGCATAGAGGATCGCCAGCAGCCCCGCGCCCGAGATCAGCAGGTCCACCGAGCTATCGGCCAGCGAGGCGCCCACGGAGAGCGCACCGGTCTGCCAAAGCGCCCAGGCCTTTATCGCGACGAGCAGCGCGGCGGTGCCGACCGAGGCCAGACCCGCCGAGGTGTTCATCCGGTGTTCGTTTTCGCTATAGGCCATCGCCGCCGCCTCTACCTTTGCGCCGTTGCTCTAGCGCAGGAGAGCGTCTCAGTCACGGGTCTCGTCGGGGTCGACGCCCCAGATTTCCGTCTTGGGTAACCAGCCATCCGCGCCCGAACCCGAGATTTCGCACCAATCGTGGGTGCAGGCCCCCAGCTGCGCGATCGCTCCGGCCTGCGCCTTGGCAGTGACCGCGGATTTCGGATCGGGACGGGCATGGAGCGAGACCATGTCCTGCATCACGATCACGTTCCGGACGCCCGAGATCAGCGTGTAGTGAATCCAGCCGCCTTGCCCTTCGTTATCCTCGACGCGCCGCCAGTGGCCGAATTCTGCGGTGACTTTCAGCGGCATGCCCGGGTGGGTGAAGACCCAGTCGATCCGGTGCGACAGCGACGGGCCGCGGCGCACATTTCCCTTCGAGCCCTTGAGCGAGACGTAGCGCGGGATCGGCAGGTGGGTGACGGGGCCGCGATGTTGCGGTTTCGACAGTTGCACGTCGGGGCCATTGCCATCGGGTTCGGCCGCGGGCTTCGCTTGGGGCTTGTTGGTCTGGCTGCTTGCAGCCGTCTGAGAGGGTGCCGCGTCGGGTTTCGATTGCGCGCCCGAGGCATTGCCCGACACGCTCCAGACCGCACCCACCAGAATCGCAATTGAGGATACCGCCGCGAGGATTTTGCTGCCCGTCATCATCCGCCTCATATCCCGGCCCGCCCGTCGGCTGATCCGCGGGTCTGCGACATCCGGTGCGCAATAAAATTGCGCTCGAGTGTCGATTTCGGCCATTACTGCTCGTGCCGGGCCTTGTGCCTGCCCGCGTTGAGGGGCAGTTTGCATCCAACCGCCCCGCGATGGAAGAGAGGAGAGGACCGAGATGCCTGCACCGCGCCTGAGTGTTGTCGTGACGCGACGCCTGCCCGAGGTCGTCGAGACCCGGATGAAGGAATTGTTCGAGGTCGAGCTCAATCACGACGATCGCAAGATGAGCCGGGAGGACCTTGTCGAGGCGATGAAGCGCGCCGATGTTCTCGTGCCTTGCGTGACCGATCGGATCGATGCGTCGATGATCTCGCAGGCTGGCGAGCGCCTGAAACTGATCGCGAATTACGGCGCCGGGGTCGATCATATCGACGTGTCCTCGGCGCGTCAGCGCGGGGTGCTGGTGTCGAACACGCCCGGTGTCGTCACCGATGATACGGCGGATATGACGATCGCGCTGATGCTGGCGGTGACACGACGCATTCCCGAGGGGCTCGCGCATATGCAGGCGGGCGACTGGAAGGGCTGGGCCCCCACCGCCTTCATGGGCCATCGGATTGGCGGAAAGCGGCTGGGCATTCTCGGCATGGGCCGGATCGGTCAGGCGGTGGCGCGGCGCGCCAAGGCGTTCGGGATGCAGATTCACTACCACAACCGCACCAAGGTTCACCCGGATATCGAGGCCGAGCTGGAAGCGACCTACTGGGACAGTCTCGACCAGATGGTGAGCCGGATGGATGTGATCTCGGTGAACTGTCCGCACACGCCGTCTACCTTCCACCTGCTCAATGCGCGGCGGCTGAAGATGCTCAAGCGCGAGGCGGTGATCGTGAATACGTCGCGGGGCGAGGTGATCGACGAAAACGCGCTTACACGGGCGTTGCGGGCGGGCGAGCTGGCCGGGGCCGGGCTCGACGTGTTCGAGCATGGCGCGGACGTCAATCCGCGTCTGCGCGAGCTGCCGAACGTGGTGCTGCTGCCCCATATGGGCTCGGCCACGGTCGAAGGACGTGTTGAGATGGGCGAGAAGGTACTGGTCAATATCAAGACCTTCGCCGACGGTCACCGGCCACCGGATCTCGTCGTGCCGTCGATGATCTGATCCCCAGGTGGCAGAGAAAAGGCCCCGGTGCGATCCTGACACTTTCCGCGTGGTGGGAGGCCCAAAAGATCGGGCCTGTCGTGATACTCACGGCAGGTCTTTATTATTTCTAAGGAAAATGCCGCGTCAGGTTCCGAAAAAGATGTCGTAAATGCGAGACTTTTTTCTCGGCGGCATCATTCGCCTGCGTGAATGAAGAAAAATCAGTGATTTCAGACCTTTCTGCTTCCGGTTTCATGAATGCAGCCAATATCCCTCGGCCACAAGCTTGCCCTTCGCATGCGGCAAAATCCGCGGACGAGCATCCGTATCGACTTCAAGCCGCACGCCGTTCTCCTCACCAAGAAGAACAAGCCAGGCAAACAGGCCACGCAGAAAGCATTTCACACCCAGAACGTGAACGCATTAAACTCCCGCTACAACGACTTCATGGGGCCCTTCAAAGGTCCGGTGTCGAAGTGTCTGGGGCGTTACCTGCGTTGGTTTCTACTCCGGTCGAAGATAGACGGCGGAGCAGTCTTTCGAAGGGTGCTTTCGCCGCAATGAGTTGGGAGGGCGTGGAGACATGACGGTCGACAGAAAGGCACACTGGGACACCGTCTATGGCGAGAAGTCCGAGGCCCAGTTGAGTTGGCATCAGGATGATCCACGGGTTTCGCTCGAACTGATCGAGATGGCTGGCGCAACTGCGAATTCATCAATCATCGACATTGGCGGAGGAACCTCCCGCCTTGCGGGCGCTCTCGTCGCGATGGGACTTCGCGATATCACAGTCCTCGATCTATCGCAGGTCGCCCTGGATGTAGCCCGAGACCGGCTGGGACAAGCCGGTGAAACAGTGAAATGGATCTCAGTAGACATCACCACTTGGGTCCCTGATCGCCATTACGACCTGTGGCACGACAGGGCAGTGTTCCACTTCCTCGTCGATGCGGCGGAGCGGGCGGCCTATCTGGAAAACCTCGCGCGCGCGGTGAACCTCGGCGGCCATGCGATCATTGCCACCTTTGCGCCAGACGGGCCGGAGAAATGTAGTGGCCTCCCGGTCGCCCGATATAGTCCAAACGACCTCGCCCAGCTGCTTGGAGAAAGCTTCGAACTCGTGGCGCATCGCCACCACCTGCATCAGACTCCCTCGGGCAAAAGCCAGTCCTTCCAGTTCAGTCTTTTCCGCCGCTTCGGCTGAAGCCGCAGATGAAACTGGTCGTGAGCCGACCTGCCCAACACGCTTTCGAGACATCGCCATAGCAAGTAGGCGACGATGAAATCGCCGCGTACTTGCTATGGCCAACGAGCTCTACGCTCGGTTCCTCTTGTCGCCGATGAGATACCTCATCAAACCTCCCACCACGCGGAATGCGTCAGTGCGATCCGGGGCCTTTTCTTTTACGGCAGGCGACCCCGAGGTCGAAATGTGCCCGAAATGACGAAAGGCCCCGGGACAGTCCCGGGGCCTTCGCTGGGAGCAGGGGCTGCCCCCGCTCTCCGTCACATCATCCGAAGATTACTTCGCTTCGTATTTCGGAAGCTTCTTCAGTTGCTCTTCGGTCAGACCCGTATGCACGGTGATCGAAGTGTCGTTCTTCAGAACGGTCAGCTCGCTGGCCTTGATCTCGACCGGCTTGGCGCCGATGCCGAGGAAGCCCCCCACGTCGATCACGACGCCCGAGACTTTACCGTCCTTGCCCTGAACCAGTTCGGACACGTCGCCGACCTTGTCGTCGTTCGGGCCATAGACCCCTTCACCACGCAGCGTGTCGGGATCGACCGAAGCCACGTCGACCTTCTGGCCGCTCTCCTTGTCGGCTTGCCCCATGGTGCCCACGGCGGCAGCGGTGCTGTCGACGGCGTCGTCGATCGCGCTCCCGGTTTCGTTCGCGGCTTCCTTGGTCGCTTCGCCAGCGTTGTCAGCAGCGTTCTCGACGGCTTGGCCGGTCGCGTTCGCGGCTTCCTTGGTGTTCTGAGCGGCGTCTTTCGCCATCTCTTGGGTCTTGTCGGCGGCGTTGTTCATCGCCTGCTCGGTGTCCTGCGCGGCGTTCTGAGCAGCGTCGGCAGTGTTCTCGGCAGCGTTGTCCATCGCTTCGCCTGCGTTATCGGCAGCTTTGGCGGTCTTGTCGGCAGCTTCGTTCGCAGCGGCGCCAGCGGCAGCGGCGGTCGCGGTGGCAGCGGCTTCCGCGTTGTCGCCAGCCTTATCCATCTTCTGCGACGCGTCGGCGTTTTCCATCTTGTCGCCGTCCATGTCCGAATCTTGCGACTGCGACGCATCGGCGTTCTGCATGTCTTCGCCGTTGTCGTTGCCGTTCATCTCGCCCTTCGTGTCCGAGCTGAACGCGGTCTGCATTTCGGCGTCGTATTTCGGGGCTTGGTCCAGCTGGTCCTTGCTGCCCTGAGCGACGACGAAATAGGAATTTTCGGTGTCGCCATCGGGAACCAGGTTCAGCGAATCCATCGAGATCGCGACGGTCTTCTCGCCGATGCCGAGGAATCCGCCAACGTCGACGAGTACGGCATCGACCTTACCATCGGTGCCGAGCACGACGTCGCTGACTTCGCCGACGTCATCCCAGTTGTCCTGCGCCTCGTTGACCGCGGTCTTGGCGTCGACCTTGTCCTTCGAGATGTACACGCGCTTGCCCATGAGGCCCGAGGCGTTGAAGGAATCCGGAATCGACTTCATGAACATGTCGCCCGACATGCTGGCCGAAGCGTTCGCGTTGGCTTCCGCCTTGGCGTTGGCATTCGCTTTGTCTTCGGCATGTGCGGGCAGGGCAAGCATCAGGCCGATTGCGGTAGTGGTGATGAGCTTCTTCATATCTCGTCTCCCTTTCGAATTAGGCGAGGCGGGTCGGCTTTGCTTTCCGTCACCGCCGCCTCTGATGCACTGAAAACTGGTGAACCCGCGCACAGTTCCTGTGCATGCAAGGGAAAAATTTTTACTTTTTGCGGGAACTAAACACGAATTCGCGACTCGCATCACGACCATGTCATCGCTCGGTTCGGGGCCGCCCAACGAGGCTTGGGCTTTCATGAACGGGCTATGGCGGGCTGGCGCCGCGCGCCCAAAGCGTGGCGTGTGCGGTTTTGTCGTTTTTGTCGCGCGAATGTCGCCCGGATCGGATTGCGTTCGCGAATATGAGGGTCAATCTGCCCCTACGTCCGTATCGGCAAGGAGGCCCCGCGATGAAAACCCATGTGAAAGCTCTGGTCGTCGGTGGCGGCGCGGTCGGGTGCGGTGTCGCCTATCATCTCGCCAAGG
Organism: Thioclava sp. NG1; assembly: GCF_003122275.1. Lineage (NCBI taxonomy): Bacteria > Pseudomonadati > Pseudomonadota > Alphaproteobacteria > Rhodobacterales > Paracoccaceae > Thioclava > Thioclava sp. NG1. Next base: position 258,204 of record NZ_QFBB01000001.1, on the reverse strand, counting down.
CGGGCTGGGACACGCTGCTGATCGAGCGCGACGAACTGACCTCGGGCTCGACCTGGCACGCCGCGGGTCTGCTGCCGCTGTTCAACATGAGCTACGCGACGACCCACATCCACAAATACTCGGTCGATTTCTACAAGACGCTCGAAGCCGAGACCGGGCTGAATGCGGGTTTTGCGATCGTGGGCAACCTGCGCATGGCGCAGACGCAGGAACGGATGGACGAGTACAAGCTCTATTCTTCCGTGGCCGAGACCGCGGACGTCTATCACGAGTTCCTCACGCCTGCGCAGATGAAGGAGCGCTGGCCGCTTCTGAACACCGAAGACCTCGTGGGTGCGCTGTTCCACCCGCAGGACGGCTATATCAATCCCGCCGACGTGACGCAGGCGATGGCCAAGGGCGCGCGCCAGCACGGTGCCGAGATCGCGCGCAAGCTGCAGGTCAACGCTTATCGCTGGACCGGTTCGGAATGGGTCGTGACGCTCGAGAAGATGGTCGAGAAGGGCGGCAACCTTGTCGGCTCCGGCGAAGAGATCGAGATCCGCGCCGAGCATGTCGTGACCTGCACCGGCAACCACGCGCAGCGCACCGCGCGCCTGCTGGGCATCAAGATCCCCGCCATTCCCGTCGAGCACCAGTTCATCGTGACCGATGCCGATCCGGCGCTCGTCAAATGGCGCGCCGAGGGCAACCCCGAGCACCCGGTGCTGCGAGATGCGGATGCGAAATGGTATGTCCGCGAAGAGCGCGGCGGCTGGATCTTGGGCCCCTATGAGCGCAACGCGCCCGCGCGCTTCCTCTACGACGTGCCGGAGAGTTTCCGCGCCGATCTGTTCCAGCTCGATCTGGAGCGTATCGAAGAAGAATACATGTCGATGATCCATCGCTTGCCGAGTTCCGAGGAAGTCGGCCTGAAGGACGATTTCAACGGCCCGATCTGCTACACCCCCGATGGCAACCCGCTGGTCGGCCCGGCGCCGGGCCTGCGCAACATGTGGCTGGCGGAAGGCTTCTCCTTCGGTATCACCGCCGCGGGCGGCACCGGCTATTACCTCGCGCAAATGATGGTCGAAGGCGAGGCCGAGATCGACATGGCCTCGCTCGACCCCAAGCGCTACGGCAGCTGGATGACCACCGAATACGCGGCGCGCAAGAACGAAGAGGCCTATGAGCACGTCTTCATCCTGCACCACCCCGATGAAGAGCGCGAAGCCTGCCGCCCGCTGCGCACCGCCCCCGCCTATGATCGCCAGATCGCGGCGGGCGCGCAGATGGGCCAAACCAATGGCTGGGAGCGTCCGAACTACTACGGGCCCAAGGATGCGCCTTCGAGCTTCGACCATGACAGCCGATCGTTCCGGCGCGGCGAATGGTGGCAATATGCCAAGGCCGAGGCCGAGGCGCTGCGCGACACCGCCGGCCTTATCGATGCCTCCGCCTTTACCAAACACTTGGTGCGCGGCCCCGGCGCGACCGCCTTCCTCGATGCCTTCACCTGCAACAAGTTGCCGAAAGTGGGTCGGATCAACCTGACCTACGCCCTGACCGAAGCGGGCACGACCCGCACCGAATACACGATCGTGCGGCTGGCCGAGGATGAATACTACCTGATCTCGGCGGGCGCCTGGACCGATTACGACGGCGACTTCCTGCGCAAATCGATCGAGGATTTCCGCGCGGCGGGCGGCGACTATGTCGATTGCCACGACGTGACCACCCAATGGGGCGTCTTCGCGCTCGCAGGCCCCAATGCCCGCAAGATTCTGCAGGAGGTCGTCAAGGACGCCTATCCGGAGACGGTTCTTTCGAACAAGCGCTTCCCGTGGCTTTCGATGCGCAATATCGAGCTGGGCATGTGTCCGGTCCGTGCCGTGCGCGTGGCCTATACCGGCGAGTTGGGGTGGGAACTGCATCACCCGGTCGAATTCGGCCGCTACCTCTGGGATCTGCTGGTCGAAGCGGGCGAGAAGCACGGGATGAAGCTCGTCGGCGCGCGCGCCCAGAACTGGCTGCGTCAGGAGAAGAGCTATCGCGCCTTCGGCAACGAGCTGGGCCGCGACGCGACCCCGCAGGAAGCCGGTCTCGACCGCTTCATCGACCTCGAGAAGGAGTTTACCGGCAAGCAGGCGATGCTCGACACCGGCATCCGCTCGAAATGCGTGACGCTTCTGATCGACGGGCCGGACGATGCCGATCCATGGGGCAAGGAAGTCATCAAGCGGGACGGCGAGAAGGTCGGGCGTCTGACCTCGGGCGGCTGGTCGGTGGCCTTCGGCAAGCAGATCGGCATGGGCTATGTGCGCCCCGATCTGGCCGAGCCGGGCACCAAGCTGAGCGTGCGCATCCTCGGTGCCGATTATCCGGCGGAAGTGACCGAGGACAGCCCGCACGATCCGACTAACGCACGCATCCGCGTCGACGGCTGAGCCTGTCTCTCGATGGAGATCGCAGAAGGGGGGCGCTGCCCCCCTTTTCGCTGCGCGAATTTACCCCCGGGGATATTTGCGCCAAGGCGAAGAGGACGACGCTTTGCGCCTCTTCGGGCTTGAGAAATATCCCGGGGGAGGCGCGTGTCCCGCGCCGGGGGCGGAGCCCCCTCGCTATCAGCCGTTACCCGCTCACGCCAATGTATTGACGCAGGTCAAGGATTTCGCCCGCGCCCCGTGTCACGCCGCGAGGGACGAAATGCGAAGGAGACCTGCGATGAGCTACAAGGCGAAAATCGACGAGATGCGCAACGAGCTACGCGTGATGAACAAGACGATCCCCGACGCAGTCGGCGGCTTTGGTGTGCTGTCGAAAGCGGTGAAGGAGAACGGGCCGCTCGATGTGAAGACCAAGGAGTTCATCGCCCTCGGCATGGCGGTCGTGCTGCGTTGCGAGCCCTGCATCATGTTCCATGTAGAGGCGTTGATGAAAGCGGGCGGCACGCGCGAGGAGCTGGGCGACGTGCTTGCCATGGCGATCCAGATGGGCGGTGGCCCGGGTGTGATGTATGCCGGTCACGCGCTGGCGTGCTGGGACGAGCTGGCCGCCGCGAAAGGCTGAGGCTTCTCCTCTGCGACATGTTGTCAGGCCCGCGCCGGAAAGGTGCGGGCCGTTTCGTTTCATTTTCGACATCACATTGTAAAGGACAGACAGATGAAACGGTTCGCCTCTCTTGCCGCGCCCCTCGCCGCGGCCCTCCTGCTCGGCGCCGCTCCGGGCTTCGCGCAGACTGCCCCGGTGCCGGGGCAAGAATTCCTCCTGCAATGGGATCTCGATGGCGATGGTGGCGTCACGCTGTCCGAAGCCCGCGAGCGGCGCGGCGACATCTTCACGATGTTCGACGAGAACGAGGATGACGCCTATTCCGCAGCGGAGATCGCCATGATCGACGAGCATAAGGCAATGGAGCGCGCGGTCGGCAAGGGTCCGGGGCATCAGATGCCAGAAGGTATGGGGCAGGGGCCCGGCAAGCATCAGGGTCAGGGCCGCGCGATGCGCTCGGGGCACGATGTCCCGGCCGCCGAAGGGCTGCGGGCCTTTGATGCGAATGGTGACGGGGTAATCTCGCGCGTGGAGTTCGTGGGCGGTACTGATCGGTGGTTCGCGATGCGCGATCGCAACGGGGACGGCGTGCTGACCAGCGCCGATTTCGGCCCACGGACCTGACCCGGACCCTTTAGGCGAAGCCTCGCCGATGTCAAAAGACGCCCGCCTGTCAGCGATGACAGGCGGGCGTTTGCATGAGAGGCTGGGAAAAAATCACGGGGGAGTGAGCATGGGGATTTCACGCAGGTTCTTCGTCTCGGGCGCGGCCTTGGCATTGGCGGGCTGCGGCGGCGGGCCGGGCGGCAAACAGGCCAAGCTGATGCGTCCGGCCGTGTTGTCCGCCTCGAACTACCGGGCGAGCGGCATCCCCGCGCGCTTCGGCGATACCGATCCGCATGACTGGGAAGGTCTGGCGCCGGCCCGGTTGCCGGTCCACGGGATCGACGCGGCGCGCTATCAGGGCGAGATCGACTGGCGCCGAGCGCGCGCAGCTGGCGTGTCCTTCGCGTGGCTCAAGGCGACCGAGGGCGGTGATCACTCCGATCCCGGTTTCCACATCAACGCGACCCGCGCGCGGGCAGCGGGCGTGCCGGTGGGGGCGTATCACTTCTATTATTTCTGCCGTTCCCCCGAAGAGCAGGCGGATTGGTATATCCGCAACGTGCCGCGCCGGCGGGGGGATCTGCCGCCTGTGCTGGATATCGAGTGGAACCATACCTCGCGCACCTGCCAGCGCCGCCCCGCGGCCCACGTCACCCGCGCCGAGATGCACCGCTTCCTCGCTGCTTTGACGCGTCATTACGGCACGAAACCGGTCATCTACACGACGATCGACTTCTGGCGTGACAACGACCTGTCGCGTTTCTCGGGCTACGAGATGTGGCTGCGCTCGGTCACCGCGCACCCGATGGAGCGCTACCCCGGCGCCGATTGGAGCTTCTGGCAATATAGCGGCACGGGCGTGGTGCCCGGCGTGCCCGGAACGGTGGACATGAACGCTTTCGCGGGGTCTCCGGGCGCGTGGCAAAGCTGGCTCGCCCGGCGGGCGCAGCGGGCGTGACGGGGGCACCTCGCGGGCAGCGGGGATGAAAAAGGGCGACTTGGAGCCGCCCTTGTCATGAGTATAAGCCGTCCGACCGGTCAGGCAGCAGAGTTGCCTTGTCCAGGCAGATAGCGCAAGAGGTCGCGCTGCTCGAATGTCGCGCCTTTGTTCGGACCGAAGGTGAATTTCGCGCCGATGGAGATGAAGTCCGAAGCCCCGCCATAGCCCATGTCGAGGTGGCCGACAGTACCGTTCAGCGTGAAGGCGTCCTTCACACGGTAATCCATCCCGAATGACACGCGGTTGGTGTTGAGGTACGAGACGTTGAAGTTGTCGAGGCTCGCGTTGAAATCGATCCGGTCATTGAGCGTGTAGAATATCCGGAATGTGAGAAATGAATGTCCTCCGAAGCTTGTGCTTCGGAGGACACATGTCTTTCTGAACTGGCGCGGTCGCTTACTGTAGCGAGCGGACGTGGACTTCGCCCTCTTTGCGGCTCTTGATCGCTGCGACGGCGGCGATCGAAGCGGCGGCGGTGGTGAAGTAGGGAATCTTGTCATAGAGCGCGACCGCGCGGATGTCGCGGCTGTCCGAGATCGCCTGACTGCCATCGGTGGTGTTGAAGACGAGGTCGATCTCGTCGTTCTTCAGCCGGTCGACGATGTTCGGGCGGCCCTCATAGACCTTCAGCACCTTCTCGCTTTCCACGCCATGCTCGGCGAGCCAAGCGGCGGTGCCGCCGGTCGCGACGATGGTGAAGCCCATCGAGATCAGCGTGGCGGCGGCCTCGGCCAGATCGTCGGTCTTGTTGGAATCCTTGATCGAGAAGAACACGCGACCGCTTTCAGGCAGCACGGTGCCCGCGCCGAGCTGGGCTTTCCAGAAGGCCGACGGGAAGTCGCGATCCCAGCCCATTACCTCGCCGGTCGAGCGCATTTCCGGGCCGAGAAGCGTGTCGACACCCGGGAAGCGGGCAAAGGGCAGCACGGCTTCCTTGACCGAGAACCACGGCGTTTGCGGATCGGCCAGCGTCAGCGGATCGGCGAAGGGCAGCGGCGTGTCGGGGCCGACGCCTTCGGGGTAGGGCGGGCGCGCCGGGAAGGCCGACAGCTTCTCGCCCGCCATCAGGCGCGCCGCGATCGAGGCGATGGCCGAGTCTGTGGCTTTCGCGACGAAGGGTACGGTGCGCGAGGCGCGCGGGTTCACTTCGAGCACATAGATCTCGCCGTCCTTGATCGCGAATTGCACGTTCATCAGGCCGACCACGTTGAGGCCCTTGGCCATCTTCTCGGTCTGCACCTTCAGCTCGGCCACGATCTCGGGGCTCAGCGAGTAGGGCGGCAGCGAGCAGGCGGAGTCGCCCGAGTGGACGCCGGCTTCCTCGATATGCTGCATGATGCCCGCAACATGGACGCTTTCGCCGTCGCAGAGCGCATCCACGTCCACCTCGATGGCGCCCGCCAGATAGCTGTCGAGCAGCACCGGGTTGTCGCCCGAGACCACTACCGCCTCTTTGATGTAGCGCTTGAGGTGGTCGAGGTCGCGCACGATTTCCATCGCGCGGCCGCCCAGCACATAGGAGGGACGGATCACCAGCGGATAGCCGACGCGGCCCGCAATCTCGAAGGCCTGCTCGTCGGAGCTGGCAATGCCGTTGACCGGTTGCTTCAGGCCCAGCCGGTTGAGCAGGTCCTGGAACCGCTCGCGGTCTTCGGCAAGGTCGATCGCATCGGGCGTGGTGCCGAGGATCGGGATGCCTTCGGCCTCCAGCGCGTTTGCGAGTTTCAGGGGCGTCTGGCCGCCGAATTGCACGATCACGCCGTGCAGCGTGCCGTTGTCACGCTCCACCCGCAGGATTTCGAGGACGTGCTCCAGCGTCAGCGGCTCGAAATACAGGCGATCCGAGGTGTCGTAGTCGGTCGATACGGTCTCGGGGTTACAGTTGACCATGATGGTCTCGTAACCCGCGTCGGTCAGCGCGAAACAGGCGTGGCAGCAGCAATAGTCGAACTCGATCCCCTGGCCGATCCGGTTCGGACCGCCACCGAGGATGACCACTTTCTTGCGGTCGGAGGGACGCGCCTCGCATTCGACCTCGCCCATCGCGGGGGCCTCGTAGGTCGAGTACATGTAGGGCGTCTGCGCCTCGAATTCGGCGGCGCAGGTGTCGATGCGCTTGAAGACCGCGGTGACGCCAAGGTTGCGGCGGGCGCGGCGGACCTGCGCTTCGTCGCGGCCAGTCAGCTTGGCGAGACGCGCGTCCGTGAAGCCCATCATCTTGAGATTGCGAAGACCCTTTTCGTCGAGCGGCAGGCCCTTCTTGCGAATCTCGTTCTCGGCCTCGACGATTTCGCGGATGCGGGCGAGGAACCACGGATCGAACGCGGTCGCGTGCTGGATTTCCTCGTTGCTCAACCCGTGGCGCATCGCCTGCGCGATCAGGCGCATCCGGTCGGGCGTCTGCTGCGAGATCGCCTTGATGACGGCGGCTTTCTCCGGCGCGCCGTCGATCTCGATCTCGTCGAAGCCGCTGAGGCCCGTCTCCATCGAGGCGAGCGCCTTCTGCACGGATTCGTGGAAGGTCCGGCCGATCGCCATCGCCTCACCCACCGATTTCATCGCCGTCGTCAGTTCCGGCTTGGAGCCTGCGAATTTCTCGAAGGCGAAGCGCGGGATCTTGGTGACGACATAGTCGATGGTCGGCTCGAAGCTGGCGGGCGTGACCTTGGTGATGTCGTTGTCGAGCTCGTCCAGCGTGTAGCCCACGGCGAGTTTCGCCGCGATCTTGGCGATCGGGAAGCCGGTGGCCTTGGAGGCTAGCGCCGAGGAGCGCGATACGCGCGGGTTCATCTCGATCACGACCATGCGGCCATCTTCGGGGTTGATTGCCCATTGCACGTTCGATCCGCCGGTCTCGACGCCGATCTCGCGCAGCACGGCGATCGAGCCGTTGCGCATGATCTGGTATTCCTTGTCGGTCAGCGTCAGCGCGGGCGCCACGGTGATCGAGTCACCGGTATGGACGCCCATCGGGTCGACGTTCTCGATGGCGCAGACGATGATGGCGTTGTCGGCGCGGTCGCGCACGACCTCCATCTCGAATTCTTTCCAGCCCAGCAGCGACTCGTCGACGAGGATCTGGGAGACGGGAGAGGCGTCGAGGCCCGAGCGGCAAATGCGCTCGTAGTCTTCGCGGTTATAGGCCACGCCGCCGCCGGTGCCGCCCAGCGTGAAGGCGGGGCGGATGATCGCGGGCAGGCCGATATGCTCCAGCTCGACCAGCGCCTGACGCACACCCTCGTTGACGTCATAGGTGCCGTTCTCACGCTTGGGCGAGGATACGATGGTCGCTTTCGGGTTCTCGAGGCCGATCCGGTCCATCGCCTCGCGGAAAAGCTTCCGGTCTTCGGCCATCTCGATCGCGTCACGGTTCGCACCGATCAGCTCGACGCCGAATTTCTCCAGCACGCCCATATCGGCCAGAGCAAGCGCCGTGTTGAGGCCGGTCTGCCCGCCCATCGTCGGCAGCACCGCGTCGGGGCGCTCGGCCTCGATGATCTTGGCCACGACTTCCGGCGTGATCGGTTCGATATAGGTGGCGTCGGCCAGACCCGGATCGGTCATGATCGTCGCGGGGTTGGAGTTGACGAGGATGACGCGGTAGCCTTCTTCGCGGAGGGCTTTGCAGGCCTGGGCACCCGAATAGTCGAACTCGCAGGCTTGCCCGATCACAATGGGCCCGGCGCCGATAATGAGGATTGACGTGATGTCTGTTCTCTTCGGCATGGGAATCCCCTCTGGTCGCTGCGCAAATTGAGGCGCTTTATACGCAAAGGGTCAGGCGTCGCAAGAGGGTCAGGACGCGATAGCCGGGTTGCGGGATGACGCGAAGGCGCGGGCCCAACCCCGCCAAGGCCGCGCGCGGCGAGGGCGCGACCCGATTTCGGCCCGGTGAGGGGATACCCGCCTATTCGGCAGCCAGCCTGTGTTCCTGTTCGTCGTCGTCCCGATAGAGGTAATCGCGGGTCAGCGGCACGTCGCCGACCTCATGGGCCAGCTGGTACTGGAACACGACCTGTCCGCCATGGCGGAAGGCCATCTCCGAGGCCACGAGGTAGAAGCGCCACATCCGGCAGAACCGCTCGTCATAGAGCGCGACCGCCTTGTCGATATTCGCCTCGAACCGATCGCACCAATGGCGCAGCGTTTCCGCGTAATGCAGCCGCCACACTTCGAGATCGGTGGTGATGAGCCCTTCGTGTTCGACCGCGTTCGACGCTTCGGACATGGCGGGGCAATAGCCGCCGGGGAAGATGTATTTGGTGATGAAATCGGCCGTCGCGCCGCCGGGGCCTGAACGTCCGATGAAATGGATCAGCGAGATGCCACCCGGTTTCAGCAACTCGCGGACCTTCGCGAAATATTCCCGGTAATGGGGCACGCCGACATGCTCGAACATGCCGACCGAGACGATGCGGTCGAACTTGTCGGTCACGTCGCGATAGTCTGTCAGACGGATGTCGATCTTGTCTTCGAGCCCGGCCTCCTTCACCCGCTTGCGGGCCAGCGCGTGCTGTTCGGTCGAGAGCGTCACGCCCACCACTTTCGCGCCGAAATCGCGCGCCAGCGTCATCGCCATGCCGCCCCAACCGCAGCCGATGTCAAGAATGGTCATCCCCGGTTCGATCAGCAGCTTCTTGGCGATATGGCGTTTTTTGGCCTCCTGCGCCTCCTCCAGCGTCATGTCGGGGCGCTCGAAATAGGCGCAGCTATATTGCCGATCCTCGTCGAGGAATAGATCGTAGAGTTCGCCCGAAAGGTCATAGTGATGCGCCACGTTGGTGCGGGCCTTGTTGACCGGATTGAACTGCGCGAAACGGCGGCCGAAAAAGCGGCTCGCCTCGCGCGGCTTCTCGAACCATGGCATGCCCGAGCCGGTCTGGTTGCGGATTGCGAGCGCGAGAAATCCGCGCAGGTCGTCATCGGCAATCGTATAGTCGCCGTTCATGTAGCCTTCGCCGACACCGAGGTCGGGCCGCAGCACGATCTTCTTCGTCAGTTCCGGGTTGCTCATGGTAACGCGGACCGGATTCCCGGTGCCGTCGCCATAGCGTATGAGGGTTTCGTCAGGATAGACGAGTTCGAGTGTGCCCCTGCGGATCAGGTGGCGCAACATACGGTCGAGAAGCGAGTCCCAAGCTCTCATGCGGTCTCTCCGGATCGTGCCGGGGCTGGCAGGCTCCAGCGTGTGTCTTCACGACGGTAACCTTTGTGAAATTACCAAAGTTCCCGTTCTCACTGAAGTTAACCGAAAATTTACTCTTTTTCGAGCCACGCGCGCGTGATCGGCTCGAGACGTGCCTGTGTTCCTCCGCACAGCTTGACTTTTGCGCTCTCAACGGGTGTATCGGCGCGACTATACGCAATTCTCGATCCGGGAGCCTCCCATGCATGCCTTTCGCAGCCATACCTGCGCCGATCTGAGCGCCGCCAACGCCGGTGAGACCGTCCGCCTTGCGGGCTGGGTCCATCGCGTGCGCGATCACGGAGGCGTGCTCTTCATCGATTTGCGCGACCATTACGGGATGACGCAGGTTCTGTGCGACGGCGACAGCCCGGCGTTCAAGACGATGGAGAAAGTGCGCTCGGAATGGGTGATCCGCATCGACGGCACCGTGAAACTGCGCGACGAGAGCCTGATCAACCCGAAGATTCCGACCGGCGAGATCGAGGTCTATGTTCGCGACATCGAAATCCTGGGTGAGGCCGAGGAACTGCCGCTGCCGGTCTTCGGCGAGCTGGAATATCCCGAAGAGACCCGTCTGTCCTATCGCTTTCTCGACCTGCGCCGCGAGAGCCTGCATGACAAGATGATCCTGCGCTCGAATGTCGTGAAATCCATGCGCAAACGCATGTGGGACGCCGATTTCAACGAGTTCCAGACGCCGATCATCACCGCCTCCTCGCCCGAAGGCGCGCGCGACTTCCTCGTGCCCTCGCGTCTGCATCCGGGCAAGTTCTACGCGCTGCCGCAGGCGCCGCAGCAGTTCAAGCAGCTGATCATGGTCGGCGGCTTCGACAAGTATTTCCAGATCGCACCGTGCTTCCGTGACGAAGACCCGCGCGCCGACCGTTCGCCCACCGACTTCTACCAGCTGGACGTCGAGATGAGCTTCGTCGAGCAGGAAGACATCTTCAACGTGATGCAGCCGGTGATCCAGGGCGTGTTCGAGGAATTCGGCGACGACCGCACCGTCGATCCGAACTGGCCCCGCATCCCCTATGCCGAGGCGATGCTGAAATACGGCTCGGACAAGCCCGACCTGCGCAACCCGATCGAGATGCAGGTGGTCTCGGATCACTTCCGCGACTCGGGCTTCGCCATCTTCGCCAAGCTGCTGGAGCAGGACGGCACCGAGATCCGCGCGATCCCGGCCCCCACGGGCGGTTCGCGCAAATTCTGCGACCGGATGAACAAATTCGCGCAGGAGCAGGGCCTGCCGGGAATGGGCTACATCTTCTGGCGCAAGGGAGAGGATGGCTCGCTCGAAGGCGCAGGCCCGCTGGCGAAGAACATCGGCCCCGAGCGGACCGAGGCGATCCGCGCGCAGCTGGGTCTGGGCGAAGGCGATGCGGCCTTCTTCCTCGGCGGCGCGCCGTCGAGTTTCGAGGGCGTCGCCGGTCGTGCGCGCAACGTAATCGGCGAAGAGCTGGGCCTGACCGACAAGACCAAGTTCAAGTTCGCCTGGGTCGTCGACTTCCCGATGTACGAGGAAGACGACGAGGGCAAGATCGACTTCTCGCACAACCCGTTCTCAATGCCGCAGGGCGGGATGGAAGCGCTGGAAGGCGACCCGCTGCAGGTCAAAGGCTACCAGTATGACCTCGCCTGCAACGGTTACGAGATCCTTTCCGGCGCGATCCGGAACCACAAGCTGGAGACGATGTACAAGGCGTTCGAGATCGCGGGCTACCCGGCCTCCGAGGTCGAGAAGCGCTTCGGCGGTATGGTCAAGGCGTTCAAATACGGCGCCCCGCCGCACGGTGGTTGCGCCGCCGGCATCGACCGGATCGTGATGATCCTCGCCGATACCGCAAATATCCGCGAAGTCATCATGTTCCCGATGAACCAGCGCGCAGAAGACCTGATGATGGGCGCGCCGTCGGAGCCGATGAACGAACAGCTACGCGAGCTGCGCCTGCGGGTTCTTCCTCAAGAAGACTGATCCCGGCGCTATCGTCCGAATCTAAAAGGCCCCGCTCGGGATCGAGCGGGGCCTTTTTCTATTCGCGTCGGAGGAAAGATGCAGCCGCAGCGGAATGTTTTGCGGCGGGTGCCGTGCCAGCCTCAGGTCGAAGCCCGATCAGCCTTCAGGGTCGTCGTTCCGCTTCTCGTCGACCAGCTTCATCTCCTTCTTCTTACGCGCGACGAATTTCTCGCCGTAATCCTCGATCTCTCTGTCGTCGATCACTTCTTTGGCGCGGCCGAAGATTTCGTCCTCTTCCTCGTCCATGTGGTGGTTGTAGTCGTGCTCCAGCTTGTGGAACTTGTTGAGCCAACCGGGGCTCGCCATGTCCATTTCGTTGAGCTCTTCGAGCAGATCGTCGAGCTCGGCATGTTCCTCGACCGAGTGGCGCGCGGAATCCTGGCCCCAGGTCTTGGTCATCAGCTTGGAATAGAAGGTCTCTTCCTCGGCGGCTGCGTGGGACTTGATGTCGTAATAGAACTCTTTCCACGCTTCGGTGCGCGCGGCGCTGTCGCCGGACGTATCGGCGATCTTCTTCATCAGGGCGCGGTGGTTTTCGTGATCTTGCTTGATGGCGTCGTAGATCGAGCTCATCTGGCGGTCCTCCGGTTGCTTCAACTCGTTTTGGCAACGCGAAGTCTTGCGGGCGGTTCCTCGACCGCGTCAGAATGCCCCGGTCGCCGCGATCCGCTCGTCGAGCAATTCCGTGACCCGGGTCATGTCGTCGCGCGATGGGCCGCCGCGGCGGCCGAGCCTTTGCGCCGCGTCTCCAAGTGCCGCGTCATGCGCCGAGCGGGCGACGCTCGACAGGAAATGCGCCGCATAGGGCAGGGCGGGGAGCGGCATGCCCGCCCCGACCGCGTGCAGGAGGTTCGATAGGCGTTGCAGGTCGTCACGCAGCGCGAGCGGGTCAGGTTCGACCACGAGATCGGCAAGCGGGCGCCACCCGAGCGGGCGCATCTCTTCGGGAAGGGCGGAGAGGATCGTGTCCTGAAATAGCGCAAGGCTCTCGATCGGTTTGTCGAGGAACCCGTTCGCCCCCGCGGCAAGAGCGGCCTCCTTCAGCGCGGTATCGCCCGAGGTGCCGAGGATCACCGGATGCGGGCCGCGCAACCCTCGGATTTCGGCGATGAGATCGCCGCCTGATCCGTCGGGCAGGCCCATATCCACGATCGCGATCGAAGGGCGGTAGGTCTTGAGGTGGCGGTCCGCCGAGGCGAGGCAATCAGCGCGACGGATTCGTGCGCCCGAGCGCAGACACAGGAGACGCACCGCTTCGGAGGCGAAGCGGCTGTCCTCCACCAACAGCACCGTCAGTCCGGTCAGCGGACGCTCCGGCGTCGGAGTGCGGGTCGGGTTCGGTATCGTGTCGCTCATGGCGGCCCCCAGTCGATATGGAAATCGTCGGATTCTCGAGATTCGGCAGGTCCTCTCCAGTAAGGGGCAAAGTGCCTAACACCGTGTTAACGCGAACAGGGGCATCCAGGCTTGCGCGAACCGATGCGCCCCGCTACCCCTTGATCCATATCACCGGAGGAGACCCAGATGATCGGACGCCTGAACCATGTCGCCATTGCCGTGCCTGACCTCGAGGCGGCCTCGGCCAAGTATCGCGACACGCTGGGTGCCAATGTTGGCGCGCCGCAGGACGAGCCCGATCACGGCGTCACGGTCGTCTTCATCGAGCTGCCCAACACCAAGATCGAACTGCTCTACCCGCTGGGCGAGGACAGTCCGATCAACGGCTTTCTGGAAAAGAACCCCGCGGGCGGCATCCATCACATGTGTTTCGAGGTGGAGGACATCCTCGAGGCCCGCGACAAGCTCAAGGCGGACGGCGCGCGGGTTCTGGGCAGCGGTGAGCCGAAGATCGGCGCGCATGGCAAGCCCGTGCTGTTCCTGCACCCGAAAGATTTCAACGGCTGCCTGATCGAACTGGAGCAGGTCTAATGAGTCTCACGGGCGGCATCATTCTCTTCGCGGTGATCTGGTTCATGATCTTCTTCATGGTCCTGCCGGTTCGTCTGAAAACGCAAGGCGATGTGGACGAGGTCGTGCCGGGCACTCCCGCAGGCGCACCGCACGAGGCGCATCTGGGCGCGAAGGTGAAGATCACAACCGTTGTCACCATCGTGCTATGGGCGGTCATCGCGGCAGTGCTGCTGTCGGGGATCATCACTTTGGAAGATATCGACTTCTTCGGGCAGTTGCGCCGCTGACCGCGCCGGGAACCGTATCTGATCAGCCGGGTTGGGGGGCTGAAAGGAGCCTCCCATGACACCAAACTGGTTTACCGTTCTGAGCTGGTTATCGCTTGCTGTAGGCGTGCTCTCGTTCATCTATCTTCTCGTGCAGGTGCGTCGAAACCCGCCTCACATGGCCATCATGGCGTGGGTCTGGCCGATTTGCGGGCTGTTTGGCGGACCACTAGTAATCTGGTTGCACAGTCGCTTTCCGGGCCATGGTAATGCGCCCTTCCCGGTCTCGGTCGCGAAGGGGACACTGCATTGCGGCGCGGGCTGCACCTTGGGTGACATTCTGGCCGAGAACCTCGCGCTCGCCGTTCCAGTGATTCTGGTCGCGTTCGGCTGGCCGGATTTCTGGGGGCACAAGATCTTTGCGGTCTGGGGGCTCGATTACGTCTTCGCCCTCGCGATCGGGATCGTGTTCCAGTATTTCTCGATCGCCCCGATGCGCGGGCTCGGGCTTGGCGAGGGACTCAAGGAGGCGGCGAAGGCCGATGTGGCTTCGCTCACCTCGTGGCAGATCGGCATGTACGGTATGATGGCGATCTTCCATTTCGCCGTGTTCAAAGGGCTCTGGGGCGCGGAGATCAACGCCGCCGACCCGGAATTCTGGTTCGCCATGCAGATCGCGATGATGGCCGGTTTCGTGACCGCCTACCCGGTGAACTGGCTGCTGATCCGCAAGGGCATCAAGGAAGAGATGTGAGCGGCGCCTCGGCGCCGCCCCTTATCCACGGCGACCGGTGATCGCGTGGAAGAGGTGGGTGAAGCCTGCGGCTCCCAGCACCGGCACGAACAGGTTCACCAGCGGGATCGACAGCGGCACCGCCATCAGCGCGCCCGCGGCCCAGATCGTGACCTTGTTGCGTTCGTAAAGTTCGAGCGCCGCCTCGCGTTCCATCCGCCGGAAAGCTGCCATCTGGAAGTATTCACGCCCCAGAAGGTAGCCGTTGAGCCCGAAGAACATCAGCGGCGCAAGCGGGATCACGAAGGGGTAGATCATCAGCGCGATGATGTTTGCCGCAAGGATCACGCCGAAGAAGCGTACGGTGTCGCGCATCCCTTCCGCGAAGGTGAGTTTGCGCACCGGCGGCAGCGTCGGGTAGTGGACGTCCTCCACCATCTCCGCCACGTCTTCGAGGAAGAAACCGGTGAAGGCGGAGGCCACGGGCACCATCAGGAAGACCGACGCAAAGAGGATCACCCCCGCCGAGACGATCGACAGCGCGGTGTCGATATGGCCGATCTCGCCGATGAAGGGCAGCGAAAAACTGTCGGGGATCAGCCAGCCGATCAGCATCACCATCGCGGCATAGATCGCAACCAGAAGGCCCAGCGACAGCGCCACGCCGAAGCCCACGACTTTCATCGCGCCGGGCCGCAGCAGGTCGGTCCAGGCTTTCAGATAGCTTGAAATGATCATTCCGAAATCCGCGTGGTGATCGCGTCGAGGTCGGGGCGGGGGCGTTCGGGCGGCGTCACGCCTTCGGTACCCAAGTGGATGAAGCCCGCGACGCTTTCGCCGTCCTTGAGGCCCAGCATCTCGCGCCCGAAGGCCTCGTCATGCGCGGCCCAGCCGGTCAGCCAGTTCGCGCCCCAGCCCGCCGCGAGTGCCGCGTTCAGAAGCGACAGGCAGACCGCGCCCGCCGAATAGAGTTGCTCGACCTGCGGAACCTTCTCGCTCTCCTTGGGTGAGGACACTACCGCGACGCAAAGTTGGCTGTCATGGAACTGCTTGCCGGCCTTCGCGATCTTCTCATCGGGAAGGCCCTGTGCTTTGGCGCGCGCCTCGGCTTCGGCACCCAGCCGCTGCGCGGCCTCGCGCGTGATGGTGATGAAGCGCCACGGCTCCAGCTTGCCGTGATCGGGAGTGCGCGCGGCGGCCGTCAGGATCTCGCGCAGCGCGGCCTCGTCGGGGGCAGGAGCCTTGAGGGTTTTCGCCGGGCGCGACCGGCGGGTCAGAAGGAAAGCCATCGCCGCGTCATTGCGCTCGGCCGGGTTCACTTCGGGCAGTTCAGTCATGAAAATCTCCGTCTGTTGCGCCAGATATCGGGCGCTCGGCATGTGATTGCAACCGCAGCATGGGCAACTGTCTTGTATGCGATCGTGCAGCGCCTATGCTGCGCGACGATGACGGATCTCAGCCACCTCGCAATTCCTGGCAACGAAATCGCCCTGCGCGTGACGCCAAAAGCGTCGCGCAACGAGATACGGGTCGGGGAAGAGGGGCTTCGGGCCTATGTCACGGTCGTTCCGGAGAACGGCAAGGCCAATGCGGCGGTCGTCAAATTGCTGGCAAAGGCGCTAGGTGTGGCGAAGTCGCGGCTGACGCTGATCCGGGGCGAGACCGCGCGCGACAAGGTGTTCCGTCTCGATTGAGCGGGCGCGCGGGGCCGGCCAGGCCCCTCAGCCGTCCTCGGCGGTGCTGTCGGTCTGCTTCAGGCGATAGACGCCTTCGGGCAGGTTGAGCGCCGCCGCCAGCTCCCGCAGCTGGGCATGGCTGAAGGTGATCGTCTGCACCTGCTCGGTCTGCTCGTCGAGCTGTTCGACCACCACGCAATCCTCGAAAGAGCTGATCGTGATGTCTTCCTGCAAATAATCGCGCGGATCCGCCCCCTCGTCGACAAGGGTGATCACGGTCGCGTCGAATTCGTGTTCGATGGTAAACATGACCTCATGCTAGCGCGGCTTGCCGATCCGAAAAAGCGAAATCACGCCGCCGCTTGCGGGAGAGTACGTGGAGGACACTAGGCGGCTGCGGGCCAAGTCGTTAAGCTGGGACAAATCCTGTCTCTGGGGTGTTTTCCCGTCGATGCCTTCCGCCCGTTTCCTTCTCGTGACCCTCTCGCTCGCCGCGACGCTGCTGTCGGGCTGCGTGCCGACCATGGCGCCGATGCAGCCCGTCCCGGAGAGCGAGCTCTCGCCCGAAGCCAAGAAGCGTGCCGAGGTGGCGGTGACGCGGCTGGTAGATGTCGGCGAGCGCATGGAGCCGCAGATCGAGTCGGAATGTCGCAAGCGCACGCGGAACCTCAATTGCGACTACCTTTTCGTGGTCGATGACCGGCTCGATCTCGACGCGAACGCCTTCCAGACCATGGATCGTTCGGGTCGTCCGGTGATCGGGGTGACACTCGCGATGATCGCCGAGGTGCGCAATGCCGACGAGCTGGCCTTCGTGATCGGCCACGAGGCCGCGCATCACATCGCGGGCCATATCGCGGCGCGCGAACGCGATGCGGCGGTGGGGGCGGCTTATCTGGGGCGTGCGGTGCAGGCACAGGGCGCCGATCCGCTCACGATCCAGCGCGCGCGGCGCATCGGGGCCGAAATCGGTTCGCGACTCTATTCCAAGGATTACGAGCTTGAGGCCGACCGGCTCGGTACGATCATCACCTGGGATGCGGGCTACGACCCGCTCAAGGGCGCGCAGTTCTTCCTGCGGTTGCCGGACCCGGGCGACAAGATGCTGGGTTCTCACCCGCCCAACCAGCTGCGCTTCGACGTGGTGCGAAATACCGTTGCCCAACTGCGTGCGGGCAAGATCCCGGCGGGCAGCTGAGGAACCCGCCCAAGGTCTGCGGGCTTGAGATTTGAGAGAAAGGCCGCCGGGAAAGGCGGGTCCGGGACGCGGGAACAGGGGACGGGGACGAAGAACCTATGACAATCTTTTCGCGACTGCGCTGGCGGCTCAGGGTTATCCTGCGCGAGATCTGGGTGCGGGTGACGGCCTTCGGCGTGCTGGGGATCGCGACCGCGCTGGGATCGGCGGGCTTCGGCTACCTCGTACCCGCGGATATCGGCTACAAGATGGGCGCGGGCTCGGTGGAGCCGATCCTGAAGATCATCGCCACCGCGATGCTGACCGTCACGACGTTTTCGCTGCAGATCATGATCACCGCGTTCAGCTCGGCCCAGACCGGAGCCACGCCGCGCGCGATCAAGCTGATGCAGACCGACCGCGTGACCCAGAACGTGCTGGCGAGCTTCATCGGCTCTTTCGTCTTTTCGCTGGTCGGGATCATCGCGCTCGAGACGGATGTCTATGACGACTCCGGGCGATTCATCCTGCTGGTCATCACGCTCGGCGTGGTGGCGATGGTGGTGATATCGCTGTTGCGCTGGGTGCAGCATCTGAGCGAGTTCGGACGGCTCGGCGATGTGATCAGCCGGGTCGAGGACGCTGCGAGCACGGCGCTGAAAGCGCGCTGCGAGCGGCCGTGGCTCGGCGGCAAGGAATGGGAAGACCCGCCCCCCGGGGTCTTCGGGATCACGTCGACGCGGACCGGCCATGTGCAACATGTCGACATGGGGGCGCTGCAAAAGGTGGCCGCGACGCATGACTGCCACATCTGGCTTTGCGGACGGACCGGCGAATTCGTCCACGGCGCATCCGATCTGGTGCGATGCGACGCGCTGCCGGGCGACGCCGAGACCCGCGAGGCGATCGAGGAGGCCGCGCGCGACGCCTTCACCATCGACCACGCGCGCGATTTCGACCAGGATCCGCAATTCGGCCTGATCGCGCTGGCCGAGATTGCCTCGCGCGCGCTTTCGCCGGCGATCAACGACCCCGGAACCGGTATCGATATTCTCGGGCGTCTGGTGCGGGTGCTGGCCGATTGGCATCCACCGAAGAGCCCCGATTGCGTCTTCGACCGCGTCTATGTGCGCGCGGTGACGCCCGAGCAGTATACCGAGGACGCGTTCGCCGCGATCGCGCGCGACGGAGCCGGGCATCTGGAGGTCGCGCTGCGCCAGCAGGAGGTGCTGGAAGCTCTGGCCGAGATGCATCCCGCTCATTTCGGCCGTCCCGCCGCACATCAGGCGCTGCGCGCAGCCGCCCATTCGCAATCCGCGATGACCTTGAGGCGCGACCGCGCGGTGATCGCGGAGGAAGCGCAGGCGCTGGCGGCGCGCTTTGCTCCCGATCTGGACTGTGACGTCGGCCATGACCTCGACAGGGACAGAGCGGACCGCGACGCTTGATCTGAATCATATCGAAATCACGGCCCCTGCGGCAGAGTCGGCCCATCACCGGGATGACTGTTTCAAGGGAGGCTGCCATGACCGCTGCCAAGCACCTCAATCGCCATGCGTCTATGATGAACCGCATGGCCCAGCAGATGGGCGGCGATCTCAGCATGGAGATGGCCGCCGGGCGGCTCAGCGGCGAAGCATGGAAAGACGCGCTGATCCGCTGCACCAAGTGCCGCGAAGCCGGGGCCTGCCTGCTCTGGCTGGCCGAGCACGATCCGCAAATGAACCCCGCGAAAGCACCTCCCGCCTATTGCGAAAACCGCCTGATGATGACGCGTCTGCGCGCGACCATTGGGGCTGAACCCGAAGGAGTGGAATGATGGGAATGCAAAGCGATGTCGATCTGAACTTCTGGGTGACGCGCGGCATGGCGCGGCGTCTCGGAGTGAACATTTCCGAAGCGATGCGTGACGGCTTTCTCACACAAGCCGACTTTGCCGAGATGATCACAACCTGTGCGACCTGCGGGCGCACCGAATTCTGCCTCGCTGTTCTGGCCGAGAAAGGTGAGGGGCCGCAGGCCATCCCGACGGATTGCCCGAATTACGACGTCCTGACGTCTCTGCGCGCTCTCCAGTGAAAGGGCACGTCGTCCGCGCGCGTCGCTTTCGCCTTTCCCTCGCCTGCCTTTGGTTATCTGATGGGACGGCAGCAGGCTGAAAGGGAGCGCGCGCATGGCACGGATTTACGAGGATAACTCGCTCAGCATCGGAAATACGCCGCTGGTGCGGCTCAACCGCATGACGGAGGGCGCGGGCGCGACCGTTCTGGCCAAGATCGAAGGGCGCAACCCGGCGTGGTCGGTGAAGTGTCGCGTTGGGGCGAACATGATCTGGGACGCGGAGGAGCGCGGCGTGCTCGGCCCCGGCAAGGAGATCGTCGAGCCGACCTCGGGCAACACGGGGATCGCGCTGGCCTTCGTCGCCGCGTCGCGCGGTATCCCGATCACGCTGACCATGCCCGACACGATGAGCATCGAGCGGCGCAAGCTCCTGCTGGCCTATGGCGCGAAGCTGGTGCTCACCGAAGGCGCGCAGGGCATGAAGGGGGCGATCGCCAAGGCCGAGGAGATCGCGGCCTCGGATCCCGACCGCTACGTGTTGCTGCAGCAGTTCAACAACCCCGCGAACCCCGAGATTCACGAGAAGACTACCGGCCCGGAGATCTTCGAGGATACCGATGGCGTGGTCGATATCTTCGTCGCGGGCGTCGGCACGGGCGGCACGATCACTGGTGTCTCGCGCTATCTGAAAAAGGAAAAGGGCCTGCCGCTGATCTCGGTCGCGGTCGAGCCCGAGGCGAGCCCGGTTCTGACGCAGGCCCGCGCGGGCGAAGCGCTGCACCCCGGTCCTCACAAGATTCAGGGCATCGGCGCAGGCTTCGTGCCAAAGGTGCTCGACATGGATCTCGTGGACCGGATCGAGCAGGTCAGCAATGATGAGGCTATCGAGACCGCCCGGCGGCTGGCGCGCGAAGAGGGCATATTGGCAGGGATCTCCTGCGGCGCGGCGGCTGCGGCAGCCCTCCGCCTTGCGCGCGAACCGGAGAATGCGGGCAAGACCATCGTCGTCGTGCTGCCGGATTCGGGCGAGCGTTACCTGTCTTCGGCGCTGTTCGAAGGGATGTTCGACGAGGCCTGAGTGGTGGTCTTTGCCGCCTCCAGCAATGCTGCCACCAGCTTCTGCGGGCGGTAGTTCAGGTCCGACGGCGTCAGCCCCATCCGCACCACGACCATATCGGCCGAGGGGATCACGGTGACAGTCTGCCCGTCATGCCCCTCGAGCCAATAGGTGTCGGCGGGCAGGCCGAACCGCGCGTCGTCGCCCGCTTTCTGCTGATCGCTCGGCCCGGCGAGCCAGATCATGCCCTGTGCATAGACCCCGTCGGTCGGCGCGGGCGCATGCATCCGCTTTACGAACGCGGCGGACAGCAATTGCCGCCCCTCCCATTGGCCGTCCTGAAGCAGAAACTGTCCGAACCGCGCCCAGTCCCGCGCGGTCGCGTAGAGGTAGGAGCTGCCGACGAAGGTTCCGGAGGCGTCGGTCTCGAGCGTGGCCGAGTTCATCCCGAGCGGACCGAACAGCTTGCGGCGCGGCCAAGCGAGTGCGGTGGAGGTGTCGCCCACCGCGTTTTGCCAGATGCGCGACAGCAGGACTGCGGTGCCGCTGGAATAGCTGAAATGCGTGCCGGGCGGATGATCGAGCGGCTGCGACGCTGCGAACTTCGCCATGTCCGGCTCGAGGTAGAGCATCCGCGTCACGTCCGAGACGTCACCGTAATCCTCGTTGAAATGCAGCCCGCTCGACATCGACATCAGCTGCGCGACAGTGATCTTCGCCCGGTCGTCGCCCTGCCATTCGGGCAGTAGATCGCTTTGATCCATCCGCAGCTTGCCCGCCTCGATCGCGGTGCCGACAAGGGCGGCGGTGACGGTCTTCGTCATCGACCAGCCCAGAAGCGGTGTCTTCGCATCGAAGCCATCGCCGTAGCGCTCGGCCACGAGCTGACCGTCCTTGATCACCACCACCGCGCGCATCCCCGGCCCGGTCAGCGCATCGTTTTGCAAGACATCGGCAAAGCGGCCTTGTCCCGTCAGTTCGGTCTTCGATCCCGCGGGCCAGAGGGCGACGCTCTTGCTCGGTCCCGGCGCGGGCGGGGCGGCCTGTTCGCGGGCGTCGGCCAGATCGCCGTCGGGGAAGGTCGCGCAACCGAGGCCCATGCGTTGCTCCGCTGTCGTGGGCGCGATGATCCCGGCGAAAGCCGCCCAGACGCGGCCCGCCCGACGATCGGGGCTGACCCAGAAGGCGCGCAGCAGCGGATTGCCTGGCGCCTGCACATCGGTTTCGAGAACCTCGTCGGGGTCGCGGTCCTGCAGGACCAGCGCCGAGCAGGTAATCTTCGCGCTATAGCCCGCGCCGACGCGTAGCAGTTCCGGAGGCACGATGATCGCGTAAATCACAGCCGCCATGACAAGCAGGCCAATCCCGCCGAGCACCGCTTTCCATCCGCGCATCCTGTCCTCCGCTCCCGTGCGCTTGGATCAAGTCACGCGCCCGTTTTTTACTCGCGCGTTAGTTTTGGCAAACAGCGCGGGCTTGCCAAGAGGGCGAGTGCTTTCTCGACGTAAGGTCACCCTGTTGTGAGTTGCGAGGTCGGCGGTCATGGAAGCGACGTCAGAAGTGCCCGCAGCTTCTCTGCTGCGGCGCTTAGCGTCGGTTCGTCGAAACCCGCGTACCCGAGCAGGACGCCTTGCGGCGGGTCGGGCAGGCGGGCGTGCGACGACAGAGCGGGCAGGGTAAGACCGGCCGCCTTCGCGCGCTCGGATATCGCGCGGTCGCCGGCGGGCACGAGGGCCGGGCCGAGACCCGCGCAGAGATGCATTCCCGACGGATCGGGCTGGAGCCGGAGATATTCCTCGAGCCCTGTCAGCGCGTTCAGAAGGTGGCGCTGCCGTTTCGCGTAATGGCGCCGCATCCGCCGTAGATGGGTCGCGAATTCGCCGCTCGCCATGAAGCTCGCCAGCGCCGGTTGCGGTACCATCGAAACCCGCGGCCCTGTCGCGTCGATCGCCGCCCGCATCGGCCCGACAAGCCGCTCGGGCAGCACGATATAGCCGATCCGCAGCGCCGGGCTGAGCAGTTTCGAGAAGCTGCCCATGTAGATCACGCGCTGCAGCCCGTCGAGCCCCGCCAGCGCGGGCAGGGGCTGGCCGCGATAGCGGAATTCGCTGTCGTAATCATCCTCGACGATCAGCGCATCATGGGCACGCGCCCAGTCAAGAAGCGTCAGCCTGCGGGTGAGCGGCATCGCCGCCCCGGTCGGGAAATGGCGCGAGGGGGTGATGATGACGGCGCGGGTGCCGGTCGGCAGATGTACCGGGTCCAGCCCTTCGGCGTCGATCCGCACCGGGTGCTCGTTGAGGCCGCTGGAGGCCAGCACATGGCCCATCGTCGCCCAGCCGGGATCCTCGGTCGCGATCAACCCGCCGGGGGCGATCGCACTACGCGCGATCAGGTCGAACCCGTCCCATGCGCCGCCGGTAATCACCACTTGTTCCGGCGCGCAATCGAGGCCGCGCCACGCCGCGAGGTGGTCGCGGATCGCCAGCCGCAGCGGCGGCCAGCCGAACGGGTCGGGCCGGTCCAGAAGGGTGGGATCGGGGGTGCGCCACGCGCGTTCGAGGTGGCGCGCCCAAAGCCTGTGCGGGAACAGCGCCTGATCAGGCAGGCCGGGCTGGAAGGGCAGCCAAGCTGGCGGAGGCGCCCCTTGCGCGGCCCTTGATGCTTTTCGCGGGGTAGGAGGAACGAGATGGGGCAGATCCTCGGCGACATAGGTGCCGCCGCCGGGGCGGGTGCTCAGGTAGCCCTCGGCGATCAGCTGATCATAGGCGGTGGTCACTGTCATGCGCGAGACCGACAGCTCCTCGGCCAATGCGCGGCTTGGCGGCAGGCGCTCTCCGGCTGCGGCGGGATCGGCGCGCATCATCTCGCGCAGGACATGGGTCAGTTGCGCATGCAGCGGCAGACCGGAGTTTCGATCCAGCGAGAGACCAAACAGGGCGGTGTTTAAATTGGACTGCTGCATTTTTGCGAAACTGGACATGTTTTCCGATCCAGTAGGCCGCTATCGCTGAGGGCACAAGTCAGACATGAGGCAGACCATGACCGAGACCCTCCCTGTAACCGACCGTTCCCGCCTGCGCCGCCTGCATGAGCGCGGCCATTTCGACCGCGACAGCATCAACACGATCCTCGACGCGCAGCCGATGTGCCATGTGGGCTATGTCCGGGACGGCAAGCCCTACGTGACGCCGACGATGCAATGGCGCGAAGGCGATCACGTCTATTGGCATGGCTCTTCCGCGAGCCGCGCGCTGCGCAGTCAAAAGGAGACAGAGGTCTGTCTGACGGTCTCGATCCTCGATGGTTTGGTTCTGGCGCGCTCTGGCATGCATCATTCGCTGAACACGCGCTCGGTCATGCTCTTTGGTGTTGCGTTCAAGGTGGAGGATCCGGCGGAGAAGCTGCAAAAGCTCGGAAATTTCGTGAACCATCTCTATCCGGGCCGCTACGAGACGCTGCGCCCAGACCACGAACAGGATCTGAAGGCGACGACCGTGCTGGGGATGGAGATCACCGAGGGCGCGGCGAAGATCCGCACCGGCGGGCCGAGTGACGACGAGGAGGATTACGCGCTGCCGATCTGGGCCGGGGTAATCCCGATCCGTATGGAGGTGGGCGACCCGATCCCCGATCCGCGTAATCTCGACGGTGTCGAGATGCCCGCGCATGTGCGTGATTTTCGATACGGCGGTTGATTGGCCTGCGCGATACGGTCCATCTCCCTCAGGCGCATCTCGTAGAAGAAGGTGAGGCAGTCGATCAGGCGGCGAACGATGATCCGGACCGAGTTGAACCATTTCAATGATTTGGCAAATCTAAGGGATTCGGGAAAGCGCCGCGAGGAAAGCTGATCGTAATCGGGTGTTTCGCGCGACTGTCGGTTTTTGTTCGGTTTCGATCGAATCGCGCAAAAATGCGCTTCACAAAGTCGTGATCTAGCGTCGTGCAAAACTTCGAGGAATCTCGAAAAAGCTTAGCAGGAAAGGGCTGAGAAGCCGCCGTACCGCGCTGGATCGCGCGACCGAGAGGCAAAGCGAAACCGAAATCACTCTCTTGTTTTGTTCCTGTTACATCCGCACACTACGCCGCGTAGCGCGGAGGCTTCGCACGGGGCCTCAGATCCATCCAACAATGAATCCCGCTACATATGGGAGGAAGACATGAAGAATTTTGCACTCGGTGCGGCGCTTGCGTCGGCCTCGCTCATTGCGCCCTTCACGGCCAATGCAGCAACGGAAATCCAGTTCTGGCACGCCTTTACCGGCCGTCTCGGCGAGCTCGTCGATCAGCAGGTCAAGGACTTCAATGCCAGCCAGGACCAGTATGAGGTCGTGGCGACCAACAAGGGCAACTACTCGGAAACGCTGAACGCCGGGATCGCCGCGTTCCGCGCCGGGGAACAGCCCGACATCCTGATGGTGTTCGAGGTCGGCACGGCGACGATGATGGCCGCCAAGGGCGCGATCAAGCCGGTCTACCAGGTGATGGAAGACGCCGGCGTGGACTTCAATCCCGACGATTACATCGGCGCGGTGAAGGGCTACTACACCACCACCGACGGCAAGATGCTGTCGCTGCCCTTCAACTCCTCGACGCCGGTTCTCTGGGTCAACCGCGACATGCTCGACAAGGCAGGCGTCGCCAAGGATGCGCCGCTGACTACCTGGGAAGATGTCGGCAAAGTGCTCGACCAGCTGAAGGAAGCGGGCGTCGATTGCCCGATGACCACCGCCTGGCAGAGCTGGATCCAGCTCGAGAACCTCTCAGCCTATCACAACGTGCCCTTCGCGAGCCAGGAGAACGGCTTCGCCGGTCTCGACGCGAAGCTGGAGTTCAACGGCCCCGTTCAGGTCAAGCACATCCAGACGCTGGGTGACTGGGCCAAGAAGGGCGAGTTCGTCTACAAGGGCCGCCGCAACGAAGGCGGTGCCGATTTCCGTGCCGGCACCTGCGCGCTTTTCACCGAGAGCTCGGCTGGTTACGCGGGCATCAAGTCCGAAGCCAAGTTCAACTTCGAAGTGCACCCGCTGCCCTATTGGGGTGACGTCGACGGTGCGCCGCAGAACACCATCATCGGGGGCGCCTCGCTCTGGGTCATGGCTGGCAAGGATGACGACCACTACAAGGGCGTCGCTGAATTCCTGAACTACCTCTCGTCGCCGGAAGTGCAGGCGAAGTGGCATCAGGATACCGGCTACCTGCCGATCACCAAGGCCGCGGCCGAGCTGACCCGTGAGCAGGGCTTCTACGAGAAGAACCCCGGCACTGACGTGGCCGTGAAGCAGATGACCGCGAATGCGCCGACCGAGAATTCGAAGGGCATCCGCCTGGGCAACTTCGACCAGATCCGCGGCATCATCGACGAGGAACTGGAGGCTGTCTGGGCCGGTGACAAGACCGCGCAAGACGCGCTCGACAACGCGGTGGAGCGTGGCAACCAGCTGCTGCGCCGCTTCGAGCAAGCCAACCGCTAACCCAAATCCAGCCGCGGGCGGGGAGAACCCTGCCCGCGGCTATTTCTATTCTAAGGCCCCGATCCCGATATGGAAAAACGCGTAACCTTCAAGGGCTGGCTCTTGCCGATGCTGCTGCTCGCGCCGCAGTTGATCATCTCGGCCGTGTTCTTCTTCTACCCGGCGGGCGAGGCGGTGTGGCAATCGCTGTTCATCCCCGATCCGTTCGGCCTGTCGATGCAATATGTGGGCCTCGGCAATTTCGAATACCTGTTCAACGACCCCTATTATCGCGCGTCTTTTGTGACGACGGCGGTGTTCTCGACCCTTGTGACACTGGTCTCGATGATCCCGGCGCTGTTCCTCGCGGTGCTGGCGGATCGGCTGGTGAAAGGGGCGGGAACTTACCGCACGCTTCTGATCTGGCCCTACGCGGTCGCGCCCGCGGTGGCCGGTGTGCTATGGCTCTTCATGTTCAACACGCGGATCGGTGTGGTCGCCTTCTATCTCAACCAGATGGGTTATGACTGGAACCATGTGCTCAACGAGAACGAGGCGATGGGCCTCGTCGTCGTGGCGTCGGCATGGGGCCGCATCAGCTATAACTTCCTGTTCTATTTCGCGGCGCTGCAAGCGGTGCCGAAATCGGTGATCGAGGCGGCGGCGATCGACGGGGCGCGGTTCTGGCGGCGCTTCTTCACGATCGTGCTGCCGCTCCTGTCGCCCACGACCTTCTTTCTGCTGGTCGTCAATATCGTCTACGCCTTCTTCGAGACCTTCGGCGTGATCCACACGATCACCTCCGGCGGGCCGCAACAGGCGACCACGATCCTGGTCTACAAGGTCTACGCCGATGGCTTCGTGGGTCAGGATCTCGGAAGCTCTGCCGCGCAATCCGTGGTGCTGCTGGTGGTCGTGGGCTTCCTGACGGTGCTGCAATTCAAATTCGTCGAGAAGCGAGTGCATTACTGATGGCTGACATGCACAACGAACCGCCCCCGGGCATGGTGGAAAAACGCGGCTCCGGCCTGTGGCTGACCCATGTGCTGATGATCGCGGGCGTACTGGTGATCTTCTTCCCGATCTGGCTGGCCTTCGTGGCCTCGACCCATACCCAGCAGGAGATCGCGCAGGCGCCGATGCCGGTGATGCCGGGCTCGCACCTGATCGAGAACTACTCGGATGCGCTGTTCTCCGGGGTGAATGTGCCGGTCGCGACGATGCTGGTGAACTCGCTGGTGATGGCGCTGGGGATCGCGCTCGGAAAGATCGCGATCTCGCTCCTGTCGGCCTTCGCGATCGTCTATTTCCGCTTTCCGGGACGGCGCTTCTTCTTCTGGATGATCTTCATCACGCTGATGCTGCCGGTCGAGGTGCGGATCGTGCCGACCTACGAGGTGGTCGCGGGCTTCGGGATGCTCAACAGCTATTCCGGCCTGATCCTGCCTCTGATCGCATCGGCCACGGCGACCTTCCTTTTCCGGCAGTTCTTCCTGACGGTGCCGGACGAGCTGGCCGAGGCCGCCCGAGTCGATGGCGCGCGTCCGATGCGCTTCTTCTTCGATATCCTGCTGCCGATGAGCCGCACGAATATCGCGGCGCTCTTCGTGATCCTCTTCATTTACGGCTGGAACCAGTATCTCTGGCCGCTCCTCATCACCACCAATCCCGAGATGAACACGATCGTCATGGGGCTCAAGCAGATGTTCCCCTCGGGCGACGATATCGCCGATTGGCCGGTCATCATGGCGACCTCCATCCTCGCGATGATCCCGCCGGTGATCGTGGTGATCTCGATGCAGAAACTCTTCATTCGCGGTCTCGTGGACAGCGAGAAATAAGGGCAGACAATGGCGACCGTTGAACTCGAAAATATCAAGAAACGTTTCGGCAAGACCGAGGTGCTGCACGGGGTCTCGATCGACATCCAGGACGGCGAATTCATCGTCATCGTCGGTCCCTCCGGCTGCGGGAAATCGACGCTGTTGCGCATGGTCGCGGGGCTGGAGAGTATCTCCGAGGGTGAGATCCGCATCGGCGAGGCCCGCGTGAACGAGCGCGAGCCGATGGATCGCGATATCGCGATGGTGTTCCAGAACTACGCGCTCTACCCGCATATGTCGGTGCGCCAGAACATGGGCTACGGGCTGAAGATCGCGGGCATGTCGAAGTCCGAGATCAAGCGCCGCGTCGATGAGGCCGCGAAGCTGTTGCAGCTGTCGGACTATCTCGAGCGAAAGCCGCGCGAACTGTCCGGCGGGCAGCGTCAGCGGGTCGCGATGGGCCGCGCCATCGTGCGCGAGCCGTCGGTCTTCCTGTTCGACGAACCGCTGTCCAACCTCGACGCCAAGCTGCGGGTGCAGATGCGCGTCGAAATCCGCGAGCTGCAGCGCAAGCTCGGCGTGACCGCGCTTTACGTGACCCACGATCAGGTCGAGGCGATGACCATGGCCGACCGGATGATCGTGATGAACGGCGGCGTGGCCGAGCAGATCGGCACCCCGCTCGAAGTCTATGAGCGCCCCGTGACCATCTTCGCGGCGCAGTTCATCGGCAGCCCGTCGATGAACGTCATCGATGCCGAGGTGCGCGGAGGGCGGGTGATGCTGGGCCATGTGACGCTCGGGCCGACCGATCTGCCCGATCGCCCCGTCAGCCTCGGGATTCGGCCCGAACACCTGCATCCCGATGACAATGGCCCGCTGACGCTGAATGTGACCCTGTCCGAACCGCTAGGGGCGAATACGCTTCTGCACGGAACGCTGGAAGGGCGCGGCGAGCCGATGACCGCAGCGCTGCCGGGCGTGCATATGGAGAAGCAGGCGGTGGGGCAGGTGCGGCTGTCGGTGAACGCCGAAGACCTGCATCTCTTCGATCCGAAAACCGGCAAGCGCCTGAACTGATCGGAGAGGCGGCCAGGCGCACTCAGTTCCGGGCGCTGGCGAGCTTGCCCAACATCGTCAGCGCCTGATCCATCTGCTCGAGCGAGACGAACTCGTCGGCCTTATGGGCCTGCTCGATCGAGCCGGGCCCGCAGATCACCGCGTCCATTCCGAGCGACTGGAACAGCCCGGCCTCGGTGTTGAAAGCAACGCAGCCTGCGTGGTTCTGCCCGGTCAGCGCGAAGACCAGATCGCGCGCGGCGTTGTCGTCCATCGGCTCGAGCCCCACGACCTCGCCGATGGTCTCGGTGGAGATCGCGGCTTCCGGCGCGATGGCGCGCATCTCGGGCAGCAGCGTGTCTTCGACGTAGCTCGCGATCTCGGCTTTGACGAAATCCATGTCAGCGGCATTGATCGGGCGCATCTCCCAGGCCAGTTCGGCGCGCGGCGCGATCACGTTATGAGAAATGCCGCCTTTCAGCGCGCCTACGTTGAGCGTCGTCTGCGGCGGATCGAAGCGCGAGCCTTCGGGGCAGCGTTTGATCAGCTCGGCGCGCAGCTCGAACAGGCGGTTGATGTAGCGCACAGCGTATTCGACCGCGTTCACGCCCTTCTCAGGCGCGGAGCTATGGCCCGGCAGCCCCTCGAAGCGCACGGTATATTCGCAGCAGCCCTTGTTGCCGTCGAAGACCTGCATCGAAGTCGGCTCTCCGATGATGCACAGCGCCGGTCTGACCGGGCGTTTCGCCAGCAGCTTCACCAGTTCCTGCGCGCCCAGACAGCCGACCTCCTCGTCATGGGTGAAGGCGAAATGGATCGGGCGGGTTTTCGCGGCCTCGGCCAGCAGATCGAGCGAGCCGAGACAGGCGGCGATGAAGCCTTTCATGTCGCAGGCGCCGCGCCCGTAGAGCTTGCCGTCGCGCTCGGTCATGGTGAAAGGATCGCTGGTCCAGTCCTGATCGGTGACCGGTACCACGTCCGAATGGCCCGACAGCACCAGCCCGCCATCGCCTGCCTCGCCCAGCGTCGCGAAAAGGTTCGCCTTGTGGCCGCTCTCGTCGACCATGACCTCTACCGCCGCGCCGACGGTTTCCAGCCGGTCCGCAATGTAGTGGATGATCGGCAGGTTGCTGTCGGTCGATATCGTCGGATAGGCGATCAGGTCCGATAGGATCGCGCGGGTGGTGTCGATCCGCATCGGCTCAGTCCTTGACGAACAGTTTGCGCTCGATGTTGCACAGCGGCTCGGCGGGGCCGTCCTCGGTGATGAGGATGGTCTCGGTCGTCTCCATCCCCCAGTCATCCATCCAGAGGCCGGGCATGAAGTGGAAGGTCATGCCGGGCTCGAGGATCGTCTCGTCGGTGTCGCGGATCGAGACGGTATGCTCGCCCCAATCCGGCGGGTAGGAGCAGCCCACCGCGTAACCCGCGCGGTTCGGGCGTTCGATGCCGACCTTGGCCAGCTCGACGTTCAGTGCGCGGGCGATGTCACAGGCGCGGTTCCCGGCACGCGCGACTTCGATCCCGGCGTTGAGGCCTTCGGTTAGCGCTTCGCTCGCATCGAGGACATGCTGCGGGGGCTTGCCCAGAAAGATCGTGCGCGAGAGCGGCGCGTGATAGCGACGGTAGCAGCCGGATTGCTCGACGAAGGTCGCTTCGCCAGCTTTCAGTGCCTCGCCGTTCCATGTCAGGTGCGGCGCGGAGGCATCCGGACCCGAGGGCAGCATCGGCACGATGGCCGGATAATCGCCCCAGCTGTCTTCCTCGCCCTGCACGGCGGTCTTGTACAATTCGCCGACCAGATCATGCTTGCGCAGCCCCGGCTCGGCCAGTTCCACCGCACGCTGGATCACCAGTTCGGAGATCCGTGCGGCACGGCGCATGAAACGCAGCTCCTCGTCGGATTTGATCAGGCGCTGCCAGTTCACCAGCACAGAGGCATCGAGCAGCGTCGCTTCGGGCAGCCCTTCGAAGAGGACTGCATGCGCTTTCGCGGTGTAGAAATAGGTCTCCATCTCGACGCCGATCCGGGCCTTGCCGTAGCCCATGATCCGCAGGTGAGAGGCGAGGTCTTCCATCGGGTGCATGATGTCGGATTGCACCATCGCGTCGTTGTAATGGAGGATGTTTTCCTCCTCCATCCAGACGGTGCGGCGCGCGCCGTTGGAATCCATGAAGCGGCCCCACCAATAGGGGGCGCCCTCCATCGGCAGGATCACGCCCTGATGGGTGTAGAAGGACCAGCCGTCATAACCTGTCAGCCAGAACTGGTTAGACGGGTTGGTGATGAAGAGAATGTCGATCTCGCGCTGCGCCATTGCCGCGCGTACGAGCGCGATCCGGCGGGAAAATTCGAGTTCGCTGAAGTGCACGTTTTCGATCGGCATTCGGGCTTCTTTCTGCTGGCGGTATTTCGGGCAGGTTGGGGCGCGCCCCCGAGCAAGGTCAAGGCCAAAACGAAAACGTGCAACCCCCGGGAGGGCTGCACGTTCGCGTGAAATGGCGCAGTCGTTGTCGTCGCTTACGGAATGAGCCGAGCGAGGATCAATTCCGCCGCTTCCTCGGGGCTGATCGCGGTGGTGTCGATCCGCATCTCGGGGTTCTCGGGTGCCTCGTAGGGCGAGTCGATGCCGGTGAAGTTCTTCAGCTGGCCGGATCGCGCCTTGGCATAGAGCCCTTTCACGTCGCGCGCCTCGGCCACTTCGAGCGGCGTATCCACGAAGACTTCGAGGAATTCGCCCGGCTGCATCATTGCGCGCACCATGTCGCGCTCCGAGCGGAAGGGCGAGATGAAGGCCGTGACCACTATGAGGCCCGCGTCGGTCATCAGCTTCGCGACCTCGCCGACGCGCCGGATGTTTTCCACGCGGTCGGCCTCGGTGAAGCCCAGATCCTTGTTCAGGCCGTGGCGCACGTTGTCGCCATCGAGCAGGAAAGTGTGGCGGTTCATCCGCGCCAGCTTCTTCTCGACCATGTTGGCGATCGTGGATTTGCCCGAGCCCGACAGACCCGTGAGCCAGACCACCGCCGGCTTCTGGTGCTTCATGTTGGCATGATGCTCGCGCCCGATATCGGTCGCCTGCCAGTGGATGTTCTGGGCCCGGCGCAGCGCGAAGTTGATCATGCCCGCAGCCGCAGTCTGGTTGGTCATCTTGTCGATCAGGATGAACCCGCCCAGATCGCGGTTCTCGGCATAGGGGGCGAAGGGGATCTCGCGGTCGGTGGTGATGTTGGCCACGCCGATCGCGTTCAGGTCCAGCGTCTTCGTCGCCAGATGCTCCTGCGTGTTGACGTTCACCTCGTATTTCGGCTCCTGCACGGTCGCCGAGACGGTCTGCGTGCCGATTTTCAGCCAATAGGCGCGGCCTGGCAGCAGTTCGTTCTCGTCCATCCAGACGATGGTGGTCTCGAACTGGTCGGCCACTTCCAGCGGTTCTTTCGCGGAGACGATGATCTGCCCGCGCGAGCAGTCGATCTCGTCGACCAGCGTGATCGTGATGGATTCGCCCGCCACCGCCATGTCGCGGTCGCCCTCCAAGCTGACGATCCGCGCCACTTTCGAGGTTTTGCCCGAGGGCAGCACGCGCACCTCGTCGCCCGGACGCACGGTGCCCGACGCGATCAGCCCCGAGAAGCCGCGGAAGTCGAGGTTGGGGCGGTTTACCCATTGCACGGGCATCCGGAAGGGGCGCTCCTGATCGGAGGTCACGTCCACCTCGACCGCTTCGAGATAGGGTAGGAGCGACGGCCCCTTGTACCATGGGGTATTCTCGCTCGGGCCTGTGATGTTATCGCCCTTGAAGCCCGAGATCGGGATCGCGGTGAAGCCTTCGATGCCGATGCTGTCGGCGAAGGTTTGGTAATCGGCCACGATCTCGTCGAAGGTCGCCTGATCGTAGTCCACCAGATCCATCTTGTTCACCGCCAGCACGATATGGCGGATGCCGAGCTGGTGGACGAGGTAGGAGTGGCGCCGCGTTTGGGTAAGTAAGCCCTTGCGCGCATCGATCAGGATCACCGCCAGATCGGCGGTCGAGGCACCGGTGACCATGTTGCGGGTATACTGTTCGTGGCCGGGGGTGTCCGCGACGATGAACTTGCGCTTCTCGGTCGCGAAGAAGCGGTAGGCCACGTCGATCGTGATGCCCTGTTCGCGCTCGGCAGCGAGCCCGTCGACCAGCAGTGCGAAGTCGATCTCCTGGCCTTGGGTGCCGACGCGCTTGGAGTCGGCCTCCAGCGCGGCCAGCTGATCCTCGAAGATCATCTTGCTGTCATAGAGCAGCCGCCCAATCAGCGTCGATTTCCCGTCATCGACCGAGCCGCAGGTGATGAAGCGCAGCATGGTCTTGTGTTGATGCGCCTCGAGATAGGCGTCGATATCCTGCGCAATCAGCGCGTCGGTCTTGTAGATCGGATCGTTGGTCGTCATGTCGGCTCACCTGATAGGGTGGAAATGAAGGCGCGCGTGCGGCTCGGGAGGGGAGGGCTCAGAAATAGCCTTCCTGCTTTTTCTTCTCCATCGAGGCGCTCTGATCGTGGTCGATCGCGCGGCCCTGACGCTCGGAGGTGGTGGTCAGCAGCATTTCCTGAATGACTTCCGGCAGGGTCTGCGCCTCGCTCTCGACGGCGCCGGTCAGCGGGTAGCAGCCCAGAGTGCGGAAGCGGACCG
Organism: Thioclava sp. NG1; assembly: GCF_003122275.1. NCBI lineage: Bacteria > Pseudomonadati > Pseudomonadota > Alphaproteobacteria > Rhodobacterales > Paracoccaceae > Thioclava > Thioclava sp. NG1. Next base: position 224,472 of record NZ_QFBB01000001.1, on the reverse strand, counting down.
AGCGCATCACCGGCTCCTCGCCGTCGCGCAGCGGGAAGCGGTCGTCGTCGACCATCAGGATCAGCCCGTCGCGTTCCACCGTCGGACGCGGAGCCGAGAAATAGAGCGGGACGATCTCGATCCCTTCGAGGTGGATATATTGCCAGATGTCCAGCTCGGTCCAGTTCGAGATCGGGAAGACGCGGACGCTCTCGCCCTTCGCTTTCTTGGCGTTGTAGAGGCGCCAGAGCTCGGGGCGCTGGTTCTTCGGATCCCAGCGATGATTGGCCGAGCGGAACGAGAACACGCGTTCCTTCGCGCGGGATTTCTCCTCGTCGCGGCGCGCGCCGCCGAAGGCCACGTCGAAGCCGTGCTTGTCCAGAGCCTGTTTCAGACCTTCGGTCTTCCACATGTCGGTATGCAGCGAGCCGTGATCGAACGGGTTGATCCCCTTGGCCTTCGCCTCGGGGTTCTGGTGCACGATCAGCTCCATCCCCGCATCCTTCGCGGCCTTGTCGCGCAGGTTGTACATCGCCTGGAATTTCCACGTCGTGTCGACATGCATCAGCGGGAAGGGCGGCGGCGACGGGTAGAAGGCCTTCTTCGCGAGATGCAGCATCACCGCGCTGTCCTTGCCGACCGAATAGAGCATGACCGGATTGTCGGCTTCGGCCACGACTTCGCGCAGGATGTGAATGCTTTCGGCTTCGAGCCGCTGCAGGTGAGTCAGGGTCTTGTTCATGCGGGAGGTCTCTGTCTGATCGCGGTTTTCCGAGATATAGGCGGCGGGTTTTGCTGGATAACCCCCCAAATGGGGGGTAAATACGGCTTATGTTGGGGCAGTCCGAGAACACACTGTTGATCAACGCGCTCTTCGCGGCGGCGAGCGAGGCGGGAAAGGCTGGCTGGGTGCGCTTTCTCGAGCGGCTCTGTTCGGTCGCCCATGCCGAGGGTGCGGCGGTGCAGATTCTCGCACCCGAGGGGGAGGGCGCGGGCTGGCAGGTCGGCAGGATCGCCTTGCCGGACGCCGCGCGACTCCACCCGATGCGACTGGATCGTGTCTATTCGCAGATCGACCTGCCGGGTGAAGTGGCGTGGCCCGAACCGCTCCGGGCGCTGAAGGTCGCGGCAGGGGGGGCGGGGCGCGTGGTGCTGATGATCGCGCGCTCGAACCGGGATTTCCGCGCGGCGGAGGCGTTGGCTCTCTCGACGCTCGCGCCGCATCTGGGGCAGGCGGTGATGATACGCGAGGCGCTGGGCGGCGAGCGGGCGCGAGCCGCGCGCGATGCCGAGGCCACGGCGGCGCTCGGCGCGGGGTGGCTGGTCCTGACGCCCGCGGGTACGGTGCTGGAATTCGATCCGCGCGTAGCGGCGGAATTCGATGCGGGAGGTTGGCTGCGGCTGCGCATTGGCGCGCGCCCGGAATTCGCCGATCCCGACGCCGCGCTGCGCTTTCGGCAGAGCCTCGCGAAACTCGGGGAAGGCGGGGCGGTCGTCCGGCCGATCCCGCTTGGCCCCGAGGGGCAGGGCGTGCTCCGGCTCGCGCCGGGGCGATGGCGGGGCAGTCCTGCACTGATCGGACATCTGCGCGCCATGCCACTGGCTGAGGCGCTGCCGGTCGCGCGTGTCGCGGGGGCGCTAGATCTCAACCGGTCCGAGGCGCGGCTCGCGGCGCTTCTATGCGATGGGGCGAGCCTGCGCGAGGCGGCCGAGCGGCTTGGCTGGACGCTGGAGACCGCGCGCTCGACCTCAAAGCAGATCTATGCCCGCGCCGGGGTCAGCGGTCAGACGGGACTGTTGCGCAAGATGTTCGGCTCGGCGCTCTGGCTGGGTTAGCCGCGTACGAAGAAAACCGCCGCCATCACCAGCCCGACCGCAATGATGAAGCCGCGCAGCAGCGCCATATTGGTGATCCGCTTCGACAGATGCGCGCCCAGGTAGCCGCCGACGGCGCTCGCGATACCCAGCACCAGAACCGCCTGCCAGTCGATCAGTCCGGCCACCGCGTAGGTTACGACCGAGACCAGCGACAGCACGGCCGAGACGAGGTTCTTCAGGCCGTTCATCGCATGCAGATCGGTGAAGCCAATCAAGCCGAGCGCGGCGAGCAGCATGATCCCGAGCCCGCCGTTGAAATAGCCGCCGTAGATCGTCACCGCGAGTAGCAGGGCGAAGGCGGACACGGCGCCCATCGTGCGGCCAGAGCGTTGCAGCGCCTTCAGCAGCATCGGCCCGAAGGCAAACGCCGCCGTCGCCAGCAGCAGAAGCCACGGCACCACGCCGGCGAACAGTTTTTCGGGCGTGATCAGCAGCAGGAGCGCGCCGAGGAACCCGCCCGCGACGGCGGCGATCAGGATCGTGCGCAGCGCCATCGGCCCCTTGTGGCGCAGCTCGTGACGGAAGGCCCAGGCGCTCGACAGATAGCCGGGCAGGGCCGCCAGCGTCGCGGTGGCATTGGCGGTGATCGGCGGCACGCCGGTCCAGACAAGCGCGGGGAAGGACAGGAACGTCCCGCCGCCCGCGACCGCATTCAAAGCGCCCGCCGCGAGACCGGCGAGCGCGAGGATCAGGAAAGACAGCATTTCTTACCGTAGTCAGCCGAGGTCAGGTGCGACCGGAACGACGATCCGCCCGCGAACCTTTCCATCGAGGAATTTCGGCGCGGTTGCAATCACTTCGTCCAAGGCGACTTCCATCTCCATAGCGGCGAGCTTCTCCATGTCGAGATCGGCAGCCAGACGACGCCATGCTTCGACGCGATCCTCGATCGGGCACATCACGCTGTCGACGCCTGCGAGCGTCACGCCGCGCAGGATGAAGGGCGCGACCGAGGTCGGCAGGTTCATCGAACCCGCGAGACCACAGGCGGCGACGGTGCCGCGATAGGCCATCATCGACAGAACATTGGCCAACACCTCACCGCCGACCACGTCGACCGCACCGGCCCAGCGTTCCTTGTTCAGCGGGCGCGGCTTGCCAGAAACGTCCTCGCGCGGAACGATCGACGATGCGCCGAGGCGCTTGAGGTAGTCTTCCTCTTCCGGGCGCCCGGTAACGGCAGCCACTTTATAGCCGAGCTTGCCCAGAAGAGCGATCGCGACGCTACCCACGCCGCCGGTCGCTCCGGTCACGACGATCTCGCCGCTCTCGGGCGTCACGCCATGCGCCTCGAGCGCCATCACGCAGAGCATCGCCGTGTAGCCCGCAGTGCCGATCGCCATTGCCTGACGCAACGAGATGCCGTCGGGCAGTTTCACCAGCCACTCGCCTTTCAGATGGGCGCGCTCTGCCAGCCCGCCCCAGTGTTTCTCGCCCACGCCCCAGCCGTTGAGCACGACCCGGTCGCCCTTGGCGAAATCGGGATGCTTGCTGGTCGCGACGATGCCGGAGCAGTCGATGCCCGGCACCATCGGGAAACTGCGCACCACGGGGCCTGCACCGGTGATCGCCAGTGCGTCCTTGTAGTTCATCGTCGAGTAGGCGACGTCGACCGCCACCTCGCCCTCTGCCAGATCGGGCAGGTCGATATCCTTGAGCGCGGCGCTCTGAGTCTCTTCGGGTTTCTCGATCAGGATGGCTTTGACCATGGGGTATCCTTTCAGCTTCGGGCGAGCCGCAGGAAGCCGTCGGTGAAACGGCGCAGCGGCTCGGGGTTGCGTTGAAGTTTCGTGCGCAGAACCGCGCCTTCCCAGCCGGTCCAGAACAGTTCTGCGAGTGCTTCGGGGTCGTGATCGGCGCCGATTTCGCCCGCCATTTGCGCGTCACGCAGGCAGGATACGGTAAGGTTTTGCCAGCGCTCGAACACCGCGATCAGGCGGCTGCGGAACTCTTCGGGCAGGCTGCCCATCTCCTGACCGAGATTGCCGATCAGGCAGCCACGGCGGAAGTCGAACCGCGCCATGCCCGCCTCGGCCTCTTCGGTGAAGGCGGTGAGCCGGGCGAGGGGTGCGAGGTCCGCGCGGTCGAAGGCGCGGCGCAGCTTGTCTTCGAAATAGGCGTCATAGGCGTCGATGAGCGCCGCGCCAAACGCCGCTTTCGTCGGGAAGTAGTGGTAGAAGCTGCCCTTGGTGACACCGGCAGCGGCGGTGATCTCTTCGAGAGCGACGCTTGCGTAGCCGCGCTCGGTCAATTGGGCGAGCCCTGCCTGGATCAGCGCCTTGCGGGCGTCCTGATCCTCGGGCTTGCGGCGCGGGCGGCCGCGGCGCGCGGGGGCTGGGGTAACGCTCATATAGAATAAATATACCATACGGTATGTAAAATCAACCGCCGCGAATGTCCCCCCTCGCCAGTGCGGCCTTTGCCGAGCCGCGGCAGCGATCGGAACAGTAGCGCACGCTCTCCCAGTCACGGGCCCACTTTTTGCGCCACGCGAAGGGGCGGCCACAGCTGGCGCAGAGCTTTGTCGGCAGGTCGGATTTGCGGCGCATCTTCATGCAATTCGATACGCGGTGGACGCGTGGCCGGATGACCGCCGGCCAAAGGAAAAGGGGCCGCGCGCGGCGACCCCTCCCTCGTCCGTCTTTCCCGGCGATCAGATCGCCGAACTATGCCCGGCTTTCGACAGATCGTAGGCATCGAAATGGCGCGCGATCATGCGGGTGAGCGGGCGCGCCTTCGCCGGAATGCGCAGCCCGTCCGCGTTCACCTGAACCATGTCGCCGAAATGCTCCGCGCAGGCGGCGAACATTGCGGCGAGTTCCTTCGGATCGGCGCCGTAATCCCGCACCAGCTCTGCCGCTTTCACTTCAAAATCGCACATCAGCGCCTCGATCAGCCGCGCGCGCATCTTGTCATCCGCAGTGAAGCGGTGCCCGCGCGAGGTCGAGAAGCGATCCGCCCGGATCGCAGCTGTATGGGCTGAAGTAGCTGGCGCGTTCTGTGCATAGCCTTGCGGGAAGCGCGAGATCGAGGACGCTCCGAGCCCGACCAGCGCCTCGGCCTGATCGTCGGTATAGCCTTGGAAATTGCGCCGTAACTGACCTCTCTTCTGGGCGGTCGAGAGCCCGTCGGTCGGCAGCGCGAAATGGTCGATTCCGATCTCGTCATAACCATCGGCCACGAACAACTCGCGCGCCACCTCGAACAGCTTCAGGCGCTCTTGCGGGGTGGGCAGATGGTCTGATGGGATCATCGTTTGGCGGCGCGCCATCCACGGCACATGCGCGTAGCCGTAGAGCGCCACGCGATCGGGGCCGAGCGACAGCAGCTTTTGCACCGAGGCCGCGATTTTCGTCGGTGTCTGGTAAGGCAGACCGTAGAGGATATCGGCGTTGAGGCTCGCGACATCGCGTTCGCGAATCATGTCGACCGCAGCTTTGGTTACCTCATAGCTCTGGTCGCGCCCGATCACGCCCTGAATCTGCGGGTCGAAATCCTGCACCCCGATCGAGGCGCGGTTCATACCCGACTCGGCGAGCGCGTCGAGGCGGGCGGCGTCGATTTCGTTGGGGTCGATCTCGACCGAGAATTCCGCGCCTTCGCCCATCGGTACCACGTCGAAGACCGCATCGGCGAGGCGGCGCATCATGTCGGGGGGCATCAGCGTCGGCGTGCCGCCGCCCCAATGCAGACGCGACAGCGTGACGCCGGGCGCCAGGCGCTCCTTGAAGAGGCGCAGCTCGGCCAGCAGCGTCTCGGCATAGGCGCGGACCGGTTCCTCGCTTTGCGTGCCTTGCGTGCGGCAGGCGCAGAACCAGCAGAGCCGACGACAAAACGGCACGTGCATGTAGAGCGAAATCGACGCGCCTTCGGGGATCGCCTCGATCCAATGCGCGAATTCCATGGGGCCGACATCGCCCGCGAAATGGGGGGCGGTGGGGTAGCTCGTATAGCGGGGCACCCGTGCGTCGAAGAGTCCGAGTCGGGTAAGTTGCGATTCCTGTTCCATGCGCGTATCTTTAGAGATAACACGCGCGACAGAATTTGACCCAGATCAAGCAATATCCATATGGCACATGATGACGTTCAGCCTGCTTCGCTCGCATGCGGAGACTGCCCGATCCAACATCGCGCGGTCTGTGCGCGATGTGACGCGGAGGAGCTCGAGCAGCTTGAGAAGATCAAATATTACCGAAGCTTCGAAGCGGGGCAGACGATCATCTGGGCGGGCGACCAGATGGATTTCGTGGCCTCGGTCGTCTCAGGGATCGCGACGCTGACGCAAACGCTCGAAGACGGACGTACGCAGATGGTGGGCCTGTTGCTGCCCTCGGATTTCGTGGGGCGCCCCGGGCGCACCCGTGCCGCGTATAACGTGACCGCGACGACCGACATCCTGATGTGCTGTTTCCGCCGCAAGCCCTTCGAGGAAATGATGGAGCGCACGCCCCATATCGCGCAGCGCCTGTTGCAGATGACGCTCGACGAACTGGACGCCGCGCGCGAATGGATGCTGCTGCTGGGCCGCAAGACCGCGCGCGAGAAGATCGCCTCGCTCCTGTCGATCGTGGCGCGGCGTGATGCCTCGATCAACATGAGCCCCAGCGCCCGGCAGATGGTGTTCGATCTGCCGCTGACGCGCGAAGCGATGGCCGATTACCTTGGCCTCACGCTAGAGACGGTGAGTCGTCAGATGTCCGCGCTGAAACGCGACGGGGTGATCGAACTGCAGGGTAAGCGCCACGTCACCGTGCCGGACATGGATCGGCTGCTGCTTGAGGCGGGCGATGACAGCGACGGCGGTTTCCTTATCTGAGTATACGTCCGGTCAGGGGGATACGCACTGCCGATAGGTGAGTGGCTTCATTCCGCTCTGCGAGATGTCCTGACGCGAAAGGTAGATGCCGGTGCTCGACAGGGTGAGCACGATATCGCGCTGCCATTTCTGCCCTTCGCCGGTGAAATTCCACGTGGCCCGAACCACGCGATCGGTCGCGCTGTCGATCTCAGCGAGCTTGGCTTGCGACTCGTAGAATTTCAGGCTGTCCGGCTTCACCACCATCAGGCCTTTGTTGTCATCGCGTGAGGCGTCGCAATCGGCCTTTGTCAGCCCCCAGCGTCCGACCATCCCCTCCGGCAGTGTCTTCGGCATCGTCCCGTCCTGTTTCGGCGTCATCTCCTGACAGGCAGACAGCAGGGCGAGGCTGGCGAGAAGGGCGGGAATGATATGGCGGGTCATTGGGGGCTCCGGTCTTTCGTCAGCCAGCCAACCCGCCAGCGCGGCCGGAGTTCCGTGCCGGACACAGATGTCGCGAGAAGGTCGTTATTTCGCACGCGTTCCGTCGCGGTTTGGACATTGTCGTAAGGTAAACAGAAGGAGGCTGCAGCGGGGAAGGGTTATGCGTATCCCGTTTACTTGTGTCTTTCTCGTTGTCGCCCCGGGCCCGAGTGTTGCCAACCGTATTGCAGAGAATGGCGCAATGCTCGGGTCTGTTTCACGACATCCGCGAAATCATGTCCGGCGCCGCGCGGGCAACGGGAAGGGCGTCGGGATCGGTCCCGAGTGACGAAAAACGGCGCCCCGAGAGGCGCCGTCGACAGTCTTGAAAGGCGGCGCGCTCAATGCGCCATGATCACCGGAACCTCGGCCATCTCGAGCATGTGGCGCGTCGCGCCGCCCAGGATCGCTTCGCGGAATCGCGAATGGCCGTAAGCCCCCATCACCACCGCATCGGCGTCGCTGTCGCTGATATGGCGGTTGAGCACGTCCGACACGCGCGGCATCGTCTTGGCGAGCACCGACACCTCGGCGTGGACGCCGTGACGCGAGAGCATCTGGCTGAGTTGGCCGCCCGGATCCGAGCGCTCGGGCCCATGCGCGGGCGGGTCGATCACGGTGATGTCGACCAGATCGGCGGATTTCAGGACGGGCAGGGCGGCCCGCACGGCGCGCATCGCTTCGTGCGACTGGTTCCACGCGATCACGACGCGCTTGGCAGGCATGTCGCCGTTATACCCGTCGGGTACGATCGCGACCGGAACCTGGCCCTCGAAGAGCGCGGCTTCGACTGCGGCCTCGATCTCCGGGCCGCGGCCCTCGCCATAGGGGCGGCCCATCACGACCAGATCGGCAAAGCGGGCGCGCTGCCCGACGACGGTAGCCATCGCCCCGATCTGCGAGACGACCGCATCGACGCCCCAGCGAATGTCTTCGGCTTCGAGGCGCGCGCGCACCGCGGCTTCCGCGTTGCGTGCGTCGTCTTGCGCGCGATCCATCGTTTCCTGTTGTACGAAGGCGGTCGCCCCCGCGTAGTAATATCCGGTCTGCGTGCGATCCACACCGAGGCAGAGCACGTCTAGGTGGGCGTCGCGCCGTCGGGCGACGGCCACGGCCGTGTCGATTTGTGTCGCGGCCGCCTTGGGATCCGTGACGATCGTGAGAAGTGTCTTGTAAGCCATGGGTCCTGTCCTTGCGCCATAAGCGATTAAGCATGTGAGACCAAAGCCTAACCCGAAGAGATCGGCCGCACTTTGACTCGGATCAAGAGACGTGATTGTCAGATCACAGAACTGCGACCGAATGGCGCAGTTCGATCGCGAGCATTTGATGCAGATCAAGGCATCGTGCATACCCTCGGACCACAAGGACTCCAGTCAGGCCCAGGAGGATTCTCGGTTCAAGAGAGTGCCGCAGGGGCAGACCAGACGAAGGGACGCACAAAATGTGGGATTATATCAAGCTGATCGCGCTTGGTCTTGTGGCGGTTCTGGCCGCCATTGCGGCCGGCTACGCGCGCGATCTTGCCTATCAGGTGAATGCTGTCGAGGTCATGCTGGCCGCGGCAATCGCGTTCATCTGGGTGCTTCGCACCATGGGGAGCCGCCAGCCGGTGGCTCACAACGAGTATTTCGACGGCGTGGTTCGCGCCGGGGTTATCGCGACGACCTTCTGGGGTGTCGTGGGCTTCCTGGTCGCCGTCATCATCGCTTTCCAGCTGGCCTATCCGGCGCTCAACTTCGAATGGGCGCAAGGCTACCTGAACTTCGGCAAGCTGCGCCCGTTGCACACCTCGGCGGTGATCTTTGCCTTCGGTGGCAACGCGCTGATCGCATCGTCGTTCTACGTGGTGCAGCGCACCTCGGCAGCGCGGCTGTTCGGCGGCAACGCGCTCGGTTGGTTCGTGTTCTGGGGCTATAACCTGTTCATCGTGCTCGCCGCGTCCGGCTACATCCTCGGCGCAACGCAGTCGAAGGAATATGCCGAGCCGGAATGGTATGTCGATATCTGGCTGACGATCGTCTGGGTCGCCTATCTGGTTGTCTTCCTCGGCACGATCTTCAAGCGCAAGGAACCCCATATCTACGTCGCCAACTGGTTCTACCTGTCCTTCATCGTGACCATCGCGATGCTGCATATCGTGAACAACCTGTCGATCCCGGTCTCGCTCTTCGGATCGAAGTCGGTGCAGGTCTTCTCGGGCGTGCAGGACGCGATGACGCAGTGGTGGTACGGCCACAATGCGGTGGGCTTCTTCCTGACCGCGGGCTTCCTCGGCATGATGTATTACTTCGTCCCGAAGCAGGCTGAACGTCCGGTCTATTCCTACAAGCTGTCGATCGTGCACTTCTGGGCGCTGATCTTCCTGTACATCTGGGCCGGTCCGCACCACCTGCACTACACGGCGCTGCCCGACTGGGCCTCGACGCTGGGCATGACCTTCTCGGTGATCCTGTGGATGCCTTCCTGGGGTGGCATGATCAACGGTCTGATGACGCTCTCGGGCGCATGGGACAAGCTGCGCACCGATCCGATCATCCGAATGATGGTGGTGTCGGTCGGCTTCTACGGCATGTCGACCTTCGAAGGCCCGATGATGTCGATCAAGGCGGTGAACTCGCTGTCGCACTACACCGACTGGACGATCGGTCACGTGCACTCGGGCGCGCTCGGCTGGAACGGCATGATCACCTTCGGCACGCTCTACTTCCTCGTGCCGCGTCTTTGGGCGCGTGAAGGGCTCTACTCGCTGAAACTGGTCAGCTGGCACTTCTGGCTCTCCACCATCGGGATCGTGCTCTATGCCGCGTCGATGTGGGTCGCCGGGATCATGCAGGGCCTGATGTGGCGCGAAACGGACAGCCAGGGCTTCCTCGTGAACGCCTTCGCCGACACCGTGGCCGCCATGCATCCGATGTTCGTGGTCCGTGGTCTGGGTGGTGTGCTCTACCTCACGGGTGGCATCATCATGGCCTACAATCTGTGGATGACCGTCGCTCGTCAGCCGCGCGTGGAATCGCGTTCGGTTGCCGCCGTGCCGGCTGAATAAGGAGGAGATCAATGGGACTTCTCGACAAACACGGCGTCCTTGAAAAGAACGCCACGCTCCTGCTGATCTTTGCCTTCCTGGTCGTCACGATCGGCGGCATCGTGGAGATCGCGCCGCTCTTCTACCTCGAAAACACCATCGAGGACGTGGACGGCATGCGTCCCTACACCCCGCTGGAGCTTACCGGGCGCGACATCTACATCCGTGAGGGCTGCTATGTCTGCCACTCGCAGATGATCCGCCCGATGCGCGACGAAGTGGAGCGTTACGGCCATTACTCGCTGGCAGCGGAGTCGCAATACGACCACCCGTTCCAGTGGGGCTCCAAGCGGACGGGGCCTGACCTCGCCCGCGTCGGCGGCCGCTACTCGGACGCCTGGCATGTGGATCACCTGACCAACCCGCAGTCGGTCGTGCCGGAATCGGTGATGCCGAAATACGGCTTCCTGCTCAATCGCATGGTCGATTCCAAGCATATCGACGAGCGGATCGCGACCGATGCGATGGTGGGTGTGCCCTACACGTCGGACATGATCGAGAACGCCAAGGCGGACTTCGCGGCCCAGGCCGATCCGAACAGCGACACCGACGGTCTGCTGGAGCGCTATCCCAACGCGGTGAACGTCCGCAACTTCGACGGTCGCCCGGGCATTTCCGAGATGGACGCGCTGGTGGCCTATCTGCAGGTGCTCGGCACCATGGTCGACTTCTCGACCTTCGAACCCGTGGCCAGCCGGTAAGGGGGGCTGATCAATGGACTATCATATCTTCAGGGAATTCGCGGACAGCTGGTTTCTGATCTTCATGTTCGTCTTCTTCCTGGCTGTCGTCGTCTGGGTCTTCCGGCCCGGCGCGCGCAAGACCTACGAAGATACGTCCGAGATTCCCTTCCGGTACGAAGACAAACCCGCCAATGCCTCGGAGGCCGGCGAGAGCCGGTCCTCCAAGGACTGACGGCGCCACGTTGTAAGGAGGCGTGGAAAACATGAGCAAGAGACCAAGCAAGCAAAAGCACGAGGTCGAGACCACGGGACACTCGTGGGACGGCATCGAGGAATACAACAACCCGCTGCCCAAATGGTGGCTGTGGACCTTCTATGCCTGCGTCATCTGGGGGATCGGTTACTCGATCGCGATGCCGGCATGGCCGATCTTCAAATCCGGCGCGACGCCGGGGATTCTGGGCTCCTCGACCCGCGCGAACGTGCAGGCCGAGATCGACAAGGTCGCCGCGGCGAACAAGCCGATCCAGGAGAAGCTCGTCTCGGTCGATCTCAACGAGATTTCGAACGATCCCGAGCTGAAGAACTACACCCAGAACGCGGGCGCCGCGGTGTTCCGCACCTGGTGCGCGCAATGTCACGGTGCGGGCGCGGGCGGCAACCCGAAGCACGGCTATCCGAACCTTCTCGACAGCGCATGGCTGTGGGGCGGCACGATGGAGGACATCCATTTCACCGTGACCCACGGCATCCGCAACGAGACGGACCCGGAAGGCGAGGCGCGGTTCTCGCAGATGCCGGCCTTCGGGAAAGATGGTCTTCTCGAGCCCGAGCAGATCGACCAGGTCGTGCAATATGTCCGCAAGATTTCGGACCAGGAGCATGACGAGGCGATGGCCGCGGAAGGCGAGACGATCTTCGCGGATAACTGCGCAGCCTGTCACGGTGAGAATGGCAAAGGCGACAACACCATGGGTGCGCCGAACCTCACCGATGCCGTCTGGCTCTATGGCGGTGACGTCGACACGTTGACCTACACGGTCACCAATGCCCGCTTCGGCGTGATGCCGAACTGGAACGAGCGTCTCTCGGAAGCGGATATCCGCGCCGTCGCGGCCTACGTTCACAGCTTGGGCGGCGGCCAGTAACGGTCGAAAACAAGAGAGATCCCGCGGGGCTTCGGTCTGGCGGGCCGCACCGGCACCCCGTCCTGTTCGCGCGTTTCCTGGGGGTGCCGGTGCCCAATTCCAGAGGGCCCCTTCGCGGGCCCTCTCGTTTGTCGAGGGTTACCTGCTGCCTAAGTTGGGGGGCGTTCCCGGGCAAAACAAGCGCCGTGCCAGCCGTTGCACGCCGTTGTGACCTCGCCGCGATGCCCGGGATCCTTCTGCGCGAAGCGCTGGGTGGCGGACCGGGGAGGCCGGCGGGGGTGCGACCGCGTTGGTCCGGGGCGAACGAAATGTCGCGGCCGGGCGGTGCGGCTTCCGTTTGAAGACAGCGCTCAAAAGCGCTATTACACGGGAGCGCGACCGGGCGTGAGGCGACCGGCGCAACGCCACCTGATGTCGTGGCTTTTCAAGCAGGCAGCACATGCCGATGACGAGTGAAAACACCAACCAGTGACGATTTCCTGTATGGGAGACCTGTCTTTTTGACGCAGGTCAAAGTCTTCACGACTGTGTCATACCAGAAGAACCGTTGACGCAGAATGATTTATGAACGGAGAGAGTCGTGAGCTCCACCGAACCAGTCGATCCCCCGCCGCTCTACGCCGCCCGCGAGCCGATTTTCCCGCGCCGTGTGCATGGCCAGTTCCGCAACTTGAAATGGGTGTTGATGGCGGTGATGCTCGGCATCTATTACATCACGCCGTGGATTCGCTGGGATCGTGGGCCGGAGCTGCCCGATCAAGCGGTGCTTCTGGACCTCGCGAACCGTCGCTTCTTCTTCTTCATGATCGAAATCTGGCCGCATGAATTCTACTTCGTCGCGGGTCTGCTGATCATGGCCGGTCTGGGGCTGTTCCTGTTCACCTCGGCGCTGGGGCGCGTCTGGTGCGGCTATGCCTGCCCGCAGACCGTCTGGACCGATCTGTTCATCCTCGTCGAGCGCTGGGTCGAGGGCGACCGCAACGCACGTATCCGCCTGCTGCGCCAGAAATGGAACGCCGAGAAGGTCCGCAAGCGGATCACCAAATGGGTGCTCTGGCTTCTGATCGGTGTCGCGACGGGCGGGGCCTGGGTGTTCTATTTCACCGATGCGCCGACGCTGCTGCACGATCTGTTCACCGGCAGCGCCTCGCCGATCGCTTACACGACGATCGCGGTGGCAACGCTCACGACCTTCGCTTTCGGCGGCTTCGCGCGCGAACAGATCTGCATCTACGCCTGTCCGTGGCCGCGCATTCAGGCCGCGATGATGGACGAAGACACGATCACGATCGCCTATCGCGAATGGCGGGGCGAGCCGCGCGGCAAGCTCAAGAAGGGGCAGCACGACCCGACGCAGGGCGATTGCATCGACTGCATGGCTTGTTTCAACGTCTGCCCGATGGGCATCGATATCCGCGATGGCCAACAGCTCGAATGCATCACCTGCGGGTTGTGCATCGACGCCTGCAACGAGGTCATGGACAAGATCGGCAAACCTCGCGGCCTGATCGGCTACATGGCCCTGAAGGACGAAGCGAACGAGCGTTCTGGCAACCCGGTCGTCAATGTCTGGAAGCACATCCTGCGCCCGCGCACCATCCTCTATTTCGCGATGTGGTCGCTGATCGGGGTCGGCCTCGTGGTCGCGCTGTTCATGCGCTCGCCCATCGATTTCAACGTGACCCCGAACCGCGATCCGCTCTTCGTGGTGGAACCGTCGGGCGCGATCCGGAACATCTACACGCTGCGGCTGCGCAACAAGGCGGGCGAGGCGACCGAGTTCAAGGTCTCCGTCAAGGCGCCCGATCCGGCCGACCAGAGCACGCTGAGCGTGTTGCTCGAAGGCCAGGACGGGACCACCGTGACGGTGCCCGCGGATGAAACGATGACCCAAAGGGTCTATATTGTCGCCGATCCCGGTTCGTCCATCGCCACCAGCGAACGCACCGAACTGACGATGTGGATCGAGGACATGACCAATACTGACCGCGTGTCGGAAACGACCGTATTCAACGGAAGGGTACAATGACCGAGATGGCGAAACCGCTGACCGGAAGAAAAGTGCTGATGATCGCGGTGGGCTCCTTCGGGGTGATCATCGCGGTCAACTTTGTCATGGCGTGGCAGGCGATCAGCACGTTTCCCGGCCTCGAGGTCGACAATTCCTATGTCGCCTCGCAGTCCTTCAACGAAGAAAAACGCGCGCAGGATGCGCTTGGCTGGACTGTGTCGCCGGACTATTCCGACGGCAAGCTCAGCTTCGTCATCCGCGACGAGAATGGGTTGCCCGCGCGGGTGGCCGAGTTCAAGGCGCTGGTCGGGCGGACGACCCATGTCCGCGAGGACATGACCCCCGATTTCGACTATGTCGGTGGCATCTTCACCTCCAAGGTCGACCTTGCTCCGGGCGTCTGGCTGGTGCATCTCGACGCGAAAGCCGCAGACGGCACGGAGTTCCGTCAGCGGATCGACCTCTTCGTGAAAGGCTGAACCGATGTCGGTGTCGCCCGCTTCGCCCACACGCAACGAACCGTTCGAAGACGAGCGCGTCTCGGCATCGGCCTGTCCGGCCTGCATCGCGGCCCCCTCGGCCGAGCAGATGGCGAAATCGGGTGACGTCAAGGGCGCACGGATCATGCTCTCGCTTCCCACGGCGCATTGCGCGGTCTGCATCACCGATGTCGAGCGCGAGCTGATGAAACAGCCGGGCGTGAAGTCGGCCCGGGTCAACCTGACGCTGAAGCGCGCCTCCGTCGATGCGGCGGGCGATGTCGAACCGGCGGGGCTGATCGCGGCGCTCGACAAGATCGGCTATGAGGCGCACGAGCTTGATCCCGGCATGCTGTCTGCGACCGAGGCCGACAAGCGCGGGCGCGACCTGCTGATGCGGATCGGCGTGTCGGGTTTCGCGATGATGAACATCATGATGCTCTCGATCGCGGTCTGGTCGGGGGCCGAGGATTCGACGCGCGACCTCTTCCACTGGATTTCGGCGGCGATTGCGCTGCCCACCACGATCTTCGCGGGCCAGCCGTTCTTCGCCAATGCCTGGTCTTCCCTGCGCGGCGGGCGTCTGGGAATGGATGTGCCGATCTCGCTCGCGATCCTGCTCGCGCTCGGGATTTCGCTGTTCGAGACGATGCATTCCGGTGCGCATGCCTATTTCGAAGCGGCGACGATGCTCACCTTCTTCCTGCTCGTAGGGCGCTATCTCGATTACCGCACGCGGGCCGTGGCCCGTTCGGCGGCCGAGGAACTGGCCGCGCTGGAAGTGCCGCGCGCGACCGTACTGCGCGACGGCGAGGAAGTCATCGTGCCCGTGGGCGAACTGGCTGTGGGCGACCTGATCCGGGTGCGCCCCGGTGGCCGCATCCCTGCCGATGGCGAAGTGACCGACGGCCAATCCGAGAGCGACCGCTCGCTCCTGACGGGTGAAAGCCTTCCCGTTCAGGTGCTGCCCGGAATGGCGCTCTCCGCTGGCGAAGTGAACCTGACCGGGCCGCTGACCCTGCGCGTGACGGCAGCCGGGCGCGACAGTTCGCTGCACCGCATGGCCGATCTCGTCGCGATGGCCGAGAGTGCGAAGACCAAATACACCTCGCTCGCCGAACGGGCAGCGCGAGCCTATGCACCGATCGTGCATATCCTGTCCTTCACCGCCTTCTGCGCCTGGGCGTGGATCACCGGCGGTGACTTCCGTCTGGCGGTGAATATTGCCGCTGCCGTGCTGATCATCACCTGCCCCTGTGCGCTGGGGCTCGCCGTGCCTGCGGTGGTGACCGCCGCATCGGGCAAGCTGTTCCGCAAGGGGCTGCTGATCAAGGACGGCACCGCGCTGGAGCGTTTGGCCGAGATCGACACGGTCGTCTTCGACAAGACCGGTACGCTGACCATGGGAGCGCCGCGTCCGCAGAACCTCTCCGATCTGTCGCCCGAGGCGCTCTCCGTCGCGATGGCGCTGGCCGAAGGGTCGAGCCACCCGCTCGCCCGCGCGCTGCACGAGGCCGCGGCAGGGCAGGGGGGCGTCCCCGCCACGCTCACCGATCTGCGCGAAGTTCCGGGCTACGGCGTCGAGGGCGTCTGGCAGGAGCAGCGCGTGCGGCTCGGCCGTGCGAAGTGGATCGGTGCCGAGGACGGCACGACCACCGCGACCCATCTCAAGATCGGCGATGCGACCCCGATCTCGATCCGCTTCGCCGACACGCTGCGCACCGGCGCCGAAGAGGCCGTGGCCGGTCTGAAGGCGCAGGGCAAGCAGGTCTGGCTGGTCTCGGGCGATGTCGAAGGGGCGGTGAGCGATCTCGCCGCGCGCCTCGGGATCGAGGCCTACCGCGCCGGCGCCTTGCCTGCCGAGAAAGCGCAGCTGGTAAAAGATCTCACCCAACAGGGCCACCGCGTGCTGATGGTGGGCGATGGGCTGAACGACACCGCCGCGCTGGCCGCGGCCCATGTCTCGGTCTCGCCTGCCTCCGCGCTCGACGCGGCGCGGACGGCTTCGGATATCGTGCTGCTGGGCAAGGACCTCGCGCCGGTTTCCGACGCCGCCTCGATCTCGGTGCGAGCGCGTCGCCGGATCAAGCAGAACTTCGGCATCTCCATCGTCTACAATATCTTCGCCGTGCCGCTCGCGCTGACCGGGCTTGCGACGCCGCTGATGGCGGCGCTCGCCATGTCGGCCAGTTCGATCACGGTGTCGCTTAACTCACTACGCCTGCGCTGAAAGGAGCCCCGCATGGAGGTTCTTCTCTATTCGATTCCGATTTCCCTACTGCTCGGCGGGATTGGCCTCGGGGCGTTTTTCTGGTCGCTCAAGACCAATCAGTATGACGACCCGAAAGGCGATGCCGAGCGCATCCTGTCCGACGAGTTCGACGACCGCCCGAAGCAGGATTGAGTGCCCGAAGGGCTCGGAGAAGGCCAGGGGCGATCCCGACAGACTTGCGCCCCCTTCGCCTTGGTTCAAATATCCCCGCCGGAGGCTCCCCCGTGGCGCTCCACGCGGCGGACCGCATGAGGCCCCGGATAAGAAAAAGCCGCGCTGACCAGGCGCGGCTTTCTCTCTTTGTCCCCGAGGGAGGAAGAGTCTCAGGGACCGACCACTTTGCAGTCCATAGCGCGTGCTTCGAGCCTTGCACAGGCCAGTTGCGCCATGTCCTGGGTCATTCCCACGAAATTCGCCTCGTATCCGGTCTTGCGCGTCGCGACCTTGCGCAGTGCTTCGCCCAGTGTGTCGCTTTCCATCAGCGCGGTGGTCAGCATGTGACGCTCCGCCGCGAAGCGCGAACCAAACAGGCCGAGGCTGACGCCCCAGTTGCGCCCGCCCGAGCTGGACACGCGCGCTACCACGCGCGGCTTCTGCGCCGGGCCGGGGGCCGGCGGGGTGAGCGCGGCGAGGATGATCTCGCTCTTGCGCTTCTCGGGAGCTGCGGCCATCTGCGCGGTCTCGGGCTGCGGATCCGTCGACTGCACGAAGCTGGACGGGGCCTTGGCGCCGTTGGCCTTGCCGTTTCCGTCGAGGTCGAGCGTATGCGCCTCGGCCAGCTCGACCGTCTCGGGCTGCGGTTTGGTGGACTGAACGAATTTCGGACCGTCCGACGCGCCGGGATCGTAGGAGGCTAGCTGCACGTCGCTCGGCTTTTCGGTGCCGTCCTGGCCCGCCTTGTCTGCAGCGACAGCGGCGTCATGCGCCTGTGCCTGCGCCAGCGGCGTGGCCTTGGTCACTTCGGCGGGCAGCGACTTGGTCACGTGCGCGATCTGGATGTCGCGCGGGTTGCGCTGCGGGCGGGGGCTTGCGGTGATCTCCGCGCCGATCCCGAGCGTGCCGGCATCGGCGACGACCACGTCCTCCGCGCCT
The DNA here is from genome assembly GCF_003122275.1 of Thioclava sp. NG1. Lineage (NCBI taxonomy): Bacteria > Pseudomonadati > Pseudomonadota > Alphaproteobacteria > Rhodobacterales > Paracoccaceae > Thioclava > Thioclava sp. NG1. The sequence continues at coordinate 206,564 of NZ_QFBB01000001.1, read as the reverse complement.
GCCGCGCCGTCCTGAGCGCCTTCGGCCACGTCCTCGGGGATATCGGTCACTTCGTCCACCTGATCGGCCTGCACCGCAGCGGCGAGCGCGGTCGAGATTGCATCGCTATCCGCATTGGGCACGGTCGGACGGATATCGGGACGCGGGCTCTTCTTCGGCGCGAGATTCACCATCAGCATCGGCGATTGCGCAGGGGCGATGTATTGCGGGATCGCAGGGCGGATCGTGCGCGCGTGGGTCGGCGCGCGCTTGAAGCCCAGATCCAGCAGATCGGCCATTTTCGCGTTGCGCTGCGCGGTCGAAGTGCCGCCGAAGACGGTCGCGATGATGCGCTTGTCGCCACGCTTCGCGGAGGCGGTCAGGTTGAAGCCCGAGGCCGAGGTGTAGCCGGTCTTGATCCCGTCCGCGCCCTTGTAGGCAGCGAGGAACTTGCGGTTCGTCGAATAGACGGTGCGCACTTTCGCATCCGCCGAGCGGCGCGAGAAGATGTTGTAGTATTGCGGGAAGTCGAAGAACAGGTGGCGGCCCATGATCGTCATGTCATGCGCCGAGGACAGGTGGCCCTTGCGGGTCAGGCCGTTGGCGTTGACGAAATGGGTGTTCTTCATGCCCAGCTGCCGAGCGGTGCGGTTCATCCGCGCGGCGAAGCCTTCCTCCGAGCCGCCGATGTAATCGCCGAGAGCTGCGGCGGCGTCATTGGCCGATTTGATTGCAGCGGCGCGGATCAGGTAGCGCACGGCGATCTTCTGGCCGGGGCGCAGGCCGAGTCGCGAGGGCGGCTGGCTGGCGGCGTGCTTGGTGACGGTAACGATCGAGTCGAGACTGAACTCGCCATGCTCAATAGCCTGAAAGGTGATGTAGAGCGTCATCATCTTCGTCAGAGAGGCCGGATGCAGTGGCGTATCGGCGTTTTTGGAGTAGAGAACTTCGCCCGATCGCATGTCCATGACCATCGCCGCGTAAGGGGCGGCCTGCGCAGCGATCGGCGCAATGAGTGTCAGAAGGATTACGAATAGCCCATCACGGACCCAGCGCATCAGCGTGGTCACGGCTTCACCTATTTCACTGCCTCAATTTGACCCCTTGTGGTGGTACCGATCTTCGGCCGGTTTCCGGGGTTTATATTAGCGAGAAGCGTAGCACGGCTCTCTCAGGCTGAAAACTCCCTATTTTCAAGCACTTTCACTGCGACATTCATGCAATACCACAATATATGGTGGGGTCTTCGCGGAAATTCGTCTATCTGTGGTACTGGAGGCGCACGAAAGCGTGAGGTTAGCGGAGCGTGACGCCACGCAAAGCAGGGCTCAATTCGTGATTTTTGCGATCAGGTCCGGCAGCGCGCCGAGGTCCGGCAATTCCGCGAAGCGCGGATGCGCTGACGGAGCCTCCGCATGCTCGAAGGCCCATGTCAATTCATGGGGCACATGCACGCCCCAGCCGCCTGCCTCGATCATCGGGATCACGTCGGATTTCAGCGAATTCCCCGCCATCAGCCCGTGCTCCGCGCCTTCGGCGTGGCGCGCGAAAATCTCGGCATAGACCGGGGGCTTCTTGTCCGAGACGATCTCGACCGCGTCGAACAGATCGCCGAGGCCCGACTGCGCCAGCTTTCGCTCCTGGTCAATCAGGTCGCCCTTCGTCACCAGCAGGATGCGGTAGTCGTCCGACAGCGCCTCGATCGTCTCGCGCGCGTGCGGCAGCAACTCGATCGGATGCGAGAGCATCTCGCGCCCGGCGGCGAGGATCTCCGACAGGATCGTGGCGGGCACGCGACCCTCGCTCACCTCGATTGCGGTTTCGATCATCGACAGGGTGAAGCCTTTGACGCCAAAGCCATAATGCGTGATGTTGCGACGTTCCGCCGCGATCAGCCGCTCTGCCAGATGATCGGGTTCGGCGTGCTCGCGCAGCAATTCGGTGAAGCGCCCCTGCGTGAGTTTGAAGAAACGCTCGTTGTGCCAAAGCGTGTCATCCGCATCGAAGCCAATCGCCGTCAGCTGCATCGTCCCGCCTTTCTCGCTGGAGGTGTTGAGGGACTTTTCATATGTCACGAAGACCCTATATTCCGCCAGAGCCCCTCAACGAATCCTGATGCCGGAGCGCCCTTGACCGAGCCTCTTTACATGATGTCCGACGACGACCGGGACGACAGCGATAACGATGCGTCCCTCGCGACCAAGACGCGGCCGAAGACGCAGCGCCCGCCGATGTACAAGGTGATGCTGCTCAACGACGATTACACGCCGATGGAATTCGTCGTGCATATCCTCGAGCGGTTCTTTGGGCTGAACCACGCACAGGCGTTCGAGATCATGCTGACCGTGCACAAGAAGGGCCTCGCTGTGGTCGGCGTCTTCTCTTTCGAGGTGGCCGAGACGAAGGTGGCGCAGGTGATGGATTTCGCGCGCCGCCACCAGCACCCGCTGCAATGCACGATGGAGAAGGAATAAACGCCGCCAAAGCGGTTCCTTGCAAATTCAGTCGCGCCCGCCTATCTGGCGGGCTCGTTTCTTTCAGAGGGTTCCCTGCATGAGCCATCCGCGACTTTCGCTCGCTCTCGAGATGCCCGAGGCGCTTCCGCCCGAGGGAGACATTGCGCTGTTTTCGCCCGTGGGCACGCTGGACCTTGGCGGCCTGCCGGTTGATCGCCTCGTCGCGATCCAGCCCGAGAAACCCGATCACGACGTTCTCTCACAGCGCGGCCTCCGCGTCTCGCCGAGCGCCGAAGGCAGCTATGCCGCCGCGATCATCTTCGCGCCCCGCGCCAAGGCGGAGGCCCGCGCCCTGATCGCCGATGCGTGCCAGCGTGTGGCTCCCGGCGGGCCGATCTATGTCGACGGGGTGAAGACCGAAGGGATCGACTCGCTGCTCAAGGAATTGCGGGGACGGGTGGACCTGTCCGCGCCGATCGCGAAGGCCCATGGCAAGATCGCATGGTTCGCGGCAGACCCAGATCTGCTGAGCGACTGGGCGGCGCAGGATATCCATCCTGTCGAAGGTTTCGTGACCCGTCCGGGTGTGTTTTCCGCGGATGCGGTGGACGAGGGTTCAGCGCTTCTGGCCGAATGCCTGCCCGAGACGCTGCCCGCGAAGGTAGCCGATCTCGGCGCCGGCTGGGGCTGGCTCTCGGCGCAGATCCTTGCACGTAAGGGCGTCGAGCGTCTCGATCTGGTGGAATCGGATGCGGTCGCCCTGGACTGCGCGAAACGCAATATTTCCGATCCGCGCGCACAGTTCCTTTGGGCGGATGCTACGCGCCATGCGCCGGAAGAGCGCTACACTGCCGTCGTGATGAACCCGCCCTTCCACGGGGCTGCACGCGGCGCAGACCCGGCGCTGGGGCTGGCCTTCATTCAGGCTGCGCGTGGTATGCTGTCGCTTTCGGGCACGCTCTGGATGGTGGCGAACCGCCATTTGCCCTATGCCGACGCGCTCGCCACCGCGTTCCACGAGATCGAAGAGATCACGCCGCCCAGCGGCCCCTCCACCCGTTTTCGTATCATCCGCGCAGCCAAGCCGATCCCGGCCGGAAAGACCCCGGGGAAATCTGCGGGCATGCGCGCCACAGCCGAGCCGAAACGTACCCTTGCCCCTCGCAAGCGGCGCTAAGCTCGCCTAACCTGCCTCAACATCCACGAGGAGACACCCAATGTCCCTTTCTGTTTCCGGCAAGACCGTCATCGTCACGGGCGCAGCCCACGGTATCGGTCAGGCCATCGCGCGCCATTTCGTCGATCGCGGCGCGCAGGTGATGTTCGCCGATATCGATGAAGAAAAGCTTGCTACCGAACTGGGCGACACCGCCAAGACCGAAGGGCCGGTGCGCTATTTCTCGGGCGACCTGTGCGAGAAGCTGGCGGTGAAGAACCTGCTCTCGGCCACGGTGGACGCGTTCGACCGGATCGACATTCTGGTGAATTGCGCACGCACCTTCGCGCCCTGCGACCCGCTCGAACCGTCGGTGGACGTACTCGACTCGATGCTGTCGCAGAACATGAAATCGGCTTTGCGGGTCAGCCAGATGACCGCGAAGCGGATGATCAAGCAGGCCGAGGAAGAGGGTCGCACCGAGGGTGAGATCGGCTCGATCATCAATGTCTCGACGCTGGCCTCGAACCGCACCCAGCCCGAGTTGATGGCCTATTCGATCGCCTGCGCTGCGCAAGATCAGGCGATCCGCTCGCTCGCCGTGGCGCTCGCGCCGAAGCGGATTAGGGTAAACGGTGTCAGCTTCGCCTCGGTGATGAGCCGTTCGCTGCAGGATGCGCTGAAGGAAAACGACGACTGGCGCGAGGCGATCTGCGAAGGCACGCCGCTGGGCCGGATCGCACCGCCGTCGGAACTGGCCGAGACGGTGCAGTATCTGGCGTCCTCGGGGGCGAGCTTCGTCACCGGGCAGATCATCAATGTCGATGGCGGACGCAGCCTTCTGGACCGCGTGCAGGTTCCGGCCTTCTAAGGGGTCAGGACCGCGCCGCGCGCCGGTCCATCGCCCAAAGCGCGCCCGCGCCTGCAACGCCCAGAAGCGCACCTGCCGCCGCGGCCAGCTCATAACCCGCAATAGCCGTGCCGATGGCAAAGATGGCCGCGGAGAATCCATCGCCTGCCAGCTTTTGCAGCGCCATCAGCGAGGCTCCTGCGCCGGGCCGGTTCGACAGCAGGTCCTGTAGATAGGCCATCGGTTGGGTCAGAACGACCGCGCCGCCGATCGCGCCGGGCAGGGCGAGAAACCAGACATAGGGCGTTGCAGCCAGCACCGGGATCAGTCCCAGATGGGTCGCGTAAAGCGCGGCTCCCGCCCAGATCATCGTCGTCCGCTCGATCCGTCCCAGAACAAGCGGCAGCGCCAGCATGAAGGGCACTTCCAGCCCCGCCATCAGGCCAGCATAGAGCGCGGTATCGGCGGCCCCACGGCCCGGCGTCGCCTCGAAGACCAAGCCCATCACCACGAGATAGAGCATCACCGCCCCGTTGATCGTGCCAAGCGCCACGACGCGGGCAAGGATCGGCAGGTTCGCCATCTCGCGCAAGGATTGCCGGAAGGTCAGCCCGGATTTCGGGTCGGGCCAGCGCGTCGCCCCGTCACGCGGCCAGAAGAGGAAGGTCAGCGCGAGGATCGTGGCCCCGAGGGTCAGCGTCACCGGGTAGATCGAGGTCAGCTCCGCCCCCTGATCGAAGATCACCGACCAGATCGGCAGCACCACGACCCAGGGCAGCGCGAAAAGTGCCCGCAGGGTCGAGAGGATCGCGGGTCGATCCTCTGCCGGATGGGTCGAGGCCGCCAGACGGGACAGCGCGAAAAGCTGCCCGAAGATCGACGCCGAGAGCGGCAGGATCAGCGCGTTGGCGATCACGAAGACCACCCAATTGTCGCCCGCCAGAACCAGCCCCGAGCCCGCGATCAGCATCGCCGAGGTGCCAAGCGCGATGGCCCGGCGGTTCGCGCGCTGATCGGCGAGGATGCCAAGTCCGACCGAGGCCGAGACCGACAGCACCGAGGCGACCATCAGCACTCCCGAATAGGCGCGATCCGACAGGCCGAACACCTTGATCGCCAGCGCCGAGACATAGGGCCCCATCGTCGCCGCATGGGCGCCGAACAGCACGAGCAGCACGGCGGCGAGGCGCAGGGCGGGATCGGACAGGACAAGGTGGATCGGGCGCAGCATGGCGCCGCTTTGCGCTTTCGGGCGACCAAGTGCAAGAGGGAGGCGTCAAGCCTTCCTCGTGGACCTACAAAGACTTAGCGAAAAGCCCGGCGGAAAACCGCTCTCGGGAGGGAACGGCGGTGCCGCAAAGCTCGTTCAGAAGACAGGGCGGAGAGGTTGTATATGTAAAAGGAAGTGTCATGCTCTCGCGTCATATCGCACTGAAGTTCGATAATGTGATCCGCAATATCTTCGTCCGCGCGGAGGTGCCGCCATCGCAGGTGTCGACACCGCGCCTCGGGCGGCTGGAGGATGCCGAAACTGCCTTGGAACAGGATTGCGCCCGCGTCGTGCTGGCGATGCCACGGGACGAGCGCGATGTGCTCTGTCTGACCTATGGCCTTAGCGGTCACGCCCCGATCCCGCCGCACCGGGCAGCCGATGTGCTGGACTGGACTCTGATCCATACGATGACCGTCGGCGAGGGGGCGATCCTGCGGCTCCGCAACGCCAACTCCGCCCGCATCGCTTTCGAACCGCTGCTCGAGAACCTGCATCCGCGTCTTCTGGCGGCGGCCGACGAGATCTATGAAATGCGTCTGGCCGAGGTGCCGCGCAAGCGCCGCGACAAGGTGCTGAAAAACCTCTGGTGCGATATCAGCCCGCTAGAACGCCTCGCCTTGCGCGGCTTCGGCGATGGCGAAATCCCCGAGATGGAGCGGGCGCTCGAGCGCCGCGCGGCGGGTCAGCTTCTGTGCTGAGTGCTCAGCGCCAGTCGAAGAACCCTTCGCCCGCCTGAGACAGCAGATCGCGCGCGAGGTGTTCGCCCATCGCGGCGCCCTCGTCGATATTGCCCCAGCGCTCGCCCGCGAGCGCCTCGGAGCCGTCGGGACGTAGGATCTGACCGCGCAGCCAGAGCCGGTCGCCCTCGATCAGTGCGAGCCCGGCAATCGGTGTCTCGCAGGAGCCGTCCAGCGTCGCGAGGAAGGCGCGTTCCGCCAGTAGGCGCTGCTCGGTCACCAGATCATGGATCGGGGCCAGAAGCGCCTCGGCGCGAGCATCGGCCATCCGGCGCTCGATCCCGATCGCGCCCTGTGCGACAGCCGGCAGCATCTCTTCGGGGGCGATGGGCCCGCGCGCCGAGTCCTCCATCCCCAGACGCCGCAGCCCCGCATAGGCGAGGAAGCTCGCAGCCGCGACACCGTCCGCCAGCTTCTTCAGCCGGGTCTGCACATTGCCGCGAAACTCGACCAGCTTCAGATCGGGCCGCACATGGGCAAGCTGCGCCCGGCGACGCAGGCTGGAGGTGCCGACCGTCGCCCCTTCGGGCAGGGCCATGATCGAGTCGTATTCCAGGCTGACGAAGGCATCGCGCACGTCTTCGCGCGGCAGATAGCAATCGAGTACCAGCCCCTCGGGCTGCTCGGTCGGCATGTCCTTCATCGAATGCACGGCGATATCGATGCGGCCATCGACCATCGCCTCTTCGATTTCCTTCGTGAACAGGCCCTTGTTGCCGATCTCTTTGAGCGGTTTGTCCGCTGCGATCATCGCCCGGTCGTCGCCCGTGGTCTTGATCACCACGACCTCGAAAGCGTCTTCGGGCAGGCCATGCGCGGCCACCAGCCGGTCACGGGTCTCATAGGCCTGCGCCAGCGCCAGCGGCGAGCCGCGGGTGCCGATCTTGAGCGGGGATTTCGCATCGGGCATCTGTGTCATGGCCCCGGAATATCCGCGACAGATGGACCTTGCAAGAAGCCCCGCGCTTGACATGACGCCACAGGTCGCGTCGAAGGGGGCAAAGAGGAGGCGCCAGAATGACCGAAAAGACGATCCTGCGAGCTTTGAAAGGCGAAGTGCTGCCGACCCCTCCGGTCTGGATGATGCGGCAGGCGGGGCGCTACCTGCCGGAATATCGCGCGACGCGGGCGAAGGCGGGCGATTTCCTGTCGCTGTGCTACACCCCCGAACTGGCCGCCGAAGTGACGTTGCAGCCGATCCGCCGCTACGGCTTCGACGCGGCGATCCTGTTCGCCGACATCCTGCTCCTGCCGCAGGCTCTGGGCGCCGATCTGTGGTTCGTGACAGGCGAGGGCCCGCGCCTCTCGACGATTACCGGGGCCGACGATTTCGCCAAGCTCAAGACCAAGGACGACATCCATGAGACGCTGAATCCGGTCTATGAGACGGTCTCGATCCTCTCGGAAGAACTGCCGAAAGAGACCACTCTGATCGGTTTCGCCGGCGCACCGTGGACCGTCGCGACCTACATGATCGCGGGGCGTGGCACGAAGGATCAGGGTCCGGCGCATGCGCTGAAGGCCGAAGACCGCGAGACCTTCGTGAAAATCATCGACCTGCTGACCGTCTCGACCATCGAATACCTTTCGAAACAGGTCGAGGCCGGGGCCGAAGTCGTGAAGATCTTCGACAGCTGGGCGGGCTCGCTCAAGGGCCAGGATTTCGAGGACTTCGCCGTCGAACCGGCGCGCAAGATCATCGCCGAGATGAAAGCGCGTTTCCCGGGTCTGCCGGTCATCGCCTTCCCGCGCGAGGCGGGCGAGGGCTATATCGGCTTCCATCAGAAGACCGGCGCCGATTGCGTCGCTCTTGACAATTCGGTGACACCGGAATGGGGTGCAGAGCATGTCCAGGTGTCGGGCTGCGTACAGGGCAACCTCGCATCCTCGCATATGGTCACCGGAGGTCAGGCGCTGATCGACGAGACCCGCCACGTGGTGCAGGCCTTCAGCAAGGGGCCGCATATCTTCAATCTCGGTCACGGGATCACTCCCGATGCCGATCCGGAGAACGTGGCGCTGATGGTCGAGACGATCCGCAACGGCTGACACGCGATTTCGACCGAGAGCGCGCGCGTCCGAGTATTCGGGCGCGCAACTATCTCTTCCTCTTGGCAAAAATATCCCGGGGTGAATTCGCGTAAGCGATGAGGGGCAGCGCCCCTCTTTTCTTTCCGTTTACGTGCCTGCGCGCGGGTGGGGCAGCGCCCCTCCACCTTGCGCCCATGAGGCCATCAGCCCTTCAATACCACTTCGCGACGGGCGGCAGGCTCATCAGGACCGCATCCGCATTGTGGCCGGTTTCCAACCCGAATTTCGTGCCCCGATCATAGACGAGGTTATATTCGGCATAGAGCCCGCGATGACGCAACTGGGCTTCGCGGTCCTCTTCGGACCAGTCCTGCACGCGGCGTTTCTCGATCAGCGGCTGGAAGGCGGGCAGGAAGGCCGCGCCCACCGATTGGGTGAAGGCGAAATCGTCCTCCCACTCATCGGTGTTCAAATCGTCGTAGAAGATACCGCCGACGCCACGCGCGCGGCCGCGGTGGGGGATGAAGAAATACTCGTCCGCCCAGGCTTTGAAATGGTCGTAATAGGTCTTGTCATGAGCGTCGCAGGCGGCCTGCATCTCGGCGTGGAAATGCGCGGTGTCCTCGTCATACTCAAGACACGGATTGAGGTCCGCGCCGCCGCCGAACCACCACGCGCCGGGCGTCCAGAACATCCGGGTATTCATGTGCACGGCGGGGCAATGCGGGTTCTGCATATGCGCGACCAGCGAAATGCCTGCGGCCCAGAAACGCGGGTCTTCCTCCATCCCCGGCACGCCGCGCGCGGCCATCGCCTTTTGCGCGCGGGGGGCCAGTTCGCCCCAGACGGTGGAGATGTTCACGCCGACCTTTTCGAAGACGCGACCGCCGCGCATTACGCTCATTTTGCCGCCGCCGTGGTCCTCGCCCGCGGGGCCCTTGCGCTCGGTCGGGGTGACTTCGAAGCGACCCGGCGCCTGCTCGGACAGCGGACCTTCGGTATGACTGTCCTCCAGCCCCTCGAACGCCGCCACGATCCGGTCGCGCAGGTCCGAGAACCACTGGCTCGCGCGGGCCTTGCGGGCGTCGAAATCCTCAACCGTGTCTGTCATGCGTCGGGCCTCCCAAATCTCTGGCGTGATCCTTAGCAGGCGTGGGCGGGTGCGGGAAGGGCGCGATTGATCGCGGGCGGAAGCGGGCGTAGGCTGAACGCGAAGGAGACCGCCCATGCGCCACGCCCTGATGCTGATCCCGCTCGTCCTGCTCGCCGCCTGCGGCACCCCGCAGGAGCGCTGTATCCGGCAATCCACGACCGAACTGCGCCGCGTCACCGATCTGGTCAGCGAGGTGCAGGGCAATCTCGCGCGCGGCTATGCGTGGCAGAGCTACGAGACCACGTCGAGCCGGTGGGAAATCTGTGGCTACGACACGATCACCAAGGGCGACAAGCTGATCCAGAAGCCGCGCATGTGCCTCGAGGATTACACTGTGACGCGCCAGCGACCGATCCCGATAGATCCGGTAATCGAAAAGCGCAAACTTGAGGCTCTGTTGAAGCGGCAGGCGGAACTGTCGAAGGCCGCCGAAGCGCAGATCGCAGCCTGCAAGGCGGCTTATCCCGAAGAGGAGAGCTGAGCGCTCAGCTCCCTGGCTTCACCTTCGCCAGAAGCTCCAGCACCTTCGGCCCCAGCGCCGCCACCACCTTTTTCACGCCGGCAGGCGAGGGGTGGATATTGTCGGGCTGCATCAGGTTGGTCTTCGCGCGCTCCTCGATCGAAGTCTCCGTGATCGGGGCGAGAAGGTTGGGCACCAGAACCGCATCGTATTTCTTCGCCAGGTCGGGATAGATCGCGTCGAAATCCTTCTGGTATTTCGGGCCGAAATTCCCCGGTGCGGGAAGGCCTGCCAGCAGTGCCGGAATGTCCTTCGCCTGCAGTTTCGCGAGGATGCCGTCGAGGTTCGCGCGCGCCTGTTCCGGGGGCAACCCCCGCAGCAGGTCGTTGCCGCCCAGAGCCACGATCACCGCATCGGGCTGCGGCGTCAGGAGCCAGTCGATCCGCGACAGCCCGCCCGCCGTCGTATCGCCGGAGACGCCGCCATTGATGACGCTGACATCCTGCCCGTGATCGCGCAGCCAGCCCTGCAGCTGCGGGACCAGCCCGTCGGTCGGATTATCGAGCCCGTAGCCTTGGGTCAGCGAGTCCCCGAGCGCGAGGATCGACACCTCCGCCATCGCGGGCACAGCGCTCAGAGCCAGCCCTGCGGCGATAAAACCGGCCGCGATCCGCTTGCGTATCCCCATGCGCGGCCCATATCCCTTTGAAGCAAAAGAAAGACGGCGCATGAGTGAAACGATCCTTGAGTTGAAAGACGCGCGGCTCGCGCTCGACGGCAATACCGGCCCGGTCGAGATCCTCAACGGGATCGACCTCAGCATCGCGAAAGGGGAAAGCGTCGGGCTTACGGGGCCGTCTGGATCGGGCAAATCGTCGCTCCTCATGCTGATGGGTGGGCTGGAACGCGCCACCTCGGGGTCTGTCACCGCTTTGGGTCACGACCTCTCGAAGCTGTCCGAGGATGCGCTGGCGCGGTTTCGTCGGGGTAATATGGGGGTGGTTTTCCAAAGCTTCCACCTCATCCCGACGATGACGGCGCTGGAAAACGTCGCGATGCCGCTGGAAATCGCAGGCGTGGAGCGCCCGTTCGAGCGCGCCGCGGCAGAGCTGGAGGCCGTCGGGCTGGCGCATAGGCTCGATCACTATCCCAGCCAGATGTCGGGCGGCGAGCAGCAGCGCGTGGCGCTGGCCCGCGCGGTCGCGCCGCGACCTGCGATCCTGCTGGCGGATGAACCCACCGGCAATCTCGACAGCGCCACGGGCGAGACGATCATCGAGCTGCTTTTCGGCCTGCAGGAGAAACACGGCGCGACGTTGGTGCTGGTGACCCACGCGCCTGAACTGGCCTCGCGCTGCGACCGGATCGTGGAGCTGCGTGATGGAGAAGTCGTGGGCGATCACATTGCAACGGGCACCCCCGCATGAGCCTCGCGCTCTCCATCGCCCGGCGCGAGCTGCGCGGCGGCATTCGCGGCTTCTGGGTGATGCTGCTCTGCCTGATGCTGGGCGTGGCGGCGATCGCCTCCGTGGGGCTGGTGCGGTCCGCGATCGAACGTGCGCTGTCGGATCAGGGCGCGGTTCTGCTGGGGGGCGACGCGCAATACGAATTCACCTATCGCCGCGCCAAGCCCGAGGAGCTGCAATGGATCACCGACCGCGCCACGGCGGTCTCGGAGGTGATCGACTTCCGCTCGATGCTGTCGACCGGCACCGATCCCGCCGACCGCGCGCTGACGCAGGTGAAGGCGGTGGACGGGGCCTATCCGCTGACCGGCAAGCTGCAGCTTGATCCGCCCGTCGCGCCTGACGCGTTGACGGGGCAGGGCGGCTTGCCGGGGATTTTCCTCGATCCGATCCTCGCTGACCGTCTGGGCCTGAGCTCTGGTGACAAGGTGCAGCTGGGCGGGCAGGATTTCGTGATGATGGCGCGGATCGTGCGCGAGCCGGATTCGACCGGGACGGGGATGGGCCTCGGTCCGCATTCCATCGTCTCTCTGTCGGCCATCGAGAACACGCCGCTGCTGTCGCCCGGCTCGCTCTTCGAGACGGAATACCGCGCGACGCTGCCGCCAGACACCGACCTCGCCACCCTGAAACAGCAGGCCGAGACCCGGTTCGACGGTGCAGGAATGCGCTGGTCCGACCGCCGCCGGGCCGCGCCGGGGGCGGAGCGTTTCGTGCAGCGGCTGGGCTCTTTCCTCGTGCTGGTCGGGCTTGCCGGGCTGGCCGTAGGCGGGGTCGGCATCTCCGCCACGGTCGCTGCGTGGATCGAACGCAAGGCGCCCACCATCGCGACCCTGCGCGCGCTCGGCGCGACCGGAGGCACGATCCGCGCGGCGTTTCTGCTGCAGCTCGCAGCCCTCGGCCTCGCGGGCATTCTCGCCGGGCTCGTCCTTGGCGCCGGTCTCGTACTCGGCGCATCCGGGCTGATCGAACGCTCGCTGCCACTGCCGGTCGAGATCGGCCTCGATCCCGGCCCGCTGGGCGAGGCCGCGCTCTACGGCGCATTGGTCGCGATGCTGTTTGCGCTCTGGCCGCTCTCGCGCATGTCGAAGATGCGCGCGGCGACGCTTTACCGCGACACCGGCGCAGGCCGCCGCCTGCCGGGCTGGCCCACGCTTCTGCTGACGGCAGCGCTTCTGACGATCATCGTCACCGTCTCGGCGTGGTTCTCGGGTCTCTGGACGCTGACGCTGGCGAGCCTCGGCGGCATCGCCGCGGCGCTTCTGATCCTGACGCTCGCCGCCAGCCTGATCCGCTGGCTCGCGCGTCGCGCCCAGCACCGTGCCCGGGGCCGCCCCGTGCTGCGCGCAGCCCTTGCCGCTATCGGCGGGCCGCGCTCCGAAGCTCGCTCGGTCATCCTGTCGCTCGGCCTCGGCCTCTCGGTTCTGGCCGCCGTGGGACAAGTCGACAGCGGCTTGCGCGGTGCGATCGACCGCGATCTGCCGAAGGTCGCGCCGGCCTATTTCGTGATCGATATCCAGCCCGACCAGATCCAGCCCTTCACCGACCTGCTGGCTGACATGCCTGCAGTCACGAAGGTCGAGAGCGTGCCGATGTTGCGCGGCGTGATCACCAAGATCAACGGCGAGGATGCGCGCAAGACGCATGGCGAGCATTGGGTGCTGCGCGGTGATCGCGGCGTGACCTATGCCGAGACCCCGCGCGAGAAGATCACCGCGGGCGAGTGGTGGCCGAAGGACTATAACGGTCCGCCGCTGGCCAGCTTCTCGGCCAAGGAGGCGCAGGAGATCGGCCTGAAGCTCGGCGATACGATCACGGTGAACATCCTCGGGCGCGACATCACCGCGAAGGTGACCTCGTTCCGCGATGTGGATTTCTCGACCGGCGGGATCGGTTTCGTCCTCACGCTCGATCCGGCGGCGCTGCGCGGTGCGCCCCATACATGGCTCGCCACGATCTACGCGCCGCCAAGCGCCGAGGCGCAGGTGATGCGCGATCTGGCGGAACGCTTCCCCAATATCACTGCTATCCGCGTGCGCGACGCCCTGCAGCGCGTGACCGATGCGCTCTCGGCCATCGCCCGGGCGACCTCGCTGGCCGCGGGTGTGACGCTGCTCACCGGCTTCGTCGTGCTGATCGGGGCGGCGGCGGCGGGCGAGCGCGAGCGGGCCTGGGAGGCTGCGATGCTCAAGACGCTCGGCGCCACGCGCGGCGCGATCCTAGCGAGCTTCGCGCTGCGCTCTGCGCTGATGGGTGCGGCGGCGGGGCTGGTCGCGATCCTGTTCGGTGGGCTCGCGGGCTGGGCCGTGGTCGATCTGGTGATGGGCGCGGAGTTCCATTTCGCCCCGATGCCTGCGCTTCTGATCGTGGCGGGCGGTGTGATCGCGACGCTGCTCGCGGGTCTGGTCTTCGCTTTGCGCCCGCTTGCGGCCCGGCCTGCCGGGGTGTTGCGCGCGCCTGAGTGAGGGCAGCTTTGCGTGGAAAGGCCGGATGCCTCCGGCGGGGATATTTCGGCCAAGCCGAAGAGAGAGCGTTTTGCTTCGCCTTGGCGCAAATATCCCCCGCGGAGCGTCCCTCAGTTCGAGGACGCGCAGGTCGCGGGTCAGCGCAGACCGGTTTCCCGGAGCAGGCCGCGCCGCTTGGCCTCGTAATAATAGCCGCGCGAATACCATTTGACCGCGCGATCTTCAGAGCCGTCCGAGACCAGCCATGCGCCGCGCAGGTATTTCACGGCGTATTTCAGGTTCGTCGAAGGGTCGAGCAGGTCATGCGGCTTGCCGCGAAAGCCCATGCCGCGTGCGGTTTGCGGCAGGATCTGCATCAGCCCGTAATAGGGGCCGTTGCGGGCATCGGCGCGGTAACGGCTCTCGCGCTGGATGACTCGGTGGGTCAGGGTGCGCGGAACGCCGTAGTGGTCCGAGTAGCGGTTGATCAGGGCGCGGATTTCCGGCGTCTCGTTGCGGTGGAGCGGCAGCGCATAGGCCGGTTTCGGCATCGGCCGCGGCGAGCCGCCGCAAGCTGCGAGGGCGCTCAGCGAGAGAATGAAGAGGCGACGAGTCAGCATGCGGGCGCTCCAATCGAGGTCTTCCGCAGCTAAGCGCCCTCCTTGCCGCTTGGGAAGGGTGGAGTTCCGGCCTCGGCGCGCTCTTGCCGATCCACGCCCGGATCACCGCAGGGCGCGGCGCAGGCGCAGCGCGTTGGTGACCACGAAGACCGAGGAGAAGGCCATCGCGCCCGCCGCCAGCATCGGTGACAGGCCGGGCCCGCCGAAGGGCACGAGGATGCCCATCGCGACCGGGATCAGCGCGACGTTATAGGCGAATGCCCAGAACAGGTTCTGCCGGATATTGCGCATCACCGCGCGCGACAGTTCCAGCGCCATCGCGACGCCGTTCGGATCGCCGCGCATCAGCACGACCTCGGCGGCCTCGATGGCGACATCGGTGCCGGTGCCGATCGCGAGGCCCACATCGGCGGCCGCCAGCGCAGGGGCGTCATTGATACCGTCGCCCACGAAGGCGACCGGTCCGATCTGGCGCAGGCTCTCGACTGCATCGCGCTTGCCGTCGGGCAGCACCTCGGCCTCGATCCGGTCTATGCCAAGATCGTGGCCCACGGCTTCCGCGGTGACGCGCGTGTCGCCGGTGACCATCGCCACCTGTTTGCCCGCCTTGTGCAGAGCGTCGATCGCTTCGCGCGCCTCTGTCTTGATCGGGTCCGACAGCGCCATCAGCGCGACTGGCCGGTCGTCGAGCGACATCCACACCGGGGTGCGGCCTTTCGCGGCCAGCGCCTTCGCACGTTCGGCATAGGGCGTGATATCGGCTCCGGCCTCTGCCATCGCGCCGGCATTGCCGATCCAGAGCTTCGCGCCTTCGGCCTGCGCGCGCAGCCCCTTGCCGGACAGCGCCTTGACGCGTTTGACCGGTGCATGGGTAATACCGCGCGCTTCGGCCTCGGCGAGGATCGCCCGGGCCAGCGGATGTTCCGAGCGCGCCTCGGCGCCTGCCGCGAGCGCGAGGATTTCCGCCTCGGGCAGGTCGGCGAGCGGCTCGAGATCGGTCAGGGCGGGGTGGCCTTCGGTCAGCGTCCCGGTCTTGTCGAAGCCCACGACCGCGACTTCCGAGAGGCGTTGCAGCGCGTCGCCACGGCGGAAGAGCAGGCCCAGCTCGGCGCCGCGTCCGGTGCCCACGAGGATCGAGACCGGTGTCGCCAGCCCCATCGCGCAGGGGCAGGCGATGATCATCACCGAGATTGCGGCGACGAAGGCGTGCGAGAAACCCATCCCGGCGATCATCCAGATCGCGAAGGTCAGGAGCGACAGCGCCATCACCACGGGCACGAAGACGCGGGTGACTTTGTCGACCAGTGCCTGCACCGGGAGTTTCGCGCCCTGCGCAGCTTCGACCATCGCGATGATCCGCGACAGGACGGTGTCGCCGCCGGTTGCGGTGACGCGGTAGCTCAGCGCGGATTCGCCATTCACCGTTCCGCCGGTGATCGGATCGCCTTCGGATTTCGCGACGGGCACGGGCTCGCCCGTCAGCATGCTCTCGTCGATATGCCCCGCGCCTTCGGCGATTACCCCGTCGAGCGCGACTCGTTCGCCGGGGGCGAGCAGCAGAATGTCGCCGGGCACGAGTTCCTCGATCGGCCGTTCCTCGACCCCGTTTTCGGTCTGCACACGCGCGGTCTTGGGTTGCAGACCGATCAGCCGCGAGATCGCCTCGCCGGCCCGGCCCTTGGCGCGCGCCTCAAGCCAGCGACCCAGCAGGATCAGCGTGACGATGGTCGCCGCCGCCTCGAAATAGACGCCGCGCGCGGCCTCCGGCAGAAGGCCGGGGGCAAGCGTGACGAGGGCGGAATAGACAAACGCGGCGAGCGAGCCCATCGCGACGAGCGAATTCATCTCGGGCGCGCCGCGCAGCAGGGCGGGGACGCCGATGCGCAGGAAGACGCGGCCTGGGAAGGCCAGCACCAGCGCGGTAAGGATCATCTGCACCCACCAGCTTGCTTCGATCCCGATCGTGCTGGCGATCAGGTGATGCATGCCGGGAATCATATGCGCGCCCATCGCGAGCACGAAGACCGGGGCGGTCAGCGCGAGCGCGGTCAGGAACTGCCGCCGGAGCTGGCGCGCCTCCTGCAATTGGCGTTCGGCGGCGCTGGGGCCACTGGCCATCTCCTCTTTCAGACGGCCCGGATAGCCGGCCTGATCGAGCGCAGTTTTGAGGCTCTCGAGATCGGCGGGCCCGTCGAATTCGACATGGGCGCTGCGCGCCATCAGGTTGGCCGAGGCGTTTTGAACGCCGGGTTGTGCCATCAGCGCGCGTTCGACCCGACCGGTGCAGGCCCCGCAATGCATGGCGTCGATTATGAAAGTGGCTTCGCTCATGGGACGTTATCTGATCCCGCGCGGGGCTGCGGTCAAGCGTCGCGAGACATATGCAATCAATTGAATTTGTCTTGAGGAGATGCTATATTCTGCCTCAACGTAACCTTTTCGTGGAGTACCCTCGAATGAACCTCGACCGTGCGATTTTTGCCTTTGCTGGCGTGATGATCCTGATCTCGCTGCTGCTGGCCGTTTATGTCTCGATGTATTGGCTCTGGTTTACTGCCTTCATCGGCGCGAACCTGCTGCAATCGGCCTTCACCGGTTTCTGCCCGGCTGCAATGATCTTCGGCAAGTTCGGTGTCAAATCGGGCTGCGCTTTCGGTAAGTAATCGACAAAGCGGCAACGATTGGCGCTGGTCTTTTCCGGACCCGAGACCAAATCTTGAGAGGGTGGGGCGGCTTTGCTAGCCTCGCCCTTGGCTTTTCTTGAATGAAGCCACGGGATTTGCAGGAGTTTGAGATGGATCGCCGCGCCTTTCTTCTTTCGTTGGCCGCCTTGCCCTTCGCAAGCCTGCCCGCCTTTGCCGCAACCGAACCCGCGCAAAGCGTCGAGACCGGACCGGCCAAGCGCTGGCCGATCGGCTCGCAATATTACCCGACGAAAGTGGCGGTGAAGCCGGATCTGCCGGTGGGCTCGATCATCATCGTTTCCGACAAGTTCTTCCTCTATCACATCATCGCGCCGGGCGTTGCGATGCGATACGGCGTGGCGGTCGGCAAGGCGGAACTGACATTCCGCGGCAAGGCGACGGTAGCGCGCAAGGTCAAATGGCCGAGCTGGACCCCGACGCCAGAGATGATCGAGCGTAACCCGGCCTACAAGAAATACGCCGACGGCATGAAAGGTGGGCCGGAGAACCCGCTCGGCGCGCGGGCGATGTATCTCTATCAGAATGGGCATGACACGGCGATCCGCATCCACGGCACGACCGAGCCGCGGTCGATCGGGCATGCGGTCTCGAACGGCTGCATCCGGATGGTGAACGATCACGTCATCGAGCTGTTCAACAGCGTTCCCGTCGGCACGCAGGTTACTGTCTACTGATGAAACTTACCTCGATTGCCGAGGTCGCCGCGCTCGATTTCGACACGATCATCGATGTGCGCTCGCCTTCGGAATTCGCCGAGGATCATATCCCCGGCGCCATCAACCTGCCCGTGCTCGACGATGAGGAGCGCGCCCGCGTCGGCACGATCTACAAACAGGTCGCGCCCTTCGACGCGCGCAAGATCGGTGCGGCGCTGGTGGCACAGAACGCAGCCAAACATTTGCAGGGTCCGCTGGCCGACAAGGAAGGCGGCTGGCGTCCGCTGGTCTATTGCTGGCGCGGCGGACAGCGCTCGGGCTCTTTCGCGACGATCCTGAAGCAGGTCGGCTGGCGCGTGGAGCTGGTCGAGGGCGGCTACAAGGCGTTCCGGTCGCTGGTGGTGGAGGCTGGAAAGGCGGCGATGCCCTGTCCGGTGGTCGTACTCGACGGCAATACCGGAACCGCGAAGACCGACATTCTGAAAGCGGCACGGGCACAGGGCGCGCAGGTGATCGATCTGGAGGGGCTGGCCAATCATCGCGGTTCTCTCTTCGGGGCGATGGAGGGCGGGCAATCGAGCCAGAAGGATTTCGAGACCCGGCTGATCATGGAGATCGCGGCGCTCGACCCGGCGCGACCGGTGCTGCTGGAGGCGGAAAGCTCAAAGATTGGCGATCTCCAGCTGCCGAGCGGGATCTGGGCTGCGATCAAGGACGCGCCGCGTGTGCGGGTCAGGGCGCCGCTGGCGGAGCGCGCGGAGTATCTGGCGCGGGCCTATGCGGATATCACGGCGGATCCAGATCGGCTGCTTGGGGTGCTCGATCAGTTGCGGCCCTTCCAGCCCGCCGAGCGGGTCGCGGCATGGCAGGCACAGGCGCAGGCCGGTGAATATGCGGCGCTGGCGGGCGAATTGATGCGCGACCATTATGATCCACGCTACGAGAAACACCGCGCGCGTCATGTGGAGCAGGAGCGGGTGATCGAGGCTGAGAGTCTCGCGCCGGAGGCGATCGAGGGGATAGCTGCGCAGGTGGTAAGAGAGGCGCAGGAGATGGCGGAGCGCTAAGGGGCGTGAGCCCTTGGCAAGGGGCGACCAGCCTGGGCCGCGCCCGACCCTCCCCCCGGGAGCGCACATTGGCAATGTCATCGCGAGTAGGAATGTCTTCCGGGCTTGCGAGATAAAGCGCCAAGCCATCTGCCGGTCAAAGCGCCCCCCCAAGGGTCGGGCGCGTCCCGTCTCTCACCGCACCCGCAGGAACGCCGGGCCGTCCGCAATCGACCCGATCCGCGCGGCGCGGTAGCCTGCCGCTTCCAGCTTTGCCAACACCTCCGCCGTCTGCGCCTCCGGCACGCTCGCCAGCAAGCCGCCCGAGGTCTGAGGATCGTGCAACAACTCCGTACGCGGCCCCGGCGGCGCGGTCATCCGGCCCGCGCAATTGGCGATGTTTTGCGGCAGGAGCGTCGAGTGTTCGCCCGCTTCCGCCAAAGCTTCGGCGCCCTCCAGCAGCGGGATCGCGTCAAGGTCCAGCTCTGCCGAGACAGCCGACGCCTCGCATAGTCCCAGCAGATGCCCTGCGAGACCAAACCCCGTTACATCCGTCATCGCAGAGGCCACGGGCGCGAGGATCGCGGAGGCGCCGGCGGAACTGCGGCCCATGCTCTCCAGCGCGCCTGCCACCACGTCGCCGGGAGCGTGCTTCGCCATCTCGGCGGCGAGGATCACGCCCGTTCCAAGCGCCTTGGTCAGGATCAGCGCCTCACTCGGACGCGCTCGGTCTTGGCCCAGCGGTCGCTCTGCCAGCCCGGTCACGGTGAAGCCGAGTGTCAGCTCCGCGCCCATCGAGGTATGCCCGCCGACGAGATCGCAGCCCGCTTGGCGGAACGCCTCCGACGCGGCACCCAGCATCTCGCGCAGGGCCCGCGCGCCCAGTTCCTCGGACTGGCGAGGCAGTGTGACCTGCGCCAAGGCCGCCTGCGGTGCCGCGCCCATCGCCCAGGCGTCGCTCATCGCATGCAGCGCGACGATCCGGCCCAGAAGCCACGGATCTTCGGTGAAGGCGCGGACGTGATCGGTGGTGAAGACCTGTGCTTGCGAGCCGCAGGACAGAACGGCGGCATCGTCGCCCGGACCGCTCAGCACATCCGCGCGTGCAGGTGCGGGCAAGTCAGATAGCGCCTCGCGCAGCGCCTGACCGCCCAGCTTCGCGCCGCAGCCGCCGCACATCGGTTTGCTGCCCAGCACCTCCGCGATTCCCTGCGCGTGCTCGCGTGGCAGGGGGGGGGGCGGCATCGCTGGCAGGTCATGGACCTTCGCCATGAACTTGCGGTCAATCCTGTTCTTCCAGTGCCAGAGCCACGCGCCGTTCAACGGCAGCCCCCATTTATCGGCCACCGCCAGCTTGCCGCCTGCGGAGATCAGTTTCAGATAATCGCGCTGCGGCTGATAGGTCTTCATCTCTCCGCCCGAAGCGGCAGCGCGCAGGTTTGCGAACAGCGGCTTGGCCTCGCGCACCGCATAGACCCCTGCCTTGGGACGCGGCGCGTGGCTGAGATGGGCGATGTCGCCTGCGGCGAAGATCGCGGGGTCCGAGCTTTGCAGCGTCGGGCCGACCGTGACGAAACCGTCGGTCAGATCGAGTCCGGTTTCGGGTAGCCAGTCGGCGGGTTTCGTCGACCCCGTACCGATGATGAAATCGGCCTCGGCTGTGCGGTCGCCTTCCAGAAGGAGCCGCCCTCTTTCCGCCCCGATCAGCGCCGCGTCAGTCTCGATCTTCACGCCGAGCCGTGCGCAGTGTTTCAGCATCGCATTCCGGGCGCCGGTGCCGAGCGCGCGCAATGCCTCGGGGGCGGCCTCATAGACCGTTACCTGGGCCTGTGGCAGACGGTGGGCACAGGCCATTGCAAGCTCCACGCCCGCCACGCCGCCGCCGACCACGGCGATCTTTGGCGACTCGGGCGGATTGGCGGCGAAGGCGTCCCAGGCATCGGCGAAAGCGTCGAGCGGTTTCGCGGGCACGACATGCTCGCGAAATCCCGGCAGCTGCGGCATCTCTGCCGTGATCCCGATATCGATCGAGGCCACGTCGTAGGCGATCGGCGCACGCCCCGGCACTTCGATCAGCCGCCGGGCCCGATCGATTCCCGTCGCGCGCCCCAGAACCAGCCGCGCGCCAGCATGTCTTGCGAGCTTCACCAGATCGAGCTGCAACTCGTCGCGGGTATAATGCCCCGCCAAATGGCCCGGCAGCATCCCCGAATAGGCGGCGGAAGGCGCGGGGTTGATCACTGTCAGCCGCACGCCCGGAAGCGGCTTCATCCCCCACATCCGCAGCACCAGCGCGTGGGTATGACCGCCCCCGATCAGAACGATATCGCGTGTGAGGGGCAGGGCAGGGGCGGCGTGCATGGTCTCTCCTTTTCTCCTCCTGCCTAGCCTTTGCGCACGGCTTCGCCAATTCCCAATATGCCGCAGCGAAATGGGGGCAATTTTCCCGCAAAACGTCCTTGACTGGACGATCCGCTTTGCCTAGTTAGCCCCCCAGTGGCTAGGTAGCTCAGCTGGTTAGAGCACACGACTCATAATCGTGGGGTCGGGGGTTCAAGTCCCCCCCTCGCCACCACTACTCCCCTCTTTCGGGAGAGATGCGAAAAGGGCGCCCCGCAGGGCGCCCTTTGCTTTTGTCTCTGGTTCAACCTTAGTTCGAGGCGGTGCGCAGAAGATCGGTGATCCGGCGCACGACGGCACGGCGGTTGGCTTCCGAGGGGCCTTCGGTCTGCACTTTCAGGTCCTGTTCGCCATAGCCCTGCACCACGAGGTTCTCGGCGGGCACGTCGAAATACTCGCTCAGTGCCAGCGCGACCGATTCCGCGCGACGGTCCGAGAGCGCAAGGTTGTAGGCGGCGCTGCCGACGGCGTCGGTATGGCCTTCCACGAGGAACAACTCACGCGGGTTCTCGTCGATGCGCTGTTGGATCGCCTGTCCGAGAGCCGAGAGGGCCTGCGCTTGATCCGGCTGGATCGCTGCCGAACCAGTCTCGAAGTTGATGTTCTCGACCGTAATTGCGGGCGCGAGTTCGCGGACCGGGGTGATGTTGCGCACCTGCGAAAGCGTGAAGGTACGGTCGACGCCACTCTGGCGGGTCAGCGCTTCGCGCAGTGCCTGTTCGTTGCTGGAAGACACCGTCGCGACGGGCTTGGGCTTGGGGAGCGCCGAGACATCTACAGGGTCTGCGCCCTGCGCGTCATTGACCAGCAGGTATTGCGTCCCGTCGGGCTGGACCAGCGTCCGCTTGAGGATTCGGCGCTGCGCGTCATAGACGGTGACGATCTGGCTGCCGTCCGGCTTGGTCACGATCGTGCGCGACGAGCCGTCCGCATAGTCCTGCGTGCGAATCTTCGACCCGGGCTGACGCAGAAGCGCGTTATCGTCCTTCACCAACTGATAGGATCCGTCGGGCTGCTGCACCACGACGCGGTCGCCCGAATTCACGGCTACTTTCGAACCGTTGTTCAGGATCGCTCCCACGGCGAGCGCACCGAGACCGGAGAGCGCCGCGGTTTCGAGCGTGCTCAGGCCGTCCTTCTTCTTCGTCGAATCGGTCTGGGCCGTGGCCTGCGCCTGTGCGTCGGGCTTGGCGTCGACCGTGGTCGAGAAGTCTTCCGAGGCGCTGCGTGCAGTGTCCTCGGTCACCGTTTCTTCGGTCGCATTGGTGGTGTCGGTGCTGTCGGCCGGTGCGTTGAGCGCCTCGTTCTGCACAGCCTCGCCCTGGATCGCGGCCTTGGTGTCTGTCAGCGCGTTCTCGAGCAGCTTCGTCGCCTCGGCGGTCGAGCTGGCCTGCGTGTTCGCCTGTTGATCCGTTTGCGCCTCGGCACTCGCGTCAGCACTCGCCGCATCGGTGGTGTTCGCGTCGGCGTTCGTCGAATCTGCGGTCGTCGCCTCTTTCGGTTGGACCACCTTCGGCTCGACGTCGGAACCCGATCCGCCATTGCCCTCCTGCACGACCTGAGTGTCGGAGGTGGTATCGGTCGAGGTCTCGCCAGCGGGTTTCGCCTCGGGTTCAGCCGTCGCGGTGCTCTCCGGCTGAGCCGCCGAGTTCTGCATGGCGTTTTCGGTGGTGTCGGTCACCGGGGCAGGGGCGTCCTGCGAGGTGGTTTCGGGGCTCATGGTGTCCGTCGCCTCGGCATTCGTCTGGCCTTCTGCAGCAGTCGAACCGTCAGCGGTGGCGTCGGTCGAACCGTCAGCCGTCGCGCCGGTCGAGCCATCGGTCGCGGCGGTCGCGGACCCGTCGGTCTTCGCGGTCGTATCGGCTGAAGTCGTGCCCTCGCCGTTCGCGGTCGCGGCACTGTCGGTCTCGGCGGGCGCCGCGGCCTCGGGCTGCGCATCGGTCGATGCGGCGGCGTCGGGCGCGGCAGACGTATCTGCATTCGTGGCCGTATCGGTATCGGTCGTCGCGGCAGCGGCCGCGTCGGCGTTGGCATCGGTGCCCGTGGTCCCGGATTGAGTGGTCACATCCGCGCCGCCTTCGACTGCGGCTTTCGCGCTGGCGTCGGGGGTGTCACTGCTCGCGGCCGGGTCCTGTTCGGAGGGCGGGGCTGCGCCTTCGATCGCCGCTTTCGCAGCCTGATCGGCTTCGCTGTCGGACATCGGCGCATCTGCATTCGCCGGATCGGTGCCTGCGGCGGCTTCGGCGGAGCCGTCGGCATTCGCCGCATTGGCCTCGCAATCGGCTTTCGCCTGCTCCATCGGGGTGCCGTCTGCGACTGCTTTCGCAACGCATTCCGCAGCGGCGGTGTTACTGTCCTGGGCAAGCGCACTGAACGGCAGGATCGCCGGGCTCAGCGCGGCAAGGCCGGCAACGAGCGCAGTGGTCGTCTTCAACGTCTTCATGTCGTCTCCCTTTCATACGGCATCTGGCCGTGTATCGGGGGACCAAACGTTTCACGGAGGCGTGTGTTCCGGCGCGTCACCACCATCGGCGTGAATCAGCGCGGGGCGAGCCCGCAGGCCCGCCCCGTGAATTGAAAACAGAAATGGTTGCCGACCCGGCTCAGTGAGTCTTCTTCACCGCCTTCAACTTGTCGATGCCGAGCATCTTCATCGCGGTCTTCTCGTAGAACGGCTCCGAGGTGCCCTTGCGCAGCTTGCGCAGGAAATATTTCTCGAACCCGATCTTGGCGAGATGGACCCATTTGCCCTGGCTCGACCAGTTGACGTTTCGCGGCGGAAGCTGAGGCTGGGCCACGAAGGCGATGCCACTGTCGCCGAAATCGGCCAGACAGATCGCGTTCCAGGTGCCGGTCTCGTCGGGTTCTTTGCCGCGCACGATATTGCCTAGGTTATGCGCGGTGGCGGAGACCATCGACTCGATCATGAAGCCGGTTTTCGGCACGCCGCAGGGTACCGGGGTCGGCCCCATGGGCGGGATCGCGATGCCGACGCCGATGCCGAAGACGTTCGGATATTTCGGGTTGCGCTGGTGCTTGTCGACGATGACGAAGCCGCGCGGATTGACGAGACCGTCCAGCCCCATGACCGCCGGGATGCCACGGAAGGGTGGCAGCATCATCGCGTATTTGAACGGCAATTCGTGGGCGGCCTTGATCGAGCCGTCATCGGCGATTTCCTCGACATGCATCACGCCGTCCTCGACCTTCTTCACACGGCTCGAGACCATCCACTTCATGTGCTTGTTGCGCATTTCGGATTCGAGAAGGCCCTTGGTGTCGCCCACGCCATCAAGACCGAGATGGCCGACATAGGGCTCGGAGGTGACGAAGGTAATCGGCACCTGATCGCGGATCTTCGCGCGCCGCAGCGCAGTGTCGAGGATGAAGGCGAATTCATAGGCCGGGCCGAAGCACGAGGCACCCTGCACCGCGCCCACGATGATCGGGCCGGGATTTTCGCAGAAGCGTTTGAAGGCGGTGCCGGCCTCCTCGGCGTGATCGATGTGACAGACCGAATGCGTGAAGCCGTCAGGGCCGAGCCCCTCGATCTCGTCGAAGGCCAGTTCCGGGCCGGTGGCGAGGACGATGTAATCGTAGGAAACCTCGCGGCCATCCTCCAGTTCGACCTTGTTGTCATCGGGATGCAGGCGCTTGGCCGCGACCGGGATGAACTTGATGTTCTTTTTCTTCATCGTCGGTTCGAGATCGACGGTGATGTCCTTGCGGTCGCGCCAACCGACGGCGACCCAGGGGTTCGAGGGCACGAAGTGATACTTCGGGTCCTTGGTGATGACGGTGATCTCGTCTTCCTTGCGGACCTGGTCACGCAATTCATAAGCCATGATGGCGCCGCCAAGACCCGCGCCAAGTACCACGATATGTGCCATTGCCTTCCTCCCACTCCCTAACGTCAACCGCTCTATCTACCGATAGATGCAAATTATTGAATGTGTCAAGTTGCTCGACACTTCAAATTTTGCGCCTGAATCCTGGGGGCGGCAACGATGACGGTCAATGAGAAGGGGGGTAGAGGCGGCGCGAGCATGAAAAAGGGCCGGCGCCTGGCCGACCCTTTCGTCTTTTCGTTCGTGCAATCGCTTACTTCGGCGGTTCCGCGGTAATGCCCTCGACATAGAAGGTCATCGAATGAAGCTGGTCGTCGGTCGCGACATCGCCTGCCTTGAGGAATTCGCTGCCGTCCTGCTTGTTGAGCGGACCCGCGAAGGGATGGACCTTGCCCGAGGCGATGTCGTCCTTGAGCTGCAGCGCCTCTTTCTTGACGTCGTCCGGCACCGCCGAGGAGATCTCGCCGATCTTCACCATGCCGCTGTCGATGCCGCCCCAGGTGGCTTCCGATTTCCAGGTGCCGTCCATGACGGCGCCGACGCGTTCGATGTAATAGGGCGCCCAGTTGTCGATGGTCGAGGAGACGCGCGGCATCGGCGCGAAGGACGACATGTCCGAGGCCTGACCGAAGGTGATGACGTTGCCCGCTTCCTGAGCTTTCGCCTGCGGCGCGGTCGAGTCGGTGTGCTGCAGCAGAACGTCCACCCCATCGGCGATCAGGGCTGCGGCCGCGTCGGCCTCTTTCGCCGGGTCGAACCACGAATAGGCCCAGACGACTTTCATTTCGACGTCCGGGTTCACCTTCTTCGCCGCGAGGTAGGCGGCGTTGATGCCCTGATAGACCTCCGGGATCGGGAAGGAGCCGATATAGCCGATCTTGTTGGTCTTGGTCATGCGACCGCCGATCGTGCCCTGAATGGCGCGACCTTGGTAGAACTTCGCGTCATAGGTCGCGAGGTTGTCGGCGAGCTTGTAGCCGGTGGCGTGCTCGAATTTCACGTCGGGGAATTTCTTGGCGACGTTCACGACCGCGTCCATGAAGCCGAAGGAGGTCGCGAAGATCAGCTTGTTGCCGTCCAGCGCAAGCTGGGTCAGCGCGCGCTCGGCATCGGGACCTTCCGGCACGTTCTCGATGAACGAGGTTTTCACCTTGTCGCCGTATTTCTCTTCGATCGCCTGACGACCCTGGTCGTGCTGGTAGGACCACCCCATGTCGCCGACGGGGCCGACATAGATGAAGCCGACTTTCAGCGGCTCGTCAGCGGCGAAAGCCGGGACGCCTGCGCCCGCGACAACGGCCGTGGCGGCGGTGGTTTTCAAAAAGGATCTGCGGTTCATCGCGTTACTCCAAGTTGGGTGGCGGGCCTCTTGATGGGGCCCTTCGAGATATGCCTCAGCTCGAGGCGTGGAAAGACTTGCCGAGGCTGGCAGGGGCGGCCTGCACGCCGTGGCGGTGGATGGCGGAGAGGATGACCAGCACCACGATGGTGATGACGTAGGGGGCCATCGACAGGATATGCACCGGGATCGCGTAGCCCGCGGCCTGCAGCTGCAATTGCAGCGCGGTGATGCCGCCGAATAGGTAAGCGCCCAGCAGCACGCGCCACGGCCGCCAGCTTGCGAAGACCACGATGGCGAGCGCGATCCAGCCCGCGCCAGCGGTCATGCCTTCGGTCCATTGCGGCACGCGCACGAGGCTGAGATAGGCACCGCCCAGACCGGCCAGCGCCCCGCCGAAGGCCAACGCGGCAAAGCGGACGGCGACGACGCGGTATCCCAACGCGTGTGCTGCGTCATGACTTTCGCCCACCGCGCGCAGGATCAGCCCCATGCGGGTTGAGCGCAGCACGTACCAGACCACGGCGACGAGGATCAGCGAGAGATAAACGATCCAGTCATGCGAGAACAGGATGCGGCCCAGCACCGGAATATCCGAGAGCGGCCCGAAATCGATCTTCGGCGTCGCGGGCGGCCGCACGCCCTCATAGCCCTTTCCGATCAGCGCGCTCAGGCCAAGTCCGAACAGCGTCAGTGCAAGGCCGGTCGCGACCTGGTTCGACAGCAGCTTCTGCGTCAGAAAGGCGAAGAGCGTCGCCAGCAAAGCGCCGGCAATCGCCCCCATCAGGAAGCCCAGAACCGGGCTTCCGGTGGCGACGGCGGCAGCAAAGCCCGCGACCGCGCCCATGATCATCATCCCCTCGACGCCGAGGTTCAGCACGCCCGATTTCTCGGCCACCAATTCGCCGGTGGCCGCTAGCAAAACCGGGGTCGACGCGCCCATCAGAGTCGCCGTCAGGGTGATGATGTCGATGCCGCCCACGATCATAGCGTGCCTCCATGTCCCCAGAACAGAACCGGCCCCCAGGCCAGATAGCCCCCGACGAGGCCGATGACGAGCCCGGCCATCGAGGCGTAACGCTCGCGTCCGTGCAGGGTGGGGCGACGGGGCTCTTCGCTGTCAGGGCGCGCGCCGATGCGGTAGATCACCGCCCGCGACGCGCCAACCGCCAGTTCGAAAACCACCATCATAACCACGCCGATCACGACGAAGGCCCAGAATGCCTGCGCCACGGCGAGCAGATAGTACAGGCCTAGCCCCATCACGACGCCGCCGAGAAAGATGACCGCCAGGCGCAGCGAGGGGAGTTTGCCCGTCATGCCGCGACCCTCCCGAAACGGATGCGGAAGTTGGTCAGCACATCGAAGGCCAGCAGGAAGAACAGCAGCATCCCCTGAAATACCTGGATCGCCGCCGAGGGCAGGCCGAGCATCAACTGCGCCATGTCGCCGCCGATATAGGTCAGCGCCATCAGCAGACCCGCCAGCAGGATGCCGATCGGGTGCAGGCGACCCAAGAAGGCCACGATGATTGCGGTGAAGCCATAGCCCACGTTGAAGCTGTCGGTGATCTGACCCGAGGGACCGGAGACTTCGAACATGCCCGCGAGGCCCGCAAAGGCGCCGCCCATGCCAAGCCCGAGGATCACCAGCCGCGCCGGCATCACGCCTGCGAAGCGAGCGGCGCGCGGGGCCTCGCCTGCGACGCGGATGCGGAAACCGGTGATGTGGCGATGCATCAGCCCATAGGTAAAGATCACCGCGATCAGCGCCGCGACGACGCCCCAATGCATGCCTGTGCCCGCGATCAGCTCGTGGTTGAAGGCAGAGGGGTAGTCCTGCAGGTTGCGCGATCCGGGAAAGCCGAAGCCTTCGGGGTTCTTGAGCGGCCCGAAGGCCATGTAGGCCAGCAGGTTCTCGGCCACGTAGACCAGCATCAGCGAGACGAGAATTTCAGAGGTGCCGAACATCACTTTCAGCACCGCGGGGATCATTGCCCAGAGGAAGCCGCCAAGCGCGCCGAGCACGATCATCACCGGGAACAGCCAGTGGCTTTCGGCCGGGTACATCTTCAGCGCCAGCCACGCCGAGAACAGCGCGCCCATGATGTATTGCCCCTCCGCGCCAATGTTCCAGATGCCCGCGCGAAAGCCCACGGCGAGCCCGCAGGCGATCAGGATCAGCGGCCCGGCCTTGACCAGCAACTGGCCACGGAAATAGGCCGCGTTGCCGCCGAAAAGCGGGTCCCAGAAGATTACGCGGATCGCCTCGACCGGGTGCTTTCCGAGCATCGCGAACAGGATGCCGCCCGCGATCATGGTGGCGATCACGGCGAGGATCGGTGTGGCGTAGGACCAGAAGCGAGACGGGGTGGGGCGCCGGACGAGAGTGATCATACCGCAGCCTCCTGCATCCCGTGCGCGCCACCGAGCATCATGCCGATCTCTTCGATCGTCAGCCCCTGCGTCGGGCGCGAGGCGCTCAGGCGGCCTTCGTTCAGTGCCGAGAAGCGGTCGGAGATTTCCATAAGCTCATCGAGGTCCTGGCTGATCGCGATCACCGCAGCCCCTTTCGCGGCCAGATCGAGCAGCGCTTGCCGAATCGACGCTGCGGCGGCGGCATCGACACCCCATGTCGGCTGGTTCACGACCAACACGGCGGGGTTTTGCAGCACTTCGCGGCCGATCACGTATTTCTGCAGGTTTCCGCCCGACAGCGCCCGGGCGGCCACATGCGCGCCGGGGGTGCGCACGTCGAAGGCTTGAATGATCTCGTCGGCGAAGGTTTTCGCCGCACCCTGATCTACGAAGCCGTTGCGGGTCAGCGGCTTGCGCATTGTCCCGGTGAGAATCGCATTCTCCGTCAGGCTCATCGCGGGAACGGCGGCATGGCCGAGCCTTTCCTCGGGGGCCGCCAGCATCCCCTTCGCGCGGCGTGGATTCGGCCCGAGGCCGGAGATGTCTTCGCCCATCAGGCTGACGGTGCCGGGGGCGGAGGGCCGTTCTCCCGACAGGGTCGCCAGCAATTCTTCCTGACCGTTGCCTGCGACGCCGCCGATGCCAAGCACCTCGCCCGCGCGCAGCTCGAAGCTGAGATCCTTCAGCGACGGACCGAATTGCGACATCGGTGCCAGCGACAGCCCATCGACCTTCAGCACCACATCGCCCAGTTTGCGCTCGGCTCGGTCGGTCACTTTCAACTCCGCACCGACCATCAGCTCGGCCAGTTCGCGCGCGGTCTTTTCGCTCGGGTTGCAGCTTGCCACCACCTTGCCGCCGCGCAGGATGGTCGCGCCTTCGCAAAGCGTGCGGATTTCCTCGAGCTTGTGGCTGATATAGAGGATCGCGGTGCCCTCGGCGGAGAGCTTGCGCAGCGTGTGGAACAGGATTTCCACCTCCTGCGGCGTCAGAACCGAGGTCGGCTCGTCCATGATCAGAAGCTTCGGGTCCTGCAGCAGGCAGCGCACGATCTCGACGCGCTGACGCTCGCCCGCGGAGAGGTCTCCGACCAGACGGGCAGGGTCCAGCGGCAGGCCATAGGCGGTGGAAATCTCGCGGATACGTTTGGCGAGTTGGCGCATCGGCGGCGGGTTTTCCATGCCGAGCGCCACGTTCTCGGCGACGTTCAGCGCCTCGAAGAGCGAGAAATGCTGAAACACCATCGCGACGCCTGCGGCCCGCGCCGCGCGTGGATCGGCTGGCGCGAAGGGTTGGCCGGCGAAATGCATCGTGCCGGAATCGGGCTTCACGAGCCCGTAGATCATTTTCACCAGCGTCGATTTGCCGGCGCCGTTCTCGCCCAGCAGGGCGTGCACTTCGCCCGGACGCACCGAGAAGCCGACGCCATCGTTGGCCACGACCCCAGGATAGGCTTTCGTCAGCCCGTCGATCTTGAGCAGCTCCGTCACCCAGCGCGTTTCCCTTTCCCCGTCGCCACCTTCGCGGCGTTCAGCTCCTTCACTAGCCCGGTCGCGACCCCAAGAGCAATGGCTTGAGGATGCTTCCCCAAGGTCGGATCGCCTATCGGGCAGGCAATGCGTGAAATTTGTGCATCCGAATGACCCAGGGCGGCAAGACGTTTGCGGAAGCGGACCCATTTGCTGTCCGATCCGATCAGGCCGAGCCCGCCGACCCCGTGAGCGAGCAGCCGGTGGCAGAGTTCGAGGTCGAGCGCATGTGAATAGGTCAGCACGAAATGGCGCGCCTCGGTCGGGGCGAGAGAGACAAGATCAGCCGGGTTCTCTGCGATCAGCGGCGTGACGCCCTCGGGGAGTGTCTCGGGAAACCGCTCGGACCCGCTATCGGCCCAGAAAAGTGCGAGGCCGGGCAGGGGGGCGAGCGCACCGATCAGCGCGCGCCCGACATGGCCCGCGCCCCAGATCCAGACCGGGGTGGCGGGTGGTGCGACCCGCTCGATCAGCCAGGTCTCCACCAGCAGCGGCGGTGCCTCGCCGCGATCCCGGGCGCGCGCCAGCGCGCGGGTGACGGCCAGCGGCTCGGGCGCGCCCGGCGTCAGCGGGCGCGCGTGCCAATCGCCTGTAATCTGCGCGACGGTGTTCCGGTCCATCCGCTCGTAGCCCAGCACCACGGCCCCGCCGCAACACTGGTTCATGGCCGGGCCGAGCGGGATTTTCTCGACCCCAGTCAGCCCGCCCCGCGCCTTTGCGATGGCGGAGAATTCCAGCGCGCCGCCGCCGATCGTGCCCTCGACGTGATCCGCCCAGACCAGCATCTCCGCCCCGTCTTCGCGCGGGGTGGAGCCTTGGGCGCGCGCGACCACCACGCGGGTGAACGGTCCGCGTTCCGCCGCGCGGGCGAGGGCTGCGGGATCCAGGCTCATGCGTCGCCCCTTGCCCGGTGCACGGCAGCGAGAACCGCCTCGGGCGTCGCGGGCGCCTGCAGATCGGGCCAGTGCGGGCCGCAGGATTTGCACGCGTCCTGCAGCGCGAGGAAGGCCGAGATCGCCAGCATGAAGGGCGGCTCGCCGACCGCCTTGGAGCGATAGATCGTGTCCTCGCGGTTCGGTGCGTCCCAGAGCGCCACGTTGAACACACGCGGGCGGTCCGAGCAGGCGGGGATCTTGTAGGTCGAAGGCGCATGGGTGCGCAGTCGGCCTTTATCGTCCCAGACCAGTTCCTCGGTCGTCAGCCAGCCCGCGCCCTGAACGTAGCCGCCTTCGATCTGGCCGATGTCGATAGCCGGGTTCAGCGAGGCGCCCGCATCATGCAGGATGTCGGTGCGCAAGATGCGGTTCTCGCCGGTCAGCGTGTCGATCACGACCTCGGTCACCGCCGCGCCATAGGCGAAGTAGAAGAACGGGCGGCCCTGCCCCTTGATCCGGTCCCAGCTGATCTTCGGCGTGGCATAGAAGCCGGTCGAGGAGAGCGACACCCGCGCCTCATGGGCCAGCTTCACCAGCTTCGCGAAGGGCAGGGCATGCTCGCCCGCGCGCACCTCGCCATTGGCGAAGCTCACGTCTTCGATGGCTGCGCCGGAGCTTTCGGCCATGAACGCGGCGAGCCGCGCCTTGATCGTCTCGCAGGCGGCCTTCACCGCCATGCCGTTCAGGTCGGCCCCCGAAGAGGCCGCCGTAGCGGAGGTATTGGGCACCTTGTCGGTGGCGGTCGCGGTGATGCGCACGTCCTCGTCCGTCACGCCAAAGACCGAGGCCGCGACCTGACAGACCTTGCGGTGCAGGCCCTGACCCATCTCGGTGCCGCCGTGGTTCAACTGTATCGAGCCGTCGGCATAGACATGCACCAGCGCGCCCGCCTGGTTCAGCTGGGTCAGCGTGAAGGAGATGCCGAACTTCACCGGCGTCAGCGAGATGCCGCGCTTCAGCGTCGTGTTGGCGGCGTTCCATTCGGCCACGCGGGCTTTGCGGGCCGCGAACTCGGCGGATTGCTCCAAGCGCTCGGTGATTTCGGGCAGGATGAAATCCTCGACCGGCTGGCCGTAATGCGTGCTCTGCACGCCCGCTGGGTCGTAGTAGTTGCGCTTGCGCAGATCGAGCGGGTCGATCCCCATCACATGCGCGAGGTGATCGAGCGCGGCTTCCGTTCCGATCATGCCCTGCGGGCCGCCGAAGCCCCGGAAGGCCGTCGCGCTTTGGGTGTTGGTGCGCAGCCGGTGGCTCTCGATCTTCACATTCGGCAGGTAATAGGAACTGTCGGTATGCAGCATCGCGCGATCGCAGACCGGCAGGCTCAGGTCGGGCGACCAGCCGCAGCGGGCGAGATGGGTGAACTCGGCCGCGACGATCTTGCCCTCGGCATCCGCGCCAAGGCGATATTTGATCCGGAAATCATGGCGCTTGCCGGTGATGATCATGTCGTCGTCGCGGTCGTAGCGCATCTTGCAGGGCCGCCCGGTGGCCCGCGCGACGACGGCGCAGGCGATGGCGAGCGCGTTGCCCTGGCTCTCCTTGCCGCCGAAACCGCCGCCCATCCGGCGCATCTCCACGCGGACGTCATGCATCGCGCAGCCAAGCGCGTCGGCCACCTTGTGCTGGATTTCCGACGGGTGCTGCGAGGAACAGCGGATCACCATTCCCTGATCGTCGGGCAGCGCGAGGGCGGCCTGACCTTCGAGGTAGAAATGCTCCTGCCCGCCCATGTCGAAGCTGCCTTCGACGATATGTTCTGCCTGCGCGAAGCCCGCGCCGGTATCGCCGCGCGCCCAGGTGACCGGGCCGCCTTCGAAATGGCTGTTGGCCTCGAGCGCCTGTTCGACGGTCAGGATCGCCGGGCGCGGCTTGTAGTCGACATTCGCGAGCCGCGCCGCTTTGCGCGCGGCATGGTGGCTGGTCGCGGCGACCACGAAGATCGGCTGACCGACATAATGCACGACACCTTCGGCCAGAACCGGTTCGGGCTCGGGCGCGGGCGAGGCATTGTTGGCAAACGGCATGTCCTCGGCGGTGAGCACCGCGACGACGCCCGGAGCGCTGCGCACCGCGCTCAGATCGAGCGAGGCGATCTCGGCATGGGCTTCGGTCGAGAGGCCGAAGGCGAGGTGCAGCGTGTTGCCGGGGCAGGGGATGTCATCGACGTAGCGCGCCGCTCCGGTGACGTGCAACTGCGCGGAATCGTGGGGTTTCTTGGTGCCGACGCTCATGGTTGCACCTCCAGAATGGAGAGGGCGCCTTGGGCGTTGCGCACATAGCGGATCAACATCGCCTTGGCGGCCTCCATCCGGTAGGCATCCGAGGCGCGCATGTCGGTGAGCGGCGTGAAGTCCTGCTCCAGCGCGGGCAGGGCGGCCGTGACCGCCTCCTCGGTGAAGGGCTGGCCCTCAAGCGCCGCTTCCAATTCCGTTGCGCGTTTCGGGATACCCGCCATGCCGCCAAAGGCGATGCGCGCGGACCGGATCGTGTCGCCCTCGCGCGAGATATTCAGCGCGCCGCAGACGGCGGAGATGTCCTGATCGAACCGCTTCGAGAGTTTGTAGCAGGCGAGATCGGGCACGGATTTCGGGAAGCTGACGCTTTCGACGAATTCGCCGGGCGCGCGGTCCTGTTTGCCGTAGTCGAGGAAGAAACTCTCCAGCGGGATCGTGCGGCGCGTGTCACCCTTGCGCAGCGTCAGCTCCGCGCCCATCGCGATCAGGACGGGCGGGCTGTCACCGATGGGCGAGCCGTTCGCGATATTGCCACCGATCGTCGCCGCCTGACGCACCTGTTCGGAGGCGAAACGGCGGAGCAATTCGGCAAAGCTCGGGAGCGTGTCGCGGATCGTCTCGCGCAACGTCGAGAGCGTGATGCCCGCGCCGACGATATAGCGGTCGTGGGTTTCCTCGATGTTCTGCAGGTCCGTGCAGTTGTTCAGGAAAGCGACTTCTTTCAGGTCTCGCAGCTGTTTGGTGACCCAGAGACCCACATCAGTCGCGCCCGCGATCAGCGTGGCGTCCGGATGAGCGAGATACCACTCCGCCAGCGCATCCGCGCTTGCGGGAAGGAAGACATGATCGGCCACAAGCGCGACGTCTGCCAGATCGGGCGGCGTGTCGTGCATCCACGCGGGCACGGGCGCGTCCTGAGCCGCCTCGGCGGCGCGGATGATCGGTGCGTAGCCGGTGCAGCGGCAAAGGTTGCCCGCCAGCAGATCGTCGTGATCGCGGCGTCCATTGAGATGACCCGCCGCCATCGAGGCGATGAAGCCCGGCGTGCAGAAACCGCATTGCGAGCCGTGATGGTCGACCATTGCCTGCTGAACTGGGTGCAATTCGCCCTTCGGCCCCGCGACGCCTTCGACGGTGCGCAGCGCGCGCCCGTGCAGATGGGGCATCATCATCAGGCAGGCATTGAGCGGTTTGGCCCCGTTGGCGTCGGTCACGATGACCGAACAGGCACCGCAATCGCCCTCGTTGCAGCCCTCCTTGGTGCCGGTCAGGCCTTCGGCGCGCAGCCAGTCGAGCACAGATTGCGTCGGATCGGTAATCGCCACCGTCCGGGTTTCTCCATTGAGAAGAAACGTGATCTCCATAAGAAAAATCCGCCGCCTTACCAGTCGTCCCTGCGGTCCCCCTCGATGCGGCGTAGAACGGGACCTGCCCAGCAAAGCCGATGCGGACGGGCTTTGGCAAGGGATTCTCGATCATGCGCTGCTCGAATCTTGATCCGACGATCTAGATTTGGGCGTCGAGCGACGCCGAACGGTCGAACGCGAAGCGTCTGGAGGACGCGGCGAGAGGCTGGCGCGGGGCGACACGACCAGCTAAATCTGGTGGCATGACCAGCCCCCGATTCATTCATCTGCGCGTCCATACCGAGTATTCCCTGCTCGAAGGCGCCGTGCCCGCAAAGAAACTCGTGAAGATGTGCGAGTCGGCGGGGATGCCCGCCGTCGCCGTGACCGACACGAACAACATGTTCGCGGCGCTCGAGTTTTCCGTGACCGCGACGGGGGCGGGGCTGCAGCCGATCGTCGGTTGTCAGGTATCGCTCGAATTCGATCCCGCCAAGCCGGGCGAGCGTCCGCGCCTGCCTGCACCGATCGTTCTGCTGGCCCAGACCGAGCGCGGCTACGAGAACCTGATGAAGCTGAACTCGTGCCTCTATCTCGACAAGCACGGGGCGCAGACTCAGGTCACTCTGGAGGAGCTGGAGCGCTATTCCGAGGGGCTGATCTGTCTCTCTGGCGGTCCCGACGGTCCGGTTGGACGGCTGATCCGGAACGGCGCGAAGGACCGCGCCAAGGCGCTTCTGCAACAGCTCGCCGGCATCTACCCGAACCGGCTCTATGTCGAATTACAGCGCCACCCGGGCGAGGGCGGCACGCTGACCGAGGCCGAGATCGCGACCGAGCGGCCATTCGTCGAATGGGCCTACGAGCTGGGTCTGCCGCTGGTCGCGACCAACGACGTCTATTTCCCGAAGCCCGAGATTTACGAGGCCCATGACGCGATGATCTGTATCGCGGAGGGCGCCTATGTCGATCAGATCGAGCCGCGCCGCCGTCTGACCCCGCAGCATTATTTCAAGTCCGAAGGCGAGATGGTCGCGCTCTTCGCCGATCTGCCCGAAGCGGTGGAGAACACGGTCGAGATCGCGAAACGCTGCGCCTTCTCGACCTACAAGCGGGCACCGATCCTGCCGAAATTCGCCGATGACGAGGTCGAGGAACTGCGGCGTCAGGCGTGGGACGGGTTGCGCAACCGCCTCGACGTGATCCCGCATGCAGCGCCGGTCGAGGATTACGAGGCGCGGCTGAAATTCGAACTCGACATCATCGAGCAGATGGGCTTCCCGGGCTACTTCCTGATCGTTGCCGACTTCATCAAATGGGCCAAGGATCACGACATTCCGGTCGGGCCGGGGCGCGGCTCGGGTGCAGGTTCGCTGGTCGCCTACGCTCTTACCATCACCGACCTTGATCCGCTGCGCTATTCGCTGCTGTTCGAACGCTTCCTCAACCCGGAACGTGTTTCGATGCCGGACTTCGACATCGACTTCTGCATGGATCGCCGCGAGGAGGTGATCCAATACGTGCAGAAGAAATACGGGCGCGAGAAGGTGGGCCAGATCATCACCTTCGGTGCGCTGCTGTCGAAGGCCGCCGTGCGCGACGTGGGGCGCGTGTTGCAGATGTCCTACGGCCAGGTCGACAAGCTGTCGAAGCTGATCCCGGTCGAAGGCGTGAAGCCCGTCAGTATCGAGAAGGCGCTGGCCGACGAGCCGCGTCTGCGCGAGGCGGCCCGCAACGAAGAGGTCGTGGCGCGGCTTCTCGATTACGCAAAGGCGATCGAAGGCCTGCTGCGCAACGCCTCGACCCACGCGGCGGGCGTCGTGATCGGCGACCGTCCGATCGACGAGCTGGTGCCGCTCTATCAGGATCCGCGCTCGGACATGCCCGCGACCCAGTTCAACATGAAATGGGTCGAGCAGGCGGGTCTGGTGAAGTTCGACTTCCTCGGCCTAAAGACGCTGACGGTGATCCGCTCGGCGATGGAACTGATTTTCAAATCCGGCCGGCCGCTGCATGTCGATGCCGCCGGCAACCAGCTTTACGAGCCCGCCGAGGGCGCGGAAAACCACATCAACGCGATCCCGCTGGATGATCCGAAGACCTACAAGCTTTACGCGGACGCGAAGACGGTCGCGGTGTTCCAAGTGGAATCGGAGGGCATGAAATCGGCGCTGCGCCAGATGAAGCCTACCTGTATCGAGGACATCGTGGCGCTGGTGGCGCTCTATCGCCCGGGTCCGATGGAGAACATCCCGGTCTATTGCGAGGTGAAGAACGGTCTGCGCGAGATCACTTCGGTGCATCCGACCATCGACCATATCCTCGAAGAGACGCAGGGCATCATCGTCTATCAGGAGCAGGTGATGCAGATCGCGCAGGTCATGGCGGGTTACTCGCTTGGCGGCGCGGACCTTCTCCGTCGCGCGATGGGTAAGAAGATCAAGGAGGCGATGGACGCCGAGCGTCCGAAATTCGAGGCGGGCGCGGCCAAGAACGGGGTCGACAAGAAAAAGGCCTCCGAGGTGTTCGACCTTCTGGAGAAATTCGCCAATTACGGCTTCAACAAATCCCACGCAGCGGCTTATGCGGTGGTGTCCTATTACACCGGCTGGCTGAAGGCGAACCACGCGGTCGAGTTCATGGGCGGCGTGATGAACTGCGATATTCATCTGACCGACAAGCTCGCGATCTATGCCGACGAGGTGCAGAAGAAGCTGGGGATCGAGATCATTCCGCCTTGCGTGAACCGTTCGCTCTCGACCTTTGACGTGGTCGATCAGAAGCTGGTCTACGCGCTGGGCGCGCTGAAGAATGTGGGCGTGGACGCGATGCAGATGATCGTGACCGCGCGCGGCGACGAGCCGTTCAAGGATCTGTTCGATTTCGCGCGGCGTGTCGACATGAAGCGCGTCGGTAAACGCCCTCTCGAGATGCTGGCGCGGGCCGGGGCTTTCGATCTGCTCGATCCGAACCGCAAGCGCGTCTTCGAGTCGCTGGAATCGCTGATGGCGTGGTCGGGCGCGGTGATCGAGGCGCGCGAGTCGGCGCAGGTGTCGCTCTTCGGCGAGGCGGGCGACGATCTGCCGCCGCCGCGTCTGGCCGATACCGACGACTGGCTGCCGGGCGAGCGTCTGGCCGAGGAACACAAAGCCATCGGCTTCTACCTCTCGGGCCACCCGATCGAGGATTACCTGCCCGCGCTTAAGCGCAAGAAGGTGCTGAGCTGGGAAGAGGTGCAGCAAAAGGCCGTGGGCGGTCCCTTCGTCACCAAGATCGCGGGCGAGGTCGCCTCGGTGCGCGAGAAGAAATCCGCCAAGGGCAACCGCTTCGCCTTCGTCGCGCTGTCGGATGCCTCGGGCCCCTACGAGGTGGCTTTCTGGTCGGAGGCGCTGGAAGCCTGCCGCGACGTGCTGGAAACCGGTAACCTTCTGGTGCTGACCGTGAAGGTCGAGGTGGATGGCGAGTCGGTGCGCATGGTCGCCAACGCGGCGCAGACCGTTGACAAGGCGACGGCGGATGCGGGCTCCTCCGGGCTGCTGGTGCATATCGACGACAATGATGCGGTCGCCTCGGTGGCGAGCCTCGTCGAGCGGGTCGCCCGCGAAGGGAAGGTCCATTCGCGCGGGCCGATCAGCTTCATGGTCTATGACAACGAGCGCGGCTGCCGCTACCAGATCACCGCGATGCCCGAGGCGCCGGTCAATGCGCAGGTGAAAGGAGCGCTGCGCAGCCTGCGCGGGGTCAGCGAGGTCGAAGAGGTCTGAGCCTCACAGGCTGCGCGCCACCCATGCCAGCCGCAGCGTGATCGCGGCGGCCAGGGCGGTGGCGAACTCGCCCCAGCGCAACAGTGCCACGCCGCGCAGCAGATCGGGCTCGTTGATCCCGTCGCGCACCGCACCGGAGATCATGCCCATCTCCAGCCACGCGGCCGCACCCAGCAGCCCTGTTGCGAGGAAACTCAACGAAACCAGAAACATCGTCTGCCGATGGGCGCGCGTCTGCCAGATCAGCGCGCTCATCAGCGGCACGGCGAAGAAGACCTGCATCGCGAGGATGCCGCTTCCTTGCCACAGCTCGAACCGATCGATCGTCGAACGGAGGTCGATGCCCGGGGGCCAGACCAGCAAAGCGGTGTAGATGAGCGCCTGCGCACTCACGAAAACACCGTTTAGCCCCCAGAGCGCCGCGTCCATTACCAGTGCGGTGGTTTCTGATCGGCCAGAGGGATAGAGCCGCCGGTGTCATATTCGCGCTCGGCCTCGCGCTCCATCAGCAGGCCCAGATGCCGCTCCAGCCGTTCGATCTGACGGGCCTGCGCGACGATGACATCGGACAACTCGTCCACCGTTTGCGTCAGATAGGCGATCTGTTCTTCCGCCCGTTCGAGCCGTTCCTGCATCTGCCGTTCCTATTGCTTGCCGGGGCCTGCCCCTTGGGCTACACCCTCGCGCGAGATAAGATCAGGTGCAAGCCGATGGCGAAACAGAAAAAGCAGCCCCGTCCCAAGGCCGAGACCCCGAAGGGCTTCCGCGACTATTTCGGCACGGAGGTGACCGAGCGCGCCGATATGCTGGCGAAGATCGCAGAGGTCTATCGCACGCATGGCTTCGAGGCGCTGGAAACCTCGGCCATCGAGACGGTCGAGGCACTGGGCAAATACCTCCCCGATGTGGACCGCCCGAATGCGGGCGTCTTCGCGTGGCAGGAGGAAGACGACGGCAAGTGGCTGGCGCTGCGCTACGACATGACGGCGCCGCTGGCCCGCGTCGCGGCGCAATACCGCAACGATCTGCCGACACCCTATCGTCGCTTCACGATGGGCCCCGTCTGGCGCAACGAAAAGCCCGGCCCGGGCCGGTTCCGCCAGTTCTATCAATGCGATGCCGATACCGTGGGCGCGCCCTCGGTGGCCGCCGATGCCGAGATTTGCGGGATGCTTTCGGACGCGCTCGAAGCCGTCGGCATTCCGCGCGGCGATTATGTCGTGCGGGTGAACAACCGCAAGGTTCTGAACGGTGTGATGGAAGTCGCGGGCGTTCTCGACCCCGCCGATCCGACCAAGTTCGAGGAAGAGCGCGGCATCGTTCTGCGGGCCATCGACAAGTTCGACAAGTTCGGCGAGGAGGGCGTGCGCCTTCTGATGGGCGAGGGGCGTCTGGACGACTCCGGCGACTTCACCAAGGGCGCGGGGCTGTCCGAGGCACAGGCCGATACGGTCATGGGCTTCATGGAGGCCAAGCGCAAAGACAACGCCACCACCGTCGCGCGGCTGCGCGAGCTGGTCGAAGGCTCTGCGCTGGGTGCGGAAGGCGTGGATGAACTGGAGCAGATCGCGTCGCTTCTCGACGCGCAGGGCTACGGCCCCGACCGCATCGTGATCGATCCGTCGGTCGTGAGGGGGCTGGGCTATTATACCGGCCCGGTTTTCGAAGCCGAACTGACCTTCGAGATCACCGACGAAAAGGGCCGACCGCGGCAATTCGGCTCGGTCGCAGGTGGCGGGCGCTATGACGATCTGGTCAAGCGCTTCACCGGTCAGGTCGTTCCTGCCACCGGCGTCTCGATCGGCGTCGACCGCCTTCTGGCCGCGCTCCGCGCCAAGGGTCGCATCGGCGGCTCTGCTCAGGGCCCGGTCGTCGTGACCGTGATGGATCGCGACCGGATGGCAGAATACATGGCGCTGGCGTCGACGCTGCGCGGGGCAGGGCTGCGCGCCGAGGTCTATCTGGGCAACCCGAAGAACTTCGGCAACCAGTTGAAATATGCCGATAAACGCGAAAGCCCGGTGGCGATCATCCAAGGCTCGGACGAGGCCGAGCGCGGCGTCGTCCAGATCAAGGATTTGATCCTCGGCGCGAAGATCGCGCAGGACGCGACGGTTGAAGAATGGAAATCCCAACCGGCGCAATTCGAGGTTCCGACCGCGGAAATGGTCGCAAAAGTGCAAGAAATCCTCGCACGCTACGAGGCCGAGTAATGGCGGAAAAGGCGCAAGCGCGGGCACAGGCAGGCCGTCTGCTGGAGCAATTCCTCGCCGCCGGTGCGGTCGAGGTCACGCCCGATATCCTGCAGCCCGCCGAGGCGCTTCTCGACCTTTACGGCGAGGATATCCGCGCCCGCGCCTATGTCACCGCCGACCCGCTGCGCGGCGAGATGATGCTGCGCCCGGATTTCACCGTGCCGGTCGTGCAGGAGCACATGGCCAATGGCGCCGAGCCTGCGCGCTACGCCTATGCGGGCGAGGTGTTCCGCCGTCAGGATCATCGCGGCGCCGCGCGCGCCCATGAGTATTTTCAGGCCGGGTTCGAGATTTTCGACCGCGCCGACCCGGAAGCTGCCGATGCCGAGGTCTTCGTGCTGTTCTCGGGGCTTCTCGCCAAGCTGAACCTGTCTGCCACGATCGGGGATATGGGGCTGCTGCGCGCTGCCGTCGATGGGCTGGATACCATGCCCGAGCGCAAGGCCGCGCTCGCCCGCCATATCTGGCGCCCCAAGCGGTTCCAGCATCTGCTCGCGCGTTATTCGGGTCAGGTCGAGGTGCCCAAAGCCCGCGCCGATCTGCTGAGCGGCCAACGCTCCGGCGCGCCTTGGATCGGGCTGCGCTCGCGCGAAGAGATGGAGGCGCGGATCGCCACGCTCGCCGCCGATGCCGCTGCTGCGCCGATCCCGACCGACGCGGTCGCCGCGATGGGCAAGCTCGCCGAGCTGCGCTGTGCTGCGGATCAGGCGCCTGCCGCGCTGCGCGCTCTCGGCATCCAAGCGATCGAACCCGCCATCGCGCGGCTCGAAAAGCGGCTCGACGCGCTTGCCACCCGCGGCATCGACCTCGCTGCGATCAATTTCGACGCGAGCCACGGTCGCTCGACCATGGAATACTACGACGGCTTCGTCTTTACCTTCACCGCCGCCGATCCGGCACTTCCGCCGGTCGCCTCCGGAGGACGCTACGACGCGCTGACCCGGCAATTGGGGCAGGGGCGCGAAATCCCCGCCGTGGGCGGCGTGATCCGTGCAGGGTTGATGGCCGATCTGGAGGCGCAAGCATGATCAAACTCGGCGTGCCCTCCAAAGGGCGTCTGATGGAGAAGACCTTCGACTGGTTCGCGGAGCGCGGCATCACGCTAAAGCGCACCGGGTCCGAGCGTGAATATGCCGGCGCGGTCGAAGGGGCGGACGGCGTGCAACTCGTGCTCCTGTCGGCCGGAGAGATTCCGCGCGAACTGGCGGCGGGGCGTATCCATCTGGGCGTCACCGGCTCCGATCTCGTGCGCGAGAAGCTCGCCGATTGGGAAAGCCAGGTCGCCGATCTCGCGCCGATGGGCTTCGGCCATGCCGATCTGATCATTGCGGTGCCGGACTGCTGGTCGGACGTCGACAGCCTCGAAGACCTCGACGCCGCCGCCCACCGCTTCCGCGCCACCCACGGCTTCCGCCTGCGGATCGCCACCAAATATCACCGGCTGGTGCGTGAATTCCTGACCCGCGAAGGCGTAGCCGACTGGCAGCTTGTCGACAGCCAAGGCGCGACCGAGGGGACCATCGCGAACCTCACTGCCGAGGCCGTGGCCGACATCACCTCCAGCGGGGAGACGCTGCGCGCGAACCACCTGAAAATCCTCTCAGACGGGTTGATCCACCAGTCTC
The DNA here is from genome assembly GCF_003122275.1 of Thioclava sp. NG1. Classification (NCBI taxonomy): domain Bacteria; kingdom Pseudomonadati; phylum Pseudomonadota; class Alphaproteobacteria; order Rhodobacterales; family Paracoccaceae; genus Thioclava; species Thioclava sp. NG1. The sequence continues at coordinate 163,837 of NZ_QFBB01000001.1, read as the reverse complement.
AGGCGACGCTGTTCGCATCGCGCGCCGCCGACTGGTCTGGCAAGGAAACCCGCCTCGCGGATCTCGCGAAGCAGATCGGTCTCGACGCGCCCGCGCTCTGATCTTCTTCTTGGCGTAAATATACCGGGGGATGAGGCGGGATCAGCAAGGACGCCCTGTCGAACGTCCGAAGCGCACGCGAAGGGCACGAGAGCGGTGCAGCGCCCCCTGCGCTCAATAGCCGCGCGAGCGATCCACGAGATAGAGGAACGGCTCGCCCGCCTCGCCCCTCCGGATATTTTCGGCAATCACCTCGGAGGCGGTCTCGGCCCGGCTCTCGGCGGCGATATGGGGCGTCACCGTCACCTGCGGATGCGCCCAATAGGGGTGCTCGGGGGGCAGAGGCTCGACGCGGAACACATCGAGCGTCGCGTGGCCGATCTGGCCGCGGTCCAGCGCTGCGAGCAGCGCGTCATCGTCGATCAGCGTCCCGCGGCCCGGATTGACGAGCCGTGCGCCTTTCGGCATCTGCGCCAGCGTGTCCGCGTTCAGAAGGTTGCTGGTTTCGGGCGTGTCGGGCAGGATCGAGACGAGAATCTCGGCGCGCGACAGCGCCTCCGCTAGCCCATCGTCGCCGCTCAGGCAGGTTATCCCGGGGATGTCCTTCTGCGTCCGGCTCCAGCCCGTGACGGCAAAGCCCAGCCCCGCCAGCGCTTCGGCGCAGGCTTTGCCCAACGCTCCCAAACCCAGCATCACCACCGAGCGGTCGCGCGCCAAGGGCGGCACGCCGTCGTCATGGCGCCAGACGCCGTCCTGCTGGGCGAGTGTCGCGTCAATTCCGAGGTGATAGCGCAGCACATGGCCGGTCACGTAATCGACCATGCCGCGCTCCAGCCCCGCATCCACCATCCGACACAGCGGCTGGGTCAGGGTGTCGTTGCCCACGACACGCTCCACCCCGGCCCAGAGATTCAGTACGGCTTTCGCGCCGGTATAGGCGGTGAAATCCTGCACCGGGCCTTGCGGTGAATAGACGACATAGTCGATCTGAGCCGGGTCGCTCTCGCCGGGCTGCACGATCTGCGCCTCGACGCCGGTCGCGGCGATCGCCTCGGTCAGCGGGGTTTCGTAACGGCCCCAGTTCTCGGGCTTGTCGGCGAAAAGGACGCGGATCATCTTTGCCTCGGTCTATGGATATGGGCGCTTTGCACCAACCCGAAGGCGGCAAGCAGGATCATCATCGCGGTGCCGCCGTAACTCACCAGTGGCAGGGGCACGCCCACGACGGGCATCAGCCCCATCACCATCGCCATGTTGATCGCGAAGAAGAAGAAGAACGTCCCCGCGACCCCGAAACTGAGGAGTGAGGCGAAGCGGTCCTTCGTGGCCATCGCGGTATAGAGGGCGAAGCCGATGATCCCGGTGTAAAGCATCAGCAAGCCGAAGGCGCCGACGAAGCCGAACTCCTCGGCGAGCGTGGTGAAGATGAAGTCGGTGTGCTTCTCCGGCAGGAAGTTCAGCCGCGATTGCGTGCCCTGCATGAAGCCGCGCCCCGACCAGCCACCCGAGCCGAGCGCGATCTGCGCCTGCATGATGTTGTAGCCCGCGCCAAGCGGGTCCGAGCCCGGATCGAGGAAGGTGTCGATGCGCTTGTATTGGTAGTCGTGCAGCAGCTGGTATTCCGTGCCCCGGCTTTCCATCACGCCGAAGACCAGCCCGACGACCAGCGCGATCACGGTGCCGAAATACCAAAACGACACCCCGGCCGCGAACATCACGAAGGCCCCGCCCAGCACCAGCATGACGGCGGTGCCGAGGTCGGGCTGGGCCAGCACGAGGAAGGTGGGCGCGAGAATGATCACCGCCGGGATGAAGACCCAGAGCGGGCGCGAGACCTTCTCGACAGGCAGCCAATCGTAATAGGCGGCGAGGAGCATCACGAGGGTGATCTTCATCAACTCGGAAGGCTGGATGCGCAGCGGGCCGATCTCCAGCCAGCGCTGTGCGCCCATACCGATTGCGCCGAAGAATTCCACCGCAACCAGCAACAGAAGCGCCACGAAATAGGCCAAGGCCGAGACGTTGCGCCAGAACCATACTGGAACGAAGGCCACGGTGAACATCGCGATCATGCCGAGCGCGAAGCGCTTCATCTGCGGTTCGGCCCAGGTGTGGATATTGCCACCCGCAACTGAGTAGAGCATCAGGAAGCCGGCGCAGGCGACCGCCGTCAGCAGGATCACCAGCGGCCAGTTCAGGTAGAAGATCTTGCGCCAGCCGACCGGGACGGTCTTTAGGTTGCTCTCGAGATAACTCATGCGCGCGATCGCTCCTGCGGCTTCTGCACGGTGTCGGGATCGACGAGATCGAGCGTTTCGTTCAGCTCCTTGGCCTTCGCGCGGGCGAAGGACGGATAGGCATCGTCCGGGGGCAGGCCGCCCGCCAGCGCGAACAGCAACACGTCGCGCGCGATCGGGGCTGCTGCCGTCGAACCGCCCGAGCCGTGTTCCACCACGACCGAGACGGCGTAGCGCGGATTGTCGACGGGGGCGAAGGCCACGAAGAGCGCGTGGTCGCGGCGGTTCCACGGCAGTTGGTCGTTGCGGATCACGCCACGGGCGCGCTCGGCCTTGGTGATGTTGCGGACCTGGGAGGTGCCGGTCTTGCCCGCCATCTTCCATTCCTTCATCGCGATGCGCGACCCGCGCGCGGTGCCGCGCGAGGAGTTCACCACTGCGGTCATGCCTTTGCGCACGCTGTCGAGATAGGCTTTCTCAACGCCGAGATCGTCGGTAACGCGGATCGGTTGCTCCACCCCGTCACGGGCGCGGATCAGGCGCGGCTCTACCTTCCGACCCGAGGCGATGCGCGCCGCCATGATCGCGAGATGCATCGGCGAGGCCAGAACATAGCCCTGACCGATCGCCGCGTTCGCGGTGTCGCCGATCAGCCAGTCCTTGCCGTAGCGCTCCTGCTTCCATTCCTTGGTCGGGGCCACGCCCTCTTTCACCGCGGACATCGGCAGGTCGGGCCGGACGCCCACGCCCAGGCGCTTGGCCATGTCGCTCATCTTGTCGATGCCGACGCGCTGCGAAAGCTCGTAGTAATAGACGTCGCAGGACTGCTCCATGCTCTTGGTCATGTTCACATGGCCGTGGCCGGCGCCCTTCCAGCAGTGGAAGCGGCGGCCCGCGATCTCGACATAGCCGGGGCACCAGATGGTTTCCTCCGGCGTCACCAGCCCTGCCTCGAGCGCGGCAAGTGCGGTGACCATCTTGTAGGTCGAGCCCGGAGGGTAGAGACCCTGGACGGTCTTGTCGGCGAGCGGCCGATGGTCGTCCTGCGTGAGGCGCTGGTAATCTGCGACGGAGATGCCGCGCACGAAGAGGTTGGGATCGAAGCTGGGCGCGGAGGCGCAGGCCAGCACGTCGCCATTGGTCACATCCATCACCACGGTCGCGGCGGATTCGTTCTCCAACCGCTGCAGCGCGTAGTTCTGCAGTCGATAGTCGAGCGTCAGTTGCAGATTCTCGCCCGGCTTGCCGGGCTCGCGCGAGAGTTCACGCATCTCGCGCCCGGCGGAGTTCACCTCGACGCGGCGCTGGCCGGCCTGACCGCGCAGAACGCTTTCCTCTTTCGACTCGATGCCGGTCTTGCCGAGCTGGAATTTCGGGATCAGCAGCAGCGGATCGGGGTCTTCCATCTTGCTCAGATCGTAATCCGAGACCGGGCCGACATAGCCGATCACATGGCCAAAATCCTCGCGGCGCGGATAGAGGCGCGACAGGCCGACATCGGGGCTGACACCGGGCAGCGAGGGGCCGTTCACCGCGACGCGCGAGAACTCGTCCCATGTCAGGCGGTCGGCCACCGTGACCGGCGTCGTCGGCGGGCGGCGGCGGATATCGTGCAGGATGTCTTTCGTATCGCCATCGGTAATCGGGATCAGACGGCGCAGCGCAGCGAGCGTCGCATCGACGTCGTCTGTATCCTCGCGCGTGATCGTGACGCGGTAATTCTGCTCATTACCGGCCAGAAGCACACCGTTGCGGTCGAAGATCAGCCCGCGCGCGGGCGGGATCAGCCGGATTTTTACCGAGTTGCCCTCGGCCAGCAGCCGGTATTGCTTGGCGTCTTCGAGCTGCATCTTGCGCATCCGCGCCGCCAGCACGGCCACGACCGCCGCCTGCGCGCCGCCCAAGAGCAACCCGCGCCGCGTGATGCGGCGGGTGCTGACTTCGGTCTCTTTCGGGGATCGTCTCATTCTGGGCCCCCTCACATTCGATGTCCGTAGGCGTCGACCTCGCCCGGTGCCGCGCGGCGCAGGCCGAAGGCCACCCGCGACACCAGCACCACCACCGGATAGGCGGCCAGCGTCACCAGCATCTGGAACAGCTCCAGCCCGAGGCTTGGCTGATCGACCATCGTGACAAGCAGGACGATGCGCTTCACCGACACCATAGCGAGCAGCACGCCCGCGACCAACGCCCATTCCAGCGCGAAGGGCAGATCGCGCAGGCTTTGTTCGCGGCGGCGCAGGAATTCGGTCGCGCCGAGGACGATCAGCGTCCAAAGTCCGATGGGCCGCCAGAACATGATGTCTTCAAGCAGAAAAACCAGAACGATCAGCAGGGCCGGGGCGTATTCGGGACGCCGCAGCACCCAGGCCAGCGTCAGCGCCAAGGTCAGGTCGGGGCCCGGCAGGCCGCCCGGCGAATGGTCGACCGGCATCAGGCGCACGAAGATCAGTACGAGGCCGATCACGACGAAAAGCGTGCGGTAGCTGACGCGGCGGCGGGTGATGGGGTCGATCATTGGCTGCCCCCGTTTCCGCCCTCCGACCCACCATCGGGTTCGAGTGCGCCCGCGGCGGCCTCGGCGCGCGCCTTCTCGGCCGCTTCCTGTTCGATGACTTTCGGGTCGGGCGCGATCAGCCCGCCCGCGTTCTCGATCCGCTCGGCCGGGTGCGAGCGCAACACGCGCAGGAAATCGAGCCGTTCGTAATCGGCGGCGAGGCGCACGCGCAGCCGCTTGTCGCGGCCCTGGAAGACCTGACCGACCAGCAGCCCCGCCGGGAAGACCCCGCCATCGCCCGAGGAGATCACGCGGTCGCCCGGGCGCACGCGGTCGGGATGTTCGAGGAAATCCACGAACGGGTAGGGGGAGTTGTCGCCCGCAAGGATCGCGTTCTGCCCCGAGGCCGGGATCGTGACCGGGATGCGGCTCGAGGCGTCGGTCAGCAGCAGCACCCGCGAGGTCGAGGAGCCCACGCCCGAGATTCGCCCCACGAGGCCCAGCCCATCCATCGTGGCCCAGCCATCAACAATGCCGTCGCGCTTGCCGACATTCAGCAGCACCGATTTCCGGAACGGCGAGCCGCTATCGGCCAGCACACGCCCCGACACAGAGGTGAGTTTCGGGTCGAGCCGCACCTTGTTCTGGGCAAGCAGCTTGGCGTTCTGCTGCTCCAGCTGAACGGCGGCTTCCTTCCACGCCTTCATCTGTTGCAGCTCGCGGCGCAACTCCTGGTTCTGCTCGTAGATGCGGGAATAGGACTGAAAGCCCTCGACCATGTCGGTGAGCTTGGTGACCGGGGCCATCACCCAATCGAAGCTGGGCACGAAGCGATCCACGAGGGCAGAGCGGAACCGCTCCATCCGCGGGCTGTCGATGCGCCAGACCAGGAAGAGAGCCAGTAGCACGACGACAAGAACCGCAACGCCCAGTCGGCGCAGCGGTCCGATATAGTCCTGATCGTCGCGATTTCTGGCCAAATCCGTCTCCGGTCAGATCACTGGCCGGGCGTGGTGCAATCCCGGGCCCGGCTCAGCTGTCGTAGTCAATGACGTGGCGAAGCTGCTTTTCATATTCAAGCGCCTTGCCGGTGCCGAGCGCAACACAGTTGAGCGACTGGTCGGCGATCGAAATCGAAAGGCCGGTCTGCTCGCGCAGCGCCAGATCGAGTTCGCCCAGAAGCGCACCGCCCCCCGTCAGCATCACGCCACGGTCGACGATGTCGGCGGCGAGGTCCGGCGGGGTGGTTTCGAGCGCCTGCATCACCGCGTCGCAAATCGACTGGACCGGCTCGGACAGCGCCTCGGCGACCTGGGCCTGCGTGATCTCGGTTTCCTTCGGCACGCCGTTCAACAAGTCGCGTCCGCGCACGTGAAGGCTCATGCCGCGCCCGTCATCGGGCATCCGCGCGGTACCGATCGTGGTCTTGATCCGCTCGGCGGTGGATTCGCCCACAAGAAGGTTCTGGTTGCGGCGCAGGTAGGAGATGATCGCCTCGTCCATCCGGTCGCCGCCCACGCGCACCGAGCGCGCATAGACGATGTCGCCCAGCGAAAGGACCGCGACCTCGGTCGTGCCGCCGCCGATATCGACCACCATCGAACCCGTGGGGTCGGTGATCGGCATGCCCGCACCGATGGCGGCCGCAATCGGCTCTGCAATCAGGCCGGCGCGGCGCGCACCTGCCGAGAGAACCGACTGACGGATCGCGCGCTTCTCCACCGGGGTCGCGCCATGCGGAACGCAGACGATTATCTTCGGCTTCGAGAAGGTCGAGCGCTTGTGCACCTTGCGGATGAAATGCTTGATCATTTCCTCGGCGCTGTCGAAATCCGCGATGACGCCGTCGCGCATCGGGCGGATCGCCTCGATAGAGCCGGGGGTCCGGCCGAGCATCAGCTTGGCGTCTTCACCGACCGCCAGCACCTGCTTCTTGCCGTCCTTGACGTGATAGGCGACCACCGAGGGCTCGTTCAGCACGATCCCTTTGCCTTTGACATAGACCAGCGTGTTCGCCGTCCCGAGGTCGATCGCCATGTCCGAGGAGAAGATCCCACCAACCATATTACGCCTGTCCCATCCCAAATTTCTTAGAAATACCGCGACTCGCGCCAAGCCACGGCCCGCGCCTCGTATAGTCAAAGCGGCCCTTACGGGGAAGCGGATTTGCGCCGTAGGCGAGGCCCCCTTGCGGTTATCCGCTGAGGCAAGGTCAAGCGATTGACCTTTTTCAACATTTCGGGCGGATTTCCCCGCGGAAATGCGCTTGAAATTGCAGATATGCGATGCGTCACGAAATCGTGCTGAAAACGGGAAAATCGCGCCGGGTCGACATGAAAACGGGCAGCCGTTCTCGGGCTGCCCGAAAGCTGTGCAACTGGCGGTGGGCTCAGAGCTTGTAGCTCACCGTTTTCACGTCCGCGTCGGGCGCGGTTTTCTGGCTGCGGAAGCGCAGGCGGTTGAGTGCGCCGACATAGGCCTTCACGCTCGCGAGGATCGTGTCGGTGTCCGACGCGGCCCCGGTGCCGATCCGCCCATCTTCCTCGAGGCGCACCGAAACGGTCGCCTGCGCGTCGGTGCCTTCGGTGACCGCGTGCACCTGATAGAGCTTCAGCTTGGCTTGCGTCGGATAGATTTCCTTGACGCAGTTGAAGACCGCGTCGACCGGGCCGTCGCCCTGGCACTTGCTGGATTTTTCCTCACCATCGACGAGCATCTTCAGCTCGGCTTCCTGACCGTCCGAGCCACAGACCACGCGCAGCCATTTGACCTGCAGGTAGTCGTCGGCGGTGTTCGCGGCGCTGTCGGTCATCAGCGCGATCAGGTCCTCGTCGTAGATTTCCTTCTTGCGGTCGGCCAGCGCCTTGAAGCGGACGAAGACGTCCTTGAGCTGGTTGTCGCCCAGCTCGTAGCCCAGATCCTTGAGCTTGGCGCGCAGCGCGGCGCGGCCCGAATGCTTGCCCATCGCGATATTCGCCTCGTTAAGGCCGATATCGGCGGGCTTCATTATCTCGAAGGTTTCGACATTCTTCAGCACGCCATCCTGGTGGATGCCGCTTTCGTGCAGGAAGGCGTTCTTGCCGACGATCGCCTTGTTGAACTGCACCGGGAAGCCCGACACCTGCGCCACGCGGCGCGAGATGTTCATGATCTTCGTCGTGTCTATATGGGTCTGGTAGGGCATGATGTCCTGACGAACCTTCATCGCCATCACCACCTCTTCGAGCGCGGTGTTGCCCGCGCGCTCACCCAGACCGTTTATCGTGCATTCGATCTGGCGCGCGCCTGCATCGACCGCGGCCAGCGCGTTCGCCGTCGCCATGCCCAGATCGTTGTGGCAGTGCGTCGCGAAGATGATCTCGTCGGCGCCCGGCACCCGCTCGAGCAGCATCCGGATCAGGTCGGCGGATTCGACCGGCGCGGTATAGCCCACCGTGTCGGGGATGTTGATCGTGGTGGCGCCCGCCTTGATCGCGATTTCGACGACGCGGCAGAGATAGTCATGCTCGGTCCGGGTGGCATCCATCGGCGACCACTGCACGTTGTCGCACAGGTTGCGCGCGTGGCTGACGGTCTCGTGGATCACGTCGGCCATCTCGTCCATCGTCAGGTTCGGGATCGCGCGGTGCAGCGGCGAGGTGCCGATGAAAGTGTGGATGCGCGGCGACTGCGCGTGCTGCACGGCTTCCCAGCAGCGGTCGATATCAGGCAGCCTCGCGCGGGCGAGCCCGCAAATGGTCGAGAACTTGGCGCGTTTCGCTATATCGCTGACGGCTTCGAAATCGCCCTCGGAGGCGATCGGGAAGCCGGCCTCGATGATATCCACGCCCATTTCGTCGAGCAGATCGGCGATTTCGAGCTTCTCGTCATGGGTCATCGTCGCACCCGGCGATTGCTCGCCGTCACGCAGGGTCGTGTCGAAAATCAGAACGCGGTTTTTGTCGATCATGGTCTGGGCCATCTGCTAGTCTCTTTCGTCTTGGCTCTTAGCGTTACTTGGGCCCGAAGGCCAGCATTGCGCGGTGGCTTTCGGGAGTTGTCCGGGCGCTGGCTACCCCTGAGCGTTCGCGCCCGAAGGCACGCTCAGAGGCTGCTAAGAAGAAGGAGACCACGGGGCATCGCGCCTTGGGCGAACGCCCCGGCTGCGGTGAGTTGAATATGCTTAACCCGTGTCATGAGGGGCACTATAGGCGCCAAGTGATAAATGAAAAGCAAAAAAGGAACCGCTGGAGGCGGGGCCGCGTAGCCTTTGGGCGCATATAACGGAGGCGACAGTGGCAGGTCAGGCAATCGTGATCGGAGATACGGGCGGGATCGGCGCGGCGATCCGGGCGGAGCTGGAGGCGCGCGGCTTCGCGGTGACGGGGCTGTCGCGGTCGCGCGACGCGTTCGATGTCACGGATGAACGCGCAGTCGAGGCGGGGCTGCGCGGGATCGACGGGCCAGTCGATCTGATCTTCGTGGCCTCGGGCGCGCTCGGTACGCCGGAAAAGGCCTTGTCGCATCTGACCCCCGAGGAATTGCAGAGCCAGTTCGCCGTGAACGCGATGGGTCCGGCGCTGGTCTTGAAACATGCAGCCCGCCTTCTGCCCCGGGACAAGCCCGCACGGTTCGCGGCGCTCTCGGCGCGGGTCGGCTCGATCGGCGATAACGGTTTGGGCGGTTGGTATAGCTATCGGACCTCGAAAGCGGCCCTGAACCAGCTGCTGCATGGCGCGGCGATCGAGCTGGGGCGCTCTCACAAGCAGCTCGTGATCGCGGCGCTGCATCCGGGCACGGTAGACACCCCCTTTACCGCAGATTACCCGCGCGACAAGCTCGCCCCCGAAGACGCCGCGCGCCGGTTGCTGGATGTGTTGGGCGCGCTGACGCCCGCGCAATCGGGCGGCTTTTACGACTACGCAGGCAAGGAGATTCCATGGTAACCCGAAACGCCATCGTCACCGGCGCCGCGCGCGGCATCGGTCGCGCCATCACCGAGGCGCTGCTGGATCGCGGCTGGCAGGTCGCGGCGCTCGATCTGGATATCGGCCCGCTGGAGGCGCGCGAAGGCTTGCAGGCGATCCGTTGCGATCTGGGGAGCGAAGACGATGTTCGGTCTGCGGTCGCCGAGGCCGGGTTCGAGACGCTCGATCTGCTGGTGAACAATGGTGGGCCGGCCGATCCCGAATGCGGACCTTTGGAGGAGCTGACGCTGGAGGCGTGGCACAAGTGGATCGACCCGCATCTGACCGGGACGTTCCTGATGGCGCGCGAGGCTTTGCCCGCCTTGCGCAAGGGTCGGGGGGCAGTGGTCAACATGGCCTCGACGCGCGCGCTGCAATCCGAGCCCGATACCTTCGCCTATGCGGCGGCGAAGGGCGGCGTTACATCACTGACCCATGCGATGGCGGTGAGCCTTGGGCCGGAGGTGCGGGTCAACGCGATCGCGCCCGGCTGGATCAATTCGAGCGGCGAGGCCTTGGGCGAAGCGGATCACGCGCAGCATCCCGTGGGCCGTGTGGGTGAGCCAAGTGACATTGCCGAGGCCGTGCTCTACCTCGCTGACGCGGGCTTCGTGACGGGGCAGGTGCTGGTCGTCGATGGCGGCATGACCCGGAAGATGATCTATGACTAAGCTGATCGCGGTGCTGGGCGATCAGCTGAGCCATGACGGCGCGGCTTTGCGCTGCGGCGACAAGAGCGCGGACGTGGTCGTGATGGCCGAGGTGCGCGAGGAAGCGACCTATACCGGCCATCACAAGCAGAAGCTGGCGCTGACCTTCGCCGCGATGCGCCGCTTCGCCGACGAGTTGGAGCGCGACGGCTGGCAGGTCCGCTACACCAAGCTGACCGATGACGACAACGCGGGCTCGTTGGTTGGCGAATTCGCGCGCCGCGCCGAAGAAGAGGGGGCCGACGAGGTCATCACACTCGCCCCCGGCGAATGGCGGCTTCGTCAGGCCTTCGAGAGCGCGCCGATCAAGATCCGGCAACTGCCCGACGATCGCTTTATCTGCTCTGAAAAGCGCTTCGCGGAGTGGGCCGAGGGGCGCAAGGAGCTCCGGATGGAGTGGTTCTACCGCGAGATGCGTCGCGAAACAGGGCTCTTGATGGAAGGTGACGACCCGGCGGGCGGCGAATGGAATTTTGACAAGGAGAACCGCAAGCCCGCCCAGCCCGACCTGTTCCGCGAGCCCGCGCCGACCTTCCGCAAGGATGCGCTCGTGCAGGAGGTGCTCGAGATGGTCGAGGCGGAATTTCCCGATAATTTCGGATCGCTCGACGAATTCAACTGGCCGGTCAGCCGCGCGCAGGCCGAACGCGCGCTGGAGCATTTCATCGCCCATAATCTGCACGATTTCGGGGCCTATCAGGATGCGATGTTGGCCGGGAACCGGCTGCTGCATCACTCGATCCTGTCGTCGAGCATCAATCTCGGTCTGCTTTCGCCGCTGGAGGTCTGCAAGGCCGCGGAAGAGGCCTACAAGGCGGGGGACGCGCCGATCAATTCGGTGGAAGGGTTCATCCGGCAGATTCTCGGTTGGCGGGAATACATGCGCGGCATTTATTTCCTCGAAGGGCCGGATTACACCTCACGTAACGCGCTCAACCACAAGCGCGATCTGCCGTGGTTCTATTGGTCGGGCGAGACGGAGATGGTCTGCATGAAGGCCGCGATCGGGCAGACCCGCGATCTGGCTTATGCGCATCATATCCAGCGGCTGATGGTCACGGGCAATTTCGCGCTGCTGGCAGGCATCGACCCGCGCCAAGTGCAGGACTGGTATCTCGCCGTCTATATCGACGCCTATGAATGGGTGGAGGCGCCGAACACGGCGGGGATGAGCCAGTTCGCCGATGGCGGAGTGGTGGCCTCGAAACCTTACATTTCCTCGGGCGCCTATATCGACAAGATGTCCGATTACTGCGGCGGCTGCGCCTATGACGTGAAGGCGAAGGACGGGGAAAAAGCTTGCCCGTTCAACAGCCTTTACTGGCATTTCCTCGACCGGCATCGCGACCGGTTCGAGGGCAATCCGCGCATGGGGCTGGTCTATCGCAACTGGGACAAGCAGAAGACAGAGACCCGTGAGGCCAAGCTGAAGACGGCGGAGGCGCTGCTGGAGAAGCTCGACAGGGGCGAGGCCTTGTAGGGCGCTCGGCCCGGTCTCGCGTCCGGATCAGTTTGCAGACGGAGCGGATTGCGCGTCCGGTTCGTTCGCCGGGGCTGGTGACGTCTCGGTACTGGCATCGGGCGTCGGCTGCGTCGCAGGCGCGCTGGTATCCTGGAGCTTGTCATTCGACCACTCGCCGCTCGCGACGTTCCCGGAGGCGTAGGTCATCGTGCCTTGCCCCTCGCGCTTGCCATTCGCGAAGCTGCCCTCGTAGGTGTCGCCATTGGCATACGTTGCGCGGCCTTGCCCGTCGATCGCACCGTTGCGCCACTGGCCCTCATAAGTGAACCCGTCGGGCATGGTCAGCTTGCCGGTCCCGTCGCGCTGGCCGTTCTTGAAACCGCCCTCGTAGGTCGTGCCGTCGGCATAGCGCGCGACGCCCTGACCCTCGCGCTGCCCGTTCACCCAATCGCCCTCGTAGCTGTAGCCGTCCGGGTAGGTCATCTTGCCCTTCCCGTCATTGCGCGCGTTCTTGAACTCGCCCTCGTAGACGAGCCCGTTCGCGTAGCGCGCCGTGCCGGTGCCCTGTATGACGCCATGCGCCCAGCCGCCCTCGTAGCTGGAGCCGTCGGGATAGGTGATCTTGCCCTGACCGTCGGGCAGGTCGTTCTTGAAGCTGCCCTCGTAGACCGAGCCGTCGGGGTATTTCACCTTGCCCTGACCTTCGATTCGGCCTTCCTTCCACTGGCCCGTGTATACGTAGCCGTCCTTGCCGTGGAAGGTGCCGGTGCCGTGGCGCTTGTCGAGGAGGAACTCGCCTTCGTAAGTGTCGCCATTGGCATAGGTGACCTTGCCGGTCCCGTGACGCTTGCCGTTGACCATCTGGCCTTCATAGACGTCGCCATTGGGTTGGGTGAGCGTGCCGCGGCCGTTCATCTGGCCGGCCTTCCACTCGCCGACATAGGTCAGCCCGTCCGCCATTGTGAGCGTGCCGGTGCCGTCGCGCTGGCCATGCGCCATCTGGCCCTCGTAGGTAGAGCCGTCGGGATAGGTGATCTTGCCCATGCCTTGCTTGACGCCGCCTAGCCAGTCGCCCTCGTAGCGATAGCCGTTCGCGCTCTCGAGCGTGCCCTTGCCGTCATGCATCGCGTTGCGGAACTGGCCCTTATAGACCGAGCCGTTGGCATAATGCGCGGTGCCGGTGCCGGTGATCTGACCGTTGAGCCAGTCGCCCTCGTAGGTGCCGCCATCGGCGAAAGTGATCTTGCCCTTGCCGTTGGGTTTGCCGTGGTCGAACTGGCCCTCGTAGACCGAGCCGTTGGGGAAGCGCGCGCGGCCCTCGCCCTTGATCTCGCCCATCACCCATTGGCCTTCGTATTCGTAGCCCGAGGGAAGCTTGTAGCTGCCGTAGCCGTCCTGCTTGCCATCGGTGAAGGTGCCCTTGTAGAGGCCGCCGTCGTCGTATTGCTTGGTGATGACCTCTTGCGCCGACGCGATCTGCGCGGCGCATCCGATCAGAACTGCCAATGTCGCGATGCGAAGCTGCGCGCCTGCCATGGTGCCCCCTGATGGTGCTGCCTGTGCCCCGGTCTCGCGAGCGCGTGGATTCGCGCTCTGCCGGGCTTGGGGAAAGGTTAATTGCGCGGGGGTAGCCTGACAAGCGGGCAGGGCGGTCGTGTCGGGGCCGCATAAGGGAAGGGGGGGCGAATGCAGGGCAGCCATCCCCTTTTCACCCCATCGTTTTCTGCTAAATGAGGGGGCGATAACAGCCTCGAGGACGCTTATGGCCGATCGTTTCCGCCTCACCATGGCCCAGCTCAACCCCACCGTGGGCGCGCTGGAGGCCAATGCCGAGAAGGCCTTCGCCGCATGGCAGGAGGGCAAGCGCGCAGGCGCCGACATGGTCGTGCTACCCGAGATGTTCCTGACCGGCTACCAGACGCAGGACCTGATCGCGAAGCCCGCCTTCGTGCGCGACGCGGTCGCCGCGATGGAGGCGCTGGGCGCGCGGATTTCCGATGGCCCAGCGCTGGGCATCGGCGGGCCCTACTGGACGGAGCAGGGGCAGTATAACGCCTATTGGGTCTGGAAAGACGGCGCGCTGGTCGCGCGGATGCTCAAACACGATCTGCCGCATCACGGGATTTTCGACGAGTATCGCATCTACGATACCGGCCAGATCTCCGGGCCCTACGCGATCAACGGCGTGCGCATCGGGACGCCGATCTGCGAGGATGCGTGGCATCCGGATGTGGCCGAGACGCTGGCCGAGACCGGGGCCGAGATCCTGATCGTGCCGAACGGTTCGCCCTATCACCGCAACAAACTCGACGTACGGATGACCCACATGGTCGCGCGCGTGGTCGAGACCGGGCTGCCGCTCGCCTATCTCAACTCGGTCGGTGGGCAGGACGATCAGATCTTCGACGGGGCGAGCTTCGTGCTGAACCGTCACGGGCAATTGGCCGCGCAATTCGCGCCTTTCGACGAGATCATCGACCATGTCGATTTCGAGCGTGACGGTGAGGGCTGGGCCTGCGTCGCGGGCCGGGACGATCCGCAACCCTCGGAATGGGAGCAGGACTACCGCGCCATGGTCGAAAGCCTTGGCGATTACCTGCGCAAGTCGGGCTTCTCCAAGGTCGTTCTCGGCCTGTCGGGCGGGATCGACTCCGCGCTGGTCGCGACAATCGCAGCGGACGCGCTGGGGCCGGAGGCCGTGCATTGCGTGATGCTGCCCTCGGAATACACCTCGCAGGGATCGCTCGATCACGCGGCCGATCTGGCGACGCGGCAGGGGATGCGCCTCGACACGGTGCGGATCGACGGGGCGCGCGATGCGGTCTCGGATGCGCTTGCCCATCTGATGGAGGGCACTCAGCCCGACGTGACCGAGGAAAACATCCAGTCGCGCCTGCGCGGGGTCATGCTGATGGCACTGTCGAACAAGTTCGGCGAGATGCTTCTGACCACCGGCAACAAGTCCGAGATGGCCGTGGGCTATGCGACGATCTACGGCGACATGGCGGGCGGCTACAATCCGATCAAGGATCTCTACAAGACCCGCGTCTTCGAGACCTGCCGCTGGCGCAACGCCAATCACCGCGAATGGATGAAGGGCCCCGAGGGCGAGGTGATCCCGCGCGCGATCATCGACAAGCAGCCCTCCGCGGAACTGCGCCCCGACCAGAAGGACGAGGACAGCCTGCCGCCCTATCCGGTACTGGATGGTATTCTCGAAGGACTGGTGGAGGGCGACGCATCGGTCGCCGATCTCGTTGCCGAAGGCTACGATCGCGACACCGTCAAGAAGGTCGAGCATCTGCTCTATATCTCGGAATGGAAGCGTCACCAGTCCGCGCCTGGCACGCGTCTCTCGAGCAAGGCCTTCTGGCTGGATCGCCGCTACCCGATCGTCAATCGCTGGCGCGACCACCACTGAGGGCCACGGTCGTGCAGCGCCTCAGTGATCGTCGAGCCACGTCAGGCGGGCGACGCGCGGCCGGGTTACGATGAAATTGTCGAACGAGATCGCGTCGTGGAAGCCCACGAAATGCTTGCTCGGGTCTTTGCCGATCGATGCGAGATAGGCCTTGTAGGCCTCGGACAGCTTGAACGGCAGGTCGTAGGCGTAGGAGGTCTCCACGATCAACGCCTGATCGCCCGCGGCGAGGATCGGAATGCGATCCGCTTCCAGGTCGAGCGCCTCCTGCGTGTAGCTTTGCGCCAACCCGGTCGCGTAGGAATCCTCGAGCTGTACCTTCTTCGCGTCGCTGCCTTCGGCAGGATCGTTGCAGGTGTGGCCCAGATCCAGCGGATCGTCCCAGCATCTCACCAACGTCACGCGAATCCAGCTGCGCGACGGGTCATTATTGCCGGTCGTGAAGTCGAACACTTTCTTGATGCCCGCGACATATTTTGGGCCGATCGGATCGCGCTCGCGCGAGATCAGGTCCGAGACCGTCACATTGGCCCGGGTCGCGGCGCCGCGGATCTTGAATACGTCATAGATTTCGATCGACAGGATCAGCCAGCCCGACAGCATGATGAAGGCCAGAAGCCCCTCGATCGGGATGGAGCCGGTTTCGTCCTTGCGGAAACGGTGGAGCAGATTGCGCAACTTTGGCATCAGCATCGCTCAGGTTCCTCCACTGCCAGCGGTTGAAGCGACCGCCGGTTCGATCACGATCGCGGTCGTTGCAACCAGAGCGTAATCGCCATCCGCGCCGACCGGCGATGCCTTCAGGAAAGCCTGGGCGATGAAGTCTTCCAGCATCATCGGTTTCTCGCGCAAACAGACCCGCACGAGGATCAGCTGATCGGGAATGGCGGCCTCCAGCGTGCCGGCAGGTGGCGGCTTGGTCACGTCCGAGAAATCCTCGCAGCGCACCGGATGGTTGGCGATGGAGGACGTCCAGTCGGTCTTGTCCACCTGAAACATCTCGACGGAAACCCGATTCATGCAGGTGCTGCCGAAGAAGCCTGCCTGTTTGCAGATTTCATGGCGTAGCGTCTTTTCGTCGATGCTGGAATAGTTGCCGATACGGACGATGCGGCTCGTGGCTTCGGTCGCGCGGGTCAGCAGGGTCTGCTTGATGAAGATCACGCCCAGCTCGATCCCGGCGAACATGAAGAAGATCAGGAACACGATCCAGAACAGGGCGGGGATCGTCACCGCCCCGTCCTCCGCCCTCAGGAAAGCTCGCTTATGTCTCTGCCTCAATGCCATGCTCTGCACCCTCCGGTCAGTTGGTCAGGCGCAGGGTCGAGATCTGCGTCGCGATCGAGGAAAACGCATCCGCGAGATTGGCGGAGTCAACGTCGTATTGGTAGCTCGGGCCGGAGCTGCAGTCGGCCAGTGCGGTCTTGCCGCTCTGGGGGGCATCGACGGCGACGGTAAAGACGATGATTTCCTTGTCTTTCGCGGCCTTGCAGACGTCGTGCAGGTTCTTGTCCTTCTCCGAGAACATCGAAGAGATAGCCATCTCATCGTAAATCGACGCCACGGATTCCTCCGGATCGAGGCGCTGGCGCGGCGGCAGGAGGAAGGTCTGAATTACGTATTGGAGCGACCATCCCTTGCTCCAGATCGTACGCCAGTCGATCGCGTTCAGGTCGCGGTGAACGAACTGTTTTTCCTGGTACCAGCCATACGAGCAGGATTCGCGCCCCCAGTAGTCGGTGGTGCAATAGCGTCCATAGACCCACTTCGTGGTCGTATCGCCGATCTCCTCGGGCGCATACCAATTGCGGTCGGCGAAAGAATAATAAGGCTTTTCGCCCAGATCCTGACGTTCCTGAGAGAACCAGTACATTTTCGACATGGTCGTGTAGTCATCGTTGAACGACGTCGAACTCACCGTCGAATAAAGGCCGGAATTGCCGGTCCGATACTGCATCCGTGTCGAGAAGGAGCGCGTGTTCTGACCATCGGTCATCAGAATCATCACCTTCATCGAGCGTTCGTCGACGCTCAGCCCGGTGGCGGGATAGGGCAGGGGGCGGTCGGCCACGTCAGACGAAATCGTTCCAGCCTCGACCAGCGCCGTGGCGGCCGGTTTCGCCGACGGGTCGAGCAGCGCAAAGCCCCAGCGGGCCCCGATGTCGATCGCGGTGTCGCCGCCTGCGCGCAGCGAAGAGATCTTGTTGAGAATATCGCTCTGGTTGTCCTCGAATGCCATGATGTCGCCGTAGCTGTGCTCGTAGCAGTTCTCGCCTGAATCGCTGATGCGCTTCTGGACATACATGTTCTGGCCGACGAAATCGTAGCTCCAGCCATACATGGTGCGCTGCAACCCGGAGGTCGGCAGGCTCACGCTGTTGAAGCCCTGAAGTTGCACGTCGGCGCAGGTGTTGTAGCTGTGATCGGTCGAAAGATTATAGGCCGAGGCCAGATCGGGGCCGAGAGAGACCTGCTGGTTGTAGGGCACGATCGAGATGGAAAGGCGTCCGGCGGGCGCCCCGGGCGGTTGCACGTTGTCAAACATCTTCTTCGTGAAATTCGTCGCGGCATCGCGCAGCGATGCGATTTTCGTCACGCCGTAATAGGAGCCGGAATCGGTCTGGCCCATCGAACCGGACACGTCGAGCACCATCGAAATCTCGACATTGCCGATCGATTCCTCGGCTTGCGCGTGGGTGTTCGAGCGGAAGGATTTGACGCCGAAGCCGATCAGGTCGCCGAAGATCGTCGGCATGTCATCCTGCGCGGTCATCGACACGCGGCGATATTCCTTCTGCGCGCCCTCTTCGACTTCGGGTTGGATGTTGAGATAGTCGAGGCCGCTCGCGGAAAGGTAATCCTTTGCCACGAGCGCAGGGTCGAGCGTCTGATCCAGATTGGCTGCCGCGAGAGCGGCCCGGTCGAGCGAACTTTGGATGAGCGTACGGCGTTCGTCCTGGCGCACGAAGTCGATCGCGATGCCGCCAATGACCATCAGCACGATCAGGACCTGCAGACTGAAGATGAAGACCGCTCCATCTTCATCCTGCGCGAACCGCCCCATTCGGGCGCGCGTGTTCTCGATACGGCGTGCCAAGCCGTTCTGTCCGTATTTGTCCCTCATCCAGACCTCCTTCTCCATGTCAGTTGGCCTCGCCGCCAGCGGAGAAAACTCGCAAAAAAAACACCGAACTAAGCTCCGTAATTCCTACGGCGAAATTAAGGCAAAACCTTGTCTAACTTCATGGAATTGTTGTGCTTTAACTGTGAAATGCGACTTCCGGGGCGCCACCGTTTCCCAAAAGTGGGTCAATCGCGCGGCCCTGAGAGGGCAAGCCCTGTCTTTGGAACCGAGTCGTTTAAACTGGGTTAACTTGTCTGAAATTATGCGGTCTGCGGCTTTCGCTGACGCAAAGTTCATGGCCGCGAGTGGCGCGAAAGCTGTGGGTAGCTCTGCGCCTCCTCTCGACTCTGCCGGGCTTGGGGCCAATATAGAGGCCATGAGTTTGCCGCCCGGATTTCTCGACGAATTGCGCAGCCGTTCCTCGATCGCTCAGGTCGTGGGGCGCAAGGTCATTTGGGATATGCGCAAGTCGAACCAGGCGAAGGGCGACATGTGGGCGCCATGCCCGTTCCACCAGGAAAAATCGGCCTCGTTCCATGTCGATGATCGCAAGGGCTATTACTACTGCTTCGGCTGCCACGCGAAGGGCGACGCGCTGAGCTTCGTGCGCGAGACCGAGAATGTCAGCTTCATGGAGGCGGTGGAAATTCTCGCCCGCGAGGCCGGGATGCAGATGCCCGCCCGCGATCCGATGGCGCAGGAGAAGGCCGATCTGCGTACTGAGCTGGCCAACGTGATGGAAGAGGCGGTGAAGTATTTCCGCCTTCACCTGAACACGCAGGCCGGAAACGCCGCGCGCGACTATCTGGCCGGTCGCAGCCTGAACAAACCCGCCATCGACCGTTTCGAGATCGGCTTCGCCCCGCCCGGTTGGCAGGGGCTGCGCGATGCGCTCAAGGCGAAGGGAATTTCCGACGACCTGATCAAGGGCGCCGGCCTCGCGAAGGAGAGCCAGAAGGGGCGCGAGCCCTTCGACGTCTTCCGCAACCGTATCATCTTTCCGATCCGCGATCCGCGCGGTCGCTGCATCGCCTTCGGCGGGCGCGCGATGGATCCGAACGATCCGGCGAAATATCTCAATTCGCCCGAGACCGCGCTCTTCGACAAGGGGCGCTCGCTCTATAACCACGGTCCCGCGCGCGAAGCCTGCGGCAAGGGAGCGCCGCTCGTGGTCTGCGAAGGCTACATGGATGTGATCGCCATGGTCGAGGGCGGCTTCGGCGGGGCGGTCGCACCGCTGGGCACCGCGATCACCGAAGATCAGTTGCGCCTGATGTGGCGCATCCATGACGAGCCGATCATCGCGCTCGATGGCGATACGGCGGGCCTGCGCGCGGCGCTGCGGGTGATCGATCTCGCGCTGCCGTTGCTGGAGGCGGGGAAGGGCGTGCGCTTCGCGATCATGCCGCCGGGGCTCGACCCCGACGACGTGATCCGCAAGCAGGGCCGCGAGGCGATGGAGACGATCCTGTCCGAGGCAAAGCCGATGGTCTCGCTGCTGTGGCAACGCGAGACCGAGGGCAAGGTCTTCGACAGTCCCGAACGCCGCGCTGCCTTGGACAAGAGCCTGCGCGCCGCGATTTCGCGCATTCAGGATCCCTCGATCCGGGGCCATTATGGCGACGAAATAAAGCGCCTGCGTTGGGAGCTGTTTGGCACCGGTCCCCAAGGCGGTCCACAGGGGCATTCTCCGGGCGGGGCGCAGCCTTCGCGTGGCGGTTTTATCCCAGGCGGTTTCGGCTCTGGCGGCAAGCGCGGCAAAGGCCGTTTCGGTGCGCCGCCGCCTGCCTTGCCCGAGACGCGCGCCTCATTGCTCGCGACAGCGCCGAACGACGTGGCAGAGCATCTGCGCGAAGCGATGATCCTCGGCATCTGCGTCACGCATCCGGCCCTGATCTCGGAATTCGAAGCGGAACTCGAAGCCGTTCCACTGCGCGATGAGACACATGACCGGCTACGACACCGGATGCTTATGCATGTGGCCACACCCGCCCCGGAAATCGCGAAAAACCTGTACGCGGAAATGGCGGCTGACCTTGAAAAGCTGTTGAACCTGCCCCATTTGCGCTCTGCCCCCCCGGTTCGCAACGCCGAGAACCTCGATCTGGCACGCATGTGCCTGACCGAGGAATTGGCCAAGCTGGACGCCGCTCGCGCCGTGCGCGAAGAGGTCGCCGACGCTATGGAGGATCTGGCGGGGCTTGCCGACGAAGGCGTGACTTGGCGTCTGGCGCAAGCAGCATCGCTGCGCCATCGCGCCGAGAGATCGAAACTGGAGGACTCCTCCGATATGGGCGAAGATCAGGCGGCGCTGTCCGCGACGCTTCAGGCCATGATCGACGGGGAAATCTGGCGTAAGAAACAATGAGCCGGATGGCAGCGGGCCTTCGGATTATGGGAAAGCGAATTGTTGCGGACACATTCAGTATCAACTTTATGTCCACAGCCCCTCGCGCCCCTGTGATTCGCCGCTGCGATTCGATACACAGACGAGATATGATTCGCTTTCGTCATAGCTTGAGCACAACCAAGCCCTGACCGAGGAGCCCACATGGCCGCCAAAGACATCGACGACAATAAATCCGACACCCCGAGCGACGACGCGACGTCCTTCGACATGAGTCAGGCCGCCGTGAAGCGGATGATCGCCGAGGCGAAGGAACGTGGGTTCATCACCTATGACCAACTCAACAAGGTGATGCCGCAAGATCAGGTCTCCGGTGACCAGATCGAGGATGTGATGTCGATGCTCTCGGAGATGGGCATCAACGTCATCGAGGCGGAAGAAGCCGACGAGGAAGAGGGCAGCAGCCAGGGCGGCCAGGTCGCGACGACCGGGTCCGGTTCGCGCGAAGTCGCGGTGTCGACCACCACCTCGGAAACGCTCGATCGCACCGATGACCCGGTACGGATGTACCTGCGCGAGATGGGCTCGGTCGAGCTTCTCTCCCGCGAGGGCGAAATCGCCATCGCCAAGCGCATCGAGGCTGGCCGCAACACGATGATCGCGGGGCTTTGCGAAAGCCCGCTGACCTTCCAGGCAATCACGATCTGGCGCGATGAACTTCTCAATGAAGAAATTCTCCTGCGCGACGTGATCGACCTCGAGACCACTTTCGGCAATTCGCTCGAAGGGGTCGAAGGCGAAGAGGAAGAGATCGAAGGGCCCGCCGTCGAGGGCGAGCCGAAATCGGACGACGACAGCGGCAAGTCGGAGCCCGAGCTCGACGCCGACGGCAACCCGATCCAGTCCGACGATGACGACGAGGATGAAGGCGCGAACCTGTCGCTCGCCGCGATGGAAGCCGCGCTGAAGCCGCGCGTTCTCGAGACGCTCGAACTGATCGCTGGTGATTACGCGCTGCTTGCCGAGATGCAGGACCTGCGGATGTCGGCGACGCTGAACGAGGATGGCTCCTTCTCGGTCACCGAGGAAGCCGCGTATCAGAAACTGCGCTCCGAGATCGTCGAACTGGTGAACTCGCTTCACCTGCACAACAACCGGATCGAAGCGCTGATCGACCAGCTCTACGGTATCAACCGCAAGATCATGTCGATCGACAGCGGAATGGTGAAGCTCGCCGATCAGGCTCGCATCAACCGTCGCGAATTCATCGAAGAGTATCGCGGCTACGAGCTCGACCCGAGCTGGTCCGAGCGGATGCAGGCAAAGTCGGGCCGCGCATGGCAGGCCCTGTTCGAGCGCTCCGCCGACAAGGTCGAAGAGCTGCGCGCCGAGATGGCTCAGGTCGGTCAGTATGTCGGTGTCGATATCTCCGAATTCCGCCGTATCGTGCAGCAGGTCCAGAAGGGCGAGAAAGAAGCCCGTCAGGCCAAGAAAGAGATGGTCGAGGCGAACCTTCGTCTCGTGATTTCGATCGCGAAGAAATACACCAACCGCGGCCTGCAATTCCTCGACCTGATCCAGGAAGGTAACATCGGCCTGATGAAGGCGGTGGACAAGTTCGAATACCGCCGCGGCTACAAGTTCTCGACCTATGCGACGTGGTGGATCCGTCAGGCGATCACCCGCTCGATCGCGGATCAGGCGCGCACCATCCGTATCCCGGTCCACATGATCGAGACGATCAACAAACTGGTCCGCACCGGTCGCCAGATGCTCCATGAGATCGGCCGCGAGCCGACGCCGGAGGAACTGGCCGACAAGCTGCAGATGCCGCTCGAGAAGGTCCGCAAGGTGATGAAGATCGCCAAGGAGCCGATCTCCCTCGAGACGCCGATCGGCGACGAGGAAGACAGCCAGCTTGGCGATTTCATCGAGGACAAGAACGCCGTTCTGCCGCTCGACAGTGCCATTCAGGAGAACCTGAAGGAAACGACGACGCGGGTTCTGGCCTCGCTCACCCCGCGCGAGGAGCGGGTTCTGCGGATGCGCTTCGGCATCGGCATGAACACCGACCACACGCTCGAAGAGGTGGGCCAGCAGTTCTCGGTCACTCGCGAACGTATCCGACAGATCGAGGCAAAGGCACTGCGCAAGCTCAAGCATCCGAGCCGCTCGCGCAAGCTGCGCTCGTTCCTCGACCAGTAAGCCTAACTATTTTGAAACGCCCCCGATTTTAGGGGGCGTTTTCATGTCATCCGGGGGAGGGGCGTATGAAAACCTTCATGACGTTTATCGTGACCGCGCTGCTGGCTGCCGGTTCCGCTCATGCGGCCGAGCGCGCGCAGTTCTACATTCCGGACAAGCCCGCGAAGCTGGTCTATCTCTTTACCTGCGAGGCGGATAGCCGAGACGAAATCGACGCGAATTGGGAAAAGGCCAAGGCGATCTTCGCCAGCGACCATCAGGCCGAGGCCGCGCGCCTCGAGACCGAGACCAAGGCGCAGCGCGAGTCCGGTCACGCCCCGAGCCAAGCGGCGATCGACGCTCATAACGTCGAATACAACACGCACAAGGCGGCAGTCGAAGCCGACCTCGCGCCGCTGGGCTGCACCATGAACGGTTTGATGCACATGCCTTGAGCTGACAGGGTCGCGTGATCGCCACTTTCGCGTCACGCAAGCAGTTGCTAGGCTTGATGAAACTTCGACGGAGCCACCCATGAGCCGCCTTCTTCTGCTTACCCCTCTCGTTCTCGCCGCCTGTCAGGTCGGCACGATGCAACCGGGCGCGCCGCGCATGGATCAAGCGGGCACCTGTTTCCTCTACGTGCAGGAAGAGGGTGGCGGCACCTATTCGGTGGTGTCCGGGGTGGGGGATGGAACGCCGCAGCCCAAGGCCATGGTCAAGCGCGGCCTCAGTGCATCCGAGGCAGACGCCGTCTGGGCAAAGGAGCGCAAGATCATGAACATCAATCCCGAATGCCTCGCGATCGTCGCGACCGATCGGTCCGAGGCGCGTCCGGCGCCGAAAAGCTGATGCATCATCGGTTCGAGATCGCGACGACGGGCCCGGGTCTTTACGAGTTCACGCGCGACGTCGCGGCTTGGGTCGCGCGGGCCGATGCGGAGGAGGCGTTGCTCACGCTGTTCATCCGCCACACCTCGGCGAGCCTCGCGATCCAGGAGAATGCCGATCCGGAGGTCCGCACCGATCTGACCGAATTCTTTCATCGGTTGGTGCCGCCCTCGACCGACCCGAGCATGTCCTACCTCACCCATACCTATGAGGGCCCGGACGATATGCCGGCGCATATCAAGTCGGCGCTTCTACCCGTAAGCTTGCAGATTCCCGTCATTTCCGGGCGTATGACGCTCGGAACGTGGCAGGGAATTTACCTTTTCGAACATCGAAGCCGTGCGCACCGTCGCGAGGTCATGGCGCTCCTGCGCTGAGTCTCATTCGCCACAGCCTGCCGCCACATCTGGGGGCGGCAGATTTTTCCTACCCAAACGATCGACGCTAGGCTAAGGTCTTGTGGATAAGGGGGGCATGCAGACCCTATCGTGAGGCGGGACAACGAACGGGGGAAAGCGAATGCGCTGCCCATTTTGCGGAAATGTCGATACTCAGGTGAAGGATAGCCGCCCGGCGGAAGATCACGTCGCGATCCGGCGACGTCGGTTCTGCCCGGCCTGCGGCGGTCGGTTTACCACCTACGAACGCGTTCAGCTGCGCGATCTCGTGGTGATCAAGACCTCTGGCAAGCGTGAGGATTTTGACCGCGACAAGCTCGAACGCTCGATCCGGATCGCGATGCAGAAGCGCCCCGTCGAACCCGAGCGGATCGACCAGATGATCTCCGGGATTGTGCGGCGTCTGGAAAGCATGGGCGAGACCGACATCTCCTCGAAGGTGATCGGCGAGATCGTGATGGAGACGCTCGCGCGGATCGACACGGTCGGCTACGTCCGGTTCGCCAGCGTTTACAAGAACTTCCAGGAAGCGGACGATTTCGACAAGTTCGTCTCCGAATTGCGTCCGCCGGGGGCGGGCGACCCGGAGTGACCCAGAACGACCGGCGGTTCATGTCCATGGCCCTGACGCTCGCGCGCCGGGGCCTTGGCAATGTCTGGCCGAACCCGGCCGTAGGCTGCGTGATCGTGAAGGATGGCCGCGTCATAGGGCGCGGCTGGACCCAACCGGGCGGGCGGCCCCATGCGGAGGTGCGTGCGCTCGCGCAAGCGGGGGAGGCGGCGCGCGGCGCGACTGCCTATGTCACGCTGGAACCTTGCGCCCATTACGGAAAGACGCCGCCCTGCGCGCTGGCTCTGTCAGAGGCCGGCGTGGCGCGGGTCGTCTCGGCGATGGAAGACCCCGATCCGCGGGTCTCGGGCGGCGGCCATACGATGTTGCGCGACGCCGGAGTCGCAGTGGAGACCGGGCTCATGGAGGCGGAGGCGCGTGAGCTTCAGGCCGGCTTCCTGTCACGCGTCACGCGCGCCCGGCCGTGGCTCGCGCTCAAGCTCGCCAGCAGTTTCGACGGACGTATCGCCACCTCCACAGGTGAGAGCCAATGGATCACCGGGCCAGAATCGCGTGCGCTCGTCCATGCCATGCGCGCAGAATTCGATGCGGTCATGGTGGGCGGCGGCACCGCGCGGGCCGATGATCCGCTGCTGACCGTGCGCAGCTTCACGCCCTTGCGCCAGCCGCTGCGGATCGTGGCGTCTGCAAGGCTCAATCTCCCGCGCAATCGGCTTGCTGGGTCACTGGACGCCGCGCCGCTCTGGCTGATCCACGGAGGGGCGGCGCCCAAGGAGGCGAAAGCCTTCTGGCGCGAAGCGGGGGCGGAACTGATCGAAGTGGCCGAGACAGTTGGCGGCGGTCTCGATCCGCTGGCGCTGATGGAGGCTCTGGCCGGGTTCGGCCTGACCCGCGTGTTCTGCGAAGGCGGTGGGAAGTTCGCGGCCTCTTTGATCAATGCGGAGCTGGTGGACGAGTTGATCGGCTTCACGGCGGGCATGGTGCTGGGCGCGGATGGTCGCGCCGGGGTTGGCGATATGGGGGTGAGTGAGCTGGCTTGTGCACCGCGCTACCGGCTGGTCGAGAGCCGCCCGATTGGCGACGACCTGCTTCACCGCTGGCGGCGCCAGACCCACGCGTAGGACGCGAACACCCCCTGCAGCTTCGCGCCGATCCGGTTGAGCGGTCCACGGGGCAGGGCGCGGCCCTCGCTCAGGCGATCCAGAGCGACCTCGACCGGGCAGGGAAGGCCGCTGACCGGGTCGAGGTAGCGCGGATAGGCGATCAGCGCGGCATGGGCGAGGTGCAGCAGATCGGGGCGCGCCGTTCTGCGCGCGGGCACTGGCCCGAGATCGCGCGTCAGCCCCCACCCGGCATAGAAGGGCGCACCGAGCGTCGTGACGGCTTTGCCGCGCAGCAACGCCTCGAAGCCGAGACCGGAGGTCATGGTCCAGACCTCGTCCACCGCTTCGATCAGCGCGGCGGTGTCGGCGTCGGGCAGGATCAGGTCGGCGTAGGTCTTGGCGACATCGTCGGGTACCGCGCCGGGGCGGAGGCCAGCGACGACATCGGGATGAGGTTTGAAAAGGATGACTGAATGGGGTTTTTCGGCCCTGGTCCTCTCCAAAAGCATCGCATTTGTGCAAGTCTCCCCCCCGCCGAGTCGGATCGAGGCGTCGTCTTCGACTTGCCCCGGCACCAAGATTTTGTGGCCTTCTGGCAGATTGGGAAGCGCGCCGCCGAGATTGTATTTCGTCAGCTTGTTCGCGGTGATCCGGTCGATGAGCTTGCGCGCGCGGGCCTCGCCGCCCGGGGGCAGGGGGCGGGCGATCAACGCTTCCAGATCACTGGGCCGGGTCGGGTCGTAATAGATGCCGGTCCGATCCGCGATCAACGATAGCGGCGGCACGAGTTCTGCACCGAGGCCCCGCGAGCGGAGGAAGCCGTCTTCAACACGGATCGGTGTGCTGTTGGCAGGTGCCTCACGCGAAGCCCAATACAGAAAGGGACGCGCAGGGTCGGGCGTCTCGCTGAAGCGCAGCGGTCCGTGGCGGCCGAAAAATTTGCGCAGATGCGGACGTTTCCAGATCGACATGCCGCCCGCGACATAGCCCCGCCGATCCTCGCGATAGGCGCGGGTTTCGGCCTCGAGCTGATCCACCGCTTCCTCAAAGCTGCACTGGCGCTTGCGACAAGGATCGAACCAGATCGGCGCGAGGATATGCGACACTGCGAAGATTTGCGCGCGGGTCAGGCTACGCGACCGGCGCGGCACGGGGGTTTCGTCCTGCGTGAGGCCCCAGCTTGCGTAGAATGGTTGCCCGAAGACGCGGGGCTTGTGGCCTGCGAGGATCGCCTCGTAGCCCATCAGCGACGAGACGGTATAGACCGCGACGGCGCCCTCGAGTAGCTGCCAAGGGGATACGGGCGCGTCGTAAATCTCGGAATTCGCGTCGCAATCCTCCGGGCTGTAGTGGCCCGGGCGAAGGCCGGCGCGGGTTTCGGGGTGGGTCTTGATCAAGATGCGCGCGCCGGGGTTTTCGATCCGAGCATAGGCCAGCATCTCCCGAAATGTCGCCGCTGTCGCCCTGCCATGGGCGATCGAAGCATCGTTCCGCGTCTGGTCGATAACCAGAACGTAGCCCGGATCGGGGACGGGAAGGTCCGGGTCGAAATTGTTGTATTTCGACAGGTCTGAGGCCTTCAGCCGGGCGATCCCGTCGCGGGCCCGCTGCAAGATGGCACTATCGTCGAGCGGCTCGGTCGCAAGGAGATATTCGAGCCGCGAGGGCTGGGCGCTGTCGAAATGCACGCCCATCGGATCGAGGATCAGGCCCAAGGGCGGCGCGCCGGTCCGGCCCGGCTGGATCGAGCGCAGGAACGCATCCTCCACCCGGATCAGCGGCACACCGCGTTTTGCGGCCACCGCCTCTCCGCGCGCCGCATAGGGCGACCGGCCCCAGACGATCACGCCGTCTTCGGGGCCGGGGACGCCAAGGCGCGGGGCGTGGCCCGCCGCCCGCAAGATCTGGCGCAGGCGCGGCTGTCGCAGCACGCCGCCATTGTAGAAAAAAAGCCGCCGGGGGATCGTCCCGGCGGCCTCGTGTTCGCTGTCGCGGTGCATCAGTTCCCGGCAAGCGTGTTGAGCGTGTTCACCGTTCCCAGCGGCTGGGTAAGGGCCGAGAGCGTCTTCTGCCACTGCACGAAGGGCGCCTCGGTGACGTAGACTGTGTCTCCGTCGCGGATCGCGAAATCGCGCGCCATGAACATGCCGTTGGGCTGGGTCAGGTCGAGCACGTAGATCATGCGCTGATCGCCGACCAGATCGGAGCGCCCCAGAACCTTGTCCGCGATCTCGGCAGGCTCGTTGCGAAGGACGAAAACACCGGTCGGATCGGCGAGGTTCGACTGCAGCCCCCCCACGGTCGCGATCGCCTCGAGCGCCGAGAGGGTCTGGGTCTCGAAGGGGACGCGCGATTGCGTGCCTGTCGCGCCGAGCGCGGTGAAGGCGCGCTGGTCTTTCTCGACCAGAATCACGTCGCCATTGCGCAGCGCGATATCCATCTTCGGGTTCTCGTAGAGGTCCTTCAGCCAGACCGATTCCGAGCGGCTGCCCCGTTTGACGGTGACACGTGCGACTTCGGCGGGGATGCCGACACCACCGGCGCGCGCGATCATCGCCGAGAGCGTGCGCGTCGGCCGCTCGATCGGGTAGACGCCCTGACCGTTGATTGCGCCCATGACCGAAACGGTCGCCCCGTCACCCGCCACGCGGGACACCAGAACCTGCGGGTCCGGGGTCTGCGCATCGAGCTTGGTGGTGATGATGCGACGCAGCCCGTCGGGCGTGTTGCCCGCGGCCTTGATGCGGCCCGCATAGGGCACGAAGATGAAGCCCGCTCCGTCGACCTGCACCTGCTGCAGCTGGGTCGCGTTGGCGCCTTTGCTGGCCAGAAGCCCGTCATCGACGTTTTCCCAGATCGACAGCGAAAGCGTGTCGCCCGGGCGGATTGTATCGGAGCCGATCTGGCCCGCGTTGACGAAATCGGAGGTGAAGCCGAGAGCCGGCTGCACGGCGGTTGCG
Source organism: Thioclava sp. NG1 (assembly GCF_003122275.1). Classification (NCBI taxonomy): domain Bacteria; kingdom Pseudomonadati; phylum Pseudomonadota; class Alphaproteobacteria; order Rhodobacterales; family Paracoccaceae; genus Thioclava; species Thioclava sp. NG1. The sequence goes on along the minus strand of NZ_QFBB01000001.1, from coordinate 134,947 downwards.
CGGGTGACGAAATCGTTCACCTTGACGACGAACGCGTCGCCCTGGCGCATCACGGAGCCTGCAAAGAGTTCGCGCTTGTTGGGGCCGGAGCGCGGAAGGCTACAAGATGCAGTCAAAAGAGTGGCGGAAAGGCCCGTCAAAACGGCCCTGCGGGAAGGGGTAATGGTCACTGCTCGAGCTCCTCGTTCGGGATGCTGCTTATCATTTTGTGATCAAGCTACCGAAGCCCCGGGAAAAAAACGAGAAAAATTATCGCACCACCTGCAACTGTTGCCGTGGGGCCGCGTTGCCCGCGACCAGCGCATCATAGGGATCTTCGACCGCCAGCATCATGTCGACCACCTGTCTCAGCAGGGCGCGGCGGCCTTTCGCAGAGTAGAACCCGCCCGGAACCTGGCTCGTTTCCAGCAGGTAGTGGCGGTAGTCGCGATAGGCGCGGCTGTCGGGGCGGGCCGGGCTTGCGAAGAAGGCTTCGAGCGGTTGGGCGGATGTGAATTCCGGCTTGTCGAAGATCGCTCGGCCCAGCGATTTCAGCGGCAGTCCACGCCACAGCGCCTGTTGCGCCGCGGTGGAATTGACCGTGACCGCAGAGCGCGCTTGCGCCAGCAGCCCCGCCAGCTTGCCGCCGCGCACGAAATGCACGCGCGACGCCAGCCCATGCGCGCGGGCCGCCTTGCGGATCGTGTCGCGGATCGGCGCGCGCCCGTCTTCGAGCGGATGGGCCTTGAAGACGAGATGATGGTGGGGCGGCGCGCCTTTCGCGAAATTCTCCATCACCAGATCGATGAACTCGGTCTGGCTCGCGAAGGGCGAATGCATCCGGAAGCTGGAATCGTGTTCGAGCTGCAGCAGCACCAGATGATAGGGAAAGCCGCCATGCCGGATGCGCCGCGTCGCGCGTCTGCGCTCCAGCATATGCAGCGGCATCAGCAGCAGGCGGCGCAGCCAGAGCCGGAATTCCTGAAACACGGTGATGTCGCGATGCGGGCGGAAACGGCGATAGGGGCCGGGGCGCAGCATCACGAAGAAATGGTAGAGCGCGCCGTAGAACACGTGGTGGCGCATATCGCCCCAGCGGGGCGGCGCGTCGGGAAACTCGATTTCGGACTGTGCGAGAGCGGTGCGCATCTGCGCCACCGACATCTCCATCAGCCGGGAATGTCCGTTCGAGCCGCCGCGCTCGTAAGTGACCCAGTAGGGGCGGACGTAGCCCTCTTCGAAGACATGCACGCACAGGCCCATAGCCTTCGCGACCTCGACGGCCTGCGCATGGATCGGGCGGGTGTCGCCATAGAGCACGAGATCGGTGATGCCTTTCTCGGCGATCAGGACGCGCAGGTAACCGACCCACTCCTCCGGCGGGGCGTCGAAGCGCAGATAGGAGGCGCTGTCGAACCAGAAAACTTCGTCCCCGCGATTAAACCCCACGCGCCAAACCGTCGCCCCCGCCTGCCGCAGCATCGCGCCAAGCTCATGAAAGAAGGGACCATGAGGCCCCTGCAGCATCAGGAAGTGGCGATTTTCGAAGCGGTTCATCCAGTCATGTGTCCTTGGCCTGCCTCCCTGATTGCGCAGGATCCGCGCGAAGTCACGGAGTTTGTGGGGTAATCCCTTAAATATTGGACAATTTTAGGGCAGGCGCTGTGCGGGGCTGCGCATAGCGTGACGGGACGACGGGGCGCTCATCTCTTGCGAAGGCGCGCCCTGCGGGCTAGCTAAGGTCCGAAATCTGAGGGGATATGCCATGTTCACCGGGATCGTGACCGATATCGGAGAAATTCTCGAGCTGGAGCAGCGCGGCGATCTGCGCGCGCGGATCGGCACAAGCTATGACGTGGGCAGCATCGAACTGGGCGCGTCGATCGCTTGCGACGGCTGCTGTCTGACCGTGATCGCCACCGGCACCGAGCCGAAAAACTGGTTCGACGTGGAGATCTCCGCCGAGAGCCAGGCCAAGACCAATATCGGCGGTCGCGGCAATGACGCCAGCGGCGGCTGGCAGGTCGGGCAGAAGATCAATCTCGAACGCGCGCTGAAAGTAGGCGACGAGCTGGGCGGTCATATCGTCTCGGGCCATGTCGATGGCGTGGCCGAGATCGTGGCGATGGTGGATGAGGGCGACAGTACGCGGTTTACCTTCCGCGCGCCTGACGCCCTCGCGAAATACATCGCGCCGAAAGGCTCGGTTGCGCTGAACGGTACCTCGCTCACCGTGAACGAGGTCGACGGCGCGACGTTCGGCGTGAACATCATCCCGCACACCAAACAGGTCACCAACTGGGGCCACGCCAAGGCAGGCGACCGGATCAATCTCGAGATCGACACGCTCGCGCGTTACGTCGCGCGGCTGCAGGAGTGGAACGCATGACCTCCGACGGAAAGCCCCTCACCCCGGTCGACAAGTCCGGCACCCATGACGTCCCCGGCGAGGTCGAGGAAAGCCTGCGCCACGCCATCTCGCCTGCCGAAGAGATCATCGCCGAGGCAAAGGCCGGGCGCATGGTGATCCTCGTCGATCACGAGGATCGCGAGAACGAGGGCGACCTCTATATCCCCGCCGAGAAGTGCACCCCCGAAGCGGTGAACTTCATGGCGACATACGGGCGCGGGCTGATCTGCCTGCCGCTCACTGCAGAGCGCGTCGACCAACTGGGCCTTGCGCCGATGGTGCGTGCCAATTCGATGCGCCATGAGACCGCCTTCACCGTTTCGATCGAGGCGCGCGAGAACATCACCACCGGGATTTCCGCCCATGACCGGGCGCAGACGATCAAGGTAGCGATCGATCCGAGCAAGGGGCCGCAGGATATCGCCTCGCCCGGCCACATCTTCCCGCTGCGCGCGCGCGACGGTGGTGTGCTGGTGCGCGCGGGCCATACCGAGGCTGCCGTGGATGTCGCCCGTCTGGCCGGGCTCAAACCCGCTGGCGTGATCTGCGAGATCATGGGTGATGACGGCCACATGCTGCGCCTGCCGGGGCTGATCGCCTTCGGCAAGAAACACGGGCTGAAGATCGGCACGATCAGTGACCTGATCGCCTATCGTCGCCGTCACGACAATCTCGTGCGCGAGGGCGTGCGCCAGATGGTAAGTTCCAGCCATGGCGGCGACTGGGAGATGCGCGTCTTCACGGATATGGCGGAAGGCGTCGACCACATCGTTCTGGTGAAGGGCGACATCTCGACGCCCGAGCCGGTTCTGGTGCGCACCCATTCGCTCAATATCCTCGATGATGTGCTGGGCATCGGTCCCGGTCCTGCCGACGAGGTGCGCCGCGCGATGGAGATCGTGGCTGCCGAAGGTCGCGGACTGGTCTGCCTCTTCCGCGACCCGTCGAACCGCCTCCTGCGCGAAGAGGATCAGGGGCCGCGCACGATCAAGCAGATCGGTCTGGGCTCGCAGATCCTGTCCTCCATGGGGCTTCACGACCTGATCCTTCTCACCGACAATCCGCAGACGAAATATGTAGGCATCGACGCATACGGCCTGCGTATCGTCGGCACCCGACCCATCACGGAGTAAGACATGGCCGGAATTTCGCATTATACGCTCGAGCTGCCGAAATTCGACAGCGCGCCGCGCCTGCTGATCGTGGTCGCGCCCTATTACAAGGATATCGCGGACAACCTGATCGCGGGCGCGAAGGCCACCGCCAAAGAAGCTGGCGCCCATGTCGACGTGATCGAAGTGCCGGGAGCCTTGGAAATTCCGACCGCGATCGCGATGGCAGCGCGGATGGCCGATTACGACGGCTTCGTCGCGCTTGGCTGCGTAATCCGGGGTGAGACCACCCATTACGAGACCGTCTGCAACGACAGCTCGCGCGGGCTGACCCTGATGGGGCTCGAGGGGATTTGCATCGGCAACGGTATCCTGACGGTCGAGAATTACGAGCAGGCCGCCGTGCGCGCCGATCCCGCCGATCAAAACAAAGGTGGCGGCGCGGCTGCTGCGGCCTTGCATCTTGTCTCATTGTCGCGCAAATGGGCGCGCCGGACGAAGGGCATCGGCTTCAAGCCTGCCGAATCCTTCCGTATCGCCGGCGACACTGACGGATCGAATAACGCATGACCGACGACGCCTCCTCCGACGCGCCCCAAGACGCCCCGAAACCGCGCAAGCTCACTCAAGAGGAGAAGCGCCAGATGAAATCCGCCTCGCGTCTTTACGCGGTTCAGGCGCTGTTTCAGATGGAAGCGGCCGGGCAGGGCGCGGACAAGGTGCGCCGGGAGTTCGAGACCTATCGCTTCGGTGCGGTGGACGAGGACGGTACCGAGATGGCCGAGGGCAATCCCGACCTGTTCCGTCGCCTGATCGACGATGCGGTGACGTGGCAGGCGAAGATTGACCAAGCGACCGACCGCGCGCTCGTGGCGAAATGGCCGATCGACCGGATCGACCCGGTGCTGCGCGCCCTGTTCCGCGCCGCCGGGGCCGAGCTGATCACCCCCGCGACGCCGCCGCGCGTCGTCATCACTGAGTTCGTCGATGTGGCGCGCGCCTTCTTCCCCGAGGGCAAAGAGCCGAAATTCGTCAACGCGGTGCTCGATCACATGGCGCGCGCGCTGCAGCCCGACGCGTTCTGAGCGAACGCACCCCGCCCCTTCGCGACACCATGTCACGGGCAAACCCCCGCCGATCTCGCCGTCACGGCATGTTTCCCCGTTTGAAACTTGGGAATATGCACTAAATTGTGAGGTAAGCAGGAGGATTTTTCATGCCCGAACTGGTCCGGCTTTACATCAAGAACGTCGTCATCGGCTTCTTCATCGCGCTCGCCTTCGTTGGCCTGCTTCTCGGCTTCAACGTCGGCAATCTGCGTCACCTGATTTTCACCTCGGATGTCGGTTACATCGCGATGGCGCTGCTGATCGTCTTCAACACGGTCGTCTTCTCCGGTGTGCAATTCGCGATCGCCGTGATGCGCATGGCCGAGGATGAGGACAGTTCCGGCGGCGGTAAGCGTGACGGTATCCCCACCGATATGGCCGCCGAGCAACTGGCGATCCCGGTGCCCGTCGATACGCCCAAGTCGCGCCGGCAGATGCAGCTGCGTCGCTGAACCTGCCCACGTCCCAAGACGACAAAAGCCCCGACCGATCCGGCGGGGCTTTTTGCTATCTGGCGGGAAGCGAAGTGACGGAAACCGCAGCAGACGTGTAGACGAGAGTTCCCGGAGACCTGAAAAGTCAGGTGGGCGCCAGATACCGAGGCCAGGACCCCGGCAGAGCCAGCTCCCTCAGGAATGGTATAGGCCACTGGAAAAGGGTCTTTCACGGAAAGAGCAGTAACCGTCAGACCCCGAGATAGGGGCGAAAACGCGTTCCGACAAGGGGGCGAATTCAACGAGGTGAACGACGCATGGCGACGACTGCGTCTCATGGGCGGAATTGCCTGCAGGGTCAGGGCGCGCCGCAGCGGCGGCTGGACATTTGTTCATACTTCGTTCATGGTTTCCGCATGACACAAATTCCGCTTTCCGATCTGCAGCCGGGGCAGGTGCTTGCGCGCGGGACGGCCCGGGCGCTGTCCGAGCTTGGCCTCGACAGCGTGCCGGAGATGGTGCTGCGCCCGCGGCTGCGCGCCGATCTGATGGCAATCGACCGGAAAGGAGAGATCTGGATCGTGGAGTGCAAGTCGAGTCGCGCCGATTTCACTTCGGACCGGAAATGGGACGGCTATCTCGAATGGTGCGACCGCTACTTCTGGGCAGTGGACCAGGATTTCCCGACCGATCTGCTGCCCGAGGGAACCGGACTGTTCATCGCGGATGGCTACGGTGCCGAGATGATCCGCGAGGCGCCACTCTCCAAGCTCGCGCCAGCGCGGCGCAAGGCGCTGACGCTCGATTTCGCGCGCGCGGCGGCGCGGCGGTTGCAGAGGCTGTACGATCCGGGCGCGAATCCGCCCGGAGTCTGACGCCCGGGCTCAGCGCTTCTTGCCTTTGCCCTTGCCGCCCTTGCTCATCTCGCGCGCGGCTTCGGCAGCGGCTTGCAGTTCTTCGGCGATCTCCATCGCCTCGTCGGGATCGAAATCGAGCGGCAGCTCTATGCCTTCGCCCTCGACATAGATCCGCACCATCCCGAGCGAGGTCGGGCCGATTTGCAGATTCGCGGAGATGTCGCTTTCCTTGTCGATGCTCATCGAAAACTCCTGAGAGGTTGGATGGAAAATGCACCTAACCCCCGCGACGTGCGCAGGCAAGACTTGGTGCGAATTTCTCGTCATCGGACACTTGCATTCCGCGCGAGAGGGGGCTAAATCCCGCGCCAGTGCCGCCTTAGCTCAGTTGGTTAGAGCGCTGGATTGTGGATCCAGAGGTCCCCCGTTCAAGCCGGGGAGGCGGTACCATCCTCCCCTGAAAACCGTTATAGATGATATTTCGCCTCATGCGCTGGACTTTTCCGCGCAGTGATCAATCTTGTCTCCTCGAACAATGCGGAGGCTGAATGCCCGTCTATACTGAATACGAATTGCCGGACACGCTCGTCAGCTATTGCGACAAGTCGAATGTCGCGCTGACCATCGCCGCCGTCGATCGTGAGGACGTGCCGCTTGTCTACGTGAATCAGGCGTTTCTCAATCTGACCGGGTATTCCGCTGATGAGGTTTTGGGGCAGAACTGCCGCTTCCTGCAGGCAGGCGCCGCGACCGAAGAAGAACGCGCCGCGATGCGGGAGTTCATCGACGACGAGGAGATTTCCGCGGGTCGCTTTCGCGTTACCAACAGCCGCGCGAATGGCGAGACTTTCGAGAATTTCGTCTTCATGACGCGGTTGCGCAAACCCGATGGCGAAACGCGGTTGATTCTCGGGTCGCAGTTCGACCTGACCTCCGCCGCCGAACGTCAGAACGTGAAGGCTGATCTTGCGGCGAATGACTCGAGCCTGCTGCGCAATGCCGACGATCTTGCCGCGATCTCGCGCGGGTTTGGCCTGGCGATGATCGGCTCCGCCAAGGTCCTGTCGGAGAGTCTTTCAACCATGGCTACGATCATCTACCGTGAGGGCTGAGAATGGCTGCGGCCACGGTTATGTGTTCGACACTATGTCAAATGTTATTGCAGGGTTCTGAGACCAGTGACACCGATCTGCGGATGAACTGCAAAGATAACTATAGAGAAGGGCGCGCGGGCCGCGTCCTTTTGATCGCGCGCTGCGCGGATCGGCGGGCCATAAGGTGACCGACACCCCCGAGGATCTATATGTTGTCGGCATCGGCGCCTCCGCCGGTGGGCTTGAAGCGCTTCGCGATCTGCTGGAGCCTGCGCGTTCGGACGACCCGAGCGCCTATGTCGTCGTCCAACACCTCGATCCGAACCACGAATCCCTGCTGGCCGAGTTGCTCGGCCGGTCGACCTCGCTGGAAGTGCTACAGGCCGAAGATGGCGCCAAGCTGGAGGCTGGGCACGTCTACACGATCCCACCGGGCTATGGGCTGGAGGTAGAGAACGGCCATCTGAAGCTTTCGGAATTCGCCCAGCCGCGCGGTCTGCGCCGACCGATCGACGATTTCTTCGTGTCGCTGGGGCAGGATCTCGGGCGTCGGGCAGTCTGCGTGATCCTGTCGGGGACGGGCACGGATGGCTCGGTTGGGTTGCGCGCGGTCAAGGAACACGGCGGGTTCTGCATCGCGCAGGATGCCACGGCGCGCTACGACTCGATGCCCAATTCGGCTGTCGCGACCGGGATGGTCGACGTGGTCAGCGCGCCTGCCGATGTGATCGCGCGTATCACCGAATTCCGCAATGTCGATCCCGAGCAGGTCAATACCGCGCCGCCGGTTTCAGGCACGCTGGACGAGATCTGCTCTGCGCTGAATCGCCTGACGGGGCATGATTTCTCGCAGTATAAACGCTCGACGCTCGAGCGCAGGATCCAGCGCCGGATGCAGGTCGTGGGCATTCTTCATCCGCGCGAATATCTCGAACGGCTCGAACGAGAGGAAGACGAGCCCCTGGCACTGCTCGGCGATCTTCTGATCAACGTCACCCGCTTCTTCCGCGACAGCGAGCATTTCGAGGCGCTCAACGAGGCAGCCATCAAGCCGATGGTCGAGAAGGCCGAGGATGGCGGCGCGCTGCGCATCTGGGTGCCCGGCTGTTCGAGCGGCGAAGAGGCTTACACGCTGGCGATGCTCATCGATCGCGCGATCCATGCGAGCGGCAAGGAAATCGATTTCCAGATCTTCGCTACCGATATCGACGAACGGATGCTCGCGATCGCACGCGAGGGACGTTATCCGGTCTCGGTTCTGCTCGATCTGCCGGAAATGTATCGCGACACCTATACGGTCGGACGCGATGGCAATTTCCAGATCACCGTCGCGCTGCGCGACCGGGTGCGCTTCTCGCCACATTCGCTGATCAAGGATCCGCCATTTTCGCGTCTCGACATGGTCTCCTGCCGCAACTTGCTGATCTATTTCGGTGACAAGCTGCAGGCGCGGGCGCTGCCGATCTTCCATTACGCGCTCAACCCGGGCGGCGTTCTCTTCCTCGGCCCATCCGAGACGATCGGGCGGCACGAGGAGCTGTTCGAGCCGATCGACGGGGCGATGCGCATCTTCCGGAGCATTGGACCACGGTCACCTTACCCGACCGAACTGCCTATGCGCTCCGACCCTCATACGCGGCTTGCTCCGCTTCGACCAAAAACGACTGATAGAAGACCCAGAGACTGGAACACGACCTTGGCCAGCAATCGTATCCTCGATCTTTATGCGCCCGCGACGCTGAATGTCGATCGCGATGGAGCGATCCTCGCCGCCACCGGGCGCTTGGGCAAGTATCTCGAGATCGATCCGTCCGAGACCGGGCAGGGCTATGCGCAATCGCTCGCACGGGCGGGGCTGCGCGAGGCGCTTTCCGCCGTCATCCACGAGTCGGCTGAACTCGGGACGCGCAAGATCGTCCGCGACGTCGAAGTGATCTCGGAAACCGGGCGGCAGCGCGTCGACGTGCTCGCCGATCCGCTCTCGGACGACACGCTGCTGATCGTGTTCCGCGACCGTGGCCCGTTCGAGGCGCTCGACGAATACGATTTCGACGAGATCGCGCCCTCCGAGAGCCATGTGCAGGTCTTGGAAGCGGAGCTGCGCGCCACCCGCAACCGCCTGCGCACCACCGTCGAAGAGTTGGAAACCGCTAACGAAGAGCTCAAATCCTCCAACGAGGAAATGATGTCGATGAACGAGGAGTTGCAATCGACCAACGAAGAGCTCGCGACGGTCAATGACGAGCTGAAGACCAAGGTCGAGGAGCTTTCGACCGCGAATGCCGACCTGCGCAATATCTTCGATTCCAAGCTTCATGCGCTGGTGACGGTTGATCGCAAGCTACGCCTGCGCAACTTCACCGACGGCGCGAGCGAGATGATCCGCCTGCGCGGCAGCGATCGTGGCCGACCGCTCGGCGACATCAAGAACATGCTCGACACGCCGGAAGTCATGATCGAGTTGATCGATGCGGTGCTCGAGGGCGAGCTGCCGCGGCCCTGTCGGGTCAAATCCACCGAGCTCGACAAGGTCTGGTCGCTTGCCGCCACGCCTTATCTGAATGCGCGCGGCAATGTTGAAGGCGCGACGCTCGTCTTCACCGACATCACCGAGGCGCTGCGTCTCGAGACCGAACTCACGCAGAAGGGCGAACGGCTCCAACTCGCGCTGGAAATCGCACAGATCGGCATCTGGTCGATCATCGAGCCTAGCGGCGAGGTGGAGGTCGACGAGGCTGTCGCCGCATTCTTCGAACTCGAGGCTGCGGGCACCTATCCGCTCGAGCGGTTCTTCGAACGCGTGGCCGAGCATGACCGGGACGCCGTAGAACAGGCGGTGCGCGAAGCGCGCGAGAAGGGCGTCGATATGGAGGTCGACCACGAGCTCGACCTTCCCTCCGGGACGAAGCGCCACCTGCGCGCGACTGGCCGGATGATGGGCGAAGGCAAGGAAAGCCGTCTGTTGGGCCTCAGCGTCGATATCACCGCCGATGAAGAGGCCGCGCAGATGCGCGAATTGATGCTGCGCGAGATGAACCACCGGGTGAAGAACCTGTTTTCCATCGTTTCGGGCATGCTGCGCATCGCGGGACGTACCGCCTCGAGCCCGCGCGAGCTGGTCGATGACGTCGGTCAGCGGATCAACGCGCTCGCGCGCTCGCACGATCTGGCGCGCACCCGGACGAGCGGCGCGGCTATTCCGCTCCGCGAGGTTATCGAGACGACCCTCGCGCCGTATGACGATCCCTCGAAGTTCCTGATCGATGGGCCGGAGGTCGATGTTCCGACGCATCACCTGACCGCACTTGCGTTGATTTTCCACGAATGGAGCACCAATGCCGCGAAATACGGGGTATTGGGGCCACGCGAGGGCGATCTCGAGATCACTTGGTCGAAGGAAAACGACGACACTGTGATACTTTCGTGGAACGAGCGCTACCGTGAGGCGTTGCAGCTCGACACGAACAAACAGGGCTTCGGCTCGACGTTGGTCGATATTTCCGCCAGCCAGATTTCGGCGCGGGTCGACACGCGTCAGACGCCGGAAAGCCGTTGCAACAGGATTATCTTCGCACATGAAATCGACGGCGACGCTGACTGAGAAAGCACCGAGCGAGGTGCTCCTTGTCGAAGATGAAGCCGTCGTCGCGCTTGATCTTCAATTCATGCTGGAAGATCTCGGGATGGAGGTCTGGGGACCCTGCGCCACGGTTCGCGCGGGTCTGGACTTGGTCCGCGAGCGTCTGCCCGGTGCCGCGATCCTCGACGTGATGCTGGCCGATGGTGAGGTCTACGAACTCGCCGACCGGCTCCACGAGGCGGGGGTACCGCTCCTGTTCCATTCCGGACATGCGGAGGCCTCTCAGCTGCGCGAGCGCTACCCCGGTGCCGCGGTCTGCCCGAAGCCCGCTATGCCGTCCGAGATCGAAGCGAAGCTCGCGAAATGGTTCATTCCATCTGATTGAATTCGTCCAACTGCGACTGATCGATCCGCGCCAGAAGATCGCCCGCGGCGTGGCTGACATGGTGGTCGCGGTGGCGTAGCGCGTAGAAGGGCCGCGGGGCAAGTTGCAGCTCCCAATCTCTGACCGTGCCGAGGCTCAGCGCCCGCGCGACGACATGGGCCGAGAGAATGGTGATCCCGGCCCCCGCCTCGACCGCGCTCAGCACCGCCTCGTTCGATGGCAAAACCAGCGCGGCCGAGAGCGCACCGGGCGCGACGCCCAGGTCGGCGAGGGCGGCTTCGGCGGTGGAGCGCGTGCCCGAGCCGGGTTCGCGCAGAACCCAGTTCGCTTCGCTCAACGCGCGCGCATCCAGTTTGCCGGGCGGCGGGGCCGCACTGACCAATATCAGCTGATCCGCGCCGATCTGAACGCGCTCCAGCTTCGCATCCTCGACATCGCCTTCGACCAGCGCGAGATCGTGCAGGCCCGCGCGCAGCCGGTCCGCGGCTTCCTGTGTATTGCCGATTTCCAGCGTCACCTCGATCCCCGGGCGCGCCTGCCGGAAGGCGGCAAGATATGGCGGCAGCCAATAGCCCGCGATGGTCTGACTGGCGACTAGACGGATATGCCCTCGTTCGAGCCCGCGGGTCTCGGCGAGCATCGCCTCCGCCTCGGCGAGCCGTGCCAGCACCGCGCGCGCCTCGGGCAGAAAGGCGCGACCTTCCTCGGTCAGAGAAATTCCCCGCCCAATCCGGTCGAACAGGGCGATCTGATGACGCGACTCCAGGGCCGCGATGGCGGCGGAGGCGGTGGATTGCGTCATGTTCAGCCGCGCCGCGGCGCGGGTCATGTGCTGCTCTTCCGCGACCGCGACAAATACGCGGAGCTGTTCAGGCGTCATTCCTGTGTCCCTTTAATTAATCGATTTAACCGATCATATCGACAAAAACATTTTGTTTGAAGAATGAATTTTGGCGGGCAAATACGGGGTACGTGCTGAGCCCGAGGAGACCGTCTTGCCGCTTCATTCGATCCTGCCCTGCCGTTTCGCCCGTCCGCAGCTCGCGCTTCGCGCTTACGCTCCTGGGGTCGGGTTGAGCATCGGCGTCGCCGCGCTCGCGGCGTTGGGCGGTATGGCAGAGCACGCGCTGTTCGGGGCGGAATGGCTGGAGCCGTTGGTGCTGGCGATCCTGATCGGGGCGGTGGTGCGCTCCCTCTGGGCTCCGCCTGCACGTTTCGAGGCCGGTATCCGCTTCTCGGCCAAGACGGTGCTGGAGATCGCGATCGTGCTGCTCGGCGCCTCGGTGAGCGCACAGACCCTGTTGTCGGTCGGTCCGGGCTTGCTGGCCGGGATTGTCGCCGTGGTCGCGCTCATGGTGCCCACCGCATATCTGCTGGGGCGGGCCTTGCGCCTGCCGGCCCGGATGGCATTGCTGATCGCCTGCGGCAACGGTATCTGCGGCAATTCCGCCATCGCCGCCGTCGCCCCGGTGATCGACGCAGACAGCGACGATGTCAGTGCCGCGATCGCGTTCACCGCCGTGCTCGGCGTGGCGGTGGTTCTGTTGCTGCCGGTCGTCGGCCATGTGGCGGGAATGAGCGTCAACGGTTACGGGATCCTGTCGGGGATCACCGTCTATGCGGTGCCGCAAGTTCTGGCTGCAGCGGCGCCGATGGGGGCCGGGGCGATCCAGCTCGGCACGCTGGTGAAGCTGGTGCGGGTCCTGATGCTGGGGCCGATCACCGTGGTACTGTCGTTCCTCGCGCCGCACCTGCCGGCGGATGGACGCACTGCCGCACCGGAAGGGCGTGTGCGGCGTGGACTCATGCCGCCGCTTTTCATCCTCGGGTTTCTCGGGATGATCGTGCTGCGCTCTGCCGGGGCGCTGCCGGAAGTCGCGCTGGCGCCGATGGGGCAGGGGGCGTCGATCCTGACGGTGATCGCGATGGCAGCGCTGGGGCTTGGCGTCGATGCTCGGGCGGTGGCAGCCGCCGGGCCGCGCGTGATCGCGACGGTGACGCTGTCGCTGGTGATGCTCGTGGCGGCTGGTCTCGGCCTTGTGAGCTTGCTCGCCGCCTGAGCTCTCGCGCTGGATGTACGGCCAGATCGCTCCGTTTCGCAATTTCGCACGGCTCCCTGTGCAGGGGACCCATGTTGATCCTCGCGACACAGAAGATATGTGGGATGGGACAAAACGTTAGCAGGCTAACTTTATTCCCGAGGCCCCCATGTCCGACCGTGCCGCAGAACTATCCGTGCCCAGCGAAGCCGCCCGCCGCGACCGTGCCGAGTTGACGCGCACGATGATGCTGACGGCGCGTTCGGTGCGCGCGATGTTCGACGCACAGGCGCGGGACATGGGGCTGACCTTCGCGCGGGCGCAGGCCATCCTTGCGATCTCGCGCGACGAGGGGATGAGCCAGCGGCAACTGGCGGAAACGCTGGTGATCGAGACGCCGACGCTGAACCGCACGCTCGACGGGCTGGAGAAGCTCGGCTTCGTGGAGCGGCGCGCCGATCCCAAGGACAAACGCGTCCGCCAGATTTTCCTGACCGATCACGCCCGTGCGAACGCCTCCGAGATCGAGACCTTCGTCGAGGCGCTGCGCGCGCAGCTCTACGAAGGACTCGACGCCGACGAGGTCGCCCGCGCCCGCAAGACGATGGAGCGGATGCAGGCCAACCTCGAAAGGATGCGCGGCCAATGAATTCCCAGATTCGCAATCTCAACGGCCCGGATGCGCGTCCGACGGCCGCCGAACCGGTATCGCCGGACGAGCGGACGCTGCGCGAGCGCGCGCGGTCTGAAGAGGCGGAGACGCGACCCGCAACCGAGGCCGCCGCAGAGCGTGAAGTCAAGCAAGACGAAGCCACAGCGGCAGAGACCGCAGAGCCGGACGCCGCGCCGCAGCCCGCCGCTCCGCCAGAGCCCGACCATTCCGGTGCAAAGCGGATCGTCTATGCCAGCGCAGCCGTTTTCGTGGCGCTGTCGCAATCGCTCGCGACCGGTTTCGTCTCGGCCAACCTGCCGCAGCTGGCGGGCGATCTTCACGCCACCACGAACAACACCTATTGGGTGATGGCGGCCTTCATGGCGCCGCGCGCCTCTATGCCGCTGATGCTGATCCGTATCCGCGACCAGTTCGGTCTGCGGCGCTTCGCCGAGGTGGGGATCGTCTGCTTCGTGCTGGCGATGGTGCTGAATCTCTGGGTCGACGACCTGCATTCCGCGGTGATCGTGGCGTTCCTGAGTGGCTGCGCCGCCGCGCCGCTGTCGAGCCTCGGCTTTCTCTACATGCTGGAGGCCATACCCGCTGCACAGCGTCTGAAGGTGGCTATCCCCGCCGTTCTGACGATGATCATGGTGGGCAGGCCTCTGGCGCGGGTGCTGCTGCCGGACCTCACCGCGAATGCCAGTTGGCACGCGGTGAGCCTTTTCCAGATGGGCATGGCGCTGGTGGCGCTGGCGCTGATTTTCGCGCTGCCGCTGACGCCGCGCCCTCTGCAAAAGGTGCTCAAACCGCTCGATTTCGTCTCCTTCAGCCTGCTCGCGTTCGGGTTCGGGGCGTTCACCAGCGTCTTCATGTTCGGGGCGCTAGATTACTGGACGCAGACCGAATGGTTGGGCGTGGCGCTCGTGGCGGCCATCGGGATGGTCGCGGGCGCGGTGCTGATCGAGATGCAGCGCCCCAATCCGCTGATTGATTTCCACTGGCTGCTGAGCCCGCCAATCCTGCATTTGGCGGGAACGCTTCTAGTGTTCCGCATCGCGCTCGCCGAGCAGAGCGCGGGCGCGGTCGGCTTCCTGCGCACCATGGGGCTTCAGCCCGGGCAGGAGCAGTTGCTGTTTGGGATCATCGCGCTGTCGATGCTCGCCGCGACCGGCGTGCTGATGCTGACCAATAGCGGGGCGCGTGCGCCGCTGTTTCACGGCATCGCACTGGTTCTGATCGCGGCTGGGGCGTGGCTCGATTCGCAATCGACCGCGCTCACCGGGCCCGAGCAGATGTATCTCAGCCAGGCGATGGTCGGTTTCGCGGGCATCCTGTTTCTGCCGCCCGCGATGGCGAAAGGGCTGGGGGCGGCCTTCGCGAAGGGGCCGCATTACCTGCTGAGCTTCGTCGTGCTGTTCCTGGCCACGCAATCCATCGGCGGGGTCATCGGCTCCGGCCTGTTCCGCTCGCTGGTGGTCGACCGCACCGCCTATCACATGGCGCAGCTTTCGCCGCAGATTTCGCCCGACAATCCGATGTTGAGCCAGACCCTCGCGCAGAGTGCTGCTTCGCTTGGTGGCCAGACCGCGGATGCAGGCGCACGGGCCGGGGGCGCGCTGTCCTCCGTCGCCTCCGCGGTGCAGCAGCAGGCCGCGATCCTCGCTTATGACGATGCGTTCCGCGCGGTCTTCTGGTTCGCGCTGGCGGCGCTCGCCGGGCTGATCGCCCATGTCGCATTGCAGCGAAGCTGGCCGCTCCCGCGCCTTACGCCCTCCACCCCTGTTTCCAAGAGTTGATCCTATGTCCCAGACCCGCCGCTATATCGCTTCTGCCCTGATCCTTTTGATCGCGCTCGCCGGTGTCGCGACCGTGCTCTATGCATGGCGCCTTCCGCCTTTCCGTTCCGACGTCGCATGGACCGACAATGCTTATCTGCAGGGCAAGGTCACGCCGATCTCCGCGCAGGTCGCGGCCGAAGTCACGGCGGTGCCTGTCAGCGACTTCGAGGAGGTCAAGAAGGGCGATGTGCTGGTGCGGCTGGACGATCGCGCGTTGAAAGCGGCGGTGGAACAGGCGCAGGCCGCGCTTGAGACGGCGAAGGCCGCGCAATCCAACGGGGCGCAGGCGGTGAACTCGGCCAAGGCGACGCTGGAGGCGAAACAGGCCGCGCTGGCCTCGGCGAAAGCGGCGCAGGCCACCGCGCAGACCGCGCGCGATCGGGCCTCGAAGCTGACGAAGAAAAGCTATGTCTCGCAATCGGATGCCGATCAGGCGCAGCTTACGCTCGATCAGGCGAAGGCGGGCGTGCAAGAGGCGCAAAGCGCCATCGATGTGGCCCAACAAGCGGTTCAGACGGCGGAATTGAACAAACGCTCGCTCGCCGCGAAGACCGATGCCGCGCAGGCGTCGCTGGATGCGGCGCAGGTGGCGCTCGATCATGCGGTGATCCGTGCGCCCCAGGATGGGCGACTGGGTCAGGTTTCGGCTCGGGTCGGCAAGTTTGTCAGCGCCGGGAGCACGCTGGTTTCGCTCGTGCCCTCCGACCTCTGGCTGATCGCGAATTACAAGGAGACCCAGCTGGCAGGGCTGCGCGTGGGTGAGCCGGTGACCTTCACCGTCGACGCTCTGGGGAAGATCGAGTTCAAAGGTCATATCGAACGGTTCTCGCCTGCCACGGCAGGGCAGTTCAGCCTGCTGTCGGGCTCCAATGCGACCGGCAACTTCACCAAGATCGCGCAGCGCGTGCCGGTGCGCATCTCGATTGACCCGGATCAGCCGCAGACTGCGAGACTGGCCCCGGGACTGTCGGCCGAGGTCAGCGCGCCGCAGCACGGATCCTGACCTTGCGACAGCTATGCGGAAGATGCAGCGCGGCTATGTCGAATAAGCTATTTCTGCGGCGCAGCATCTGTGCGAAAACAATCCCAACGCAGCGGGCAATTCGCTGCACCAGTTCCTGAGGCTCTCTCCTCCTCCCTGAGCCTCGGAAATTGGCGGTGGCCTCTCTCCTCCTCCCTGAGGTCACCGCCTCCTCCTCCCCTCCGATGACTGACGTGGGCCGCTTAACCGCGGTATTTCCTGTGTGGGAAGCGCTTGACGGTGGCCTGTGTCATGCGGGCTGCGTCGCGCGCTTACTTGACCGCGACGAGACGCTCATAGCTCGAGGGCGGATTGGTGCTGTTGATCACCTCGATCACATGATCGCCCGACTGGAAAAGCTGACTGCGGTAATCCTTGCTCTTCGTCATGTCGCCCAAGAGAGGGCTCTTGTCGGGGTTGTAGATTCGGTAGGTGAGGGGGCTTCCTGCACCATCACCCGAAGGTTCAGATCCTGCCCGTCCCGCGCGTTGAGCAGGTAACGGCGCGATTTCCCGGGCTGGAGCCCCCCGTGAAGTCGCGCATCCGAACTGCCTGAGGCGAAACGCACGTGTTCCTGACCTGAGCCTGTCACTATCTTCGGTTTCGGACTCGGGGCGGCCTCCGCTCGAGTCGGTGTCCCGGTGCCTTCGATCAAATACTCTCCCGCAGCCCAGCCCTCGAAGCCAGGATCGGCGAGCGTCGCAACTTGGCACCAACGGCGCCCCTCTGCCATGCGACACCCGAGATTGCGCAGATTCTGCCCATCCGCGAGGCGGGTGACGATGCTTGCCCCGGTCGACGGGGCCGAGCGCATGTTCAGGGTCGCGACGTCGTTGATCGGATCGGGTGAACCCACCCGTGATGATCGCCTCGTCCCCAAGCCCCTTGCCGGGCGCGCGAGAGGGGGCGTTCATGATGACAGGGTACCGGTTCGTGCTTAACCAGGATCGCGACCGTCGCGACGATTGGGCCGAGAAGCTCCTGTCCCTCTATCGCGACATCGACGGGTTTCTGCTCGAGCACAGCCCCGAAGGGCCGTACCTGTTCGACGAGTTCGGGCTTGCCGAAACCGTATTCACTCCGATGTTCAAGAGGTTCTGGTTCCTCGACTATTACGAAGGTTTTCAGTTGCCCGAGGGTGCCGGGTAGGACCGGGTCCGCGTGTGGCGGGAAGCCTGCATGGCCCACGAGGCGACGGAGCAGGTGAGCCGCGAAGAGATCGTCAAACTCTATTACGACTACGCGCACGGAGCAGGAAATGGGGCGCTCCTCGACGGGCGGTCGGTCTCGAGCTTCATCTTCACGCCGCCTTGGCAGGACCGGCCGTGGCCGCCGCGCGACAAGTATTCCGGCGCCGCAAGTGACGAGGCGCTCGGCCTCGTGGCCTGAACGCTTCGGAGGGACGGAGGGCACCGAAACTCCTTCGTTTCCTAGCTGTAGCCATGCCTTTTGGCACTCCTTGGGCCCCGCACTCGAAAAAGACGTTTGACAAAAAATTGGAACGTTCCTATTTAATTTGGAACGTTCCTAAAATTGTTTTAGCGGACGTGCGGTTGAACAGGGAGAAGCGGACTATGGGCACGATTGTCAGTGCGTCGGAAGCGGTAGGGAAGATTGCGGATGGTGCTGTCATCACGGTTTCCTCGTCTTCGGCGTTGGGGTGTCCCGACTCCGTGCTCAAGGCGATCGGCGAGCGCTTCGATCGGGAGCAGCATCCGAAAAACATCACCACAATCCACCCGATCGCCGCGGGGGACATGTACGGGGTGAAGGGCATCGACCACATCGCGAAGGATGGTCTGCTCGATACCGTTCTGGCAGGATCCTACCCGTCGGGCTCCTCGAACCTGCCGATGCCGGAAATCTGGAAGATGGTCGTTGAGGATCGGGTGGCAGCCTATAACGTGCCCTCCGGCATCCTGTTCGATATGCATCGCGAGGCGGCGGCGCGCCGTCCGGGCGTGATGACCAAGGTCGGCTTGAAGACCTTCGTCGACCCCGAGCGCGAGGGCTGTGCGATGAACGATCGCGCAGCAGGCGCGCCCATCGTGCGCCGGGTGGAGTTCGATGGTGACACCTGGCTCCATTTTCCGAATATTTACCCCGACGTCTGCATCCTGCGCGCCACCACCGCGGATGAGCGCGGCAATCTGACCTATGAGCACGAGGGGGCCTATCTCGGCGGGCTCGAGCAGGCGATTGCCGTCCGCAACAATGGCGGGCTGGTGATCGCGCAGGTGGAGCGCGTCACGGCTGCGGGCTCCCTGCGCCCACACGATGTCCGGGTGCCGGGGCATCTTGTGGACTGCGTGGTCGTGGACGAGGATCAGAAACAAACCTGCGAGACCCCCTACGATCCGGCGATCTCGGGGCAAGTGATGCGTCCGTGGTCGAGCTTCGAATTGGCCGAACATGGCATCGAGAAGGTCATCGCACGGCGCGCGGCAATGGAGCTTCGCGGCGGCATGACCGCCAATCTCGGTTTCGGGATTTCGGCGATGGTGCCGCGCATCCTGCTCGAAGAGGGCCACCATGATGCGGTCACCTGGGCGATCGAACAAGGCGCAGTGGGCGGGATGCCCTTGACCGGATTTGCCTTCGGCTGTGCGTCGAACGCCGATGGCTACGTGCCCTCGCCGCAGCAATTCATCTATTTCCAGGGCGCCGGGTTCGACATGTCCTTCCTGTCCTTCCTCGAGGTCGATGTGCAGGGGAATGTGAATGTCTCCAAGCTCGGCAAGAAACCTTACCTCACCGCAGGCTGCGGCGGCTTCGTCGACATCACCGCCCATGCGCGCAAGATCGTCTTCTCGGGCTGGTTCGAGGCAGGCGCGCAGATGGAGATGGACGAGGCTGGCATTCGCGTCCGCGCGCCCGGCAAGTTCACCAAGATGGTCGACCGGGTCGAACATGTGACCTTCTCCGGGGAGCGTGCGCGAGAGCAGGGGCAGGAGGTGCTCTATATCACCGAGCGCTGCGTGATGCGGCTCGATGACAAGGGGCTCATCGCCACCGAAATCATGCCGGGGATCGATCCTGAGCGCGATATCGTCGGCGCTTCCGAGGGGCGGGTGCGCGTGGCGGAGAATGCCGTCACCATGTCCACGACGTTGCTCGCCGACGCCCCGATGGGGTGGACGCCATGAGTGACATTCACCTGATCATCGACGGCGCGGTGGCAGAGCTGCGTCTCGACAACCCGGCGAAGATGAACGCCCTCACGGTCGAGATGCTGAGCGCGCTCGAGGCGCATCTCGATCGGATCGAAAGAGACGTCGAGATTCGCTGCGTGCTGGTGAGCGCCGAGGGCGACCGGGCTTTCTGCACCGGGGCGGATATCAACGGATGGGGCGATCTGAGCCCGGCCGAGTTCGCGCGGCATTGGGTCCGCGATGGACACCGGATTTTCGACCGGCTCGCGCGCCTCTCGAAGCCGACGATTGCGGTGCTGAACGGACACGCCTTCGGGGGCGGTCTCGAACTTGCCGCAGCCTGCGACCTTCGGGTCATGGCACCCGGCGCCAGCCTTGCCCTCCCGGAAGCTGGCGTCGGGATCGTTCCCGGCTGGTCGGGCACGCAGCGGCTGATGCGTCTGCTGCCCGAACCGATGGTGAAGGAGATGGCGCTTTTCGGTCACCGCGTGAAGGCCGACCGGGCGCTGGCGGTCGGCTTCGTGGCCGCGGTCTCCGAAGATCCGCGCGCGGCAGCGCAGGCCCTGATCGACCGTGCGCTCGGGCTGTCGCCCCGCGCCGTCGAAATCACGAAATCGATGATCCATGTCGCGGCGGGTGAAGATCGTGGTGCCATGGCTGAGGCGCTCGGAAGTGCCGCCATTTCGGCCAGCGAAGATCGCGCCGAAGGGGTCACGGCCTTCCGCGAGAAACGCAAACCTAATTTTTCGGGACTTTGAACATGACCGAGCTGAACCTGATCTCTGCCGTTGACGCCGCGATCCCCGCAGAGCCCTTCATCTGTCGTCACCTGATCGCAGGCGAGTGGCGCGACAGTGCCTCCGGTGAGAGCTACGATCGGATGTCCCCGGCGCATGGCTGCCTCGTCAGCCGCGCGGCACTGGGCGCCGAAGCCGATGCGGAAGCCGCGATCGTTGCGGCCCGCGAGGCTTTCGACAGCGGCGTCTGGAGCCGGATCTCGGGCAAGGAGCGTGCGACCGTGCTGCTGCGCGTCGCCGATCTGATCGAGGGCAATGTCGAGCGGATGGCGCTGCTGGAGACTCTCGAGAGTGGCAAGCCGATCTCGCAATCGCGCGCCGAAGTGTCGGGCGCGGCCGATCTGTGGCGCTACGCGGCGTCGTTGGCGCGCACGATGCATGGCGATAGCCACAATACGCTGGGGCCCGACATCCTCGGTGTCGTCGTCAAAGACCCAATCGGTGTCGTGTCGATGATCACGCCGTGGAACTTCCCGTTCTGGATCCTGAGCCAAAAGCTGCCCTTCGCGCTCGCCGCCGGCTGCACCACGGTAATCAAACCGTCCGAGCTGACGCCGTCGACCACGGTGATGCTCGGGGAGCTGTTGTTCGAGGCAGGGATGCCGCCGGGCGTCGTGAATATCGTTCTGGGCTACGGGGCGTCCGTGGGCAGCGTGATGACGACGCATGAGGCGGTTGACATGGTAACATTCACCGGCTCGACCGCGGTCGGCAAGGCGATCTCGGCGGCTGCGTCGAGCACGTTGAAAAAGGTCGCACTGGAGCTGGGCGGGAAGAATCCGCAGGTCGTGTTCCCCGATGCCGATATCGAGAGCGCAGCCGATGCGATCACCTTCGGCGTCTATTTCAATACCGGGCAATGCTGCAATTCGAGCAGCCGGATCATCGTCCATGAAGATATCGTGGATGAGGTGGTCGAGCGCGTCGTGGAGCTGTCGAAGCGCGTGGCCTTCGGCGATCCGCTTGACCCGCGCACGCAGGTCGGGGCGATCATCTCCGTCCAGCATCAAGGCAAGATCGACGACTACGTCCGCGCCGCGGTCACCGAGGGGGCCGAGATCGCGCTGGGGGGCGGGCCGATGACCGTGCCGGGGCTCGAGGGGCAATTCTATCAGCCGACAGTCGTGCGCGGCGTTTCGCCGGAGATGGCGATCGCCCGAGAAGAGGTGTTCGGGCCGGTTCTCTCGGTGCTGACCTTCCGGACGATGGACGAAGCTGTAGCGCTAACGAACGACGCAAGCTACGGTCTGTCTGCGGGCGTTTGGAGCGAGAACGTCCACACCTGTCTCGAGTTCTCGACTCGGGCGCAGGCGGGGACCGTCTGGACGAATACTTGGATGGACGGCTTTCCGGAATTGAGCTTCGGCGGAGTCAAGCAATCCGGTCAGGGGAGAGAGATCGGACGCTATGGCCTGGAGGAGTTCTTCGAGATCAAGACGCTCGTGATGCGCATCGGTCGCACGCGGGAGCCTTGGGTGAGACCCGAATGACCTGAAGGGTCGCGCGGGAGGGATGTGTAACGACAACGCAACAGGGAGGAAAATCAATGCGTAGTTACATCGGACGGACACTGAAAATGGCGAGCGTTCTGGCGCTCGTCGCAGGGTCGGCGCAAGCGAAGGATGTGGAGGTCCTTCATTGGTGGACGTCGGGCGGCGAGGCGGCCGCTCTCAACGTTCTCAAGGACGATCTGCAGAAGGAGGGGATCGGCTGGAAGGACATGCCCGTCGCCGGTGGCGGCGGCCAGAGCGCGATGACGGTGCTGCGCGCGCGCGTAACCTCCGGTGATCCGCCGACCGCGGTCCAGATGCTCGGCTTCGACATCTCCGACTGGGCACAGCAGGGCGCTTTGGCCCAGCTCGACAAGGTGGCGGCCGATGGCAACTGGGATGCCGTCGTGCCCGAGGCGCTCCAGAAGTTCTCGAAATACGACGGTCACTGGGTCGCGGTTCCGGTGAACGTGCACTCGACCAACTGGGTCTGGTCGAACAAGAAGATGCTTGCCGATCTGGGGATCGAAGAGCCGAAGACCTGGGATGAGTTCATCGCTGCGATGCAGAAGGTGAAGGATTCCGGGAAGATCGCGCTCGCCGCTGGTGGCCAGCCCTGGCAGGAAGCGACGATGTTCGATGGCGTCGTGCTCTCGGTCGGTGGCCCCGACTTCTATAAGAAGGCCTTCATCGATCTCGATCCCGAGGCGCTCGGCGGTCCGCAGATGGTCGAATCCTTCAAGCGCATGGAGCAGCTCCACAGCTTCGTCGACCCGAACTTCTCGGGCCGCGACTGGAACCTCGCGACCGCGATGGTCATCAATGGCGAGGCCGCCTTCCAGATGATGGGCGACTGGGCCAAGGGTGAATTCCTGCGGGCCGGCAAAGAGGCCGAGGTCGATTTCGGCTGCTTCCGGACCCCGGGCACGGCGGACGATGTGACCTTCAACGCCGACCAGTTCGCGATGTTCAAGGTGGGCGAGGACGCACAGGCCGCACAGGACGCAATGGCGAAAGCCGTGATGTCGCCCTCGTTCCAGATCGCCTTCAACACGGTGAAAGGCTCTGTTCCCTCGCGCACGGACGTGTCGGACGAAGAGTTCGACGCTTGCGGCAAGAAGGCGATGGCTCAGCTGAAATCGGCGAGCCAGAACGGCACGCTTCTGGGCTCTATGGCGCATGGCCATGCTGACCCGGCTTCGGTGAAGAACGCGATCTATGACGTGGTGACGGCGAATTTCAACGGCGACTATGACGCCGAGACCGCCGCCAAGGAACTCGTCAAGGCCGTGTCGCTGGCCCAGTAAAAGGCCCTCGGGCCGGTCTCTGAGACCGGCCCGTACGTCACCGATCCGTCTCATTTCCCTAAAGGAGAGAGCAATGGCCCGTCCGGTCCAGTCAGACTTGCGTACCCGGCTTCAGGAATGGATTCCCAAGATCGTTCTCGCGCCCTCTGTCGCGTCGATGCTGATCTTCGTCTACGGCTTCATCGTTTTCACCGGCTACCTGTCGTTCACGAACAGCCGAATTCTTCCAACGTTCGACCTTGTCGGGTGGCACAATTACTGGCGTCTCTTCCAATTGCCGACCTGGACGATCGCGGTGCAGAACCTCGCGATCTTCGCCTCTCTCTACATCGCGATCTGTATCGCGATCGGCCTTTCTCTCGCGATCTTTCTCGATCAGAAAATCCGCGGCGAGGGGCTTCTGCGCCCGATCTTCCTTTATCCGATGGCGCTCTCGTTCATCGTGACGGGGACGGCGTGGAAATGGCTTCTCGATCCGGGCATCGGGATCGAGCACACGCTGCATCTTTGGGGCTGGGAGAGCTTCCATTTCGGCTGGATCAAAAGCTCGTCCATGGCGATCTACACCGTGGTGATCGCCGCAGTCTGGCAAAGCTCGGGCTTCGTCATGGCAATGTTCCTCGCCGGGCTCCGCGGGATCGACAACGAGATCCTGAAAGCGGCGCAGATGGACGGCGCCTCCAACTGGAACCTCTATCGCCGCATCATCATTCCGCAGCTTCGGCCCGCGTTCCTGTCGGCCTTCGTCATCCTCGCGCACCTCGCGGTCAAATCGTATGACCTCGTGATCGCGCTGACCGGTGGCGGCCCGGGCCGGGCCACCGAGTTGCCCGCGACCTTCATGTATTCCTACACTTTCACCCGCAACGAGATGGGCGTGGGCGCAGCGTCGGCGGTTATCATGCTGATGACCATCGCCGCGATCATGATCCCCTATCTCTACGCCGAACTGAAGGAGCCGAAGTAATGTCCGGCGCCGTCGATACCGGGGTCGCGATCCGCACAAATCGCGTAACCCGCACCTTCATCTATCTTTTCCTGCTGCTGTTCGCGCTGTTCTACCTGCTGCCGCTCGCGGTGATGCTGATCAACTCGGTCAAACCTCTGAGCGAGATCACCGGCGGCAACATGATGGCGCTGCCCGATGTCTGGACTTTCGAGCCCTGGCGCGAAGCCTGGTCCTCGGCCCAGATCGGCGTGCAGCCGACCGGCCTGCGCCCCTACTTCATCAACTCGATCCTGATCGTGGTTCCGGCGGTGGCGATCTCGACCATCATGGGCGCGCTCAACGGATACGTGCTGACCAAGTGGCGGTTCCGCGGCGATACGATCCTCTTCGGGATGCTGCTGTTTTCCTGCTTCATCCCGTTCCAGATCGTGCTGATCCCGATGGCGCGGGTGCTGGGCATGATCGGGCTCGCAGGCTCGGTGCCGGGGCTGATCCTCGTCCACGTCGTCTACGGGCTTGGCTTCACGACGCTATATTTCCGCAACTACTACTCGGCCTTCCCGACCGAGCTGGTGCGCGCGGCGCAGATTGACGGGGCCGGGTTCTTCCGGATCTTCTACCGCATCCTTCTGCCGCTGTCGGGGCCGATCATCGTGGTCACGATCATCTGGCAGTTCACCAATATCTGGAACGACTTCCTGTTCGGGTCGTCCTTCGCCGGGCAGGCCAGCCAGCCGATGACCGTCGCCTTGAACAACCTCGTTCAAAGCTCGACCGGCGTGAAGGCCTACAACGTCCACTTCGCGGGTGCGATCCTTGCGGCGCTGCCCACTCTCATCGTCTACATCGTCTCGGGGCGCTTCTTCGTGCGCGGCCTGATGGCGGGCTCAGTCAAGGGGTAATGCCAATGGGTCTCCTCGATATTTCAAACGTCACCAAGTCCTACGGCGCGGTCGAAGTGCTGCACAGCGTCGACATCTCGGTCGATGAAGGTGAATTCCTCGTGCTGGTCGGCCCGTCCGGCTGCGGCAAGTCGACGCTTCTGAGCATGATCGCAGGGCTGGAAGGAATCACCTCCGGCGAGATTTCGATCAAGGGACGCACGATGAACGGTGTGCACCCGTCGAAGCGCAACATCGCGATGGTGTTCCAGTCCTACGCGCTCTACCCGAACATGACCGTCGGCCAGAACATCACCTTCGGCCTTGAGATGCACGGCACCCCCAAACCCGAACGCGAAGAGGCGATGAACCGGGTGGCGGAGATGCTGCAGATCGACAATCTGCTCGACCGCAAGCCGGGGCAGCTTTCGGGCGGTCAGCGCCAACGCGTCGCGATGGGACGTGCGCTGGTGCGTGACCCGGACGTGTTCCTCTTCGACGAACCACTGTCGAACCTCGATGCGAAACTGCGCGTCGACATGCGCACCGAGATCAAGAAGCTGCACCAGAGCCTTGGCACCACGATCGTCTACGTGACCCACGACCAGATCGAGGCGATGACGCTCTCGACCCGGATCGCGGTGATGAACAAGGGCTATGTGCAGCAGCTCGGCACGCCGAAGGAAATCTACGACACGCCGTCGAATGTGTTCGTGGCGACCTTCATGGGCAGCCCCGCGATGAACGTGGTTCCGGCGCGGATCGTGGTGAAGGACGGTGCGCCCCACGCGGCCGTGACGGGCCATGACGGGGGGGAGCAACTGCTCCGCTTCCCGCAAGCCAATCTCGCCCAGTGGGACGGGCGCGAGATCCTTCTCGGCATCCGACCGGAGACGATTACGGATCCGGAGGGCGCGGATCGCAACGCCGCCCATATAGCGCCGCTGCGCAATCATATTGGCGTAACCGAACCTGCCGGGTCGGACACCTTCGTGACGATGACGCTGGGCGGGCGCGACGCCATCGCCCGGATGCGGGCCGATGTAACCGTGCGGGCGGGCGAGGTCTTCGATTTCGCGGTGAACATGGACAAGGCGGTGGCCTTCGATCCCAAGACGGAAGAGCGCATCCAGCCATGAGCGATGCCGACGTCATCATCATCGGTTCGGGCATGGGCGGTGCCACCACGGCGGCGGCGCTGGCCGAGACGGGACGGCGCGTGCTGGTGCTCGAGCGTGGCGAACGCCTGCCCGACACGCCGGATGCGCGCGATCCCGACGCGATCTTCGCGCGCGGTCATTACCGGCCCGAGGAAACCTGGCTCGATGGCGATGACGTGCCGTTCAGCCCCGGCAATTACTACAATGTCGGCGGCAATTCGAAGTTCTACGGCGCCGTTCTGATGCGCTATCGCAAGGCGGATTTCTCGCCAGTGGAGCATCAAGGCGGGACCACGCCGGGTTGGCCGATCGCCTATGACGAGATCGAGCCGTTCTACCAGAGGGCCGAGGCGCTCTATCAGGTGCGCGGTCAGCTTGGAGAGGATCCGACGGAACCGCGCCATTCCGGCCTCTACGCACATCCTCCGGTCCCGGACGAGCCCGATATCGCGGCGCTCCGGCGGCGGCTGAAATCGGTCGGGCTGCACCCATCCTCCCTGCCGCTCGGGGTCGATATCGACCGTTGGCTCTCGTATGGGCAGACGCCTTGGGATGCGTTCCCCGATACCTGCGGCGGCAAGATGGATGCCGAAAGCGTCGGACTGGCGACGGCGCTGAAATCCCAGAACGTCGAGCTGATGACGGGCGCGCGGGCGCGGCGTCTGATCGTCGATGCCGAGAGCCGCATAAGCGGGGTCGAGATCGAGAAAGACGGGCAGGTCCGCACGCTCGCGGCGTCGGTCGTGGTGCTCTCCGCCGGGGCGGTGCAAAGCGCGGCCCTTTTGCTGGCCTCTGCGACTGAGCGCCATCCGACCGGGCTGGCGAATGGTTCCGATCAGGTCGGGCGCAATTTCATGAACCACAATTGCTCGGCCGTGCTGGCGCTGCACCCGCTGCGCCGGAACCGCGCAATCTACCAGAAGACGCTGGCGATCAACGATTTCTACCTCTCGGGCGGGACGAACGGCGCGCCGCTAGGCAATATCCAGCTGCTCGGCAAAATCTCCGGTCCGATCCTCGCCTCGGCCTCGCCGCTGCCGCGTCCGGTGGCAAGCTGGATCGCCAACCGCTCGGTCGATCTCTACGCGATGTCTGAAGACCTGCCCAATCCCGAGAGCCGCGTGACGCTGAAGGAGGGCAAGATCCGGCTCGATTGGAAGCGCTCGAACTGGGAGACCCATCTCGAACTCGTCGACATGCTGCGCCGAAAGCTGCGCGCTGCGGGCTATCCGATCGTGCTCGCGCGGCCCTTCGACCGGCAGACCCCGTCACATCAATGCGGGACGGCGCGGATGGGTAGCGATCCGGCGTCGAGCGTCGTCGACACGTTCTGCCGCAGCCATGATCACCCGAACCTGTTCATCGCCGATGCGTCCGTCCTGCCGACCTCGGCTGCCGTGAACCCCGCCCTTACCGTCGCGGCGCTCGCCCTGCGCGCGGCCGAGCATATCGCACAGACAGAGCTCGCCGCCTGAGCCACCGGGCTGCGGCGAGAGACTTGGCCAAGGAGGCCAGCATGAAGACGACTTACGATTTCATAATTATCGGCGGCGGTTCGGCGGGCTCGGTACTGGCCGGGCGTCTCTCCGAGAACCCGTCGGCGGACGTCCTGCTGCTCGAGGCGGGCGGCAGCGATCGCCACCCGTTCTATCATCTGCCCGCGGGCTTCGCGAAGATGACCAAGGGCATCGGCAGCTGGGGCTGGGAAACGGTTCCGCAGCGACACATGCAGAACAAAGTCTTTCGCTACACCCAGGCCAAGGTGATCGGCGGCGGCTCCGCGATCAATGCTCAGGTCTATACCCGCGGCAATGCGCTCGATTACGACGAATGGCGCCAGATGGGGTGTACCGGCTGGGGCTATGAAGATGTGCTGCCCTATTTCCGCAAGGCCGAGGATAACGCGAGCATCGAGAACCGCTATCACGGCAAGGGTGGCCCGCTCGGTGTGAGCGATCCGCGCGCGCCCCTGCCGGTCTGCGAGGCCTATTTCGAAGCGGCCGCCGAGCTCGGCATTCCGCGCAATTACGACGTGAACGGTGAGAAGCAGGACGGGGTCGCCTATTACCAGCTGACCCAGCGCAATGTGCGCCGCTCCTCGGCTGCGATGGCCTATGTCGCGCCGAACCGTCACCGCGAGAACCTCACGGTGAAGCTGGGTGCGCAGGTGCGCCGGCTCGTGGTCGAGAATGGCCGCGCGACCGGGGTCGAGCTTGTCGATGGCACGCGCCTACGGGCAGAAAGTGAAGTGCTGCTATGTTCTGGGGCGATCGGTTCGCCGCGGCTGCTGCAGCTGTCGGGTATCGGACCGGCGGATGAGCTGGCCTCGCTCGGGATCGATGTCGTCTTCGACCAGCCGGAGGTGGGGTCCAATCTGCAGGATCACCTCGACCTCTACTGCATCAGCGAGCTTTCCGGCCCCTACAGTTATGACCGCTATGCGAAGCCGCATTGGGCGGCGTTGGCGGGGCTGCAATATCTGTTCGGACGGAAGGGGCCGGTTGCGTCGTCTTTGTTCGAAACCGGTGGCTTCTGGTATGCCGATCCCAAGGCGCGGTCGCCGGATCTGCAGTTCCATCTCGGACTCGGGACCGGCATTGAACATGGCGTGGTTTCCATGCCGCAGGGCGGTATCACGCTCAATTCCTGTTACCTGCGCCCGCGCTCGCGCGGCAGCGTCCGCCTGCAAAGCGGCGATCCGGCGGTCGCGCCGTTGATCGATCCGAACTACCTGCAGGACCCGCTCGATCGCGAAATGTCGATCCGGGGGCTGAAGCTGACGCAGGAAATCCTGTCACAAGCCCCGATGCGCAAATATATCCTCGCCGAGCGCCTTCCCGGTCCCGACGTGCGGACCGACGAGGACTATTTTGATTTCATCTGCACCCATTCGAAAACCTCGCATCACTGCGCAGGGACATGTCGCATGGGCGCCGATGCGGGGGCTGTCGTAGACCCGACATTGCGGTTCAACGGGATCGAGGGGCTGCGCGTCGTCGACAACTCGATTATGCCGCGTGTGATTTCGTCCAACACCAACGCTGCGGCAATCATGATCGGCGAGAAAGCCGCCGATATGATCCGCGCGTCACATGGAGGCTGACATGACAGTGCGCCACATCGTTCTCGTCAAATTCAAACCCGGGCTGAGCGAGGAAGAGATCGCACCGCTCTGGGAGGAGCTGCGCGCGATTGAGGGCAAGGTCGACGGCCTCGGTGCAATCTGCGCGGGCCGCTCCGAGAGCCCCGAGAAGATCGAGCGCGGTTACATGCATGGCTTCACCGTCGATTTCCGCGACTGGGAGGCGCTCGCCGCCTACCAGGAACATCCCGATCACCGGGCGCTCGGGGCGAAGCTCGTGGCCAACGCTCAAGGCGGGATCGACGGTATCCTCGTCTTCGATTTCGAGATCGCAACTCCGTCGCAGGGGGCGTGACATGGCGCCGAGCGACCGCAGACCGACGATCATCGACGTGGCCCGAAAGGCCGGGGTGTCGAAATCGACAGTCAGCCTCGTGATCCAGAACAGCCCCTTGGTGAAGCAGAAAACACGCGAGCAGGTGCAGGCTGCGATGGCCGAGATCGGCTATGTCTATAACCGCGCGGCAGCCAATCTGCGCAGCGCCGGAGCAGGGCTTGTCGGCCTGGTGATCAACGACCTGCGCAACCCTTTCTTCACTGAGTTCGCGACGTCGTTGCAGATGGCGCTGTCGAGCCGCGGCTATGCGGCCGTCGTGGCCAATACTGACGAAGACCCGCAGCTTCAGGCGCAGGTGGTCGAGGCGATGATCGAGCACGGCGTCTCCGCGATGATCCTCTCGCCCGCCTATGGCGACGAGGCGCTGAGCTTCGACGCGCTTCAGCGGGCGGGCATTCCGGCGATGCAGGTGCTGCGCAAAGTCGAGATGCGGACCGAGCTTTTCCCCTTCGCCGCGCCGGACTATCCGAACGGGACGCGTATCGCGACCGAGCATCTCCTCGAACAAGGCGCGAAGCGGATCGCCTTCGTCGGTGGTCTGGAGGGCCGGGCCGTCACGCAGGAGCGCATGGCAGGGTATCTGACTGCGATAGAGAGCGCCGGGCTCGAACCCCATGTCCTGACCGGCAGTGCGAGCCGCGCTTTCGGCAGGCAGGCGGCGCATGAGCTGGCGGACGACCATCCGGAGGTGGATGGCGCGGTCTGCTTCAACGATCAGGTCGCGCTCGGGATGATTTCGGGCTGCGCCGAGATCGGGCGCAATGTCGGCCGCGATCTGCGCATCGTGGGCTTCGATGACATCGAGGAGGCCGCCCATTCCTGGCCCCCGCTCAGCTCGGTGCGCTGCGACATTGACGGCTTCGGGAAGCTTGTCGCCGAAACGATCCTCGCCTGGCTCGAGAACGACAAGGTGCCGCCGCCGGAAATCCGCACGCCGGTCTCGCTGGCCATTCGTGGCTCGAGTGGCGAGACGCCTGCGGGCTGAGACGACAGGGAGACGGGAGGCCCGCCCGTTCGGACGAAACAGAGACGAGACCGCGCAGAGAGACACCGGCGCGGACAGGAGAGGAGTGTTCAAATGACAGAGATTCGTGTTGCCGTGCTCGGCGCTTCGGGGTGGATGGGCAAAGTCCACACGATGGCCTATCAGACCTTTCCGCATTTCTTCGGCACTGAAGGTGGCACGGCGCGCGTCGTCACCCTCGTCGATCGCAATCCCGCGCGAGCGCAGGAGCTTGCCGCGCGGGTGCCCGGTGCGCGGATCGTTCAGGACTGGCGCGAGGTGATCGCCGATCCCGAGGTCGATCTCGTGGATATCTGCCTGCCCGACAACCTGCATTACGAGGTTGCGAAAGCCGCGCTCGAAGCGGGCAAGCATGTCTTTTGCGAAAAGCCCCTTGCCGAGTCCGCCGAGGAGGCGCGCGAGCTTGCCGATATCGCGAAGGCGCGCGGCCTTATCACCCGCGTCGGTCACGGCTTCCCGCGCAACCCCGTCCATGATCTTGCGAAGGAGATCATCGATGCGGGCGAAATCGGCGAGATCACGATGTTCAAAGGGTGCCAGCATGTCGACATGTATGGCGACCCGATGGTGCCCTATATGTGGCGCGCCGATGGGTCGCTCGCGCCGACCGGGATCGTCGGGGATACCGGCAGCCATGTCTTCAGCTTCATGGAATTCCTCGTCGGTCGCGTCTCGTCGCTGATTGCCAACAACATCATCGTCACGCCGCGCCGTCCGAAGATCGAAGGTCTGGGGCTCGGTGAGACGGCAGAGCTGACCGGCAGCGAGGAATGGGCCGATATCACCAATCCCGACGCGAGCCAGATTCTGTGCACGTTCGAGAACGGCGCCAACGGGATCGTGGATTTCAGCCGTGTCGCGACCGGGCGCAAATTCATGCAGACCTACGAGATCTACGGCACGAAAGGCAGCCTCGCCTATACGTTCGACGAGGTGAACCGGCTGCGCTTCTACACCAATGCCGATCCGATCGGGCGCCGCGGCTACCGCGAGATCGATGTCGGGCCCGAGCATCCGACCTACGCGGCCTTCCTGCCGCTGCCGAATTTCGCGCTCGGCTATAACGAGACCAAGATCATCGAAGCGGCGGAGGTCATCCGCTCCATCGTCTCCGGCAAGGCGATGTGGCCGACCTTCGAGACAGGCCATCACATCACCCAGATCGTCGACGCCTGCATGAGCTCGTCCCGGCAACGCGCCTGGGTCGATATTCCGCAAAGCTGACCGGACCGCAAACGGAGCCAAGACATGGACAGTGCAATCCCTCAGGAAATCCTCGACGCCCTGACCGATATCGAGATGCCGCGGCTGCGGGCCGACGAGGCGGTCCCGGAGATGCTCGAGATCGCGGGCCTCTCCCTTCCGGTCTATCGCACCGGCTGCCTCGTGGTCGGCAGCGGGGCCGCGGGTCTTCGCGCCGCCGTCGAACTCAAGCGACGCGGCGGCGAGGTCATCGTCGCGAGCCAGAGCGCGTGGGGCGGAACCTCCGCATGCTCGGGCTCCGACAAGCAGACACTGCACACCGCGAATACCGCCGATCACGGCGATGATTTCCAGGCGATGGCGCGGGCGATCCGGGCTGGCGGAGCGATGGACGAGGATACGGCCTATATCGAGGCGGTCGGCTCGCCGCGCATGATGGCCTCGTTGCAATATCTCGGCCTGCCGCTGCCGCAGGACCGGTTCGGCGCGACGCTGCGCTACAAGACCGACCATGACGAGACCGGGCGCGCGACAAGCTGCGGCCCCCGAACCTCGCGGCTGATGGTCAAGGTGCTGGCGGAAGAAGCGCTGCGGCTCGACGTGCCGATCTTCAACCACACGACGGTCGTGCAACTGCTCACCGAAGGGGAGGGGGATGACCGCCGGGTCGCCGGCGCGCTGGCGTTCCGTAAATCCGACCGCAGCGCCGCCAACCCCTACGGTCTCGTGCTGTTTGCCGCGCCGAATGCCGTGCTCGCGGCGGGCGGGCCGGGCGAGCTTTATCGCGATAGCGTCTATCCCAATGGCTGTTTCGGAACGCTGGGTCTCGCGCTCGAAGCGGGGATCGAACTGGTGAACCTCACCGAGAGCCAGTTCGGCATCGGCACGCGCCGCGAGGGGTTCCCTTGGAACCTTTCGGGGACTTACGTGCAGTCCCTGCCGCATATCTATTCGGTCGATGCCGAAGGGCGCGAGCATCATTTCCTCGCGCGGTACTATCGCACCACGCAAGAACTGGCCTCCAACGTCTTCCGCAAGGGCTATCAGTGGCCGTTCCACGCCACGCGGAT
Organism: Thioclava sp. NG1; assembly: GCF_003122275.1. Taxonomy (NCBI): domain Bacteria; kingdom Pseudomonadati; phylum Pseudomonadota; class Alphaproteobacteria; order Rhodobacterales; family Paracoccaceae; genus Thioclava; species Thioclava sp. NG1. The sequence goes on along the minus strand of NZ_QFBB01000001.1, from coordinate 101,922 downwards.
GCTGGATTTCGCGTCGAGCCTCGTCGATCTGGCGATTTGGCGCGAGAGCGCCGCGGGGCGGCGGGTCTTCATGGATTTCAACCGCAATCCGCTTCCCGTGCCCGGAGATAAGCCTTTCGATCTTACCCGCCTCGACGAAGACGTGCGGACTTATCTCGGCACCGCCGGGGCGGATCAGGAGCTACCGATCGACCGGCTGCGCCACATGAACCCGCTCGCGATCGAACTGTACCGCCGCTACAAGGTGGACATCGCCGCCGCGCCGCTCGAATTCGCGGTAAACAACCAGCATATGAACGGCGGGATCGCGGTCGATCCCTGGGGGCGCTCGAACCTGCGCGGTGTCTATGCCGCGGGCGAGGCGGCGGGCACGCATGGCGTGACGCGTCCGGGTGGATCGGCCCTCAATGCCGGTCAGGTCTTCGGCACCCGGGTGGGCGAGCATATCGGCGCGAGCCGCACGGCCCATGCGCCGGAGGCTGTCGGATCGGAGGCCCTCATTTCGGCTGTGACGGATCTGCTTGCACGGTTGAACACGGACAGCGCGCATTCCGTGAAGTCGGTCCGCGACGAAGTTCAGGCCCGGATGAGCGACCATGCCGGGATGATCTGCAATGGCGCGGACGTCGCCGATGCGCTTGCAGCGGCGCGCGAGTTGAACCGGAAGTTGCGCGCCGACGGCATCGCCCCGGAGCGGTCGGGCGACGGCGCGCGCGCGATCCAGTGGCAGCAGATGGCACTCGCCTCCGAAGCCGTCCTTGCCGCGCTCGACCAGTATATCTCGCAAGGCGGTGGCAGCCGCGGCGCGCGCGCGATCTGCTCTGACGACGGGGAGGCGATCCCGATGGCGCGCGATACGGATCTGGCTGCGTTCCGTTTCAAGACAGAGCGGGAGATCGACAAGCAGACGCAAATCCTGGTCCGTCTGGAGGGGGAGGAGTTGAAGATCGCCACCCGCAAAAACCGAAGCTTCGACGAGAGTGCGCGTGCCTTCTTCGAGCGCGACTGGCCCGATTGGTTGACCGGCCGCATCTTTGACCTCGACGCGAAAGGCCTGCGTGAATGACAGAGACTCCTAAGAAAATGCTCGCCATCGGGGAGGCGATGCTTGAGCTCGCTCCGGTCGAGGGCGGCACGTTTCGGCTCGGCTATGCGGGCGACACGTTCAACACCCTCTGGCATGCGGCGCAACTCCTTGGGCCGCGTGCCCGGGCGGGCTTTGTGACGCGGATCGGAGAGGACAGGCTGTCCGACCGTTTCCTCGCCGAGATGGCGGCCGACGGGCTGGATCTCGCCGCCGTCCAGCGCGACCTCGAGCGCGAGATGGGGCTCTACATGATTGAGCTCGAGGGGACGGAGCGAAGTTTCCACTACTGGCGTCAGCACTCGGCAGCCCGTCGTCTCGCGGATGATCCTGATCTGCTTGACCAGGCTCTGTCCGGCGCAAATTTCGTCCATGTGTCGGGGATCACCCTGGCCATCCTCTCGCCCGAAGCGCGGGACACCCTGTTCGATGCGGTCGCCAATGCGCGCGAGGCGGGCGCGCGTATCTCCTTCGATCCGAACTACCGACCGCGGCTCTGGGCCTCGCCGTCGGAGGCGCGGGATACGATCACGCGCATGCTCGCCCATACCGATATCGCGTTGCCCAGTTTTGACGACGAAGCAGCGCTCTGGGGTGATGTGAACCCGGAACTGACTTTGGAGCGTCTCCGCAGACATGGGCTCGCGGAGATCGCCGTGAAGGATGGCGCGCGTCCGGTCTGGCATTTGGCCGAAGGCCATACCGGTCTCTGCGACACGCCGGTTCTGACGGAGCTGCGCGACACGACCGGCGCGGGCGACGCTTTCAATGCGGGCTACCTCGCCGCCCGCCTCCTCGGGCATCCGGTCGAAGACGCGATCGGCTGGGGGCAGTCGGTCGGCGGAGCCGTTCTGGGCGAGCCGGGCGCGCGTTTGAGCAAGGCATCAGCGCGCACCCTCGCGGCATCACTCGCGGGCCTGTGACGGTTCGTCCGGTGGGCTCCGGTCAGGTGGATGATGTTGTTTCCGTCCGGCGGCCTATCCGCGAATCCGGCTGAATGGTCGGGAATAAATATCCCGGCTGCATGGTAGCTGCATCGCGCGCGAGGGTCACGGCGCGCACGGCCGCGAGTCCAGCCCCCTATTTCTGCGACCGACCCGAAGGCTGAGCACCTCGATGGCGCCGCTGCCTTGTGAGGCGGAGGCTGTCCCCCCGCGACGCGACGCTCGAGCTTTGGTCCTTCCGGGAGTATGCGTCACCTGCGGTCCAAGCGACAGCGCTCGGTGTCGAATTCTTCCTAGGTGATCTCGCCTCCGATGACCGAAAATGCCCGGAACAATGAGCCACACCGCGGGCTTGCTTGAGTGGCTTCGATTTCCCGATCCCCGACGAGCTTGGCTACCTGCCATTCGCTCCGACCGGCGAAGCGCTTTTATTTCACCGCATCAGCCAGCTCTACGAGTGAACGTAGATCATCGTGACGACGAACCTAAACTTCGGCCGAGATTGTCGCTCCTATCCCGCGCAAATTGCGAACAGGCCGGCGCGGGAGGAAATGCCCAGCTTGCCATAGGCGCGCTTGCGGTAGGTGATCACGCTGGAGGGGGCGATGCCGAGCTCCGCCGCGATGGCCTCTGATTTGCGGCCAGAGAGGATGCCGAGGCAGACGGCGCGCTCGCGGTCGCTGAGCACCGTGAGCGCGGCCGGGACACCGGTGTCGAGGGCGCGCTCGAAATGCAGCAGGGCGAGCCGCGCGGCCAAGCGGGCGAGGTCCGGATCGCAGACGCCGCCCTCCGCCTTGACCGCATAGAAGCTGACGAAGAGGCGCAATGTCTCGCCTACGGCGAGCACCGTCGTTTTCGCCTTGAGGCCCGGTGCGTCGAAGAACCGCTCGCGGTAGCCGTCGTCCATCTCCGAGGCCAGGCCCTCCAGACGGTGCAGCTGAACGCTCCCCGAAGCCGCTGTTTCCAGGGCGGGAAGCAGGGGATCGCGTCGGAACCCGCCCGCGATATAGGCCGCCGCCAGTTCTCCGGCGAGCGCCGCATTGGCGAAGTGACGCGACAGCAGGCAGCGTGCCGCCCCTGTCTCGATCGCGAAGATCATCAGCTGATCGACACCCAGCGTCTCGACGAAATCCGCGAAAACCGGCGCGAACGCGTCGGCGCCGAGCGTCTCGAGGCAGGCATCGATCATGCGGGCGGTGGAGGACATGGGCCTTCATAGCATGTCCCCCGACAAAGGGGACAGACAGCGTGCGTCGCGATTGACTATCACCGGGCCAAAGGGAGGACTGAAGCGTGAGACCAGACGGGCGCGGCGAGACGGAGTCGCTCTATTTCGACTACCCGCATTTCGAACCGCCGAGCGATCGCGCAGGCCTCACGCGCCGGGCACGGGTCGCCATCGTCGGCGCGGGGCCGGTGGGGATGGCGGCGGCGCTCGCCCTGGCAAAGGAGGGCATCGCCTCTGTGCTCTTCGACGCGAAGGCCAGCTTCAACGACGGCAGCCGTGCGATCTGCGTGGCACGGCAGAGTTTCTACATTCTCGACCGGATCGGTGCGGTTGCGCCGTTTCTCGAAAAGGCGCTCGGATGGACCACGGGGCGGAGCTTCTACCGTGGGCGGCAAATCCTCGAATTCGACATGCCCGACAGCCCGCGCGAGAAATATCGCCCGATGTACAATATCCAGCAGCAGTTCATCGAGCAGTATCTCTGGGAGACGATCGAGCGGGAGCCGCTGATCGAGGCACGCTGGCAAAGTGAAGTGACAGGGATCGAGGATACCTCGGACGGTGTCACCCTCACCGTGCGCGACCCTAAGGGGGGGTACGACATGGCCGCCGACTGGGTTCTCGCCGCCGATGGGGCGCGCAGCCCGACCCGCAAGATGCGCGGGCTGCGCCTGAAAGGCGAGAATTACGAGGGTCGCTATGTGATCGCCGACGTCCAGATGAACCATGACTATCCGACCATCCGGCGGGCGCTGTTCGACCCGGATTGTCGACGCGGCGGCACCGTGCTGGTCCACAAACAACCCGACAATATCTGGCGTATCGACTATCAACTGCGGGACGACGAAAGCACCGAGGCCGCCATGGCCGAGGGTGAGGTACGGCGTTCCGTCGCCGCCGTACTCGCCGATCTCGGCCATGACGGCGCGTGGGAGCTGGAATGGTGGAGCGTCTATTCCGCCAACACGCTGGCCCTGGACGACTACCGCGACGGCCGGGTGTTCTTCATCGGGGACAGCGCGCATATCGTGCCGATCTTCGGCGTGCGCGGGCTCAATAACGGGCTGGCGGATGCGCAGAACATCGCCTGGAAGCTGGCGCGGGTGATCGCTGGGCGCGTGCCCGAGGGCCTGCTCGACAGCTACGCGCCCGAACGGCGCGGGGCGACGCTGGATGTCTTCGCCAATGCGTCGAAATCGGCCCGTTTCATGACGCCGCCGACCGAGGGTTGGCGGCTGATGCGTGACGCGGCGCTCAGCCTCGCGCTGACGCATCCCTTTGCCGGCGAGCTGGCAAATCCGCGGCAGATGACGCCCTACACCTATGCCGACAGTCCGATCGTGCTGCCCGACGAGAGCGGTTTCGAGGGTGGTCCCGTGCCCGGTGCGGCTTTGCCGGAAGCGCGGGTGGGTGACGGGTTCCTGTCCGACCTTCTGGGCCCGGGGTTCAACCTGTTGACCTTCAATCCGGAGCTCGAGGGTCTGGCGAAGGACGATCTTACCATCGTGGTCCTTCAGGCAAAGACCGAGGCGGAAAGCGCGCTTGGCACCGGTCCGGGCGTGACGTATCTCGTCCGCCCCGACGGCCACGTCGCTGCGCGCTGGCGCGACGCCTCGCCGGAGGCCCTTCGCGCGGCGCTGCACCGGTCCATCGGAGGAGATGAGCCATGACACCCGAACAGCTTGAAACCATCTACGAGGCGCTCGCGACACAGCTGGACGCGATACCCCAACCACAGCGCGAGCTGTTCCTGGCGAAGCTGGTACTGTTGCAGGCGCACGAGGCAGCCGATCCCGACACGACGCTGCGCCACATCGCGGAAGCAGCAAGGGATCTCGACGACTGAGGCGGGCCTATGCGGCGAGGATGGTTCGACCTACGCTTTGCGGAGGCCGAGGAGATCGCGCCGTCGCTCTCCGAATGGGCCGGTTGCTGCCGGGCCGATGTCGCTTAGCCCTTGATCACCCCGTCCTCGCGCCATGCGTCGAAGATCGCGAGCGCGGTTGCGGCGAACTCGGGGTCGTTGATATGCGCGTCCACCTCGTGCAGCGCGACGGTGTCGGGCGCACAGGCGCGGATTTCCTCGAAGAAGCCCGCAAGCCCCTCGGAGTCGTGCAGATCATGACCGGGACGGTCCAGCTCGTGCACCCCGCCCAAGGGCAGCAGCAGCGCGGTCGGTCCCTTTGCCCCAGCCAATTTCTCGCAATGCGCACGCGCCACGGCCCTACGCTCCGCATGATCGAGCACGACCGAGGTCAGCAGCCGGTTATGTGCATGGCTCGGATGTTCCGCCCATTTGTCGGGCAGGGGCTGCCAGCCGATCATGTCGACGAGGTCGTGACAGGCAGGGGCGACGATCTGCGGCGTGCCCGATGCGCCTGCGTTGGTCATCCGGTCGGCGCCTGCGCTGATCGCGGAGCCATGCAGATGGTTGCCGATTTCCTGCGTCGCGAAGTCGAAGACGCAGGCGAAGGCGCCCTGTGCCGCGAGGCTCTCGAAGGCACGCCCGCCCATGCCGGTGGCGTGGAACACCGCGACCTCGTAGCCGCGCGCTTCCAGCTCGGGTTTCAGAGTCACCATGTATTTCAGGAAGGATTTCCCGAAGGATGTCATCCCGATCAGCGGTTTCGACCGGTCGGGCCGTTCCACCGCGCGGGCCGCGCCCAGAACCGCGCCCGCCGCCTGGCTGAGCGAGGCTTTGCAGATCGAGTTCAGCCCGTAAAGCCCGCCCGCCCAGAGGATCATCTGCACATCCGCCGCGATCCGTTCGGGCGGCAGCAGCGGCGAAAAGGAGACCGTCGAGACGATGTATTTCGGCACCCCGATCGGCAGCGCCGCACATAGGTCGAGCGCCAGATCGGTGCCCATCGTTCCGCCCAGCACAACCATTCCGTCGAAGACGCCATCGGCGTGGAGTTGAGCGACCAGCGTCGCGCCCCCGCGCGCCATGATCTGCATCGCCCGGTTTTCGTCGCCGCTCGCAATTGCGGCCTCGATAGAGGAGCCGCCCGCTTCGGCCACCTGATGCTTGCTGTATTCGACCGGGGTCGAGGGGTCGCCCAGCACCGAGACATCCATGCGCAGGACACGCCCGCCCTGTGCCTCGATCACCTCGCGAAGATAGGTCAGTTCATCGTCCTTGGTGTCGTAAGTGCCGACAACGAGAATGGTACGATCGGTCATAGGCGCCCCCTCACAGTTTGATCCAAGCGGTTTTCAGATCGAGATATTTGTCGAACGCATGCAGAGACTTGTCATGCCCGTTGCCCGATTGCTTGACGCCGCCCAGGGGCACTGTCAGGTCGGATCCGCCATAGGTGTTCACATGCACGAGCCCCGCGTGGATGCCCCGGATCATCCGGTGCGCGCGGCTCAGATCTGCGGTCCAGACGGCCGCGGCGAGCCCGTAATCGGTGCCGTTGGCGATTTGCAGGGCCTCTTCCTCGGTATCGAAGGGGATAACCGCCAGAACCGGGCCGAAGACTTCGCGCTGCGCGATCGGATCTTCGGGGGCGACCCCGGTGACTATCGTGGGCTCCATGAAGAAGCCGCCAGTTTCCTCGCGGATGCGCTTGCCGCCGAAGACCTGACGCCCCGCGGCCTCGGCCTCGCTGACGAAGCGCAGGTTCTGCTCCAGCTGGCGGGCGGAGTTCACCGCCCCGGCCTGCGTCGCGGGATCGAGCGGGTCGCCCACCTGCATCGTCTCGGTAAAGGCGCGCAGCTTCTCGACGAACGCGTCATGGATCGACCGCTCGACCAGCAGTCGCGATCCGGCGATGCAGACTTGCCCCGAATTGCGGAAGATGCCGTTGGCGGCGACCTTCACGGCCGTGTCCAGATCGGGCGCGTCGGCAAAGACGATATTGGGGGACTTGCCGCCCAACTCCAGATAGACGCGCTTGAGGTTCGACTTCGCGGCATTTTCCAGCAGACGCCGACCGACCGGGGCGGAGCCGGTGAAAACCATCACGTCGATCTCCATCGACAGCGTCATCGCTTCGCCGACCACCGCGCCTTCGCCCAGTACGACGTTGAAGACGCCCGGGGGTATCCCGGCCTCGAGCGCCAGATCGGCGACCCGGCGCAGCGTGAGCGACGCGGTCTCGGCCGGTTTCAGCACGACCGTATTGCCCGCCGCCAGCGCCGGACCCAGTTTCCATGCGCCAATCATCAGCGGGAAATTCCACGGCACGATCGCGCCGACCACGCCGACGGGTTCGCGATGCACCAGCCCCAGCGCGTCGGGCGCGGTGGGGGCGATCTCGCCATAGATCTTGTCGATCGCCTCGGCATAGTAGCGGATCGTCGCGGCAGCCGAGAACGGTTCGGCCTTCAGCGCCATGCCGATCTCGGTGCCATTGTCGCGCACACCCAGAACGGCGAGTTCGAGCGCGTTCGCCTCGATCAGGGCGGCCCATTTCAACATCACCGCCTTGCGCGCGCCCGGGGCGAGCCCTGACCAGCGCCCGTCGTCGAAAGCCGCCCGCGCACTGGCAATCGCCGCTTCGGCATCGGCAGCCGTGCCGCGCGCCAGCGTGGTGAGTTCCTTCCCGTCGAGCGGGGAGATCACCGGCAGGGTGCCACCGTCGGAGGCGGGCTGCGCCGCGCCCTCGATCAGATGCAGGGCAGGGGGAACGTCGGCGCTGCGCAGCGCGGCGATCTTGTCGATATCGAGCATTGCTTACCTCGTGAAACTGTCGTGCATGTCGTGGTCGTGCGCACCCTCTGGCTCGCGGTTCTGGCGCTCGCGGTAGAGGCTCGCGAAATGGGCGATCAGAAGCCCGCAGATCGCCAGACCAAGGATCGCCGCGATCGGGCGGTCGAAGAAGTCGATCGGCACGTGCACGCGGGCCATCGACGACCGCAGCTTGGTCTCCATGATGCCGCCCAGAACCATGCCCAGAACTATCGGCACGATCGGCAGGTTTTGCCGTTTCAGGATCAGGCCGAGGACGCCAAACGCCGCAGCAATCGCGCAGTCCACGATCGAATTGCGCAACGAATAGACGCCCACGAAGCTGAGCACGAGGATCATCATGCCGAGGAAACGCGTCGGGATCTGGATGATCTTGAGCAGCCAGTTCGACGAGACGAGCATGAACAGCACCACGATGATGTTGAGCAGGATCATCGCGATATAGAGCGCGTAGACGAAATCGAGCTTGTTCTGGAACAGCTGCGGGCCGGGGATCACGTTATGGACGTAGAAGACCGACAGCATCATCGCGGTCAGGGCCTCACCGGGAATGCCAAGCGCCAGAAGCGGGATCATTGCCGCGGCAGGCACTGCGTTATTTGCGGCCTCCGAGGCGATCAGGCCTTCAGGGCTGCCCTTGCCGAATTCCTCGGGCGTCTTCGAGGTCTTCTGCGCGTAGGTGTAAGATAGAAACTGCGCGGTAAACTCGCCGACGCCGGGGATCATCCCCATCATCACGCCGCAACTCGCGGCAAACCCCGCCACCCGCTTGTGGCGCAGCACACCCATCATCGCGCGTCCCATCGAGCCTTCGATGCGTTGCGCATGCGGTGCGGATTCCGGCTCAATCAGCAGCAGGAACGCCTGGCTCAGCGCGAACAGTCCGAGGACCACCACGATCAGGTCGAAGCCCGAGTTGAGGAAGTCGAAACCAAAGGTGAAGCGCATCGTGTATTTGACGGGCTCCAGACCTACGGTCTGCAGAAATATCCCGAAGGCCGCCAGCATGCCGGCCGCGAAAGTCTGGCCGCGATGGGCGAGGATCACCAGGACGATGCCCAGCAGTGCGGCCAGGAAAATCTCGCGCGAGCCGAACATCGGCGCGATCTTCGCAAGCACCGGCGAGAGCAGGATCAGAGCGATGATCGAGGCGATGCCACCGAAGAACGAGGCACCATAGGCGAGGCCGAGCGCGCGCAGCGCTTCGCCCTTCTTCGTCATCGGGTGGCCGTCATAGGTGGTCAATGCGTTGACTGCCGTACCGGGCGTGTTGATCAGGATCGCGGGAAGCGAGCCGCCAAACATCGACGAGCCGTAGATGCCCAGCAGCATGGTCAAGCCGACCAGCGGCGGCATTGCGAAGGTCGCGGGCAGCAGGATGGCGATCGCGACGGCAGGGCCGACACCGGGGATCGCACCGATGACCACCCCGCCGATCGAGCCGATCAAGAGAGCGACCATAACGTCGAGGCGCATCAGCATCTCTGCGCCGGAAAGCAGCATGTCCATCAGGGACGCTCCTTAGAAGTAGGTCATCAGAATTGCGCGGAAGGGCGCAGGCGCGGCCTCGTAGATCATTCCGGCAGGAATTTTTACTTGCAGGAAGCTTTTGAAAAGCACCACGACGACAACGGAAAACAGCACGGAGACCAGCATCCAGCGCCAGCCGCGATAGCCGAGGCGCAGCGTCATCGTGCAGCTGAACAGGATCGTGGCGAGCAGGTAGCCGATGAGCGGCACCAGCGCGACATAGACCATGAACCACACGGCATATTCGAGCGAGCGCAGCCATTGCGCGACTTCGCGCCAGCGCCCGGGAATGCGCTCCGAGACGAACGAGCCGAGCAGGTGAAACATGCTGAACACGACCATCGCGAAGATCGAGACCATCGGCCAGAATGCGGGCTGTGCGTAGGTCTTGGTGCGCTTGACCCATTCGGTCTGCCAGGGCAGGGCGATCAGCAATCCGATCGAGAGTGCGAAGAACAGCACGGCGAAGGCCATGTCTCCGGGACGGCGATAGCGTTTGAACAGATCTTCCAGGTTCTTGGTGCGGATCGCCCGGACCGAGCGGGCACCCGCGCGCGGTGGTTCCTTGCGCGCGGGACCCGAGGAGGACGGCTCATTCGCCATTGATGAGACCGTCGATCGTGCCGAGGGTTTCACTATCATGCGCGATGCGCTGCTGCGCGGTCGCCGCATCCTGCCAGTAGACCAGCGCACCGGTCTGATCGGCCAGTTCCTTGGCCTTGTCCGAACTCATGACCTTTTCGGCGACGGCGGCGATCTTCTGGCGCACGTCTTCGGGGGTGCCTTTCTTGACGAAGAGGCCATCCCACAGCGCCAGGTCGAGATCCGGTTCCAGCTCGCCGACGGTCGGCGTGTCGGGCGTCAGCGGAATGCGCTTCTCTCCGATCGAGGCCATCACGTTCACATCGTCGAGGCAGGGCAGGATCAGTTGCAGCGTCGTGTTGATCACGTCCGCATCGCCCGAAGCCAGCGTGTTGCAGTCCAGCGCGTCGAACGCAGCCTCGGAGCCGAAATCGAAACCCTTCTTCTTTGCGAGCGCGAAGGTCACCTGCGTCGGGATCAGGAAGGAACCGAAATGCCCCAGGGCGACATCGTGGTCCTTGGCGTAGGTCGCGAGTTCATCGATCGTCGCGTAAGGCGCGTCCTTGGAGGCCGCGATGACGAACGGGTAGGTCAGGAAGATGCCCACCGGCTCGAACGGATCGGGGCTGAGCGCGGGGATGCCGACCGAAGGGCCGACCACCGGCACGTCGATCACGAAAGAACCGATAGTGTAGCCATCGGCGGGCGCCTGCGCGACTTCGGCCGCACCGGGGAAGGGGCCGCCGCCGCCGCCGGGCTTGTTCACCACGGCAGCGGGAACGCCATAGGTCTTCTGGAACTCGTCCGCGATCATCCGGGTCAGCACGTCTTCCAGATCGCCCGGCGGGAACGGAACGACGAATTCGACGGGTTTCTCTGGATACTCGGCCTGCGCGGGCAGGCCCGCGGCAAGCGGGAGGCCGAGGGCGAGCGCCCCTGCCAGCAGCTTGAAGGTCGACGTCATGAAGCTCTCCTGTTGAGTGGTTTATTATTTGAACCGTTGGTAGCAAATATTCTTGCATCGGGTTTTCTTTTCTGTCAACGTTTCAGTTGCAACGAACGGAAATTTTACGGGAGGCTGCCAAAGGGCTCGATGGGAACGATCAAAAAGGCATTGGAATTGCTGGATTATATTTCCACTCAGCGTCCCGAGATCGGGCTCGGCGAGTATGTTCGCCTCACGCAGCGCGATAAGGCCACCGTGCACCGCCATCTCGTCGAACTGGCCGAATGCGGCTTTCTGGAACAGAACCCGGAGACGCGTCGCTATCGGCTGGGCCCCGCGATTCTGCGTCTCTATGGCGTGCGCGAAGCGAATATGCCGCTGCGGTCGGTATTGCGTCCGTTCATCGAAGAGATGGCGCAGGAGGTCGGCGAGCTGGTCCATGTCTCTCTGTTGCAAGGCCAACAGCTGTCGCCGGTCGTGCATCACGATCCGCGCCTGCACGGGACGCAGGTCGCGTTCGACGAGTCGCAGCTTCTGCCCCTGCACGCGACCGCCTCTGGTTTGGTGATGCTCTGCTTCGGCGGAGACGATCTACGGGCGCGGGTTCTGGATGCGCCGCTCGAGAGCTTCACCGCCCAGACCGTCGTCGATCCCGATAGTCTGCGCGAAAAGCTGGCGGAATGCCGTGCCAATGGCAGCGTCTGGGTGGAGAAGGGCTTCGACGACGAGGTTTCCTCCCTCGCGGGGCCGATTTTCGGGCTCGGTGGCGCGGTGATCGGCGCGGTTTCGATCGCGGTCCCTTCGTCGCGCGCGGTGGGCGACAAACGCGCAGCCATGGTGGAGGCGCTGCGAAAATGGGTGCCCCGTCTGTCCGAGCTCATGGGCGGTTCGCTTCCTGCGGATTATCAACAGCGCGAGGTGTCGCATGGCTGAGCGCGCGCTCGTGCTCGACTTCGGTGGCGTGATCTCACGCACGCTTTTCGAAACGCATGATCTGACCGAGGTTGCGTTGGGGCTCGCTTCGGGAAGCTTGAACTGGCGCGGTCCGTTCGAGCCTCAGACCGACCCGCTCTGGCGCGCGATGCAGGCAGATGAAATCTCGGAGCGCGACTATTGGCGCCAGCGCACGCAGGAGGTGGCGGCTCTGGTCGGATGCGATTGGAGCGAGATGTCCGATTTCGTGCGCGCGGCGCGCGGGGCGAGCCCTGCCGACGTGATCCGCCCGGAATTCCTCGCGGCGATCGACAAGGCCGAGGCTGCAGGGTGCCGCCTCGCTATCCTGTCCAACGAGCTCGACCTGTTCTACGGCGCCGACTTCCCCAAGAAGCTGCCCTTCCTGCGCCGCTTTGACGCCGTGATCGACGCGACTTACACCAAGATTCTGAAACCCGATCCGCGCGCCTATCAAGGTGTGCTCGACGCGCTCGGCCTTCCGGCCGAAGCCTGCGTTTTCGTCGATGACCAGCTGCGCAACATTCGCGGCGCCGAGGCTGTCGGCATGATCCCCGTTCACTTCGACGTGCAATCTCCCGCCCAGGGCTACGCCACCGCGCTGCGCCTGTTGGGCCTATGATGAGGACCGACATGAAAGACGAGAATTTCCTGAAAGAGCGTAACGCCCGTTCGATCTGGCACCCGATGGCGCACCCTGCGGATAGCCAGAAGAACCTGCCCGAGATCATCGTCGCCGGCGACGGTGTGACGATCACCGATGTCGATGGCCACAAGACGGTCGACGGCGTGGGCGGGCTGTGGAACGTCAATCTAGGGTTCTCGTGCCAGCCGGTGAAGGACGCCATTGCCGCGCAGCTCGACCGTCTGCCCTATTACTCGATCTTTCGCGGCACCACGAATGACGCGGTGATCGAACTGGGGGAGATGCTCGCCGAATTCTTCGCCCCCGACGGGCTGGAGCGCGCCTTCTACACTTCGGGCGGTTCGGATTCGGTCGAGATCGCGCTGCGTCTGGCGCGGCAATATCACAAGGTGCGCGGCGAGGCGGGGCGGGTGAAATACCTCTCGCTCAAGAAGGGCTATCACGGCACCCATACGTTGGGCGCGAGCGTCAACGGCAACGCCAATTTCCGAACCCAGTACGAACCGCTGATGCCGGGCTGCTACCACATCCCGGCACCCTATACTTATCGCAACCCCTTCAACGAGACAGATCCCGAGAAGCTGGCCCAGCTTTGCCTCGCCGCGCTGGAAGACGAGATCAAGTTCCAGGGCGCGGAGACGATCGCCGCGATGATCATGGAGCCGATCCTGGGCGCAGGCGGCGTGATCGTTCCCCACGAAAGCTTCATGCCCGGCGTGCGCGCGATCTGTGACAAATACGGCATTCTACTGATCGCCGACGAGGTGATCACCGCCTTCGGTCGCACTGGCGCATGGTCGGGTTCGCGGCTCTGGGGCGTTCAGCCGGACATGATGACCACCGCCAAGGCGATCACCAACGGCTATTTCCCCTTCGGCGCCGTGATGATCTCGGGCCGCGTCGCGGAAGTCTTCGAATCCGACACCAGCGGCAAGGCGGCGATCGGGTCGGGCTACACCTATTCGGGCCATCCGGTCGGCGCGGCGGCGGCTATCGCCTGCCTGAAGGAAACGCAGGCGCTCAACGTCAAGGACAACGCGGCAGCCCGTGGAACGCAGCTTCACGAAGGGCTCTTGGCGCTTCAGGAGAAACACGACATCGTGGGCGATGTGCGGGGTGGGCGTGGCTTGATGTGCGCGCTGGAGCTGGTTTCGGACCGCGCGACCAAGGCGCCGATCGACAAGGCCAGCATCGCCAAGGTCCACCGCGGTGCCTACGAAACGGGCGCAATGGTTCGGGTGTCGGGCAACAACGTGATCCTGTCGCCCTCGTTGATCGTGACCGAAGGCAATATTGCGACGATCCTCAACGCCCTCGATGCGGGTCTCGCGGCGGTCTGATCGCAGAACGCCCGGTCGGCTGCTTTGGGCCGGGCGATTTCAATTCATCGCATTCACCGCTTGACGCGGGGTTTCCTCGGGATGCGCCGCGGCACTGGAGGGCGGGATCGCGAAGCGCGCGCCAATCCGGGCTGTTTCACGCGCGCTCGTCATGTTCCAGCGCGGCGACGAAAGCTTCAAGCTCATCGAGAAGCCGGGTGATCCGCTCTGCGCCGATTTCGGCCTCGAGCTTGGCATAGATCTCTGCGCTTTGCGGCGAGACGTCACGAAGGAAGGCGGTGCCGGCCTCGCTCAGGCCGACGCGGGCCCGTCTGCGGTCTTCGCCGTCGCGGCGGATTTCGATCAATCCACGAGTCTCGAGCGCGCGCAGCATCCGGGTCAGCGAAGGGGCCAGCACGCAGGCACGTTCGGCCAGCATCGTGGCGTCGAGCGGTCCGCTCTCGCGCAGCACCCGCAACACGCGCCATTGCTGCTCGGTCACGTCATGCGCGTTGAGCATCGGGCGGAACCGCTCCATCACCAATTCCCGCGCCCGCAGCAGGGCGATCGGCAAGGAGCGACGCGGGGCGTTCAACTCGAACCCGTCGGGCCGCTGTCGGGGGGCGCTGTCTTGGGGCATCGAAACCTCGTTCCTGTCAGGTGGCGCGCAAAATCGGTGGGTTTGGAGCAGTTGACAAGTCTGGATAAGCTTAACATGTTAATGAAAAGCACGGGAGGAGAATCGTGCCGCATCTCAAGATCGAATATTCCGCAGGGCTGGCGGAGCGCGTCGATATGTCGGCGGTCTGCCATGCGCTGCATGCCGCGATGGTCGAATGTGGTCTGTTCCCGGTGGCCGGAATCCGAGTGCGCGCCTTCCGCGCCGATCATGCGGTCGTGGCCGACGGATTGCCGGAGAACGACTTCGCCGCGCTGACGCTTTCGGTGGGGGCAGGGCGGGACACGGCGACCTTGCGCGCGGGGGGCGACGCGATTTTTGCCGCCGCCCAGACCGCGCTTGCCGGTCCGCTGGCCACCGAACATTTCGCGCTCTCGCTCGAAATCCGGGTGATCGATCCGGAGCTGAGCTGGAAGCAGACACCGATCCACGCCCGCCTGTCGGGCCAAGCCAAGGGTAAGTGATGACCGATCTGACGGAAAACCTGCGCCGTGCCGAAGGCTATATCGCGCATTTCGCGCAAACCGGCGTGCGCAATCACATCGGAGGCGAAAGCGTCGCGGCCGCATCCGGTGCCACGTTCGACACGCTGTCGCCCGTCGATCTGAAGCCGCTGGCAAAGGTCGCGAAAGGCGGGGTCGAGGATATCGACCGCGCGGTCGCCGCTGCGAAAGAGGCGTTCAAGACCTGGAGCAAGATGCCCGGGACCGACCGCCGCAAGCTCCTGATCAAAGTCGCCGAGGCGATCGAGGCGAATGCCGAGCGCATCGCCTTTACCGAATGCCTCGACACCGGACAGGCGCTGCGCTTCATGTCGAAAGCGGCACTGCGTGGTGCGGCCAATTTCCGGTTCTTCGCGGATAAGGCTCCGGCGGCCGAGGATGGTCAGGCTCTGCGCAACGCGACGCAGATGAACGTGACCTCGCGCCGCCCGATCGGCCCCGTGGGCGTCATCACCCCGTGGAACACGCCCTTCATGCTATCCACCTGGAAGATCGCCCCCGCGCTGGCGGCTGGCTGCACGGTGGTGCACAAGCCTGCCGAATTTTCGCCGATGACCGCCAAGCTGCTGGTCGAGATCGCCGAGGAGGCCGGGCTGCCGAGAGGGGTTCTGAACCTCGTTAACGGCTACGGCGAGGATGCGGGCAAGCGGCTGACCGAACATCCCGACATCAAGGCGATTGCGTTCGTGGGCGAAAGCCGCACCGGTTCGATGATCATGGCGCAGGGCGCGGCGACGCTGAAGCGCGTGCATTTCGAGCTCGGCGGGAAGAACCCCGTGATCGTGTTCGACGATGCTGACATCGACCGCGCCGTCGATGCCGCGAGCTTTATGATCTACTCTCTCAACGGCGAACGCTGCACCTCGTCCTCTCGGCTTCTGGTGCAGGAGAACATCTACGACGAGGTCTGCACGCGCGTCGCCAAGGTGGCGGCGAATATCAAGGTCGGCCATCCGCTCGACCCTGAAACGGTGGTCGGCCCGCTGATCCATCCCGAGCATGAGGCCAAGGTGCTGTCCTATTTCGAGACCGCGCGCAAGGAAGGCGCGACGATCGCGACCGGCGCCAAGAAAGTCGGCGATCAGGGCTGCTACGTCGCGCCCACGCTGTTCACGCAAGCCCGTAACGACATGACCATTGCGCAGGAGGAAATCTTCGGCCCGGTGCTGACCGCGATCCCCTTCGCCGACGAGGATGAGGCGCTCGCCTTGGCCAATGACGTCGATTACGGGTTGGCCGCCTATCTGTGGACTGCCGATCTGGATCGCGCCATGCGGATGACCGACGCGCTGGAGGCGGGCATGATTTGGGTGAATTCAGAGAACGTGCGCCATCTGCCCAGCCCGTTCGGCGGCGTGAAGGCTAGCGGCATCGGGCGCGATGGCGGCGACTGGTCCTTCGATTTCTATATGGAGACGGTCAACGTTTCCTTCCCGCGTCAGGCACATCGCGTGCCGCGCCTCGGCTAACGACAGAGGGCGGTCGGAGGAGGCCGCCCCGATCTTTCCTCAAGGGAGCGAGACATGCCCATTCCGGCCCCGAACCTGTATCCACCGTTCAACATCATCCGTCTCAGCCATGTCGTCTTCGGCGTGACCGATCTGGCCGCCAGCCGCGCCTTCTATGTCGATACGCTGGGGCTTCAGGTGACCGACGAGGACGATCGTCATATCTTCCTGCGTGCGATGGAAGAGCGCGGGCATCACTCGGTCGTGCTGGTCAAGACGCCCGAGGCCAATGTGCGCTCGCTCGCCTTCAAGCTGTTCGACGAGGGCGAGCTGGACAAGGCGCATGACTGGTTCGAGGCCGAGGGTCATTCGGTCGAATGGGTCGAGCGCCCTTATCAAGGCCGCACCCTGCGCACCCATGACTGTTTCGGCATGCCGATCGAGTTCTATTTCCGGATGGACCGGCTGGAGCCGATCCACCAGAAATACGCCCTCTATCACGGCGTCAAACCGCTCCGGATCGACCATTTCAACTGCTTTGCCAGCGATGTCGACAAGGCGGTCGAGTTTTACAATCGCATCGGTTTCCGCGTCACCGAATATACCGAGGACGAAGAGAGCGGGCGGCTTTGGGCGGCATGGACCCATCGCAAGGGCGGGGTGCATGACATCGCCTTCACGAATGGGCTTGGCCCGCGTTTGCATCACACCGCGTTCTGGGTGCCGACGCCGCTCAACATCATCGATCTGCTCGACCTGATGTCGACCACCGGCTATGTCGCCAATATCGAGCGCGGACCGGGCCGCCACGGCATTTCGAACGCGTTCTTCCTGTATATCCTCGATCCCGATGGTCACCGGATCGAGATCTACTGCTCGGATTATCAGACCGTCGATTCCGATCTCGAGGCGATCCGCTGGGATCTGAAGGACCCGCAGCGTCAGACGCTGTGGGGGGCGCCCGCTCCGCGCTCGTGGTTCGAGCATGGCTCGCGGTTTCAGGATGTCGAGCCGGTCGCCAGCGACATGAAGGCCACTCCGATCATCGCGCCGTGAGCGGGCCCCGTACACGAGACCCTTGCAGGAGAGACAGGATGGATGCTCAGGATTTCGAGACATGGTCGCGGCGCGCGGCGGAATGGGGCGTTAAATATCGCGAAACACTCGATGCCCGCCCGGTGCGCGCGCGCACGACGCCCGGCGAGATCTACCGCGCGATCCCGCCCAGGCCGCCCGAGAACGGCTGCGAAATGGAGCGGATCTTTGACGAGTTCGAGAGCCTGATCGAGCCGGGCATGACCCATTGGCAGCATCCGCGCTTCTTCGCTTACTTTCCCAGCAATGCCGCCCCTGTCTCGGTGGTGGCGGAATATCTGGTCACCGCTATGGCCGCGCAATGCATGCTGTGGCAGACCTCTCCGGCCGCGACCGAGCTGGAAACCCGGATGATGGAATGGCTGCGCGACGCGCTGGGGCTGCCCGAGGCGTTCTCGGGCGTCATTCAGGACAGCGCCTCGTCCGCGACGCTGGCGGCGGTCTTGATGATGCGCGAGCGTACGTTGGGCTGGCAGGGAAATCGCGCGGGGCTCAGTCAAGCGCTACGCCTGCGGATCTATTGCTCGGATCAGGTGCATTCCTCCATCGATCGGGCGATCTGGATCGCGGGGATCGGGCAGGACAACCTTGTGAAACTGCCCGCCGATCCGCGTAGTGGCGCGCTCCCGCCCGAAGCGCTGGAGGCGGCGATCCGCGCGGACCTGGCGGCCGGGTATCAGCCCGCCGGGGTAATCGGCTGCGTCGGGGCGACCAGCACCGGGGCCTGCGACGATATTGGCGAGCTGGTCGCGGTCGCGCATGCCCATGATCTGTTGATCCATGTCGATGCGGCCTGGGCGGGTTCCGCAATGATCTGTCCCGAGTTCCGCACGCTTTGGGCCGGGATCGAGGGTGCGGATTCCGTCGTCTTCAATCCGCATAAATGGTTGGGCGCGTCTTTCGACTGCTCGGCCCATTTCATTCGCGACCCCGAGATGCTGGTGCGCACGCTGGCGATCCAGCCCGAGTATCTCAAGACCCATGGTCGCGATGGGGTCGTCAACTATTCCGAATGGTCCGTCCCCCTGGGGCGCCGTTTCCGCGCGCTCAAGCTGTGGTTCCTGCTGCGCTTTCACGGGCTTGAGGGGCTGCGCGCGATGATCCGCGATCACGTTCGCTGGGCGGGGATGCTGCATGACCGGCTGGCTGCAACCCCGGGCGTTGAGATCGTGACCGCCCCGGTGCTGTCGCTGTTCTCGTTTCGCCGCGCGGGCGCATCGGACGACGATACGATCTCGCATCTGAGCGCGATCAACGATGACGGGCGCATCTACCTTACCCAAACGCGGGTCGGCAGCCAGCTTGCGATCCGCTTCCAGGCCGGGTCCTTCGCGATGCGCGAAGCCGATATCGACATCGCCTACAGCGCCATTCTCGATGGCCTGGGACTTTCACAGGAAGGAATGTCATGACGCTGACACTGCCGCGCATCGCGGCGTTTCGCACCGTTGGCACGGATCGCTACGGCGTGGTGCAGGATGGCGGCATCGTCGATCTGACGCCGGAGTTCGGCGCGCGGTTCGCGACCCTGCAGCAGGTCGTCGAGGCCGGCGCGCTGGAAGAGGTGATCGCGGCGGCGGAGGGCCGCGCGCCTGATTGCCGCGCCGACGAGGTCGAGTTCCTGATCCCGATGGCCGCGCCTGAAAAGCTGATCTGCATCGGGGTGAACTTTCCCGACCGCAACGCGGAATACAAGGACGGGCAGGCCGCGCCGCCTTATCCCTCGATGTTCATCCGCTTCCCGCGCAGCTTCACCGGGCATGGCCAGCCGCTGATCCGTCCGCCGGAAAGCTCGCAACTCGATTACGAGGGCGAGGTGGCGATCGTGATCGGCAAGGCGGGTCGCCGGATCGCGAAGGAAGACGCCTACGATCACATCGCCGCGCTGACCCTGTGCAACGAGGGCACGATCCGCGACTGGGTGCGCCATGCGAAATTCAACGTGACCCAGGGCAAGAACTGGGACCGCTCAGGCGCGATGGGCCCGTGGCTGGTGCCGTTCCGCGAGGCCGCGCAACTGGACGACATCGAGCTGACCACCCGCGTCAATGGCGAGATCAGGCAAAAAGACCGCACAGGCCGGATGATCTTCGATTTCCGCTATATCGTGAATTACGTGTCCACCTTCACGACGCTGGCGCCAGGCGACGTGATCGTGTGTGGCACGCCGACCGGGGCGGGAGCGCGGTTCGATCCGCCGATCTGGCTGCAACCGGGCGACGTGATCGAGGTCGAGGCCGAAGGCATCGGTTCGTTGCGCAACTCCGTCGCGGATGAGCCGACATGCTGAGCCCCGATCAGATCGCGCAGGCCGCCGACGAGTTGCTGGCCGCCGAAGAGGCGCGCAGACAGATCGGGCTGCTGAGCCTGCGCCATCCGGAGATGACGCTTGACGACGCCTATGCGATCCAGTCGGCGCAATTGGCGCGCAAGCTGGCGGCGGGGCGGTCGATCCTTGGCTGGAAGATCGGTTTGACCTCAAAGGTGATGCAAGCCGCGCTGAAGATCGAGACGCCGGATTCGGGCGTGCTCTATGATGATATGCTGTTCGCCAATGGCGCAACCGTGCCCGCGGGCCGTTTCATCCAGCCGCGGGTCGAGGCCGAGATCGCCTTCGTGATGAAAGCGCCGCTCGATGCCACGGCGGATCGCGCTGCGGTGCTGGCGGCGACCGATTACGTGGCCCCGTCGCTGGAGATCCTCGACACCCGCATTCTGCGCGCCGATCCCGCGACCGGGCAGGCGCGTGTGATTGTCGATACCGTGTCGGACAACGCGGCGAATGCGGGGATCGTGCTGGGCGAGGCGCGCCACGATCCGGCCAAGGTCGACCTGCGCTGGACCGGTGCGATCCTTCGCAAGGATGGCGAGGTCGAAACTACCGGGCTAGGCGCGGCGGTGCTGGACGATCCGGTGCAGGGGCTGGTCTGGCTCGCGCGGCGAATGGGCCAATACGGCCAGCGGATCGAGGCGGGGCAGGTGATCCTGTCGGGCTCGTTCATCGCGCCGATCGAGTGCCCGCCCGGGACCCGGATCGAGGCCGATTTCGGCACCTTCGGGAACGTCGCTATTGCCTTCGACTGAGACGGCACGTCATCCAAATCCGGCGGATCGCTGTTTGCGAAGTGCGACCCGCGTCTGTTTCGAATAAGCTCCGAACCAACCTTTTCAAGACGGCCCCGGGCATCCCTCCCGCGCGTGCCGAGGTCAACAAGAGAGAAAGTCACGATGGTCGATCTGCCAAGGAATTCGTTCAAAGCCGCGCTGAAAGCCTTCGAGGTCCAGCGGGGCTGTTGGTGCACGATGAGCGATCCGCTCGCCACCGAGCTGATCGCCGGCTGCGGTTACGACTGGATGATGTTCGACACCGAGCATTCGGCGCTCGACCCGCGCAGTGTTTTGCCGCTGCTGCAGGCGGTGGCCCCGTATCCTCTCTCGCCGATCGTGCGGCCCGGCTCTCTCGACGCGGCGGAGATCAAGAAAATCCTCGACCTCGGCGCGCAGACGATCCTCGTGCCGATGGTGCACGACGCAGAGATGGCGCGCGCTGCGGTGGCGGCGGTCGAATATCCGCCGCGGGGCATGCGTGGGGTCTCCGGCATGAACCGCGCCACGCGCTTCGCGACGGTCCCGGGCTATCACAAGGTCGCACGTGAAGAGATATGTCTTGTCGTACAGATCGAGAGCGTCGAGGGCCTCTCCAATCTCGAAGAGATCGCGGCCGTGCCCGGGGTTGACGGAATCTTCGTCGGACCTGCGGATCTGGCCGCCTCGCTTGGGCACCCGGGCGAGCCTTCGCACCCCGAGACTACTGCGGCGGTGCTAGATGCGATCACGCGCATCCGCGCCGCGGGCCTGCCGCCGGGCATCCTGACCACCGACGACGAGGTCTATCAGCGTGCGCTCGAGGCCGGCGCCGTTTTCGTCTCCCGTGACATTGACCTGATCGCACTGCGCAAGGGGCTCACCCTTGGGTAAGGGCACCTTCGGACGCGAAAGAGGTTACGTCTGATGCCATGACGTTACAGAGCTTGGTCAGCGCTGAGATCGGCGACGGCACGTTCTTTTGGAGCTGTTGCATGCCGAGCTGGCTCTGTACCCACGCGACGCGCGCAGCGGTAGAGGAGGATGTCGCCGGCTTTGATCAGGGTGGCGGGCTGGTGACGCCACCCCGATTTCGTCAGCGTGATCGGGGCCTTGTTGCCTGTCGCGCCGTGCTTTGCTCGCCTTCTTGCGATTGCACTTCTCTTACAGCCAAGGAAGCGTAGCGGAAAATTCCAGTTTCAAACGGTCCAATTTTCTCGGGGCGGAGCTGGGCTCAGCCCATCCCGCGGGAGCGTAGACATTCATCGCTGGAGCGCTCCAGGACGGCTTTCATCGCTTTCTTTGCGGCCTCCGGCTCGCGGTTTTCGACGGCCCTGACGATTGCGCTATGAAGGGCGACGACCTTGGCCATTTTGGACGGTCCGCGCTTCTGGTCTTCGGTCTCGCTCGCCAAGAGCGAATAGAGCGCGGTCTGCAGGGGATCGCAGAGTGACTGGAGAAAACGGTTACCCGACAGACGCAGGATCTGGCGATGGAGATCGAGAACCGCGAGCGCGAACTCACCGCGGCTCGCGGCAACCTCCAACGCATCGCAATGCGCCGACAAGGCGGCCAGAAAGGAAACCGGGCGCCGCTGCATCGTGTGTCAGCGCAGCACGCCCGTGTCGAACATGTTCCATTCCGTGGTCGGGTAGACGCGGGTGCCCACCTTCGCCTTGGAAACCAGTATGCTCTTCGCGATCAGCGTTTTCTTCGGTTCGCCGACAATCGATCTCTTCCCCGAGGAAGGCGGCCGAAATCACAGCTGCGGTCGCTCAGGCGGGGGCAAGAACGGCACGAATATAAGGACGCTGTGAGAGGCGCTTTTCCTTCTCTGGATGCAGTGCGTGACGGGGCCCCAACCTACTCGGATCGACCGGGAAGCCCGTCGTGCCTTTCGATCGAGGCCAGGTCATTGTCCCAGTTCGCGCGGCTGGAAACGCAAATATGGGCGGTGGGTCGAATTTCGAGCGGGCTATCGAGTGAGCCCGCTGGGACGACGAGCGAGCCATCATGCGCTTGAGAGAACGGCAGCGCCGACCCGCAGTCTGCACAGAAGCTCTTCACATGCTCTGTCCCGGGAACGCGAAACACCCTGATGTTTTCCGCCCCGGACATCCAGGTGATCTCAGCAGTCGATGAAAACAGGTTCGCGGAATGGGCCGTGCCGCTATCTTTGCGGCAGCGTCCGCAATGGCACAGGAAGAAGCTCTCGAACTCTCCCGATATACGAAACCTTACGGCTCCACACTGGCACTTTCCGTGCACCTCGTTATCCATTCCTAAACCCCCCGACACGCCCCGACTTCCGGCGCAAAGCCTCACAAGGAGCAACGCGAGCGTCAACATCTCACGCACACCCTAATGCCGATGATCGGCATATCGACGATCAGTGAGATCGTTCAGCGTCAAACGGGATGCCGCTGTGAAAACTGACGTCTATTTCGAATTCACCCAAATCTTTTTGATGATCGCACTAATTTTCGGCCGTGCCTTTGCCACGCTCTCAGATATCCTCGATCCACTTTCTTGGGCCCGTTCCACGCTGACGCAGCTCATCCTTGGGATTGAACATCTCGCAAGATTTCAAGGAGAGGCAGCCGCAGCCGATGCAAGCGGTCAGAGTCTTTCGCAGGCGCTGAAGTTGGGCAATCTGCTCGTCGACCCGGTGCGTCCACTTCTCTGACAGCGCCGCCCAGTCTTCCCCGGTCGGAACATGGTCTGTCGGCAGCTTGTCGAGTTCGGTTTTGATCTCTTCAAGCGTCATGCCGAGGGTCTGAGCGAAAGTGATAAAGGCGAGGCGCCGCAGAACGTGGCGTGGGAAGCGTCTGTGCCCGGAGCCAGCCCGCTCGGACGAAATGAGCCCGCGCTCCTCGTAATAGCGCAGCGCCGAGGAGGCGATGCCGCTGCGGCGTGAAATTTGATTGATGGTCAGCGTCGTTTCCATGGTCCGGTCGTTTCTCAAATTTCAGCATTGACCTCAAGTTGGCTTGAACTTTTAGAACGCCGCTCATTCGACAGTCAACGGAGAAAACCAATGCGACAGATTCACGCTTATCCTTCGGCTCAAAAGTCGCAGGCTTTCCACATGCCGGGACAGGTAGGAAGCAGTCGAGACCGGCTGAACGTTGGGAGCGCATCATGACGCCAGAGGCGCACCCGCAAGCTTTGCAGCTGCGCGATGAACTTCATTGCTTGCTCCGCCGCCATAGAGCGACGTCTGTCGTTTGCGCGCTGTTGTGGGCGTTGCTGCGGTCACGGCAGAGATCCAAATCGATCGCTACGACTACCCTTTGCTCGCATATCCGGCGCGACGTTGGCCTACCACCCGCGCCGCCGGACGCGACGCGATATAACGAATTGCACTGACAGGAGATCAGAAATGCCCGTCGAAATCGACAGCGAAACCGCGCCCGCGAACAAGTTGACAGACATGATCGAATGTCATGGCCTCATCCTCTTCACCGAACGCTACGAGGCCTGCGTAGAGTTTTATCAAACCAAGCTCGGTCTGCCGCTTTGGTATGAAAAGCCAGGGCTGACCTGCCTTCGCTTCGGCGACGGATATTTGATGATCGAGACCGGCGGACGCGCCGAAGTCACCCGGAAAGACATTTCTCAGAACCCGGTTGCGTTGCGCTTCAACGTCTCAGACGTGAAGGCTGCAGCCAGCCTGCTGGAGGCTCAAGGCGTGCCAGTCGAAGTCAAAATGCACGACTGGGGCACGACCGGCGCGTTCATCGATCCGGACGGCAACGTGTGCAGCCTGAAGAACGCCGACGATCCCTTCTTTACCGACGAGCAAGGGTAATGATGTGCAGCCTTCCCAAGATAAAGTGGTAGCCGTCAAACGTTCTCTCTCGGACGCGCAGGGTATCTATGGAAGGTGAAGCAACTGCACAGGCGCGAAAATACGGCCACGTAGCTTCAGCAGCTCGGCGTGCTTGACGGGCACCGCAGAGCTGGGTGGGCCACTTCGGCCCAAAGCGGTCCTTGCGTTTCCAGCGAGTTAGCATCCGCTTCGAACGTCAAACGGACACTCATCCTAACACTCGCAGTGCCCTCTGCGGAGGTCGCTTCAACAGTCGCCCGGGAGACACGCGGCAAGCGGAAGCGTCAGTCGGACGCGAGTTCCGCGGTCGCAGGGGGCTAGTCTCACCTCCCCTTTGTGGCGGTGCAAAATCTGTTCGACTATCGCGAGACCAAGACCGGTGCCTTGCCCGTTCCTAAGCTGGGAGAAGCGCCGAAATGCGGTCTCTTCTTGATCGAGCGGGATGCCGACTCCGTCGTCTTGCACTGTGATTATGGCTTCCCCCCCGGATTGTTCCGTTCTAACCGCGATACGGGTCATTGTCGGGCCGCCGTGGTGAAGGGCGTTCTCCAGCAAGTTCCGCACCGCCTCACCGATCAGAACAGGGTCGCCGCTCACGGGAAGGGGCTCGGGGGACGTTTCGAGTTCGAATTCGATGTCACGCGAAAGCGCCGCGGAGCCAAAGCTGCGGCAGGCCTCTTCCACGACCGTATTCAGGTCGAACGCCTCAATGGTGTCCCCGCCTTCGTAGCGAAGCCGCTCGAGCGAGAGGAGTTGGTCCGCCAGTCGGGCGGAGTTGCGCGCCGCCTCGATTAGATCCTGCTGGCGCGCCTCGCGTTCGGCTGGATCGCGCACGCCCGGCAAAGTCTCGGCCAGTGCGAGGAGGGCGGAAGCAGGATTGCGAAGCTGATGGGCCGCATCGGAAATGAAGGCTTGATGGGTTTCTATGCTTCGACGCATCTGCAGCAGCAGCCTGTTGAGAGTCGTAACGATGCCCATGACTTCTTTAGGCACTGGGCGTTTGATGCGGGCGAGATCATCGGGCGAGCGTTTCTCGATCGCGGCCTGAAGATCGTTGAGAGGCCGGAGACCGATCTGGACACCGAACCAGATCAGCAGACTCAGCGCGACCATCAGAACGACGATGACGGCTGCCGCCCGTTGGGCCAACTGGCGAGCGAAGGCACGGCGATCGCTCGCGCGTTGCCAGACCGTGACGACGGTTTCTCCGGTCATGTTGCCAATCGTTCGACGTTCATGCATCCGCATGACGCGCACCAGTTCGCCGCGATATTCCGCCATATAGTAATAGGGCTTCTCCTGCGGCACGTCGGTTTCGGGGCGCGGCGGATAGGCGTAGCCGGTCACGTATATCCCGCCCGGTCCGGTCACGTGGTAAAAGACTTCGCCGCCGCCTGCGTCCGAAATGATATCCCGGGTGCTCGGCGAAAGCGCATCGCCCTCAGAGATCGCGACATCGCGCGAAATTGCCAGTGCCGCGGCGAGGAGACTACGATCAAAGAGCTCTTCCGAGGTTCGTTGCCCCACCGAGAAGCGCCACCACCCTAACAGGATCGAGACCAGCAAGAGTGGCGGGAGGATGACGAGGAACAGCCTCATCCGCAAGGACATGGCCTTGGGCTGCGAGATCATGAAGCTTCCACCTCGAGCATGTAGCCCAGGCCTCGAGCCGTCTTGATCTTGATTCCGTATGGCTCAAGTCGTTTGCGCAGTCGCGAGACATGCGGTTCGATCGCGCTTTCCTCGGCATCCGAGCCGGTGCCGTAGACATGCGTGATCAATGCCGATTTGGAGACGATCCGTCCGCGCCGTTCGAGGAGACATTCCAGCGTGGCGATCTCCTTGCGCGGAATTTCGAGCGGAGTTTCGTCATGCATCAACTGACGGCTGGTGCGGTCGAAGACGAGCGGACCGAACGTGTCGCGCTCCATGAATTCGAGGTTCTTGCGTCGTGCCATCGCCCGCAACCGGGCTTCCAGTTCATCCATCTCGAAGGGTTTGGTGAGGTAGTCATCCGCCCCTGCATCCAGCCCGGCAACCCGCTCGGCCGTTTCAGAGCGCGCGGTCAGCAGGATCACCGGCGCCCCGTCGCCGCGCCTGCGCAGCGCCCGCAACACCTCGATCCCGTCCATCCCCGGTAAGTTCAGATCCAGAACGATCAGATCCGCGCCTTCCTGCGCGAGGAAACGGTCGGCCTCGAGCCCGTCATGCAGAAGGTCCACGGCATGGCCGCGATCCCGCAGGCGGAAGGCGATGGCGCGGGACAGAGCCTCGTTATCTTCGATGACGGCGATGCGCATGGTTACTTCTTTGTCATGTTGCGCAAGTTTCGCGCAAGGTTAGGACGACATGTTGCCGGTGTAGGAGGAGGGATTCGTCCCTTGAGGAGAATAACTACATACCGGCCGGCTTCGAGCCCGCCCGGTTCGAAAGGTCTAAGGGAGGACACTAATGACCATCAAGCAATTCGTATATTCTGCGGCGGCGCTCGCCTTCATGTCGGCACCGGCCCTCGCGGATGTCGACTTCAGCGGCAAGACCATCGAATGGGTCATTCCGTTCTCGGAGACGGGGGGCTCTGCGAAATGGGCCAACTTCTTTGCGCCGCTGCTGGCGCAGGAGCTGCCGGGTAAACCTACCGTGATCGTGAAGTTCATGCCGGGCGCAGGCTCGACCAAGGGCGCGAACTGGTTCCAGGAGCAGCGCTACGAGGACGGCACGCTGCTGTTCGGCACCTCCGGCTCGACGCAGTTCCCCTATCTGCTCGGCGATCCGCGGGTGCGCTACGAGTATTCCGACTGGATCCCGGTCATGGCATCGGGCACGGGCGGCGTGGCTTATCTCAATCCCGAGGCCGGCAAGAAATTCGACGGGTCTGCGAATAACCTCAAGGATCTCAACTTCATCTACGGTTCGCAGGGTGCGACCCGTCTCGACCTCGTGCCGCTTCTCGCATGGCGGATGCTGGGCATGAACGTGGAGCCGGTCTTCGGCATCAAGGGGCGCGGCGACGGTCGCCTGATGTTCGAACGCGGCGAGGCGACGATCGACTACCAGACGACGACCGGCTATCTCGGCGGCTCGCTCTCGATGGTCGAGGATGGCAAGGCCGTTCCGATGATGACTTGGGGCGCGCTCGACGAGAATAACAACATCGTCCGCGATCCGACCTTCCCCGATCTGCCGACCTTCAAGGAAGTTTGCGAAGCCACCGATGGCTGCGAAACCTCCGGCGAAGCCTGGGATTCGTGGAAAGCGTTCTTCATCGCGGGCTTCCCGGTTCAGAAGATCGCGTTCCTGCCGCAGGGCACGCCCGATGACGTGGTCGAAGCCTATACCGAAGCCTTCGACGCCGTGCGCAACCGTCCGGACTTCAAGAAAATCGCGGCACAGCAGGTTGGTAAATACGACGTCTTCGTCGGCAAGGGCGCCGAGCAGGCGACCAAGGAAGGCACGACCGTATCTCCCGAAGCCAAAGCCTATGTGACCGACTGGCTTCAAGAAGCCTACGGCGTTTCGCTGAACTAAGCGAAACCCCCGAGCGGTCCCTTCCTGCGGGACGCGGACCGCTCACTTTCTCATAATCCTAAAATTCGAGGTGGGCGAGATGGATGTCTTCGCAACCGCCGTGCCTGCGCTTGGCGAGGCATGGGCTCTGATTCTGCAACCTGTTGTTCTGGGATACCTGGTGCTCGGGGTCGTCATGGGCTTGGCCGTGGGGGTCTTCCCCGGTCTCGGCGGCATCGCCGGCCTCTCACTCCTGCTGCCATTCATGTTCGGCATGGACCCGGTGCTGGGGCTGGCCCTGATGGTGGGCATGGTCGCGGTCGTGCCGACCTCGGACACCTTCGCCTCCGTACTGATGGGGATCCCCGGGTCCTCGGCGAGCCAGGCGACGGTTCTCGACGGCTTCCCGCTTGCCAAGAAAGGGCAGGCGGCGCGGGCGCTCTCGGCCGCCTTCACTTCGTCCCTCTTCGGCGGTCTCGTCGGTGCGCTGTTCCTGACCATGTTCATCATGGTCGCCCGGCCGCTGGTGCTGGCCTTCGGCCTGCCCGAGATGCTGATGATCTCGATCCTCGGCCTCTCGATGGTCGCTGTGCTCGCGGGGCGCGTTGCGCTCAAGGGCCTCGCCGCCGCGGGGCTTGGCATGCTGATCGGCACGATCGGCGAAGCCGATGCCGGCGGCAGCCTGCGCATGGCGACCTATGACATTCCCTATCTCACGGACGGGCTGCAGCTGGTGATCGTCGGTCTCGGCATCTTCGCCTTGCCCGAAATCGTCTCGCTTCTTCGTCAGGACAGCTCGATCGCCAAGGACGCGACGCTCGGCGCCGGCTGGAGCCAAGGCGTGCGCGACTGGGTCGCCAACAAATGGCTTTCCGTCCGCTGCTCGCTGATCGGCGTGATCGTCGGCGTGATCCCCGGGCTCGGCGGGTCGGTCGTCGACTGGATCGCCTACGGCCACGCCGTTCAGACCACAAAAGACAAGTCGAATTTCGGCAAAGGCGAAATCCGCGGCGTGATCGGGCCGGAGAGTTCGAACAACGCCAAGGAAGGCGGCGGCCTCGTCCCCACGCTGCTCTTCGGTATCCCGGGCTCGGGTTCGATGGCGATCTTCATCGGCGCGCTCGCCCTGCTGGGGTCTGGCGATATCGAGGTCGGTCCCAACATGCTGCGGGACAATCTCGATATCACCTATTCGATCGTCTGGCTGCTGGCGCTGGCAAATGTCGTGGGCACGGTGCTCTGCATCGCGGCCTCGGGCGGGATCGCGAAGCTGACCACGATCCGCTTCACCTATCTCGCGCCGTTCCTGTTCATGCTGATTTCCTTCGCGGCCTTCCAGTCAGGGCAGAATTTCGAGGACATCCTCGCCCTGTTCGCGATTGGCCTCATCGGGATCTTCCTGCGCCGGTTCGACTGGTCGCGTCCGGCGTTCCTGATCGGCTTCGTGCTGTCGAACCCGGTCGAGAAATTCTCCAACCAGGCCTTCCAGATCGCATCCTTCCGGTTCCGCAATTCCTTCTCGGCGGGCGTCGATTACCTGTTCTCGCCCATCGTGATCGTCTTGCTCATCGTGACAGTGGTGTCGGTCTTCCTCGGGCTGCGGCAGGCTAAGTCGATCATGGCCGAGGGTGATGTCCAGTCGGGCTCCAAACGCGCGCCGCTGATCTTCCTGCTGGTGGTCATGGGCTACGTGATTGCTGCGCTCGTCAACGCGAGCCTGATCCCGAACTACAACATGACCGACAAGATCGTGCCGCTCGTGGTTGGGGGCATCACGCTGACGGCGCTGGTGATCCTTCTGGTGCAGATGATCCTGCGCGCCGAGCGTGACGTGATCTTCGCGGACAAGGAAGTCTCCGGAGAGGACGCCGACGCGCCCTACGGCCTGTGGGGAACGCTCGCGTGGTTCGCGGGGCTGATCGCGGCGACTTACGTCGTCGGCTTCATCCTCGCCCTGGCCGGGTTCCTCGTCACCTTCCTGCGCATCCGCGCTCAGGCCAGCTGGCCCAAGACGCTGATCCTCGCCGCCAGCGGCATCGCCCTGATGTGCGTCATGGCCGGCGCGCTGAACCGCGATTTCCCGCCCGGCCTGCTGCAGCACGCAGCCAATCTTCCTTGGCCCCTGAAATGATCCGACGGAGCGAATGAGATGGAACAGACAGCCATTCCCTATGTATTCATGCGCGGCGGCACCTCGCGAGGCCCCTATTTCAACCGCGCCGATCTGCCTGCCGATCGCGAGACTCTGGCCGAGGTTCTGATCGCGGTGCTCGGTTCGGGGCATGCGAACAATATCGACGGGCTCGGCGGAGGCGTCGCGGTGACGACCAAGGTCGCGATGCTCTCGCCCTCGGACGATGACTGGGCGGAGGTCGATTATTTCTTCGCGCAGGTCTCGGTCGAGGATCGGCTCGTCGACTTCAAACCGACCTGCGGCAACATCCTCTCGGGGGTGGGGCCGGCCGCGATCGAGCTGGGTCTCGTGCGCCCCACGGGAGACGAGACCGAGGTGAAGATCCGCGCGGTCAATACCGGGGCGAAGGTTCTCGCGCGCGTTCAGACGCCGGGCGGGGCGATGCGCTACGACGGTGACGCGGAAATCGCCGGCGTGCCCGGCACGGCCGCGCCGATCGCGCTCAATTTCATGGGGGTCGTCGGCTCCTCGACCGGAGCGTTTCTTCCGACCGGGCATCTGCGCGACGAGTTCGACGGTATCGAGGTGACCTGCATGGATGTCGCGATGCCGATGGTGATCGCGCGGGCGCAGGACTTCGGCCTTACCGGCTATGAAAGCGTGGCAGAGCTCGACGCGAATACCGAGTTCTTCGCCCGCATGGAGGCCGTGCGCCTCAAGGCGGGCGCGGCGATGGGGATGGGCGACGTCTCGAAATCGGTGACGCCGAAATTCGGCCTGCTTGCGCCTGCCAAGGCGGGTGGAACCATCGCGACGCGCTATTTCATGCCGTGGAACACGCACCCGTCGATGGCGGTCACCGGCGCGCAATGTCTTGCCTCCTGCGCGCTCACGCCCGGCACTGTGGCCGACGGTCTGCTGGAGCGACCGACCACCAGCCCGGCGAGCGTGGTGCTGGAGCATGCGTCCGGCACGATCGAGGTCCTCGTCGACTTCGAAATGAACAACCACTTCACGCTGAACTCCGCAGGTTTGCTGCGCACCGCGCGCAAGTTGGCCGACGGCCGAGTCTATGTTCCCGCTTCGGTTTGGAAAGGACGCTGACATGCCGATGATGAATCTTCTGGTCGCCTTCAATGGATCGAGCGGGTCGGTCGCCGCCCTGCGCTATGCCGCCTCCATGGCGGCGCAGCGTGGCGCTCATGTGACGGCGATAATGGCCCATGCGGCGCACGAGGTGATCGACCGCCGCTCGCGCTGGATTCCGAAGGAGGCGCGTGCGCTTCTTGAAGCGGCCAATGGCGACATCCTGCGCGAGATCGAGGCGCGGTTCGAGGAAGAGCGCCGTGCTCTGGGGCTTGGCAGTGATCTCGAGTTGAAAGTCGTGGCTGGACGCGTGGACAATGTTCTGTCCGAAGCGGCGCGCTATTACGACATGCTGATCGTGGGCACGCAGGCTGACGATGGCGATGCCCATGTGGTCCTGCATCCCGATCGTATCGCGCTGATGTCGGGCCGTCCGGTGATCGTGGTTCCCGAGGGCTACGATGCGGGCGCAAAGCACAGCCATGCGGCGCTCGCATGGGATGGAGGGCGGGCCGCCGCGCGCGCGCTCTCCGACAGTCTGCGACTGCTCGAGGATGACGGACGGGTCAGCGTTCTGACCGTTGGGCCACATGACGACCGCGCTATCAACGACCTTCTAACCCATCTCTCGCGGCACGGCGTGGCGGCCATTCACGAGGATTGGCCGACGCCGCGACCGGTGGCGGACACGCTCCTCGGCTGGTGCGGGCGCAATGATCCGTCGCTTCTCGTGCTCGGAGCCTTCGAGCATTCCAAGTTTCGCGAAGATTTCCTTGGAGGCGTGACCTCGGAAGTGCTTGCGCGCACGAAAATTCCCGTATTGTTGTCGCATTGAGGAGGCCATGACCCATTTCGAGAAGCTGAGCCGCGTCCGTCAGGACCTCGAGGACATTCGCAAGGAGATCGTCGCGAAGATCGCCCGCGACGAGGGCAAATCCCCCGATCACGTGCTCCTGCACGACCGGGTCAGTCGCGCGATCAAGGCGCTGTCCGGTCAAGGCTAACCATGGGATAGGCAATGAAGGTCCATATTCTCGACGACTGGTTCGACACGCTCCGCAGCTTGCCCTGTTTTCGCATGCTGGATGGGCACGAGGTGACGGTCTGGACGGATCACGAGCCCGATGAGGAGGCGCTTGCGCGCCGCCTCGCGGAGGCCGAATGCGTGGTTCTTTTTCGGGAACGCACGAAGATCACGCGCGGCTTGCTCGAGCGGCTTCCCAACCTGCGCCTGATTTCGCAGCGGGGCACGTGGCCGCATGTTGATGTGGAGGCCTGCACCGACCAAGGCGTTCTGCTGTGTTCGAATACGGGCGGGGATGGCGCGAACTATGCGGCAGCAGAGCTGACCTTCGCGTTGATGCTCGCCGCGATGCGCCAGCTTCCGCAGCAGATGGCCAGCGTCAAAGCCGGCAACTGGCAGATGGGCGTGGGGCGCAGCCTGCGCGGACGGGTGCTGGGCCTTTACGGATACGGGCGTTTGGGGCGGGTCGTCGCGGATTATGCCCGGGCCTTCGGGATGCAGGTCGTCTGGTGGGCCTCCGAGGCGGGGCGGGCGCGTGTCTTGGCCGACGGGGAGACCGTTGCCGAGAGCCGTGCCGCCTTCTTCGCGCAAAGCGACATCGTCTCCCTGCATCTGCGATTGACGCCTGAGACCCGCGGGATCGTCACCGCCGAGGATCTCGCGCAGATGTCCCCGCGCTCGGTGCTGGTGAACACGTCTCGCGCAGGGCTGATTGCGCCGGGGGCCTTGCTGGCGGCCCTTGAGGCCGGGCATCCCGGGCAGGCTGCGGTGGATGTCTTCGACCGCGAGCCAGAGACCGACGCGACAGATCCGCTGCTCGCGCATCCGAACCTCATCGCCACGCCCCATATCGGCTACGTGACCGAGGACGAGTTCGACAAGCAGTTCTCCGACATCTTCGCGCAGGTGAATGCCTATGCGGAGGGCAGCCCGATCCACATGGTCAACCCGTCCGCCTTCGGGTGAGGATCCTCGCCACCACGGGCGCGCCGACGATCACGAGCACGATGCGCGTCAGGTGATGGGTAATGACGAAGCCGAGATCCGCCCCGGTCACGATCGCGAGGACCGTCATCTCCGCCTGACCGCCGGGCGCGAAGGCCAGAAAGGCTGGCACCCGCTCGCCCAGACCCAAAACGGTCACAAGACCGGAAAACCCCGCGGCCAGCACGGCCAGCACGAGCACGTAGGCGATGCCTGCCGACACGATGCGGGTGAGTTCCTTCCAGGTCACGCCGAGGAAATGCACGCCGATCCCGCAGCCAATGAAGAATTGGGCCGCGAGGATTGCCTCGGCAGGCGGGCGGAAATGGATGATCCCGGAGAGCGACAGGGTCGCCGTGACGATCATCGGGCCGAGAATCGAGGCGCCGAACAGCCCGAGCCTCTCGCCGCCTTTCCAGCCGAGCACCGCGGCGACGGCCATGATCGCCAGCTCATACCACGGCAGATCCGCGACCGGCGCGCCGATCGGGTTGCTGAGTTCGGCGCCGTAGAAATGGCTCAGGAAAAACGGCGCCACGGTCACGATGATCAGAACCCGTGTCGCGTGCACCAACGAAAGCGCGCGGGGATTGCCGCCCGCTTCCGTGCCGAAGATCACCATGTCCTGAAGCCCGCCTGGCATTGCGGCGTAATAGGCGGTGGGCGCATCGAAGCCCCAGAACTTCCGGAAGAAGGGCACGCCGATCAGCGCGATCACCGCGATGAAGACAGGGACGAGAGAGACCGAGAGCGCCATGCGCGGCAATTGCGCGATAACCTCGGGCGTGATCGAGGCGCCGACCGCCACGCCGAGGATCGTGCGCGCGCCGACAGAGATCTGGCCGAAGCCCTGAAGCGGTAAATGCGCGAGCGCGCCGGCGAGGCAAAATGCCATCGGGCCGAAGAGGAAGGGAAGCGGCAGATCCAGCGCCCAGAAGAGCGCCGTGCCACAGGCTGCAAGGAGAAATGTAAGGCCGCGCCGCCGCATGGCACCCGCGAAAATATGTTTGCGCAAACTGGCCTCCTGTTCGTCTTGACGTAACTTGTATACTAATGTATCCAACTGGACACAAGATGAACGCGGAGGGCGAAATGGCAAATGAGGACGGCAGCACACCGCAGGGAAACGCTGCTTACGACCGCCTGCTGACCGAATTGCGCGAAGGGCGGCTCAACCCGGGCGACCGCTTGCGGGAAACCGAACTTGCGGAGCGCCTGGGTATGTCGCGAACGCCTGTCCGGGAAGCGATCCGCAAGCTCGAAGCGGATAACATCGTCAGTCACGTTGCGCGGCAGGGCGCCTGCATTCGGCGGCTCGACTATGCCGAAGTCATGGAGCTTTACGAGATGCGCGCGGTGCTCGAAGGCACAGCGGCACGGCTCGCGGCCCGGGCGGCTTCGGATATCGAGATCGACGAGCTCTACGAGATGAACCGGCAGCTGGGCGAGATCGGCAATGTCCCTGAGGCTTTCACGCTCAACCGGCAGTTCCACGCCGCCTTGCTCGACGCAGCGAAGAACCGGTTCCTCACCCGCTCGATCCGCTCGCTGCAAAAGGCGCTGATGATCCTCGGACCCACGACGCTGACCGAGCCGGACCGGGCTGTGAAGGCGGTAGAAGAACATTTCGCCGTGCTCGAGGCCGTCAAGGCGCGCGACGGCGCGCTCGCCGAGGCTGCGATGCGCGCGCACATCGAGGCGGCCCAGAGAGTACGCGTGCGTGCCCTGCGCTCCGAGCCCGGCCAGACCCCCAGCTATGACGGAGATCTGCTGTGACCCTTGCTTCACCTCAACCCGACATTGCCGTCATCGGCGGCGGTAACGCGGCCCTCTGTGCCGCGATCACCGCGGCAGAGGCCGGGGCGCGCGTGTTGATTCTCGAAGCCGCGCCGAAACCCTATCGGGGCGGAAATTCTCGCCATACGCGCAACTTCCGCTGCATGCATCGCGGGCCGCTTGGTCCACTTACCGACAGTTATACCGAGGAAGAATACCTTGCCGACCTGATGAAGGTCACCGGCGGCAAGACCGATGAAGGTCTGGCGCGGCTCGCCATTCGAAGCTCCGAGGAATGCCTGCCCTGGATGGAGGCGCATGGCGTTCGCTTTCAGCCCTCGCTGTCGGGCACGCTTTCGCTGGCGCGGACAAACGCATTCTTCCTCGGTGGCGGCAAGGGCCTCGTGAATGCCTATTACCGCACCGCGGAAGCGCTCGGGGTTCAGGTCGAATACGAAGCGGCCGTCACCCATCTGGAAATCGACGACGATCGCGTGACGCATATCGACTATACGCAGAATGGCGAGACGCGGCGCATCAGCCCGAAATCGGTCGTGGTCGCGTCGGGCGGTTTTCAGGCGGATACCGATTGGCTTGCCCGCGCCTGGGGGCCGGCCGCGAAGAACTTCCTGATCCGGGGCACGCCCTACAATCGCGGCGTCGTGCTCGCGGACCTTCTCGAGCAGAAGGTCGAACAGGTCGGCGATCCGACGCAATGCCACGCGGTCGCGATTGACGGGCGCGCGCCGAAATTCGATGGCGGGATCGTCACGCGGCTCGATTGCGTGCCGTTCTCGATCGTCGTGAACAAGAATGGCGAGCGGTTTTACGACGAGGGGGAGGACGTATGGCCGAAGCGCTATGCGATCTGGGGCCGTCTCGTCGCGGCGCAGCCCGATCAGGTGGGCTATGTCATCATCGACGCGAAGTCGCTCGAACTGTTCATGCCTTCGGTCTTTCCGCCGATCAAGGCCGATACGCTCGAAGATCTGGCGACCAAGATGGGACTGCCGCCTGCAGCCTTGGCCGAGACCGTGGCCGAGTTCAACGCAGCCTGCGGCGACACATCCGGATTTCACCCGACAGAACTGGATGGGGTGTCCACCACCGGAATCACCCCGCCGAAGACCAACTGGGCGCGTCCGATCACCGAGCCGCCCTTTTACGGATACTCGCTGCGCACAGGGGTGACCTTCACCTATCTCGGGTTGAAGGTCGACGAGCGCGCACAATGCTCGATCGGAAACCGCCCCGTTTCGAACCTCTGGGCTGCCGGCGAAACCATGGCCGGTTCAATTCTCGGGCAGGGGTATCTCGCCGGTTTCGGCATGACGATCGGCACCGTTTTCGGACGTATTGCAGGCAAGGAGGCTGCCGCCCATGCAAACTGAGTTTCTCGAAGAGGCGCGCCGTCAGGCCGAGATCTGCAACGCCTGCCGGTATTGCGAAGGATATTGCTCGGTCTTTCCAGCGCTCCATGCCGAGCGCGCCTTCAGCGACGGCGATCTGACGCAGCTCGCCAATCTCTGTCACAATTGCCGCGGGTGCTATTACGCCTGCCAATACACGGCACCGCACGAGTTTGCCCTCAACCTGCCGCAGGCGCTGGCGAATGTTCGGCAGGATAGCTGGGAAGAATTCGCGTTTCCCCGCGCGGCGGGTCAGGCCTTCCAGAAAAGCGGGCTGCGCATAGCGCTCGCGACGGTGCTGGGCTTTGCGCTCCTGATCTGGGCCATGCTCTCGCTCGCAAGCGCAGGGGGCGAGGGTTTTTACGCGGTCCTGGCGCATAACACGATGGTCGCGATCTTCCTGCCAGCCTTCCTGTTCCCGCTGTTCAGCCTCGCGATCAGCCTGCGGCGGTATTGGCGCGCGGTCGGGGCCGGTCCGCTTCGCTTCTCCGATCTTCGGGGAGGCTTTGCCGCCGCCGCGAACATGCGCAACCTCAACGGCGGGCATGGAGATGGCTGCAATTTCGAGGACGAGGACCGTTTTTCCCAAGGCCGCCGGTTCGCGCATCAAGCCGTTATGTATGGCTTTCTTCTGTGTTTCGCCGCCACGAGTGTGGCGACGTTGATGCATTACCTGCTGGATCTGCGCGCCCCTTACCCGCTCTGGTCCCTGCCGAAGCTTCTCGGCCTGTCGGGTGGCTTGCTGCTGACCCTGGGTTGCATCGAGATGATCCGTCTGAAGCTGCGGGCGGATCCCGAACTCGGTGCCTCGGGCGCGACGAGCGGCGAATTCGGCTTTGTCGCTCTCTTGGGCTTTGTCGGTTTGAGCGGATTGGCGCTTTATGGACTCGGTCAAACCCCGCTGATGCCGGCCATGTTGGCCTTGCATCTTGGGGCCGTGCTCGCATTCTTCCTGCTGACACCGTTTTCCAAGATGGCACACGGCTTCTATCGCCTCGCCGCGCTGACTGCCGATGCGCAAAAGAAAAGGGAGGTGGCTCGGTAAGAGGCAGTGGCCGGGCGCGCAAAGCTGTCGTCCGAACGAGAGATGGACCAATGCGCGCTGGTTGTTGAGGATTGCGGCTTCGGGCGCTTAGCAGGCATTGGGCCCGAGCGCAGCTAGTAACCGCTTTCCACTCAATTCGGAATTCGTCGCTCTGCGAGAATTTCTTTAAGCAGTTTATGAACCCGGTCGGCCGTGCGTGACGGAAGCGTTATCCAATTCTCAAAGACGGAATTTCCATAAACCGAAGCCTGAAGTGCCCGGGATGGCTTCGGTTTATAGGATCGAGCGTTATGCCGAGGTTGCCGCAGCGCCCTGCACGAGTACCGGCTCGAAATAGGTCTTCGAGCGCCCGCCGATCGTGATCGGGTCGATCATCGAGACGCATTTCTGGTAATGCGCGGTCTTTCGGTGATCTTCCAACGCATCATCGCTTTGAAAAATTTCATAGACGAAGAAGTTGTTCTCGTCCTCGGGGTCGTGCAGCAGGTCGAAGCGCAGGTTGCCCGGTTCTTCGCGCGTGCCGTCGCAGTTGATCTTGAAGGCTTCGAGGAAAGTCTCGCGCGTGCCCGGCTGCACCTTGATATTCACCAGTTGGATCAGCATTCAGAAGTCCTTTCTTGCAGGTCTCACGTGCCCGGGGCACGCCACATGGATTGGGTGACGCCCTCGGCCACCAGCGCGCGCTGCGCGGCATAGGCGCGTTGCCAGCGGTCGCTTGCCTCGTCGTAGAGGTCGCGCAGCGCGCGGTTCGGTTGGTATTCATCTTCGATGCAGGACCATGCCGCGCCTGCGTCCTTCAGCGAGCCGAACTGGCCGGACCCGGTCGCGGCCGCTGCCGCACAGCCAAGCGCGGTGGCCTCCTTCACCTTCGAGGTGGCGACCGGCAGGCCGGTAACATCCGCAAGGATTTGCGCCCAATGCTGGGATTTCGATGCGCCTCCGGCAAAGACGATGCGCGCGGGGCGCTCGCCGGTCAGGGCGAAGACCGCCTCGAGATTGCGATGCGCGACGATGGCGGCATTCTCCTGCAAGGCGCGAAAGATCGCGGCGGGCCCGGATTTCTCGGGATCGAGCGAAAGGTTGAGCAGCGACGGGGCCGCGTGGATCCATTCGTTGTAGCGCATCACGTCGGACAAGATGGGGATGATCCCATGCGCGCCGGGCGGCACCTCCTTCGAGGCGGCTTCCAGCTCGGAATACCCCTTGCCCTGCCCGAAGGCGTCGCGGAACCAACGCATCGCTGCCCCGGTGAAGAAGCTGATCGCTTCGGCCTGATTGAGATGCGAGACCACATGCGGGTTGACCCGGAGTTTCATGCTCGGGTCGGTCAGGGTCAGCGGGACATTGACCACCTGCTGCCAGAACGTGCCGCCGAGCACCGCGCAATCGCCATTCCCGACAATCCCGAGCCCTAGTCCCCCGGTTTGGCAATCGCCGCCACCCGCCA
The DNA here is from genome assembly GCF_003122275.1 of Thioclava sp. NG1. Taxonomy (NCBI): domain Bacteria; kingdom Pseudomonadati; phylum Pseudomonadota; class Alphaproteobacteria; order Rhodobacterales; family Paracoccaceae; genus Thioclava; species Thioclava sp. NG1. The sequence continues at coordinate 62,943 of NZ_QFBB01000001.1, read as the reverse complement.
CGACCAGCGTACCAGGCGCGAGCCCGGTCTCCTCTGCCGCCGCGCCTGTTACCGTGCCCACGCATTCTCCGGTCACGACGCCGCGCGGGAAGATGTCGCTGCGCAGCCCCAGTTTATCCATCGCGTCGCCAAGCACCTTGCGATCTGCGAGGCCGATCAGCCCGGTCGTCCCGGCATTTGACGGCTCGGAAGTGAGTTCTCCCGAAAGCCGATAGAGCACCCAATCCGACAGCATCGTCAGGGCCCGGGCCCGGTCGAGCACCTCGGGCATGTGCCGGCGCAGCCAGATCAGCCGGGGGAGGGCTCCAAGCGCGTAGGTTTGGCCTGAGCGCGCATAGATGTCTTCCTCCAGCCCCGGATAGTCCCGCTTGAGTTCGCGGACCTCGGCATCGGCGCGCGCATCGACATTCGCGCAGGCCCAGATTTCCGCACCGCTCTCGTCATGCAGAACGAAGGCCTCGCGCATCGCCGTGGCGCTGACCGAGACGATATCCTTCGGATCGACACCGGACTTCGCGATCACCTCGCGGCAGCAGCGGGCCAGTGCTGCCCAGTTGCCTTCCGTGTCGAAATCCATCGAGCCAGGATAGCGCGGGTCGCTGGCGTGCCACCATTCCTGCCCGGCGGTCGCGATCTCGGCGCCGGTCTCGTCGAACAGGACGGCCCGCCCGCTGCCGGTGCCAGCGTCAAAGGCGAGAAAATAGCGCATGTCAGTCCTCCGCGGCGTCGAGGAGCGACAGCGCGGTCGCCTCATCGGTCACCAGAATGTCGAGAATTTGGCCGCGCAGCGCGGCGAGGATCGGGGTCACCTTGTTTGGGCCCCCGGCGGCGCCGATTACCTGCTCGCAGTCGCGGAGCTGGACTAGATCGACGCCGATCACGCGCTCATGCAGCGGCAGCTCCATGTCCTGCCCGGTCCGGTCGTAGAACCGACAGAGCACATCGCCACGTGCACCGCTGCGGCGCAGTGGCTCGATTTCGCCTGCGGTAATATAGCCTTGCGCAACCACGGTCGCCTGTTCCGAGATGCCGCCTATCCCGACCAGCTTGTAATCGGCCGCGATCGCCTGGTTGAGCAAGGACGAGATCGCAGGCTCTCGCAGCAGGGCGGCGGCCAGTTCCGGCGTCGAGACGACGAGCGGCGCGGGGATGATGTTCGGCGTGCGGTCCCAATGCGCCTCGCGCATCCCCTGCACATAGGTCTGCACGCCGCCCGTCAGCGAAAACAGCTCGATGCGGCGCTCCTGCACCACATGGCCGAGCACCCGGATGGCGTTCGACACGGTGGCGCCCCAGCCGACCGCAAGACTGTCGCCGGGCGCGAGTTTCTGCATGAGGTAATTCGCCGCCGCCTGTCCGATCCGCGCGTCGACATCCGATCCGGCGCTGTCGGGGATCACGCGGCAATCCTTGAGGCGGAATCGCTCCTGCAGACGGGTCTCGATCTCGAGGCAGCCTTGCTGGCGCGAATTTATCCGCACTTCGATCAGCCCGGAGGCGCGTCCCGCATCGAGCAACCGCGATACCTTGATGCGCGAGAGGTTGAGCTGATGCCCGACTTCGCTCTGCGTGAGCCCGTCATTGTAATAGAGCCAAGCGACCCGCGCGAGCAGGGCTTCGTCCGTTTCGTTCGGCGCTAGCTCTTCCATGACGATCGGTCCTCCGAAGTGGTGGGGCAATGTTCAAATAACTCGTTACAAAAACATATGAACAAGTCAATAACTCAAAAACGCCGCATCGCAGCATAAAAAATAAGCTAAAAATTGTTGACAGCGAGTATATCGGATGAACAGATGTTATCACGACAAACAGATGAACATTCGAGGAGACGGGATGTTGATCGAGGGAGGCGCTATGACATCTGTGCTCGCCGAGCTTGGCCGGGTTTCTAAAAGCTACGGCGGCGTGCCCGTGCTTAAGGGCGTGGATTTCGCGGTTCGTGCCGGGGAAATCCATGCGCTTCTGGGCGGCAATGGTGCGGGTAAGTCCACCTTGATGAAAATCCTCGCAGGTCTGGTCGCGCCGACGGCGGGGCGGGTCTCCATCGGTGGAGCGCCCCTGCATCCCGCGACGCCCGCGCAGGCGCAGGCGATGGGGCTGTATCTGGTGCCGCAAGAGGCGCATATCTTCCCCAATCAAAGCGTTCTGGAGAATATCTGCATTGGCCTGCCGCGCCGGGCAGAGGCTTATCGCGCGCGCATTGGCGAGCTGATCGCGGATCTTGGCGTCGCGCTGTCGCCCGATGCCAAGGCCGCGACCCTCGAGATCGCAGACCGACAGATCGTGGAAATCCTGCGGGGCCTCGTGCGCGAGGCGAAGGTGCTGATCCTTGACGAGCCGACCTCGGCGCTTACTCCGCATGAGGTGGACACGCTCTTCGATCGAATGCGGGCGCTTCGCGCGACGGGTCACGGGCTCGTCTTCATTTCGCACAAGCTGCACGAGTTGCGCGCCGTCAGCGACCGGATCACCGTGCTGCGCGACGGCTATGTCGTGCACAGCGCGAAGATGACCGAAAGCAACGATGCGGAGATTCTCGCCGCGATGAGTCCCGGCGTCGCGGCCCTGCGCGACCGCCGCGCCGACAGGACCCGCGCCGAGCGCAAGACGCTCGAAGTCGCGGGGCTACGGGGCGAAGGCTTTGTCGATATCTCTTTCGATGTGCATCACGGAGAAGTTCTCGGTCTGACCGGGGTCGTCGGGGCAGGGCGCACCGAACTGGCTGAAACCCTCGTCGGACTGCGGCCGCGTGCTGGCGGTAAGGTCGCACTCGAGGGCCGCGCTTTCGTCGCCCGGACACCGCGCGACGCGGTGCGTGAGAATGTCGTGCTGCTGTCCGAAGACCGGCAGCAATACGGGCTCTTTCTCGATGCGCCACTTTACTGGAATACCTCTTCGCTCGTGCATTATCTGCTGCCCTTCCTTCTACGTCCCGGCAAAGAGCGCGCGCGCTTCGAAGGCTATCGCAAGACGCTTGGAATCAAATGCGAGACGGCGGAGCAACCGGTGCGCAGCCTTTCGGGTGGAAACCAGCAAAAGGTTCTGCTGTCGAAATGCCTCGCCGCAATGCCGCGGGTTCTGATCCTCGACGAGCCGACGCGCGGCGTCGATGTGGGCGCGCGCAACGATATTTACGAACTGATCGAACAGCTGGCCGACGCAGGCACGGCGGTGTTGCTGATCTCTTCTGATTTCGACGAGGTCGTGCGCCTGTCGGACCGGATCGCGGTAATGGCGGGCGGGCACCTCGCCGGCGAGCTTCCGGGCGGAAGCAGCACCGACGAGATCGCCGAACTGGCCTTCGAATCCAAGGAGGCCGTCCATGCTTGAACGGATCGCCCGCGAACGTGTCGCGACCTTGTTCCTCGTCACGCTGATCGTGCTGTTGCTTGTCGGTGCGGCGGCGCCCGGGTTCCTCTCGGCGCGCACCGCTTCGATCATCTGGTCGAACGGCCTGGTGCTGATGCTCGTGGCGCTGGGGATTTTTCCAGTGATCCTGACGCGCAATATCGACGTCTCGGGCGGCTCGGTGCTCGGGCTCTCGGCGGTGACGCTGGGCCTGACGGTGAACGCAGGGGCGTCGCTCCCGGTGGCGATCGCGACCGCGCTTGGCGCGGGCGTGGCAGCCGGCGCGCTCAATGGCGGGCTCGTGGCGCTGCTTGGCGTGCCCTCCATCGTGGCCACGCTTGGCACGCTTGGCCTGTTCCGCGGCGTGATGCTGATCGCCACCGGCGGCGAGTGGATCGAGGAGCTGCCGCAAGGCGTCAAGGACCTCTCCGGCAAGGGCTTCCTAGGGCTGTCGGCGGTGGGTGTCGTAGCGCTCGCGCTGATCGCGGCGGTCTGGTTGGTGCTGCGCACCCGGCGCGGGCGCTGGATCTTCGCGGTAGGTGACAACCGCGAGGCAGCGCGCCATCTGGGCCTGCCGGTGCGCCGGATCGAGTTTCTCGCCTTTGTCTGGGCGGGCGCGATGTATGCGATCGCGGGTATCGCCTTTGCGGCGCAGATCGGCTTCGTGCCCAATCAGGCGGGCTCGGGGATGGAGCTGCGCGCGATCGCGGCGCTCGTGCTGGGCGGGATCAGCCTGCTGGGCGGCGTCGGATCGGTTGCCGGGGTTGTGATCGGCGTGATCTTCTTCACCTCGATCGACACCGCGCTCGTCTTCCTCAAGATCCCGGCCTACTGGAACGACCTCATCGGCGGAGCGATGCTGCTCGCCGTGCTGCTGATCGACGGTCGACTGCGGATCGCGCTGGAAGCGCGCGACCGCGCGGCGCGTTACCGCCGAGGCGAAACGCCCCCACCCAAAACCCGTGATCTGGAGGAAGCGGCATGAAGCGTCTCGTGATGCGCTGGGAGGTCCTGTTGCTCGGGCTTCTGGTCCTTGAGCTTGTGGTGTTCGGCGCCATCAACCCGCGCTTCCTCAAGTTGAGTTCGCTGCTCTATGGCACCTCGGATTTCGTGCATGTCGGGATCGTCGCGGTGCCGCTGACGCTCGTCATCATCGCTGGCGGGATCGACGTGAGCTTCGCCTCCACCGTCGGGCTCTGTGCGATCACTTTCGGGATTGCCAATTTCTTCGGGATGCCGCTTCCGGTTTCGCTTGCGGTGGGCTTCGCGACGGGTGCGCTCGCGGGGCTGCTGAACGCGACGATCATCCGGCTCACGCGGCTGCAACCGCTCGTGGTGACGCTTGGCGCGCTCTATATGTTCTCGGGCGCGGCCACGGTGCTCTCCGGCGTCGTCGGCGCGAACGGCTATGACGGCATCGGCGGCTTCCCGGCGGCCTTCACCGGGCTTGGCTACCAGATGATCCTCGGCCTGCCGATGCCGCTTTTCGTGTTCCTCGCCTTCTCGCTGGTGATGCTGGTTCTGCTGCATGTCACGCGCTTCGGGCGTCTGGTGTTCCAGATCGGCCAGAACGAATCCGCCGCGCGCCACGCGGGCATGCCCGTCGCTCGGGTGCAGCTGCTGACCTATGTCATTACCGGGCTTGCCGCCGCGCTCGCGGGGCTGCTGCTGTCGGCCTATTTCGGCTCGGCGCGGGTCGATCTGGGCAAGGCAACGCTGCTGCCCGCGATCACCGCCGCCGTTCTCGGAGGCGCCTCGATCTATGGCGGTCAGGGCTCGGTCATCGGCACCATCATCGCCACTTTCATCATCGGTTACCTGCAGCAGGGCCTGCAGATGAGCGGTGTTCCCAGTCAGGTTTCCAGCGCGTTGTCCGGAGCGCTGCTGGTTGTCGTCGTCGCAATGCGCCACGGGGCGTCCTTGCTGCGCGAGTTCATTCCGGTGCGGCCGCGTCCGTCAGAATGACGCGTCCAGAGAGTTCAGAGGAGGAGAACTGAAATGCGTAAATCGACCAAATGGGTGATGGGCACCCTTGCGGCAGGGATGCTGATGGCCAATTCGGCCGCGGCCGAGGACATCGCCTTCATTCCGAAGCTTGTCGGGGTGGGCTACTTCACGTCGGGCGGCAAGGGCGCTGTCGACATGGGCAAGAAGCTTGGCGACAACGTCACTTATGACGGGCCGACCGAACCCAGCGTGTCAGGGCAGGTTCAGTTCGTGAACAACTTCGTCAATCAGGGCTACAAGGCGGTGATCCTCGCCTCGGTCTCGCCCGATGGCCTTTGCCCGGCGCTCAAGCAAGCGATGGCGCGCGACGTGCTGGTGATGACCTGGGACTCGGATGTGAACCCGGATTGCCGCTCCTACTACATCAACCAGGGCACGCCCGCGCAGTTGGGCGGCATGCTGGTGGACATGGCATCCGACGGGCTGAACGGCAAGGACAAGGCCAAGGTCGCCTTCTTCTATTCCTCGCCGACCGTGACCGACCAGAACGCCTGGGTCGCGGCCGCGAAGGAGAAGATCGCGAAGGAGCATCCCGGCTGGGAAATCGTGACCACGCAGTACGGCTATAACGACGCGCAGAAATCGCTTCAGACCGCAGAGGGCATCCTCAGCGCCTATCCCGATCTCGACGCGATCATCGCGCCCGATGCCAACGCGCTTCCCGCCGCAGCCCAAGCTGCCGAAAATCTGGACAAGGCTGGCAAAGTGACGATCGTGGGCTTCTCGACACCCAACGTGATGCGCCCCTATGTGAAGCGCGGAACGGTTGCGCGCTTCGGCCTGTGGGACGTGACCCAGCAGGGTGCGATCTCGGTGGCGGTCGCCGATCACGTGCTCAAGAACGGGCCGCTTCAGGTCGGTGACACGATGGATGTGCCCGGCATCGGCGAAGTGAAGGTCTCGCCCAACTCGGTGCAAGGCTACGATTATGAAGCCAAGGATAACGGCATCGTTTTGCTGCCCGAACGCACCGTGTTCACCAAGGACAACATCGACAACTTCGATTTCTGATCCCCCGTGATCTCACCTGGCGGGGGCGCGGCGACGCGCCCTCGCAAACACGTTGAAAAGGAGCCTCCCATGCAATCGCGCTGGAACGACGCCGACGCCCATTCATTCGCCGAGGCTGCTGAAGCGGCAGGCCAACCCGCGGCACTGGGGCTGCGCGTCTACAGCTCGCGTCTGATCGGACAGAACCCTGAACTGGTGCTGCATGGCGGTGGTAATACATCGGTCAAGATTCCCGATGCGCCGGGCGGAGCGATCATTCATGTGAAGGGGTCGGGGTGGGACCTCGGCGATATCGAAGCGCCGGGCCTCCCGGCGATGCGATTGGAGCCGCTGCTGGAGACGCGGTCCATCCCGTATATGTCGGACGAAGAGATGGTGGCGTTCCTGCGCAGCCAGCTGCTCGACCCGACCGCGCCGAACCCTTCGGTAGAGGCGCTGCTGCACGCCTATATGCCGCAGGCATTCGTCGATCATTGCCATGCAACGGCGATCCTCGCGCTGGCCGATCAAGAGGACATGGAGACGGTGGTGCGCGATCTCTATGACGGTCGGGTCGGCTTCGTGCCCTACGTCATGCCCGGCTACGCGCTCAGCCATGCGTGCAAGGATGCGCTTGCTCGCGACCCGCATGTGGAAGGCCTCTGGCTCGAGAAGCACGGGCTGTTCACCTTCGCCGAGACCGCGCGCGAGAGCTATGAGCTGACGATCGAGTTCGTTAGCGCCGCCGAAGCGTTTCTCGCGTCGCAAGGGATCACTGTGGAGGGTCCGCAGTCCAATGACGCGCCGGTCCCCGATGATCTGGCCTCCGCGCTGACCCGGGCCCTCGCCGCGCAGGGAGCGCTTGGCGCCGAGCCCGTGGTAGACTTCCGCACGACACCTGCGATCCGGCGCTATCTCTCGCGCGAGGATTTGTCGGAGCTGGCAATGCGTGGCACAGCGACCCCGGACCACGTGATACGTATCAAACCCTTCCCGCTGATCGTGGAGGTCGGGGACGATGTCGCGGCGATCGAGCGCAAGCTCGCGGGTTACGCCGATCGCTATCAGGCCTATTTCGAGCGCAACGCGCCCCATGCTTCCGAGCCGAAGACCATGCTCGATCCTGCGCCGCGCGCGGTGCTTGTGCCAGGCGAGGGGCTTTTTGCAGTCGGTGCGAACGAGAAAGCGGCGCGCATCGCAGGCGATCTGCTGGAGCAGACGGCGCGTATCGTGAACGCGGCGGAAGAGTTCGGGCGCTTCGCTCCGATTTCCGAGCGCGAGCTGTTCGACATGGAATACTGGTCCCTCGAACAGGCGAAGCTGAAGAAGTGAGGGAAAGCGTGAGCGCTTAAACAAAGGGCATTATTGGATAGTGCGACAAGCTTCGGTTGAGTGCTGGCCATGGACTTCGTGGCAGGTAGCGACCTGAGATGAGCACCGTCAATGCAGCGAATGTCTGCTCTCGCCCAAAAACGACCGAGCCCTTGGCGCGGGCAACAGAAGTGAGAGCCCTAACCTTCGGCTCGTGTCGTTGGGGGCTGCGGGCGTCATGCCCGATTGCTGCCGGGAAATTTGGGCGGGTGAGGTTCTGCGCGCTGCTTGATCGCCCGTCCCTTGCGGCCGCATCCATAGGGCGTGCCCTCAGGGCGTCGCTCTTTTTGTTACAGCAGAAGTCTAATGAACGACCGAGTAACGTTGAATGGCCTGAGGCGCATGCTGCGCTCTTTCTAAGAGATCGAGTGCATCTTCCGATTTTCCTGCGCGCTGAGCGAGAGATGGCGGAGATGGAGGCCGAGCTTGCGGCTGTAGAGTGGGCGAAAGCGATCCTTCGATTCGACGAGGATGAATGCCCTGATAGTCCGGGAACGTGATCCCCAAAGTGTTACGTTCGCGAAACTGGTCCGCTCCGCAATTAGCTGGTTTCGCTACAAAAAAAGGAGAGTGGCTGGGGCGGTAGGATTCGAACCTACGGTGCGCGGTACCAAAAACCGGTGCCTTACCACTTGGCTACGCCCCAACTTGGGGGCTATCTAGCCAAGCTCGCGCGGGGCTTCAAGAGGAAAATCCGACAAATTTCGATTGCGCGTCATGCGCCGCTACGGCAAGCGAGGCGGCATGGAAAAATGCGATGTTGTGATACTCGGCGCGGGCGCTGCCGGGCTGATGGCCGGGATCGAGGCGGCGCGGCGCGGGCGGTCGGTGCGCGTGCTCGACCACGCACGGCGCCCGGGCGAGAAGATTCGAATCTCCGGCGGCGGGCGGTGCAACTTCACCAACCGGCTACTGACCCGGCAGAATGCGACCGAACGCTTCCTGTCGCGCAATCCCCGCTTCGCTCTCTCGGCGCTGTCGCGCTATACGCCTGCGGATTTCATCGCGCGGTTGGATGCGGCAGGGATCGCGTGGCACGAGAAACATCTCGGCCAGCTGTTCTGCGACGGGAAGGCTACGCAGATCATCGACCTGCTGCTGCGCGATCTGCGTGCGGCAGGGGGCGAGCTGTCGCTCGAGACCTCGATCGACCGGGTGGAGCGCGAGGGCGAAGGTTGCCTGGTGACGACCTCGCAAGGCCCGATCCGCGCGGCTTCGGTAATTGTGGCGACGGGCGGCAAGTCGATCCCGAAGATGGGGGCGTCCAGCCTCGGCTACGAGATCGCGCAGCGCTTCGGCCTCGAGATCGTCGAGACGCGCCCCGCTCTGGTGCCCCTGACCTTCGCCGAGCAGGATCTGGCGCGCACCGCGCCGCTGTCCGGCCTCGCGCGGCCCGTCGATCTGCGGCTCGGCAAGACGCATTTCGCCGAGGATCTGCTGTTCACCCATCGCGGGTTGTCCGGCCCTGCAATCCTGCAGATATCCAGCTATTGGCGCGAGGGCGACACGCTCAGGGTCGATCTCGCGCCAGGCGATGACATCGCGGCGGCGCTGGCTGAGCAGCGCGACGCGGCGGGCCGGCAGGCGCTGCACAATGCGCTTGCGCGGCATCTGCCGGAGAAGCTCGCGCAATTTGTGGTGGCGGAGGCGAAGCTCAAGGGGCGGCTGGCCGAGCAATCGAACAAGGATCTGGCCAAGCTCGACGATCAGATTCATCGCTGGCAGGTGCGGCCCGTGGGGTCGGAAGGGTATCGCACGGCGGAGGTCACGCTGGGCGGCGTGTCCACCGATGCGCTCGACGCGAAGACGATGGAAGCCAAGCAGGTGCCAGGGCTCTATTTTATCGGCGAGGTGGTCGATGTCACCGGCTGGCTCGGTGGCTACAACTTCCAGTGGGCCTGGGCGTCCGGCTGGGCGGCGGGGCAGGTGGCCTAGGCGGCCTTCCCTTCCTCTTGGGATAAATATCCCGGGGGGCCGAAGGGCGGGGGCAGAGCCCCCTCCCCGGGGCCGATCCCGGCGCGGCCGCTTCCTTACCGCCCGACCGCCACGTAATCCGCGAAGCCCGCCTTTCTGACGTCCTTCTCGGAGTAGATGTTGCGCAGGTCGGCCATGCGCGCGGTCTCCATCGTCGCTGCGATCTTTTGCAGGTCGAGCGCGCGGAACTCGTTCCACTCGGTCAGGATGACCACGCAATCGGCCTTCTCGGCTGCCGCATAGGCGTCATCCATCCAGGACACGCCCGGCAGCAGCGCTTCGCCCTCGCGCTTGCCCTGCGGGTCGACCACGCGGACCTTCGCGCCGCCGCCCACCAGCGCGGGCACGATGGTCAGGGCAGGGGCCTCGCGCATGTCGTCGGTGTTCGGCTTGAAGGTCACGCCATAGACCGCGACCGTCTTGCCATTGACCGAGCCGCCGCAGAGATCGACGACCTTCTCGATCATCCGCCGCTTGATGTCGTCATTCACCTTGATGACGGTTTCGACGATCTCCATCGGGCAGGAGTAGTCCTGACCGATCCGCGCGAGCGCCGCCGTGTCCTTCGGGAAACACGAGCCGCCATAGCCCGGCCCCGCATGGAGGAACTTGTTGCCGATCCGGCCGTCGAGACCCATGCCGCGCGAGACCTGCTTGATATCGGCGCCGGTCTTCTCGCAGAGCCGCGCGATCTCGTTGATGAAGGTGATCTTCGTCGCGAGAAACGCGTTGGCCGCGTATTTGATCATCTCGGCGGTTTCCAGGTCGGTATAGAGGATCGGGAATTCGCGCAGGAAGAGCGGGCGGTAGATCTCACCCATCACCGCCTCGGCCTTCTCGGAGGTGGTGCCGACGACGACCCGGTCGGGACGCATGAAATCGTCTATCGCCGCGCCTTCGCGCAGGAATTCGGGGTTCGAGGCGACGTCGAACTCGATGTCGGGACGGGTCTTGCGCACGACCTCCGCGACCTGACGGTTGGTGCCCACCGGCACGGTCGATTTCGTCACGATCACCGCATAGCCGGTCATCGCATTGGCGATCTCCTCGGCGGCGGCCATCACATAGGTCAGGTCCGCATGGCCATCGCCGCGCCGCGTCGGCGTGCCCACCGCGATGAAGACCGCATCGGCGCCTGCAACGGCTTTCTTCAGGTCGGTGGTGAAGGAAAGACGCCCGCCTTCGACGTTCTTCACCATCAAATCGTCGAGGCCCGGCTCGTAGATCGGCACGCGGCCGCCCTCGAGCATTTCGATCTTCGCGGGGTTCTTGTCGACGCAAACGACCTCATGGCCGAAATCCGAGAAACACACCCCCGAAACCAGGCCAACATAGCCCGTGCCGATCATCGCGATTTTCATATTCTCGTCCTTGCCTGTGCTATGTCGATGCCTTGATTCCCGGGCGGCGAAGATGCAAGCCATTTCCCGGCAAGTTCTGGTAATTCTTCTCAGAATCCGCGCCGCTCAAGAAGCGCAGAATGGTGCCATGTGCCGCGTTAGACACGAATTGTGGGCATTTCATGCAATAAACGTGCCAAAGTGCAACAGTCTTCGCCTCTGCGTGAATGGGCCGTGTAATTCACTCTTTGCAATCCCGGGAAGCTGTGTAAGTCTCGCCGGGAAGCTGCCAGAAAACCCGGCGGCTCCCTACGGTAATGACGGAGATTACTATGAAAAAGATCGCTACCATCGCCCTGGCCCTCGGCCTCACCGGTTCGACCGCTTTCGCCGGTGGCTACACCGCTCCGGTCGTCGAGCCCGAGCCCGTCGTGGTTGAGCAGTCGTCGTCCTCGAACGCCGGCATCATCATCCCGGTTCTGCTGCTGCTCGGCGTTGCTGTCGCAGCCTCGAACAACTAATTTCGGTTAACACCGAATTGGAAGAGGCCGGACGTTAGCGTTCCGGCCTCTTTCATTTCCGGAGATACGGGGTAGGGCCTGACGCTCCGGGGACAGGGAAAGCCCGCGCTTGGCGCGGGTTTTTCTTTTGCGGAAAGAGGAGGGATCCGCCCGAGCGGGGCACCGGATCGCGCGCCGCATGACAGATCCCGTCCTCTCGTGAAAAGCAAAACTGGACGTCGGGGCATCCGCCGGGTAAATCCGCTCTGGACTGCGTGAGAGGGAGCCCCGCATGAGCCAGAGATTCACCCGCCGTGAGAGTTTCGCCCTTGCCGCAGGCGCCGCCGCTCTGGCCGCGCCGCCCGTGTTGGCCGACGAGCCGGAGGTCACTCTGCGACTCCACCAGTTCCTGCCGCTGACCAGCTTCGTGCCCGCCCATATCCTCACACCGTGGATCAAGGCGGTCGAGGAGGCGACGCAGGGCCGGGTTCGCATCCAGCACTACCCCTCCATGCAGTTGGGCGGGAAACCGACCGATCTCGTCGATCAGGTCACCGATGGGGTGGTCGACATCGTCTGGACACTGCCGGGCTACACGCCGGGACGGTTCCCGCGCACCGAGGTGATGGAGCTGCCCTTCATGGTCGCCGAGGCCGAGGCGGCCTCCGCAGCGCTGTGGGAATTGGCGCAAGCGAAGATGGTCGACACGGATTTTCGCGACTTCCATCTTCTGGGCACCTGGGTGCACGGGCCGGGCGTGATCCACGCGAACAAGGCGGTGCGGAACATTCCCGATTTCGAGGGGCTGAAACTGCGCGGGCCTTCGCGGGTGACGACGAAGCTGCTGGAGCATTTCGGCGCGACGGCAGTCGGGATGCCGGTGCCCTCTGTGCCCGAGGCGCTTTCCCGCGGGACGATCGACGGGGCGCTTTTGCCCTGGGAGGTGTCCGCCTCGTTGCATATCGGCGAGCTGGTCCACCATCACACGCAATTCGCCGGGCCGTCGATCTACACCGCGAGCTTCATCCTCGCGATGAACAAGAAGCGCTACGCCGCGCTCGATCCCGAACTGCAAGCCGCGATCGACAGCGTCTCCGGCGCCGACTTCTCGGCGCAGGCGGGCCGTTTGCAGCAGGCCGAGGATATCCCCTCGCGTCAGGCCGCGATGGATCTGGGCAACGAGATCATCACGATCCCGGCCGAGGATACACCTATGTGGAGAGACGCCTCGCAGCCCGTGATCGACGCATGGGTCGCCGAGATGAAAGAGAACGGCGTGCCGGGCGATGAGCTACTGGAAACCGCGCGCGCCCTGATCGAGAAACACCTGTTCTGAGCATGGCTCGCGGCGCGATCGAGAGGGCGGCGCAGGGGCTCGCGCTGCTCGGCGGGCTGGTGCTATTGGCGCTGGTCGTGATGACCTGTCTCTCCAGCCTCGGCGCGCTCGGCTTGAAGGGCGCGCAAGGCGGTTGGCTCCCCGGAGGCGTTGGGATAGGCCCCTTCAAGGCAGGTTTCGAGATCGTCGAACTGAGCCTGCCTGCCATCGTCTACGCTATGGTCCCCTTGGTGCAACTGCGCCACGCCCATGCGCGGGTCGAGATCCTGCGTGGCCGTTCGGCGCGCTGGCTTGACCTGTTCTGGCAGTTGGTGGCGGCGGTGTTGTTCGCTGTGATCGCGTGGCGGATCGGATTGGGTATGGGGGCGAAGATGCGCTCGGGCACCACGACCTTCCTGCTGGGGCTGCCGCTCTGGTGGGGCTATGCGGCCTGCTTGCCCGGCGCATGGGGCTCAGCCGTGGTGGCCACGTGGAACGGCTGGCGGCTTGCGGCTGGCGGGGGATACGATGAGTGATTTCGCCCTCGCATTGACCTCTTTTCCGCTATTGCTGCTGATGATCGCCCTGCGCGCGCCGATCGGGCTGGCCATGCTGATCTTGGGCGCAGGCGGGCTCTGGGCGCTGACCGGAAGCCCGCAGATCTGGCTCGCCAAGATGAAGAACGAGGGGTTTTCGACCTTCGCCCATTACGAGCTGTCGGTAATCCCGATGTTCCTGCTGATGGGGCAATTCGCGACCCAGGGCGGGATGAGCCGCGCGCTGTTTCGCGCCGCGGACGCGCTGATCGGGCACCGGCGGGGCGGGCTGACGATGTCAGCGATCGCAGCCTGCGCGGGCTTTGGCGCGATCTGCGGCTCCTCGCTCGCGACGGCGGCGACGATGGGGCGTGTGGCACTGCCCGAGATGCGGGCGGCGGGCTATTCGAGCGCGCTCGCCACCGCGACGCTCGCGGCGGGCGGCACGCTCGGCATCCTGATCCCGCCCTCGATCGTACTGGTGATCTTCGCGATCCTCACCGAGCAGAACATCGCGACGCTCTTCGCCGCCGCCGTGCTGCCGGGGCTGCTGGCGGTTCTGGGCTACGTGATCGCGACGCGCGCCTACCTGATCCCGCATCCTGACGCCGCCGGCGCTCCGCGCGCTGCGCTCAATTGGGCCCAACGTGTGCGGGCGCTGATTGGAATTTGGCCAGTGATCGCGATCTTCGCGCTCGTCGTAGGTGGCATCTATGGCGGCATCGTCTCGCCCACCGAAGGTGCGGCCATCGGCGCGGCGCTGACTGGGATCGCCGCCTGGGCCTCGGGGGGCTTGCGCGGAGGCGGGCTGGTGCGCGCCCTTTTGGAGACCGCGCAGACGACCGGGATGGTGTTCTTCATCATCCTTGGCGCGGCGGTCTATAACGGGTTCCTCGGCTTCGCGCGCTTCCCGCAGGAACTCGCGCAGATGATCACCGGCGCGGGGGTGTCTCCGTGGGCTGTGCTGATCGCGATGCTGGTTCTTTATCTCGTCCTCGGTTGCTTCATGGACAGCCTCTCGATGATCCTGCTGACTGTGCCGACCTTCTGGCCGATCGTCGCGGGGCTCGATTTCGGCCTCGACCCGCAGGCACTCGCGATCTGGTTCGGGGTGCTGGTGCTGATCGTGGTCGAGGTCGGGCTGATCACGCCGCCCGTGGGCATGAACCTCTTCGTCATTTCCGCCATCGAAGGGCAGGGGCCGGGCCGCGCGAGCTGGGGCGCGGTCAGCTGGTTCGTCGGCGCCGATCTGATCCGGATCGCGCTGATCGTAGCGATCCCGGCGCTGGCGCTTCTGCCGCTCTGATACGGGAGAACAAAAGAGCGGTGATTTCTGCGCGCTTCTGTGCGAGCATGACCCGGAGGAGGACCGCCCATGACCGAGATTACCAGCGATTTCAAAGGGCAGACCGTGATCTGCACCTTCGAGATGACGCCCGCCACAGCCGACGAATTGATGGAGAAGCTGCAAGCCGCCTATGCCGAGGTGATCTCGAAAGCGCCCGGTTTCATCGGCGCGGGCCTGCATATGAACGACGCGCGCACGCGGATCGCGACCTATTCCAAATGGCACGAGCGCGGCGACTATCAGGCGATGCTGCGCAGCCCCGAGATGATCGAGCGCAACCGGGTCATCTACACGCTCTGCCGCAATTTCGAGCCGGTGATGTACGAAGTTTCCGCCGATTTCTGACTGGCGCGCACGGGGCGCTGCGCTGCCGAAATAGGCGCGCGAAGAGGGAACTTCAGAGCGCGCCTCGCGTTGATGTGAAAAGACGTATCGGAGTGAAATCATGGAAAGCGTTCTGCAAGCAATCGGCACGGTCGGCCTGATCCTTCTCGTGCTCGCAGGTCTTCTGGCGGGCTGGATCGCGAGCGTCGTCTCGGGCGGACGTCACAAAGCCGCCTATCTGGCGATCGGCGTCGTCGGCGCCCTCATCACCCCGTTCATCGTGGCCCTTCTGGGCGGAGCGGTGCTTGCGGCGGGCGGCCTGCTTGCGATAATCGCCATCGCGCTTGTCGGGGCGGTGATCGTGCTGATCATCGGCAAGATGATCCTCGACTGACGCATGCGGCGCGGGTCAGGGCAAGGGCCCGCCCCGCGCCATCCACCATCCCAGCTTCAGGTAGGCGAAGCCTTCGCGGGCGCGGGCCTTCGCGCTTGCGCGGTGCGTGGGGCAATCCGCGCGTGCCCGCAGCCCTATCCGGCGCGCGATCATCACCGCGCGCGGTGCGTGGTAGGGATCGGTGACGATGGTTACCTCGTCGCCATCCAGATGCGCCTGCGCGAAGCCGATATTCTCGTAAGTGCTGGTCGAGCGATCTTCGAGAAGGATCGCCTCAGAATCCACACCTTCCGTGCGCAATATCCGGGCCATCACTTCCGCCTCGCTCGGTGGATACCGCCCGACACCCCCGCAGCAGATCACCCGCTCCGCCGCGCCCGAGTGCCATAGCGCAGCCGCGTGCCGCGTGCGCCGTAGCAAGGTGGGCGACGGGGCGCCCTCCGCCCAGACCGCCGCGCCGAGGATCAAAATCGCTCTCATTTCGTTGAGCTAAAGATCCGCACGTCCGGCGACAAGGCCGGGAGTTATGTTAAGATCACGAAAAAGGGAGGTTATCATGCGTTTCATGTTTCTTGCCGCGCTGCTTGTTGCCGCGCCTGTTCTGACCGCGCCCGCTTTCGCCGAGCCGGTGAATATTCGCCCGGACGTTATGTCCGTGACCGTGGAGACTGCCAAGGGGCCGGTCGAGATCAAGCGGATTCAGGATAACGAGAACAAGCTGGAAGGCGAGTGGGCCAAGACCTCGCGCCCCTGTCCGAATTTCTGCATCCAGCCGATGATCCCGGCGCCGGGTGTGACCCCGGTGGGTGAACTGGAGATGATGGAGTTTCTCAAGGATCCCAACGTGGTGGTCGTCGACGGGCGGGTGACCCGCGATTTTGAGGGCGGTGCGATCCCGGGCGCGATCAACATTCCCTACATGGAAGCACCCGACCGTCTGGGCGAGCTTGGCTGCCAGCCGGATTTCGAGGGCTTCATCTGCGATGGTCCGGACGTGAAATCGGTCGCGCTTTACTGCAACGGTCCGTGGTGCGGCCAGTCGCCGACAGCCGCGCGCCGGATGATCGAAGCCGGCTTCCCGGCGGAAAAGATCTATTACTACCGCGGCGGGATGCAGCAATGGCGGCTGCTGGGCTTGACGGTCAGCGGCGGCTGAGCCTCATCCTCCGGATTCTGCGCAAGGGTAGGCTTCGCCATCGGGAAGCCGACAAAGCGCGTTGAAGAAGCCGCTGGAAAGTCGATCATAGCTGAGCATTCTGTGGTCCCGGTCGCGGGACTCGAGATAATCGCTGCACGACGCGAGGTAGTACAGCTCGCGTCGTTCGTCTTTCGCGTACCATTGGGTGAACGCGGCGCTGGCCGCGCTGATGAGATCGCCCGAGCGGCCCATTTCGGCCTCGAACGCGGTCGCGATATCGGCCTGCATTGGCCAGGTCGCCAGCGCGTTCCAGGTGTCGGGCATCCCGGCTTTGCGCAAATCCCAGGCGACAGCGAGACTGTAGGTGGTGGCATCGGCCTCCATCGCGAAGATCGCGCGGGCGTTTTCCTTCATCGACAGGTTCGGCTCAGGGCAGGAGCCGTGGAATTTCTGCTCCAGATGGCGCAATTCGTGAATCAGAACTGCCTTTTGCAAGGCGGGTGCCATATCGGTGGCGATCACGAGCCGGGAGGAGCGCGGCTCGAAATATCCCCGCGCATCGTGCAGCGTGTCGGCAACACACAACTCTCTAGCGTCTCGAAAGAGCGCAACATGCAGGCTCGGCCAGCGGTCGAGAGCGGGACGCAGCTGATCGACGATGGTTGCGACCTCGGGGGGATCGTCGAATGGCGGTGCGGCGCAGGTTAGTATCTGGGCCTGCGCGGGCAGGGCGAGCGCACCGAGCCAGAGGCTCAGCAAGAGGCGTCGGACAAGCCTCACCGACCCTTCCGCCGCTTCACACCCCCGCGCTGGCCCGGGCGACCCGCAGTAGACCGGCCCGTCGCCTTGACCGCAGCCTCGCTTGCCGCTTCCACTGCGGACTGTCGTGCGAGCGGGTCGTCGTGGACGGCGAGGTCCACCGCTTCGAGACGTTTCACCTCGTCGCGCAGGCGGGCGGCTTCCTCGAATTCCAGATCTTCGGCGGCCTTGCGCATCTTCGCACGCATGTCATCCAGATGGGCCTGAAGGTTGGCCCCCGGCTTCACCGCATCGACCTTGGCGGTCACGCGCGACATGTCGGTGTCGCCCTGATAGAGGCCCGCCAGAACGTCATCGACATTCTTCTTGATCGTCTCCGGCGTGATGCCGTTTTCCTCGTTATAGGCGATCTGCTTGGCGCGGCGGCGGTCGGTCTCGTCCATCGCGCGCTGCATCGAGCCGGTGATCCTGTCAGCATACATGATGACCCGCCCCTCGGAGTTCCGCGCGGCGCGGCCGATGGTCTGGATCAGCGAGGTTTCCGAGCGCAGGAAGCCCTCCTTGTCGGCATCGAGGATCGCGACCAGCCCGCATTCGGGAATGTCCAGACCCTCGCGCAGCAGGTTGATCCCGATCAGCACGTCGAACGCGCCCAAGCGCAGGTCGCGCAAGATCTCGATCCGCTCGATCGTGTCGATGTCGGAGTGCATGTAGCGCACGCGAACGCCCTGCTCGTGCAGGTATTCGGTCAGATCCTCGGCCATGCGTTTGGTCAGCGTGGTGACCAGCGTGCGATAGCCGCGCGCCGCGACAGTGCGGATTTCATCGAGCACGTCGTCCACCTGCGTCTCGACCGGGCGGATCTCCACGACCGGGTCGAGGAGGCCTGTGGGGCGAATGACCTGTTCGGTGAAAACGCCGCCTGTCTGTTCCAGCTCCCATGCGGCGGGCGTCGCCGAGACGAAAACCGACTGCGGGCGCATCGCATCCCATTCCTCGAACTTGAGAGGGCGGTTATCCATGCAAGACGGCAGGCGGAAGCCGTGTTCTGCCAGCGTGAACTTGCGCCGATAGTCCCCGCGATACATGCCGCCGATCTGGGGCACGGTGACGTGGCTCTCGTCGGCGAAGACGATCGCGTTGTCGGGTATGAATTCGAACAGGGTGGGCGGCGGCTCACCGGGTGCGCGACCCGTGAGGTAGCGCGAATAGTTTTCGATCCCGTTGCAGACGCCGGTCGCCTCCAGCATCTCCAGGTCGAAATTCGTGCGCTGTTCGAGGCGCTGCGCCTCCAGCAGCTTGCCTTCCTCTTCCAGCTGCTTCAGCCGGAGCGCCAGCTCCTTGCGGATGCCCTTGGCCGCTTGCTGCAGGGTCGGGCGTGGTGTGACGTAGTGGCTGTTCGCGTAGATGCGGATCTGGTCGAAACTGTCGGTCTTCGCGCCCGTCAGCGGGTCGAACTCGGTGATCGCCTCCAGCTCTTCGCCGAAGAAGGAGAACCGCCAGGCGCGGTCCTCCAAGTGGGCGGGCCACAGATCGACCGTGTCGCCCTTCACCCGGAACGCGCCGCGCTGGAATGCCGCGTCGAGGCGTTTGTACTGTTGCGCCACCAGCTCGTTGATGAACTTGCGCTGCTCGATCAGGTCGCCGGTCTTGAGATCCTGCGTCATCGCCGAATAGGTCTCGACCGAGCCGATGCCGTAGATGCACGAGACCGAGGCCACGATGATCACGTCGTCACGTTCCAGAAGCGCCCGGGTGGCCGAGTGGCGCATCCGGTCGATCTGCTCGTTGATCTGTGATTCCTTCTCGATATAGGTGTCCGAGCGCGGCACGTAGGCTTCGGGCTGGTAGTAGTCGTAATATGAGACGAAATATTCCACCGAGTTTTCGGGGAAGAAGCTCTTGAACTCGCCGTAGAGCTGCGCGGCCAGGGTCTTGTTGGGCGCGAGGATGATCGCGGGCCGCTGAGTCTCCTCGATCACCTTTGCCATGGTGAAGGTCTTGCCGGTCCCGGTCGCCCCGAGCAGCACCTGATCGCGCTCCATCGCCTCGACCCCGGAAGACAGCTCTGCAATCGCGGTGGGCTGGTCGCCGGCCGGAGCGTACTGAGTGTGCATCACGAACCGCTTGCCGCCTTCCAGCTTGGGGCGGGTAAGCACATCGGGGCGTTCGGTGGGCAGATTGGTATTGTTGTGGGGCATCGGGCAGACCTTTTGCTTGCTCCCCAGATTTGTCCTCTTTTCGTTCGCATTCAAGGGTTTGCGAGGGAGGACGCGGAAAGCTTAATGCGTGCTGTCGGATTGTCCATATTTAACAGAGGCTTGTGGCGGAGTTCGACCAAGGGGCGCGTCGGTCCGGGAGAGCATCTTTTGCCTCTTGGGGCGTATCCGACCGCCGAGCGGCGCGTCACTCTGAGCTTGCCCTCCGGTCGGTTCGCAGGTCCGCTACTTTATTTGTGCAAAGCGGATGCCCGGGCAACAGTGGCGGACGGTCTTCCTTCCTTCCCGCTGCACCCTGCATAATCGCTGCGCTTCCGTTGCCATTGCGCTCCGGGGCTTGCGATTTGTTGCAGATGCACTAAGAAAAGCCAGAGGTATCGCAGAGGAGTTTGCCCATGCGCGCGCGCATCTACCAACCCGCCCGCAACGCCATGCAATCGGGCAACGCGAAGACGCGGTTCTGGTATCTCGACTACGTCGCTGCCGACGCTCGCGAAATCGACCCGCTGATGGGCTGGACCAGCTCGAACGACACGCAGGCGCAGGTACGGCTGCGCTTCGAGACACGCGAAGCGGCGGAAGCCTATGCCAAGGAAAAGGGCATCGATTACGTCGTGACCGAGCCGCATAAGCGCGCCCCGAATGTCCGCGCTCGCGGCTACGGCGAGAACTTCGCCACCGACCGCCGCGCGAACTGGACGCATTGAGGGGCCAGGTCATCACCAACGAATGACGAGAACGGCGTTGCGGTGGCAGCGCCGTTTTGCGTTTCAGGGGCCACCCGGCCACCGCCTCTACTGGTAATGAAGCGCATCGATCGGGTCGAGCCGTGCCGCGCGTCGCGCCGGGAAGTAGCCGAAGACCATTCCCACTACCGCCGAGAAGCCGAAGGCGAGAAGAATGATATCCGGGCGTGGCGAGAAGGGGATCGCCATGATCCGCGACGCGACATAGGCGAGGCCGAGGCCGAAGAGGATGCCGATGATCCCGCCCAGAACCGAGAGCACCACGGCCTCGACCAGAAACTGCATCAGCACCTGATGCGCCTGCGCTCCGACCGAGAGGCGGATGCCGATCTCGCGGGTGCGCTCGGTCACCGAGACGAGCATGATGTTCATGATGCCGATGCCGCCCACCAGCAGGCTGACCGCCGCGACGGAGGAGAGCAGGCCGGTGAGCACCGAGTTGACCGAATTGAGCATCGAACTCAGCTCGGCCATGTCGAAGACCGAGAAATCGTCCTCTTCGCCGATGGCGATGCGACGCCGCTCGCGCATCAGGGTCTCAATGTCGGAGGTCGCCCGGGCCGTCGACACGTTCGGCGCGACCTGAACCGAGATCGTAGAAACGTCCTGACTGCCCATCAGCCGTCTTTGCACCGTTCGTATGGGCATGATGACGAGATCGTCCTGATCCTGCCCGAACGAGCCTGCGCCTTTCGCCTTCAGCAAGCCGATCACCTCGCAGGAAATCGCCTTGATGCGGACCTTCTCGCCGGTCGGATCGGTCGCGCCGAACAGGGTCGTCCGCACGGTCTCGCCGATGATGCAAAGATTGGCGCCGCTGCGATCCTCGGCCGGGGTGAAGCTGCGCCCGAGTGCGAGGGACCAGCCACCGATATCGAGATAGGCGGAGGTCGTCCCGGTGATCGACGTCATGCGGTTGTTATTGCCGAACACGGCCGTGGCCGCGGTCGAAACGACCGGCGCGACGGCGGAGAGGCTGCTCAGGTCTTTCAGCGCCTCGGCGTCCGACAGCTTGAAGGGCGGGGCAGCCTCGCGCGATCCGGGCCCCATCATCCGCGCACCGGATCGCAGGACGAGAACATTCGTGCCGAGCGCGGCGACATTCGCCGAGACCTGTTCCGAGGAGCCTTGCCCGACGGTCATCATCGCGATGACGGCAGCCACCCCGATCACGACGCCCAGCACGGTGAGAAAGGAGCGAAGCGCGTTTCGGATGATCGCGGTGAGTGCGAGCCGGATGGTTTCCCAGAGCATTACAGGGCCCCCTCGCGCATCTTCTCGTCACGCACGACCCGGCCGTCGGTGAAGACGACGAGGCGCGAAGCGTAGGCGGCCATATCCTCCTCATGCGTGACCATGACGATGGTCAGGCCGGACTCGCGGTTGAGATCCTGCATCAGGTCCATGATCTCGACGCTGCGTTTGGTGTCGAGATTGCCCGTGGGCTCGTCGGCGAGCATAACCATCGGCTCTCCCGCAAGCGCCCGCGCGATCGCGACCCGTTGCTGCTGACCACCCGAGAGCTGCGACGGCGTGTGATCCTCGCGCCCCTCAAGCCCGACGCGTGCCAGAGCCAGCTGGGCGCGCGCCACGCGTTCGGCCTTCCGCATCCCTTTGTAGATCAGCGGAAGCTCGACGTTCTCCAGCGCGGTGGTGCGCGGCAGAAGGTTGTAGCCCTGAAAGACGAAGCCGAGGTAATGCCTGCGCAGCAGGGCCCGTTGATCGCGGTTCAGGGTCGCGACCTCGACGCCGTTGAACAGGTAATTCCCCGCGGTCGGCCGGTCGAGGCAGCCGATGATATTCATTGCGGTCGACTTTCCCGACCCCGAGGGGCCCATGATCGCAAGGAATTCCCCCGGTTCGACGCGAAGATCCACGCCGTCGAGGGCACGCACGAGGGTCTCCCCGTGGCCGTAGTGGCGCTCGATTCCGCGCAGTTCGAGGAGCGGCTCACTCATCGCGACGTGTCCCGCTGATCGGTGATGACCTGATCGCCGACGATCAGGTCGCCTTCGGTGACGATCGTGAACTTGCCATTCGTCGCCCCCGGCGTGACCGCAACCTCGACAGGGGTGCCCTCGCGAAGAACCCAGACGGATTTCCCGCTCGCGGTACCGCTCTCCGAACCCGGTCGGCTCGGTATCACGAGGCCGATGAGCCCGCTCGCGCCATTGCCTGCGTCTTCGACCTCTTGCGGGGGCGCATAGCGCAGCGCCGCATTCGGGATCAGGAGCGCGTCTTTGGCCTCGTCCACGGTGATCGTCGCCGTCGCGGTCATGCCGGGGCGCAACAGCAGGTCGGCATTGTCGACCGCCAGCACACCCTTGTAGGTCACGACATCGTCGGTGGTCTCGGGGGCGTAGCGCACCTGCGTGATCGTCGCCGGGAAAGAGCGACCGGAATAGGCGTCGACGGTGAATGTCGCTTCATTGCCGACCGCGACCTGACCGATATCCGCCTCGTCGATATCGACGAGTAACTGCATGCGGCGCAGGTCCTCGGCGAGCGTGAACAAGGTGGGCGCGGATAGCGAGGCGGCCACGATCTGACCGGCCGAGACATTGCGGTCCAGAACGACGCCGTTGATCGGGGACCGGATGACCGATTTCTCCAGATCGTCCTTCTCCAAAGCAAGGTTCGCCTCGGCCAAAGTCAGCGACGCTTTCGCGGCCTGAACGGCCGCCACCGCGCGATCGCGCTGCGCGATATAGGTGACGAAGGTGCTATGGGTCGAGACGCCGCGCCGGTCCAGTTCCGCCTGTGTCTCGTAGAGTGCCGTCGCTTCCTTCTGGGTGGCTTCGGCCTGTGCGAGCTGCGCCTTGGCGGCCGCAAGCGCGGCCTCGGCATTGGCGACCTGCGCCTTGAATTTCGTATCGTCGAGCCGCGCGAGGACCTGACCCACTTTGACCTCGTCGTTATAGTCGACGTCGATGCTTGCCAGCGTACCCGACAGCTCCGAGGAGACCTCGACTTCCGTCGTGGGCTGCACCGTGCCGGTCGCGGTGACCGTGACGGTCAAATCGCCCCGGGTGACGGCTTGCGTGATGTAGCTCGTGCCGGTGCTGTCGCGGGACGGCGCCAACCAGACCCAAGCGCCGACCGCGATCACGAGGGCCCCCGCGCCGAGGGCCCAGAGCCGCCAAGGTCGGCGGCTTTTCGCGCTGGACAATACGTGTTCGATTTCGTCGCGGCTCTGACTCGGCATGATGAATCCGTTCCGGTTTCTCGTCCCGCAGGGGAGGGCAGGTGTGATACGTCGCAAAGGATGAACCCCGTCGCCCGCTATGGCTTTGCTCTAGAACAAGAAGGGAAGAAGAAACGCGCGTGGGGTCGGCGAATTGATCAATTCGCGATCTGTCTTCGGCCGCTGCGGGCAATGCTTGCACATCACCGCATCAAAGGACCGTGCGCGTGAGGGTCTTGATCGCCATCTGCGAATATCCGTCCTCCTCCACGGTGCTCAGCTCCAGATCGAAGCGGCTGCGGCTTCCGTCGGGGGCGAGGACCGTGAGATCGTCGATATCCGAGGAGCGCTCCATCTGGTGGCGCGCATATTTCGCGCCGCGCAAGTTCGGCGGAAGCTTCGCGTCGATGAGCCCCGCGATCTCGTCCGCGCCGGTCAGCACGCCGAAGGGAGAGGCGGTCGACCAGACCCCGTCGGGATGAAACAGCTTTGCAGCCGCCGCACCGTCGCGCCGATCCACGCAATCGAGAAAGCGCATCAGCAGTGAACGCTTGGAATCTCTGGCTGCGTAATGGGTGTGGAGCAGATGGTGCGCGGTCGGGGAGTTCGGCGCGCCCAGTTCCGAGGCATAGAGCGCCTGCACATCCGCATTCTCATAGGAACGGCGGCGCGGTGCCTTTGCATCGACGCTGTAGATCGCCTTGGCGCGTTTTTGCAGAATTTGCGGGTCCATGGATTTCGGCTCGCCGCCGCCGCCGAGGCAGCCACCGACGCAGGCCATGACCTCGATCGCGACATAGTCCTCGCGCCACGTCTCATCCTCCAGCATGCGCTGGGCGGACGCGATCCCGTTGCACACGGCCACCGTGCCGACGCCGGGAATGGTCGCGGTCTTCACGCCCTCGCGCACACCGCGCAGTGCCTCCCATTCCAGTGGCAGATCGTGCTCGACCCCTTTGAAATGCGCAGCCGTGCGGACCATCGCCTCCATGACGCCGCCCGAGGCGCCGAATATCTGGGCGGCCCCGGTGCTCTCGCCCAGCGGGCTGTCGAATTGCCCGTCCTCGGAGAGCGCCCCGAACGGGATCCCGCGCGACCGGATCATCCGCGCCAGCTCTCGGGTGGTGAGCACATGATCCACGTCGCCCGAGACGCCGGGCCGCTGAGCCTCGTCCTTCTTGGCGGTGCAGGGCATCACGCTCACCACGTAGGGTTCGGCCTTGCCGTCTGCGAAATCAGGGCCCAGAGACCGCACGAAGCGGCCCCGTTTGGCGATCGCGCCATGCATCTGCTGTGGCGATTTGGTCGTGCTCAGATGGGGCAGAAGATCGGGGCGGTTCAACTCGACCCAGTTCACCCAGCCCGGACAGCAGGAGGTGAACAGCGGCAAATCCGTGCCCGCCTCGAGGCGCGACAGCAGTTCAGTGCCTTCCTCCATGATCGTGAGATCGGCGGCGAAATTCGTGTCGAACACATAATCGAAACCCAAAAGCCGCAGCGCATTGATCAGGCGCCCCGTGCTGACAGTTCCCGACTCCAGCCCGAATTCCTCGCTGATGGCGATGCGGGTCGCCGGGGCGACCTGAACCACGGAGACCCGCCGATGGGCATCGAGCGTGCGCAGCACCTCGTGCCAATGCGGGGCCTCGATCAGCGCGCCAACCGGGCAGACAAGTGTGCACTGGCCGCAGGAAATGCAGTTGGTCTGCGACAGCGGCACGTCGAAAACGGTGACGGGGCGCCGGTCGAAGCCCCGATTGGCGAAGCCGATCACGTTCTGGTTCTGCACGCTGTCGCCGCAGACCTCCGCGCAAAGCCCGCATTCGATACACTTCGACAAGTCCCGCCAGATGCTGGGGGAGGTGTGATCGCAGGAGAGTTCTTCCGACGCGGTGACGGCCCCGGCCGGCGTCTTCGGCCAACGCTCTTCCCACTGGTTCTCATGGACGAGACGCTGGAGCTGGCACGCCCCGTTCACTTCGCAGCGCATGCAGTCGTTCGGATGCCGCGCGAGCAGCCATTCCGCATCGGCTTTCCGAAAGGCAGTCAGCGCTTCGCTGTCCGTCGTCACCACGTCCCCATCCTTCGCCAGAGTGCGACAGGCCGGTTGCGGGTTCTGCGTGCCCTCGATCTCCACGAGGCACATGCGGCACACGGCATGGGCGGGCAGGCCGGGATAATGGCACAAGGTCGGGATGTGGATGCCGGCTGTCTTCGCCGCCTCCAGCAAGCTGGTGCCGTCCTCGACGTCGATATGTCGCCCATTGATCGTCAGCGTGATCATGCGAAGAAACCTCCCGATCCGATAAGTATAACAGAGGCTCCCGTCGTCGCAGAAGGTCCACCTTAGGTCTGCCTCGCAGCCCGGTCGGCAAGGCGGATTCCCGGTTTTCGGCTCGGTCGTGCTACACTGACACTTGATAGTGCTCGAAAGGATGGCGTGAATGACCCGAGCCACCCGGACATCGCAACCAGCCCCGCTCTGGGGCATCGGCGCATATTGGCGCGGCGCGTACCCGCCGTGGATCGCGCTTATAGTCGTGCTGATCGGCGGGCGGTTCGCCGTGGCTCGGCTTTGGCAGGTCGTGTCGCCGCCGGTGCCAATGCCACTCTTCTCAATGCTCATCCTCGCGGACATCGCGCTGGCGGTATGGCAGGTGGTGGGGGCGTGGCGCAGCGTCTCGCATTGGGTCGATGCGCGGGCACGGGGCGATGTGCTGTTCGCCGCGCGTGTGGCGATCGGGGCCGTCGCGGTGGCGAGCGCGACGCATGCGCTCGACCAATCGGCGCGGCAAACGATGGCCTTGGCGCCGATCGCCCATGCCGGGCCGATGCCGCTGGAGGTGCGAAACGGAATCGCCTATCTCACCGGCGATATCAGCTACGATCTTCTGGCTCGGTTCGAGGCGACCCCGACGCAGGGCGTCTCGGCGATCGATCTCGACAGCGCCGGTGGGCACGTTTTTGCCGCGCGCGCGCTGGCGCAGCGCGTGATGAGGCGGGGGCTGAAGACGCGGGTGACGAAGCGATGCTACTCGGCCTGCACGCTGATTTTCATGGCAGGCGCGCATCGCGATCTTGGCCCCGAAGGGGAGCTGGGTTTTCACGGCTACAGCCTGGAAGCTTACCCGTTGCCGATCGACATCGGAAAAGAGGAGGAGATCGACCGCGCTTTCCTGCGCGAGCGTGGCGTGACGGCGCGCTTCGCCGCGCGGGTCTTCGCGACACCGCATACCGATATCTGGCGGCCTGACCGCCACGCGCTGACCGCCGCCGGGGTGCTGCGCGACTAGGGCTGCGCGACTGGGGCTGAGCGACCGCTGCTTGAAGCCAGCCCATTCGTCCATGCAGCCGCACGATGTCTGGTGACTTCGTCCTTGAACTCGCGCTGGCCCCACGCCGGGAATCCCGGTAATTTTCCGCAATGCGAGCCGTCCTTTCCGCCCTGATCCTCTGTGCCCTCGCGGGGACGCCGAACGCGCAACCGGCGCGGGCGATAATCGGTCCGCCCGCGCCCGATCTGCGCTGCACCGCGGACGGGCGGCGATGTATCGGACTGACGGATTATTTCGCCGACACCTGCGGGCTCATTCAAAGCGCGGCCGACGAGGCTGGGCTCGATCCGGGCTATTTTGCGCGGCTTTTGTGGCGCGAAAGCCGGTTCGATCCGGCGGCGATCAGCCCGGCGGGCGCGCAGGGTATCGCGCAATTCATGCCGGGCACGGCGCGGCTGCGCGCGCTTGCCGACCCGTTCAACCCGGCGGAAGCGATCGAGGCCTCGGCGCGTTACCTCGGCGAGATGGCCAGACGCTTCGGCAATCCCGGCCTCGCAGCGATCGGCTATAACGGCGGCGAGGATCGCGCGGCGGGCTTCATTGCGAAGACCGGCGGCCTCGCGGGCGAAACCCGGGCCTATGTCCGCGCGATCACCGGGCACTCGGCAGAAGACTGGCGCGACACGCCGCCAGATAGGGTGGATTACAGGCTCGATGGCGATACGCCTTTCCTCGTCGCCTGCACCACATTGGCGGAGGGTCAGGCGATCCGCGACTTCCGCGATCCGGTCCCGCCCTGGGGCGTCATCGTGGCCGCCGGGCGCACCCAGAGATCGGCCGAGACTTTCGGGAAAAAGGCTGCCGCGCGCCACTCCGGGGTTATCGGCGACGCCAAGCTGCGCTTCGTACGTGCGGTCATGCCGGGCTTCGGACGACGCGCGCAATACACCGCGCAGGTCCCGGCGGGTTCGCGCAAGGAGGCGCTGGCGACCTGCGAGAAAATCCGCGGTGGGGGCGGCTTCTGCAAAGTCATTCGCAACTGATGCGTTTTCGCGCTGGAGGCCGGCGCGCGCCATGCCTAATCTGCCGCCGACACGAATGAGGACGCCCAATGCAAGACACGATCGAAATCGCGCGCGAGACCCCGCTGGAGGGCGATCTCGCAGAGCTTCACGCCCGCCACGCGGCGGCGATGCACGCCGATACGCCGCCGGAGTCGATCCACATGCTGCCGCCCGATGCGCTCGCCGCTCCCGGCATCTCGTTTTTCGTTATGCGGCAGGCGGGACGCCCGGTCGGCATGGGGGCGCTGAAGCGCATCGCGCCCGATGAGGGCGAGATCAAGTCGATGCACATCCTTTCCGAAATGCGCGGGCAGGGGCTGGCGCAGCGGATGCTCGAGCAGTTGGTCGAAGCCGCCCGCGCCGAGGGCATGGCGCGCCTCTATCTCGAGACCGGATCGCAGGACTCCTTCGCTCCGGCGCGCCAGCTTTACCTGCGCGCGGGCTTTACGGAATGCGGGCCCTATGTCGGCTACCAGCCCGATCCGAATTCCGTCTTCCTGATGCGCGCGATCTGAACTTGCGCCGCGCGCCCCGATCGCGCATTTAGGGGCCACGCGGTCCCTTAGCTCAACTGGATAGAGCAGCTGACTTCTAATCAGCAGGTTCGGGGTTCGAGTCCTCGAGGGATCGCCAAGAAACTTTCTCCCCTCCATGCAGCCTCCGCCTGCGACTTCTTCGCGCGTATTGTCCGAAAACAAGGAAACGCTCTCTGAGTCGCGGCAAGCTCTTCCTACGCCCCAATGTCGACGACATGCGGCGGAGCTACCATGGAGGTTCAAATGCGTTTCTTTCTTCTTGTCCTGCCGGCGGCGCTGAGCGTCGCTGCGTGCAATCCGACGCCCGGTCCCTATGCGACCGGGCCCTATAACGGCCCGGCCCCCGGCACGCGCACCACCTACAATTACGAGAGTGTGGAATACGGCCGCATCGTCGCGATGCAGCCGGTCACGATGCGCCGGACCAGTGACGGCGACCAGATCGTCGGCGCGGTCACAGGCGGTCTCGTCGGTGCCGTGATTGGCCATCAGCTCGGCTCAGGGAAAGGCAAGGACGTGATGACCGGCGTCGGCGCGATCGCGGGCACGATCGTCGGCAGCAACATCGCCAGCCAGGGCGGCACCTACACCTCCTATGCGTGGACCGTGCGGCTCGACAATGGCGGCTCGATCACCGTGATCCAGATGTCGAACCAGTTCCGCGTCGGCGACAGGGTGAGCGTCGTGCGCAGCGGCAACCAGGTCTACCTGCGATAGCATCGTTCGGCGCAGGGCCGGGTGAGGGCGCGCGATTGCGATGCGGTCTCACTCGGGCCTGATCCGGAGGGCGCGCAAGGCGTT
The DNA here is from genome assembly GCF_003122275.1 of Thioclava sp. NG1. NCBI lineage: Bacteria > Pseudomonadati > Pseudomonadota > Alphaproteobacteria > Rhodobacterales > Paracoccaceae > Thioclava > Thioclava sp. NG1. Next base: position 33,774 of record NZ_QFBB01000001.1, on the reverse strand, counting down.
GAGGATGACGGCGACGTCGATCACCTCCTGCAAAATCGCCCCCTCGACCGGGGTGAGGTAGCCGTAGGCGGCCGCGATCATACCGAGCACGGAGAGCCCGATCCCGGCGGCGACGCTCTCGAAGGCAATCCGCCGCGAGGACGCGGCGATTTCGATGCCCGCGCGCAGTTGATCGATCCGGTCGACGAGAAGCACCACATCCGCCGCTTCGGCCGAGGCGGCGGCCCCGCGTGCGCCCATGGCGACGCCGACATCTGCCGCGGCGAGGGCGGGCGCGTCGTTCACGCCGTCGCCCACCATCATGACCGGCCCGTTCTTGCGCTCGGAGAGCACGAGGAGAACTTTCTGGTCCGGTGTGAGGCCCGCGCGCAACCCGTCGAGGCCGAGGCCCTCGGTCACACGCTCGGCGACGTCCGTCCGGTCGCCGGTCGCGAGCAGGATGCGGGCGATCCCCTCCTGACGCAGCCCGTCGAGCATCGCGCCCGCACCTTCGCGCAGCGGATCGGCCATCACCAGATGCCCGGCCATCCGGCCATCCACTGCGACGGCGACGAGAACCGCCCCGGCGGCCATCGCTGGGTGACCGCCCGGTTTGCGCCCTACCCGCGCCGCTACGAAATCGTCACCGCCGACGAAGACCTTGCGCCCCTCGACATGGCCGACGACTCCCTCGCCCGCGATTTCAGCGACATCCGACGGGACGGGCAGGGTGAAGCCGCGCTCTTTCGCTTCAGCGACGATCGCCTGTGCTACGGGGTGTTTCGACGCCTGATCGAGCGCGGCGGCGAGGCGCAGGATCTCGTCTTCCTCCATCCCGTCATGGCTGTCGATGGACACGATCTGCGGGCGGCCGTCGGTCAGGGTCCCGGTCTTGTCGAGGATCAGCGTGCGGATACGCGCCATCGTCTCAAGCGGGCCCGCACCCTTGATGAGCACGCCGTAATGCGCCGCGCGCGAGAGGCCCGCGACCAGCGCGACCGGCACGGCGAGGATGAGCGGGCAGGGCGTCGCGACCACCAGAACGGCAACGGCCCGGATCGGGTCTCCGGTGAACCACCACGCGGCGAAGGCGATGGCGACGGTGACCACGAGAAAGCCCAGAGACCAGCGATCCGCCAGCCGCGACATCGGCGCCTTCGAGGCCTGCGCTTCCTCGACCAGCCGCACGATCCCGGCATAGGTGCTGTCCTTCGCGGGCCGCACCGCGATAAGGTCGAAGGCTTCGCCCGCGTTGGTCGAGCCGCTCATGATGTCGCCCCCGTGCGCAAGACGCACTGGCAAGGACTCCCCGGTGAGCGCCGATGTGTCCAGAAAAGCCGTCTCGGACGCCAAGGTCCCGTCCACGGGCACCACGTTGCCCTGATGGATCAGCAGGCGGTCCCCGGGGGCGATCTCGTCGAGGGAGATATCTTCCAGCTCGCCGTCGCGGTGACGCGTCGCGGTCCGAGGGACGCGGGAAAGCAGGTCGTGCATCTCCCGCCGGGCGCGGCCTTCGGCGAAGCTTTCGAGGAACGTGCCGCCGGAATACATCACCGCCACGACTGCCGCCGCGAGTGTTTCGTCAAAGACAAGCGCGGCGGTCATCGAGAGCGCGGCCACGATATCCAGACCGACTTCGCCGCGCCTCAGGCTGCGCGAGATTTCGTAAACCAGCGCGGCGAGGGTGGGCACGACGCCGACGACCCAGCTCGCTTTTGCCATGGCCTCGGCGCCCGCGAACCAGAAGGCGAGCCCCATGATCAGGGCCGCTGCGGCGAGCGCGAGAAGAGCGAGTTTGAGACGGTCGGTTCCGCGCTGTTCCATCCGGTCTGCGTTCCTTCTGCACGGTTCACGGTCGATCGCGCGTCAGTCCGCAGAGGATCGCGCCGATACCGTGATAGCGCATCCCGGCGATCGGTCCAGCTTTCAATCGGGTTTCGCCAGGCGATCCGTTCAGCGCAAGGGCGCGCGGCTGCGATCCGGGGTGAAGAGGAGTGCGACCACAGCGATCAAGCCCGCCACGAGCATGTAGAGCGCGGGGGCGGTGACGAGGCCCGTCGCGGCGATGAGGCTCGTTGCGATCATCGGGGTGAGACCTCCGAAGATGCCGAGGCCGATGTTGAAGGCCACGGAATAGCCCGAGAGCCGGTCCCGCTCGGGGAACATCTCCGCGAACAGGGCGGGCCCCGATCCCAGCGGTACGGCCAAGAGCAGGAAGCTCACCGCATGCGCCACCACCACGGGCAGAATCGCGCCGCCTGACGTGAGCATCCATTCGTGCAAGGGCCACGCGGCCAGCGCCAACGACCCGATCGCCAGAGCGATCCAGACCCTGCGCGGCAGCCACCGGTCGCCCACGATCGCCGCCAGTGGCATCGCGGGGATCACGAGGACCGTCATCGCGGTGTTGATCAGAAGCGCCGTGTCTCGCGCCATCAAGCCCTGGCCGGACAGCCATTCCGGAAGATAGACAAAGGCGATGTAGTAGCAGGTGCCGTAACTGGCCGCGAAGGCCACCGCCAGAAGCGTCTCTTTACGGTTCGTCGTGAAGGCTTCGAGAAGGGGAGACGTCTCGTCGCGCCCCTCCTGATGCTGCCGGAAATGCTCGGACATGTGCAGGTTGCGGCGGATCAGGATCGCCACCGTCCCGAGGAGTGCGCCCCCAAGGAAGGGCAGGCGCCACGCCCAATCGGCGAGCGTCTGCGCGTCGAACAGGTTCGTCACCAGCGCCGCCGCCCCGACCCCGAGAAGTGATCCCGACATGGAGCCGATATTGGCCCAGCTCCCCGTCAGGCCGCGTTTCTTCAGGGGCGCGGTTTCGACAAGATAAGTCGCCGAGGACGAGAACTCCCCACCGACCGAAAGGCCCTGCAGCAGCCGCACCAGAACCAGAAGTGCCGGCGCCAGCACGCCGACCTGCGCATAGGTTGGTAATATGCCCAGCAACAGCGTCGGCATCGCCATCATCACGACCGAGATCTGCATCGTGCGGGCGCGCCCGTAGCGGTCGCCGAACCACCCGAACACCGCCGCGCCTAGCGGACGCATCAGGAACCCGGCCGCGAAAATCCCGTAGGTTGCAATCAGGCCCGCAGTCGGGTCGTTCGAGGGGAAGAAGACCGGGGCGATGACGCCCGCCAGATAGCCATAGAGCGCGAAGTCATACCATTCGACCACGTTGCCGATGAAGCCGGCCATGATCCGGTGCCGAAGCTCTGCCGGTTTGGATGCGCTGTCGTCCCGCGTCATTGCCGAGCCTCGTGATTTTGCCGCCATCTTTGGGGTATACGTAGCCCTTACTCCGGCCTGGAAGCAAATCGGCAGGCCAGACCTTCAGGTCGCAGGCATCTCGATGCCGGTCGCTCTCACGACATTTCCGATACGGCGGCCAGATCGAGGTCCAAGGTCGCGACCAGACCCTCTGGCGTGAATTCGCGCGAGAAGCTACCTCCGAGCGAGGTTGATACGGTGAGCCGGCACAGGGACGTGCCAAACCCCTTGCTTTCGACCTTGCCCGACCCCGCTTCGGTGACGCCGGGTTCTTTCCACGTGAGCCCGAAGCGCCCGTCTTCTATCTCGGCGTTTATCTCGAGGCCGTGGCCGTCCCGCGAAAGGCCACCGTACTTCACCGAGTTCGTCGCGAGTTCGAACAGAACGAGCGTCAGTGGCGTGATCGCGGCGGGTCGCACCTGAATATCGGGAAGCGAGGTCTGGACCGTCGCCCCTTCGCTGAAAGGTTTCAGGATGGTGCTCACGAGATAGGAGAGCGGCATGCCTTCCGCTTCGTCGCCGGATGGGTCGTTCACCGTCATCGAGTTGAGCGACGCGATGGCGTGGAGACGGCAGCGCATTTCGGAACTGAGCTGCTCGACGCTTTCCGCCTGTCGCGCGGCCACGGCAATCAGGGAGGCCGCGACGGCGAAGGCGTTCCCGACCCTGTGGCGCATCTCTGACAGGAGCAGCCGCTGCTGCTCTGCCAGTTGATGCTGCAAGGTGATGTCGCGCGCGATCTTAGATGCGCCGACGACATGTCCCTCGGCATCGCGCACGGGCGAGACGGTCAGCGACACCGGGACAGGGCTTCCATCTTTGCGTTGACGGACCGTTTCGTAATTCGCGATCCGCTCGCCGCGCCGCAGGCGGGCGATGAAGTCGACCTCCTCGTCCATCCGGTCGTCGGGAAAGATGATTGTGATCGGCCGGCCAATGGCTTCTTCCGCAGTGTAGCCAAACAGGTTCTCCGCGCCGCGGTTCCAGCTCAGGATGATGCTGTTGAGGTCCTTGGTGACGATCGCATCTTCCGAGCTTTCCACGATAGCGGCCAAATGCTGTTGGATGCTCTCTGGTGAGTCCATGACAGGTCTGGTCTCCATGCTTTTCCGGCAACAGATACTAAAAGATGCATATGAAGTATACCCTTTAGCCCGGCGGCGTAAGGCGTGCCCGAGGGCATTGCCCGGCCACGCGTTGTCGACGAGACGGCGTGACGCCGCATGCCGCATGGCAGCAAGGACGGGGCGCACGGCTCAAGTCTCGCGCTGAGGGCGTCGAACTATACTGGTCGCCGCAGGCTCACGGGCGTTGCAGCACGAAGTCCGGACAGATGCCGCAGATCGCGATTGCCGCTTGCGCGTCCTCGCCGCCGAAGAACCCGTATCCCGCGATCAGGGCAGAGCGAATACCGGCGGCCTGCGCGCCGAGAATGTCGGTGTGCAGGCTGTCGCCGACCATCAGCACGCGCGCGGGGTCGACCGGGCCGAGACGCGCGAAGGCGAGATCGTAGATATTGGTGAAGGGCTTGCCGAAGAACTCCGGCGCGATGCCCGTCGCATCGGCGAGCCGGTGGGCAAAGTGCCCCGGTTCCTGCGTGAAACCGATCTCGCGCGGGGCGACGATGTCGGGATTGCCGACCCAGACCGGGCGCGGGTTGTCGCGCAGAGAGGCTTCGAGCAGGGCGTGCCGCTCCTCGGTCCATTCCGCCGCGCCGATCAGAAGGAAGCCCTCGACCGCGTCGTAGGCGGCACGGTCTTCGGCGAGCCATGTGACATCGAACGCGTCCAACTCGCCGATCCCGGCCGCGCGGCTCGCCATCAGACCCCAGGCGCGGGGAGGGGCGGTGCGCAGGGCGGAGACGAGGGCGGCACGGCTGGTGACGACATCCTCGGGCGCGAAGCTGTAGCCGAGCCTTGTGTATTTTTGCATCAGGGTGTCGTGCGGGAAGCCCGCCGCGTTCGACACGACCATTACCCGCTTGCCCGCCGCTTGCAGCGTCGCGACGCGCTCGGGCGTGCCCTCGATGGCGGTCTCGCCGATATTGAGCACGCCGAACGCATCGAGCAGAAAGACGTCGAACAGATCGGCAAGCTCCGAGAGGTCGCGGGCCATCCGGCTCGTCTTGGTCAGCCCGGGGGAGGGCAGTCTGTGGCGCGCGCGCTCATAGGCCACAAGCGCTTCCTGCGCTGTCATTGTCATCAGAAGGTCGTCCCTAAGCACTTTCGTCGATGGCCATGCGCTTATCACCACTGCGGTCGCGATCACCAGCCGGTTCGGGCGCCCCTGTGACCTTGCCGTCACTGCGCGAGCAGCACGTCCACGCCGTTCTTTCGCAGTGCCTCTTCCAGATCGGCGGGCGGTGCGCGGTCCACCACCACCGAGGCCAGCGCCCCGAGCGTCGCGGCGCGCGTGAAACCATGAATGCCGAATTTCGAGCCGAGGATCAGCAGCATCCCCGCCTGCGCCTGTGCGAGCATCGCGCGTTTGACCGCAGCGAAGCCCGGAATGGACTCGGACACGCCCTCGAGCGAAAGCGCCGTGGCGCCGATCACCGCCCGGTCGACGTGATGGCGTGACAGGAAATCGAGCGTCTCTTCGCCCACGACCGCCGACTCCGTGGGCAGGTAATTCCCCGGCGCGAGGATCACGTCCGCCCCCTCGCTACCACCGAGAAGCATGGCGATGGGCAGGGAATTGGTGATCACACGACAGGGCGTTCCTGCCATGGCGAGAAATCTGGCCATCTGCTGCGTGGTCGAGCCGGAGTCGATCATCAGCGTCTCGCCAGCGGCGACCTGCGCGGCGGCCATGCGGCCGATCCGCTCGCGCTCCTGAAACTGGTCGCGTTCGCGTTCGTCCAGCGTGGGATAGTGGCCAGGATGGGGCCGCGACGCGCCGCCATGCGCGCGGTCGATCAGCCCCTTTTCTTCGAGCGCATCGAAATCTCGCCGGATCGTCTCTGTCGAGACCCCGAACCGTGCCGCGAGTTCCGAGATGCGCAAGTGCGGGCGCAGCTTCAACTCGAACAGGATCTGTTCCCGCCGGTCGCGTTTGCGGAGCCGCGTTCCCTCTTGTTTCGCGCTCGCGTCCATTGCCTCTCCCGAAAGGTGATCCTTTCACCGCGTTCCTAAAAATTGATGTGGGCTATGCCTCGTAATTTCAAGAAAAATGTTGCTAATACCACATTTTGATGCAGTTTATCCTGAAAAGGTCCGCGCGCCGTCGGAGGTAACCCGGGCGGCGTGCGGGATTTGGGAGAGCGCATGATCTATTTCCTGATCGATCTGGCGGGCGCGGTGGCGCTGCTTCTCTGGGCGGTTCGGCTGATCCGCACCGGGGTCGAGCGCGCTTTCATGGCGTCGCTGCGACAGTTCCTGCGCCGTACGGCCGGGACGCGGATCAGCGCGATGGCGGCGGGGACGGGGGCGGCGATGCTGCTGCAAAGTTCGACCGCCGTCGCGATCCTGACTGCAGGTTTTGCCGCGAGCGGAACATTGGCGGCGATCTCTGGCGTGGCGCTCGTGCTGGGCGCCGATCTGGGCTCGTCGATCGTGGCCCAGATCCTGCTCTCGCCGATCCATGTGCTGGTGCCCGCGCTGCTGGTGATCGGGGTGACGCTGTTTCTCAAGTCGAAAGCCCGGCGGCCGCGGCAGGCGGGGCGTATCTTCGTGGGGCTGGCGCTGGTGCTGCTCTCGCTCGGTCTGATCGGCGAGGCGACGGCGCCCCTGCGCGAAAGCGCGCTCGTCAATGCGGTGCTGACGCGGTTGGGCAGCGATCTGGTCTCGGCCTTCGTCCTCGGAGCCCTGCTGACCTGGGCGATGCATTCCTCGATTGCGGCGGTGCTGATGTTCGTGACCTTCGCCGGGCAAGGCCTGCTGCCGGGGCCGGGCGCTGCGGCGATGGTGCTCGGCGCCAATCTCGGCGGGGCGATCATCCCGGTGATGCTGACCCTCTCGGCCGATCCGATCCCGCGCCGGATCATGGTGTCGAATTTCGTCCTGCGCGGGGGCGGGGCCATGCTTGTGCTGCTCGGCCTGATTTTCTATCCGCAAGCGCTCGACTTCTTGGGTGGCACGATGGCGCGGCGGGTGATCAATCTGCACCTCGTCTTCAACCTCGGCGTCGCAATCCTCTCGCTTCCGCTGATCCCGTCGGTGCTGCGCCTTGCCGGAGCGGTCGTGGCGGACCGCAAGGAGATGTCGCCCACTCGGATCAGCGCCCTCGATCAAAAGGGGCTCGGCGATCCGGGGCATGCGCTCGGCAATGCGGCACGCGAGCTGTTGCGCATGGGCGAATCCGTCTTCGAGATGCTGCAACCCGCCTTGGGGCTCTTCGTACATTGGGATCCGGAAATCGCCGCCCGCATCAAGCGCACCGAGAACGAAGTCGACCGGATGCATTACGAGATCAAGCTCTATGTCGCGCGGCTCAACGAGACACGGCTGAGCACCGAGCAATCCCGGCGCGCGATGGAGATCGCGATGGTCGCGAACCATCTCGAGGATGCGGGCGACCAGATCTCGACCAATCTCGTGGATCTCGCGCAGCGTATCCACGAACGCGGCCTGACCTTCTCCGAAGAGGGGCTGCGTGAGCTGACCGATTTCCACGACCGAGTCGCGTCGAATGCGCGGGTTGCGCTGAACGTCCTGATGTCGGGCGAGATCGACGACGCGCGACAGCTCGTGGAGGAGAAAGACCGCACCCGCGCCGCCGAGGCCGAATTGCAGGCCGCACACCTCGCCCGGCTGCGTGCGAATAACAGCGCCTCCATCGAGACCACGAATATCCATCAGGAAACCGTGCGCGCGCTGAAGCAGATCAACACGGACATGACCTATGTCGCCTATCCGATCCTCGAACAGGCGGGCGATCTGCGGGCGACGCGGCTGACCGGGTGAGCCTAGCGCAGCCTGGAGACCCGTCGCGCCTTGCGGAGGGTCGATTGCCGGAACAAGTCCTGGACCCTCTTGCCCGAGGACTTGCAGGAGTGAGAGGGTTCCGCAAATTGCGGGAGGAAATAGATGAGCGTGTTTGATGACAGGGTTTGCGAACTGGGCGAGGGGCCGTTCTGGCATCCCGAGCGTAGCCAGTTCTTCTGGTTCGACATCCTGAACCGCCGGCTGCTGACGCGCGATGCCAACGGTCCGAGCGAATGGCAGTTCGAGGGCATGGCCTCGGCGGCGGGCTGGGTGGACCGCGAGCGGATGATCCTCGCGACCGAGAGCGGGCTGTCTCTGTTCAACATTGCCGAGGGGACGCTCGAGCCGCTCATCGAGGTGGAAGGCGACGATCCCGGCACCCGCTCGAATGACGGGCGCGCGGATCGGCAGGGCGGCTTCTGGTTCGGCACGATGGGCAAAAAGGCCGAGCGACGGCGCGGTGCGATCTACCGCTATTACCGCGGCGAGCTACGTCGTCTGGTCACGGAGATTTCGATCCCCAACGCGATCTGCTTCACGCCGGATGGGCGGACTGCCTATTTCGCAGATACGCCCAGCCACAAGGTCTGGCGTCAGCCGCTGGATGCGGATGGCTGGCCCGAGGGGGAGCGGAGACCTTTTCTCGACCTCTCGGCCGAGGGCCTCTATCCCGACGGCGCTGTGGTCGATGCCGAGGGTGGCCTCTGGTGCGCGCTGTGGAGTTCCGGGCGCGTGGCCCGCTTCGATGCGGAAGGTCGTATGACCCACCATCTCGATCTGCCCGGGAAGAACAGCACCTGTCCGGCCTTCGGCGGCGCGGATATGCGCGACCTGCTGGTTACGAGCGCGCTGGAGGGCATGACCGACCCGGATGCGGCGCAAGGGTTGACCTATCTTCTGCGCGCGCCGTTCGTGGGCATTCCCGAGCCGTGCGTGATCTTGTGAGCGGCCCGGCGGCCCGGCAGGTCGCGTAGTTGGCCTGCGGAGGCCGGGCATGGCGAGTCAGCCGGTCGCCGCAGGGCTGTGGCGCCGCGACTCGGGGTCGCTGGGGATGAACAATCCGGCCCTCACGGACGCTGCTTGAGAGAGAAACCGTCACAAAAAACGCCTGCCACCTGTCATTTTCTCGGAGTAATTTACACGAGGGGTGGCCCAAAACGCGCGTGCCTCGCGACCTTGCGATTTTGTCGTGATCGCCAGCGGCGCGCGAAAGCGTCTTGCAGGTCGTCATTTTCGGGGCGTCCGTGCGCCGCGCCTCGTGATCCCGAAGTCCGCGAAAACGTCCGAATATCACGGCCTTTCACGCAGTCGCGACTGTTACATAGCTGTCAAGAAGCCCCGTCATTAGTCCCCCCAGCGGACGGGACGAGTTTCGTTACCGCGTTCACAGTATCCGAATTCTGACAGCGAGGACTGTTCAATGTTCATCACCCGCCTCACCCTCTCCGCCGCGATCGCCGGTGCGACGCTGGCTTCGGCCGCCGCCGTGCAGGCCGCCGATATCTCCGGCGCCGGCGCGACCTTCCCCTACCCGATCTACTCGGACTGGGCGAAAACCTACAAAGAGAAGACCGGCACCGGTCTCAACTACCAGGCCATCGGCTCGGGCGGTGGCATCAAGCAGATCGAGTCCCGCACCGTGACCTTCGGCGCCTCGGACAAGCCGCTGGGCGGCGACGAGCTGGAGAAGAACACGCTGGTTCAGTTCCCGACCGTCATGGGCGGCATCGTTCCGGTCGTGAACGTCGAAGGCATCAAGCCGGGCGAGCTGGTTCTCGACGGCGAAACGCTGGCGAAAATCTACGAAGGCAAGATCACCAAGTGGAACGATCCGGCCATCGCGAAGCTCAATGACGGCGTGAAGCTCCCCGACGCGGCGATCGCCGTTGTCCACCGTTCGGACGGTTCGGGCACCACCTTCAACTACACCTATTACCTCGCCTCGGTCGACGAGACCTGGAAGAACGATATCGGCGTCTCGACCTCGGTCGAATGGCCGGTGGGTCTTGGCGCCAAGGGTAACCAGGGCGTGGCCGCGAATGTCGATCAGACGAAGAACTCGATCGGCTATGTCGAATATGCCTACGCGCTGCAGAACAACATGACCTACACGGACATGATCAACAAAGCAGGCAAGAAAGTCGCGCCGAAGGCCGAAGCCTTCGCCGCTGCCGCGGCCAATGCCGACTGGTCGAGCCAGCCGGGCTTCGGCGTGATCCTCGCGAACCAGCCGGGCGACAAGACCTGGCCGATGACCGCGGCGACCTTCATCCTGATGCACAAGGATGCCAAGGACGGCGCAGCGTCGAAAGAGGCGCTGAAGTTCTTCGACTGGGCCTACGCCAACGGCGACGACGCCGCGGCCAAGCTGGACTACATCCCGATGCCCGACAATGTCGTGGCCCAGATCAAGAAGGAATGGGGCCAGATCAAGGGCAAGGACGGCAACCCCGTCTGGGCCATGAACAACTGATCCTTCCTTCATAAACACCTTCGGGGGAGGGCCGTGACTGCGGCCCTCCCTTTCTGCGATTTTGAGTGGAGTGCGCGATGACGGCGACAAGCGATTACGACAGAGGCGTGAAGAGCGCGCGCCCGGTAGCCCAGTCCGATCGGATTTTCGGAACCTTGACGCTGGCCGCCGCGGTGGTGGTGCTGCTGGTCCTTCTGGGCGTGTTCGTCTCGCTCATCATGGGGGCGTGGCCGGCACTCAAGGAATACGGGCTGCCGTTCCTGTGGACCGAGAAATGGAACCCGGTGACCGAAAAGTTCGGCGCGCTGGCACCGCTCTACGGCACGGTCGTCACCTCGATCATCGCGATGGTCATAGCGGTGCCGGTCGGGCTTGGCATCGCGATCTTCCTGACGGAGACCTGCCCGCGCATGTTGCGTCGCCCGTTGGGGATCGCGATCGAGCTGCTCGCGGGCATCCCCTCTATCATTTACGGCATCTGGGGCCTCTTCGTCTTCGCGCCCTTCATGCAGAGCTATATCCAGCCCTTCCTGATCGACACGCTCGGCAATATCCCGGTGATCGGCTCTCTCTTCGCGGGCCCGCCCTACGGGATCGGGATGCTGACGGCGGGGCTGATCCTCGCGATGATGATCCTGCCCTTCATCGCCTCGCTCGCGCGCGACATCTTCCAGACGGTGCCGCCGATGCTGCGTGAAAGCGCCTATGGCATGGGCATGACCCGTTGGGAGGTGAACCGCCACATCGTGATCCCGCATGTGCGCACCGCGCTGGTGGGCGGTATCATGCTGTCGCTCGGCCGCGCGCTGGGCGAGACGATGGCCGTGACCTTCGTGATCGGCAACGCGCATCGCATCTCGGGCTCGATCCTCGCGCCGGGCACGACGATCTCGGCGGCTATCGCCAACGAATTCACCGAGGCCACGACGCCGATCTACACCTCGTCGCTTATCGCGCTGGGCCTCGTTCTGTTCATCCTCACCTTCATCGTGCTCGCCGCTGCCCAGTGGATGCTCAAGCGAATGAAGCAAAAGTCGGGAGCGTAACGCATGGCTTCGATGACCCGCAGAAAGACCGTCAACGCGGTGATGATGACGCTGTCCACGGGGGCGGCGGCGCTCGGCCTCTTCGTGCTGGCCGTGATCCTGCTCTACCTGCTCTACAAGGGAGCGAGCGCGCTGAACCTAGCCGTCTTCACGCAAGACACGCCCTCGCCGATGGAGCCGGGCGGCTTGCGCAACGCGATCCTCGGCTCGGTGATCATGTCGGTGATCGCGGTGGCGATCGGGACGCCGATTGGCATCCTCGCCGGGACCTACATGGCGGAATACGGGCGCTATGCGAAGCTGTCCAAAGTGATCCGTTTCGTGAACGACATCCTGCTGTCGGCGCCGTCGATCATCGTCGGCCTCTTCGTCTATCAGGTGCTCGTCGTCAGCCTCGGGCATTTCTCCGCGCTTGCGGGCTCGGTCGCGCTGGCGATCCTCGTGATCCCGATCGTCGTGCGCACCACAGAGGACATGCTGCGCCTCGTGCCCGATCAGCTGCGCGAAGCGGGGCTTGCGATGGGCTGGCCGCGCTGGATCGTGATCCGCACGGTCGCTTACAAGGCGGCGATGGCGGGGATCGTGACCGGCGTGCTGCTGGCCATCGCCCGGATTTCGGGCGAGACTGCGCCGCTTCTGTTCACGGCGCTCAGCAACAATTTCTTCAGCCTCGATCTGACGCAGCCGATGGCCTCGCTACCGATCACCATCTTCCAATTCGCGCTCTCGCCCTACGATAACTGGCAGGCCCTTGCCTGGGCAGGCGCGCTTCTCATCACCGTCGCGGTGCTGGCGCTGTCGATTGTCGCCCGCCTCGTCACCTCCAAGAAGGAGAAACACTGATGGATACCCTCACCCGCGAACGCTCGCCGATGACCTTCGACGGGGTCGATCCCGCGCCGAAACCGCGCATCTCGATCAAGAATCTCGATTTCTTCTACGGTGATTTCAAAGCCCTGAAATCGATCAATCTGGACCTGCCCGAGAACCGCGTGACCGCCTTCATCGGCCCGTCGGGTTGCGGCAAGTCCACGCTCCTGCGCGTGCTCAACCGGATGTATGACCTCTATCCGAAGCAGACCGCGACGGGGGAAGTGCTGCTCGATGGCGAGAATATCCTTGGTAAGAAGGTCGATCTGAACCGGCTGCGCGCGAAGGTGGGCATGGTTTTCCAGAAACCCACGCCCTTCCCGATGACGATCCACGAGAATATCGCTTTCGGTCTACGCCTCGCGAATTACGCGAAATCCGAGATCGACGACCGGGTGCAGGCGGCGCTGAAAGGCGCGGCGCTCTGGGACGAGGTGAAAGACAAGCTGCAAAGCTCGGGCCAGTCGCTCTCGGGTGGTCAGCAGCAGCGCCTGTGCGTCGCGCGTACCATCGCGGTGGAACCGGAGGTGATCCTGCTCGACGAACCGGCTTCCGCGCTCGACCCGATCTCGACCGGCAAGCTGGAGGAGACTATCCACCAGCTCAAGGAGCAGTTCACCATCGCCATCGTGACCCACAACATGCAGCAGGCGAGCCGCGTCAGCGATCGTACCGCCTTCATGTATCTGGGCGAACTGATCGAAGAGGGCGAGACCGCTCAGATTTTCACCCGCCCGCGGGTCGAGCGCACGTCGGATTACATCACTGGCCGTTTCGGCTGAGCGCACGGATGCCTTGTTCTTGCAGGGACGCGGGCGTAGAACGCGGCCAGAATTCAGCGGAGTGGTGACATGGCTTTGAACAGACGGCGTCTTCTGCAACTCGGCGCGGCTTCGGTGGCGCTGGCGGCCAGCCCGCGCGGCGCGATGGCGGCGTTCGATCCCAAGCCCACGGGCTGGCGCAACTTCGAGCTGGTCACCAAAGTCAGCCTGCCCGGCGGCGGCGAGACGGCGCAGCTCTGGGTGCCGGTACCCTCCGTGCATGGTGACGGCTGGATGAAGCCCGGCGCGGTGAACTGGGAAAGCGATGCGGACGAGGTGCAGATCGTGAACGCGCCCGATAGCGGCACTCCGATGGTGCACGCGGTCTGGGGCGCTTCCGAGGGCCCGCGCAAGCTGACCGTGACCGCGCAGGCCCAGACGCAGGACTTCGTGGTCGATCTGAGCAAACCGGGCGATGTCGAGCCGCTGGACGAGGTCGAGCGTGCGCGTTTCACCGCCGCGACCAAGCTGCTGCCGACCGACGGGATCGTGAAGCAGACCGCCGACTCGATCACCCGTGGAAAGACCGGCGATCTGGAGAAAGCCCGCGCGATCTACGAGTGGATCGTCGAGAACACCGTGCGCAACCCGAAGACGCCGGGCTGCGGGTTGGGCGATATCGCCTTCATGCTGACCTCGGGCGATCTGTCGGGCAAATGCGCCGACCTCAACGCGCTCTTCGTGGGTCTGGCGCGCGCCGCCGGGATCCCTGCGCGCGATGTCTATGGCATCCGCGTCGCGCCCTCGCGTTTCGGCTACAAGAGCCTCGGTCTGAAAACCGACGACGCCACCGGCGCGCAGCATTGCCGCTCGGAGGTTTGGCTGAGCGGCTTCGGCTGGGTGCCTGCCGATGCCGCCGATGTGCGCAAGGTGATGCTGCAGGAAGGCGAGGGGCATCTGGGCCTCAAGGACCCCAAAGTGGTCGATGTGCGTGCGAAGCTCTTCGGCGCGTGGGAAGGCAACTGGGTCGCCTATAACTACGCGCATGACGTGGATCTGCCGGGTTCGGACGGGCCGGAGCTGCCCTATCTGATGTATCCGCAGGCCGAGATCGACGGCAAACGCCGCGACTATCTCGACGCCAAGGACTTCACCTACCAGATCACCGCGCGCGAATTGTCCGCTTGAGGCGGTCTCTGCCGTATCGGTGACAATCGCGCGCTTTCCCTTGGCGCCTTGCGGCGCTAAGGGCGGTTGCAGGAGGTGCGCCAGATGCGTGTTTTCATAAACGGGTTCGGACGGATCGGTCGCTCGGTGCTGCGCGCCTGGGCGGAGGCGCCTGCGAGCTGGCCGGGGCTGGAGATCGTGGGCGTGAACGATATCGAAGCGCCCGAGATGCTGGCTTACCTCTTCGAATATGACAGCGTCTTCGGCCCGTGGCGCGGGAGTGTCACGCTGGAAGAGGGCGCGCTGGTGATCAACGACACCCGGATCGCGCTGCACCGCGCGGATGATATCTCCACGCTCGATCTGTCTGGCATTGATCTGGTGATGGAATGCACCGGTCGGGCCGACAGTCCGCAGATTGCAGGGCAGGGGATCGCGGGCGGAGCGAGTCGCGTGCTGATATCGGGACCTGCCAAAGCGGCGGAGATCACGGTGGTTCTGGGCGCGAATGACGCGGCGCTGAACGGGCAGAAGATCGTCTCCAATGCAAGCTGCACGACGAATGCGCTGGCGCCGCTTGCGCGGCTGATCGATGCGGAATTCGGGATCGTCACCGGCTCGATGACGACAGTGCATTGCTATACCGGCTCGCAGCCCACGGTCGACAAGCCGCGCGGCCCGATGGAACGCTCGCGCGCGGCGGCGTTGTCGATGGTGCCGACGACGACCTCCGCGGGCAAGCTGATGGAAGAGGTGCTGCCCGATCTCGCCGGTCGCCTGATCGCGCAGGCGGTGCGGGTGCCCACGGCCTCCGTCTCGGCGGTTGATCTGGCGGTGACGGTGAAAAATCCCGCCACGGTCGAACAGGTCAACGCGATGCTGCGGGACGCAGGCGGGGTGATCGGCACGACCGGGAAGCCGCTCGTCTCCACCGATCTGCGCGCGCGCCCCGAGAGCGTCGTCATGGCGCTGCCCGAGACGCGGGCGACCGCGCACGGGCTGATCCGGGTCTTCGGCTGGTATGACAATGAGTGGGGCTTCTCCAACCGGATGCTGGATATGGCACTAAGGATGGGCTGACATGAAAAAGCCCCGCCGGAAGGGCGGGGCTTTCGAATGTCTCGTGGGCGTGCCGATTACTGGCGGTTACCCATGAATTGCAGCAGGAACATGAACAGGTTCAGGAAGTCCAGGTAGAGCTGCAGCGCGCCGATGATGGCGGCCTTGCCCATGAACTCCGAGTCGCTGGCAGCGAGCTGCAGGTAGGTGTTTTTGATGTTCTGCGTGTCGTAAGCCGTGAGGCCTGCGAAGATCAGAACGCCGATCACCGAGATCGCGAAGGCCATCGCCGAGGAGGCGAGGAAGATGTTCACGATCGAGGCGACGATCAGGCCGATCAGACCCATCATCAGGAACGAGCCCATCGCGCTCAGGTTACGCTTCGTGGTGTAGCCGTAAAGCGAGAGGCCCGCGAAGGAGATCGCCGTCACGAGGAAGGTCTGCGCGATCGAGATGCCGGTATAGGCGGCGAAGATGAAGCTGATCGACAGGCCCATCAGTGCGGCATAGACGAAGAACACGATCTGCGCCGTGCTGGTCGACATCTTGTTGATCATCGCGCCGAAGGCGAAGACGATCGCCAGCGGGGCCAGCATCACAACCCATTTGAGGCCCGAACCGAAGATCGCGGCAACGAGCGCCGGGTTCGTACCCACACCAAACGCCACGGCCCCGGTCACCAGCATCGCCAGCGACATAAGCCCGTAGACCTTGTTCATATGTGCGCGAAGACCCTCGTCAATCGCAGCCTGACGCGTGCCCGCGCGAGGGGTCCGCATCGTTTCGAAATCAGCCATCAGCACCTCCAACTATGTCGTCCGGTCGTCCCTCGGACCGGTTTCCCGACCGATATTGGCAGAGCAGCCCCGGAATTCAAGATTTGGGGCTGCCGGAAAATGCGTCGTTTCACATGGTTTTCACAGGTTGTGCCTCAGCGACCCGCGCGCCAGTGGTCGGGGGCGTCCCAAATCCGGCGCCGGACCTCGAACGCGGCTTCGGACTCGGTCAGCCCGATATCCTCGAGAAGCCTTGCATCGAGCCTCGCCAACGCTCGGCGCGAGCGGTAATGGGTGACAATCGCGGCGAGCGTGGCAAGGACGCTCCGCCGGGCGGGGCGGGCAGGGGCGCAGCAGGCGGCGTTGCGCTGGGTCAGGAAGGTCATCGTCTTATCCTCCGTGGGTGATCGTTTCTGCCCGGAAGGATGACGCAAGTTTTTTAATGATGAAAACGAATGATTGTGCTAATAAGCATCACGAAATGTGATGGATAGGCCGACTTGGCACATAACCTCGATATCGCAGCGCTGCGTGCGCTTCTGACCGTTTCGGAAACCGGCTCGGTGACGCAGGCGGCGCGGCTTCTGAACCTGACCCAATCGGCGGTCTCGATGCAGATCCGCCGCTTGGAGGAGGCGCTTGACAAGGTGCTCTTCGATCGGGCGAACCGGAAGATGGCGCTGACCCGTGCGGGGCGCTCTCTTCTGGACCATGCGCGCCGGATCTGCGCCGAGAATGACGCGGCTCTGGCGCGGCTGCGCGCGGCGGATGCCGAGGTGACCGTGCGCTTCGGCCTGCCACATGATCTGGTCAGCCCGCAGATGCCGCATCTGTTGCGCGCGCTCTCAGAGCAATGGCCGATGGTCCGGCTGCAACTCGCCTCGCGCCGCTCGCAGACCCTGCGGCGAATGCTGGATGCGGGCGAGCTGGACATGATCCTGACAACGGAGGAGACGCCCGGTCCGGAGGCCGAGGTGCTCTCTGCCGATCAACTGGTTTGGATCGGCGCGCAGCTCGGGCGCGCCTTTTGCGCGCGCCCTCTGATGCTGTCGATCGAGGAAGGATGCGCGTTCTACGGCGCGGCCTTGGCGGCGCTCGAGGCGGTCGGGATCGAGTCCAAACCGGCTTTCGACGGGCAATCAGACGAGATGGCGAGCGCGGCGGTGGCCGCCGATATGGGCGTCGCGGTGCGGCTGTCGCGTGACATCCCGCCGGGCTGCGTGGCGCTGGGACCGGAAAGCGGTCTGCCGCCGCTCGGTCGCTCGCGGATCTGCTTCTACGACACGGGCCGGCTGACCGGCGATCCGGTCGAGGGGCTGCGTGCGCTGATCCGGGAGGCCTATGCCTGAGCGTCGATCTCGATGACCAGCTTGCCGGTGGAGCGGCGCGCGCGCAGATCGTCCAGCGCGTCCGGGATCTGCTCCATCGGATAGGTCGCGCCGATATGGGGGCTGAGGCCGCCCTGCGCGAACCAGTCGAAGAGCCGCGCCATCGACCCGGTCAGAACCTGCGGATCGAGCTTGAGATAGCCACCCCAGTAAAGCCCGTGGATCGCGATATTCTTCACCAGCGCGTGGTTGAGGGGCAACTTCGGCTGGCTGCCGCTGGCGAACCCGATCATCAGATAGCGCCCGCCGGGTTTCAGGGCGCGGAAGGCGGCTTCGCCTGCGGGGCCGCCGATTGCGTCGTAAACCACGTCGCAACCGCCAAGGGCCTTGATCGCGCTTTTCAGATCGTCGCTCTCGCTATCGAGCGTCTCATTGGCCCCGGCGGCGCGCGCGATCTGCTGCTTCGCCTCGCCGCGCGCACAGGCAATCACCCGCGCGCCCATCTTCTTGCCGATCTCGACCGCCGTGAGGCCGACTCCACCGGCCGCGCCCAGAACCACCAGCGTCTCGCCCTCGGCGAGGCCTGCACGCGTCTCCAAGGCCACATGGCTGGTGCCATAGGCGATCTGGAAGGCCGCCGCCTGCGCGTAGCTCATCGCGTCCGGCATCGGCGTGCAGCGGCTTTCGGGGAAATTGCCCGCCTCGGCCAGCCCGCCTTGCCCTGAGAAGACGGCGACGCGGGTGCCCGTGGCGAGGGTGCAGCCCTCGCCTGCCGCGATGACCTCTCCCGCGAGCTCCATGCCGAGGGTGAAGGGCGGGGTGGGGGTGTCCTGATATTTCCCTTCGATCATCAGCAGGTCGGCGAAGTTCAGACCGCAGGCCCGGATGGCGACCTGCACCTCGCCCGGTGCCGGGGCGGGAAGGGGGATTTCGGTCAGCTCGGGGTTTTGCCCGGGGGCGGCTTGAACATAGGCGCGCATCGAATGCTCCGGCAAGTTGTGTCGCGGGGTTGGTTGGCCAGCAAAGCGGACCCTACGTCGCCCGTGATAGACCGCGCAGCCGATCAGGGCCAGCCCGCCTGCCAGAGCCCGGAGCGGGACGTCGCGGCAGGGTCGCCGCCGGGAATTGACCGGCGAATCAATCCTCCGTGAGAGGGCGGTTGGCACCATAGGTTTCCGTAGCGGAACTCAATTCATCGAGTTGCAAATCGCAAAACACGCGGAAGGCGAATAGGGGGGCACCTATCCTTTAGGTTAGGTGTGCTGCGGAAAGCCGCAATTTCCCTGTCTTTTTAGACAGGTTTGCGATTTTACCCGCGCGGGCCACACTCAGCGCACGGTAGTTTGTGGGTGAAATTGGCTTGAAGGGGAAAGAGTATGAAGCATCCGGTTGATGTCCATGTAGGCAAGCGGATCCGGCATCGCCGCTGGATGATTGGGATGACCCAACAACAGCTCGCGGACAAAGTTGGGATCAAATTCCAGCAGATCCAGAAATACGAAACCGGGATGAACCGGGTTTCGGCATCTCGACTCTGGGATATCGCGGATGCGCTCGAAGTTCCGATCTCCTTCTTCTTCGAAGGGCTCGCGGAAGATAGCGGGATGCAACCGGAAGTGGCGGGAGATATTCTGTCCGACAAGGAGGCGCTCGCGCTCGTGCGCTCCTATTACTCGATCCCGGAGGCGCAGCGCCGCCGGCTGTTCGAATTGGCCAAGGTGCTCTCCGACGCGGCCTGAGCGCCACGCGGACGCCTTTAGGCGCAACTGGCGACCGAATGTGGGGCGGTCGGCAGCTTGACCCGGAGAAGGGGGGCGGTTACCGCTCCCCTTATCTCATTTCTGGGGGTCGGTTGCGGTGACGGCGCGGCCCGGGGAGGACACCGATGCTTGATCTCGACACCGATACCCGCGCGGAGCTTTCGGCCCTGGCCGCTGAGCTTGCCGATTGCGCGCGGCGGGAGACCCTGGCGCAGTTCCGTCCCGTGGGCGGGATCGGCGCGGATAACAAGCTCGAAGGTGGGTTCGATCCGGTGACCGAGGCCGACCGTGCCGCCGAGGCCGCGATGCGTGCCCTGATCATGGAGCGTCGTCCGCAAGACGGCATCTACGGCGAAGAGCATGGCGTCACCCGCGGGCAAAGCGGACTGACCTGGGTACTCGACCCGATCGACGGCACCCGCGGCTACCTGTCGGGAACGCCGACCTGGGGCGTGCTGATCGCCTTGTGCGCCGAGGAACCGGACGGCCCCGGCGCGCCGCTCATGGGCGTGATCGACCAACCTTATATCGGCGAACGTTTTACCGGCGGCTTCGGGCGCGCGACGCTCGACGGTCCGCATGGCGCGCGCCAGCTTGGCGTGCGGACCGGGCGCGGGCTCGACAGCGCGACGCTTTTCACCACCTTCCCCGAAGTCGGCACGGCGGAAGAGGGCGCGGCCTTCGCTCGGTTGTCGAAGCAGGTGCGGCTGACGCGTTACGGCATGGATTGCTACGCCTATGCGCTGCTTGCCGCCGGCCAGATCGATCTGGTGGTCGAGGCCGGCCTGCAGCCCTATGACGTGGCGGCTCCGATCGCGGTGATCGAAGCGGCGGGAGGCCTTGTCACCAACTGGCAGGGTGGTCCGGCCCATCGCGGCGGGCAGGTGCTCGCCGCCGCCTCGCCGGAGATTCATGCCGCCGCGCTCGAAGCGCTGAACGGCTAATCTCTTCCTCTTTTTGAAAAGATCCCGCCGGATGAGGCGAGATCAGCGGCCTTTCAGTGGAAGGACGCCCCGCGGAACGCCCGAAGCGCAAGCGGAGGGCAGAAAAGAGCGGGGGCCGCGCCCCCTCGTGCCTCAATCCTTGCGCTTGCGGAACAGCTTCTCGCGCCCGATCCGATCGAGAAGTTCTCGGGTTGCCTCGGTGCCGAAATGCTGGCGGTGGGCGAGGTCGGGCAAGCGCTCGGATATCTCGCGGCCCAATTCTTCGGGTAGAAGTGACAGCGTCGCCTCGGACACCATCAGGCTCTCGACCGGAACGCCTTCGGCATAGATGATCTCATGCCGGTCGAAGACCAGCGCGAAGTAATCGACGAACCCGCCCTCGCGCTGCCAGACATTCTCGCCATCGACGAGATGCTTCGCCTGCACGAGGATTTCCGACGTGTCGCCCAACTTCTGCGCGCCGCGGCGATAGAGGAACACGCGGTGATGGGGCGAGATCACCAGGTCGCCTTCATTGCCCAGTACGCCCGCCGAAATCACGACCGGCGCGAAAGACCCCAGCGCGCGCATCGTCGCCTTCGTCACCAGCTTCACCGGCTGCGGGCCATTGTCGCGGGTCAGCACCCGCGCGCCGGGCGTCAGCTGCTCGATCGGCATCTGCGCGCCGCCGGCCAGCGTGATCATCGTGCCGGTGGTGAAGGCCACGCAGACGAGGTCCGACAGCCGCACCTCGCCGGGATCGTCGCGCGCCTCCAGCAACGTGTAGTCGAAGCGCGCTGCCATCGGTGAGAGCGGCAACGCGTAATGCGCGCCCGTGGCCTCGTGGCAGATCATCAGGATGTCGACCGTGTCGCCCTCGGGCGTGATCAGCAGGTGCCGCGCGATCAGCTCGAGCGCATCCCCCGGCGCGCCGATCTCGGAGCCTTCAGCAACGGTCGGCGCGGCGCCTTGCTGGGCCAGCACGAGGCGGCGCGGTTTGGCGGCGCGATGGAGCTGATAAATGTCGCCGGGTTCGCAATCTTCGACAAGGCCGAGCGCGTCGCCCTGATTGGCCCCGGAGGTGACCCAGATATCCTCTGCCTCAAAGACGTGAACGATCTGGCTCGGGTTTGACACGCGCTCTCCCTCGCCCTGTCGGGCCGTCTGAAACTGCTGGATCGCATCGGCTTACCGCGGGCCGCTCGTGATGGTCAAGCGGCCACAGCGCGCTTGTCCTCCCATTCGGGCAAGCTACTGTGCGAGGCGTAGCTGGCAGGGCCGCGCGCGATGTTTCGCGCGATGGGCTCGCCGGATCACGCCGGAGAATGAAAGCAAAGGAGAGGGCGCGATGGATCTTGGTATCAGGGGCCGCAAGGCGATCGTATGTGCGGGCTCGAAAGGGCTAGGACGGGGCTGCGCGATGGCGCTCGCGCAGGCAGGTGTCGACATCGTGCTGAATGCGCGCGGCGCCGATACGCTGGCCGCGACGGCGAACGAGATCATGGCCGCGACCGGGGTCACCGTGACGCCCGTGGCCGCCGACATCACCACGCCCGAGGGACGCGCGGCGGTGCTGGGCGAAGCGGGCGAGGTCGACATTCTGGTGACCAATGCGGGTGGGCCGCCTCCGGGCAACTGGCGCGACTGGTCGCGCGACGATTTCATCGCGGCGCTCGATGCGAACATGCTGGCCCCGATCGCGATGATGCAGGCGGTGCTGCCGGCCATGATCGAGCAGCGCTGGGGGCGGGTGGTCAATATCACCTCGCAATCCGTGCGCGCGCCGATCGCGCAGCTCGGCCTGTCGAACTCTGCACGTTCCGGCCTGACCGGCTTCGTCGCCGGCACTTCGCGTCAGGTCGCGGAATATGGCGTGAACATTAACAACCTGTTGCCGGGCCTGCATGCGACCGACCGCGCGGTGTCGCTCGATACGGCAGCGGCGAAGGCGAAGGGCATCTCGGTCGAGGAAGCCAAAGCGCAGCGCGAGGCATCGATCCCGGTGCGTCGCTACGGCACGCCCGAGGAGTTCGGTGCGACCTGTGCCTTCATGTGTTCGGTTCACGCCGGGTTCATGGTCGGGCAGAACGTGATGCTCGACGGCGGGCTGAACAACATCTCGATCTGAGCCGGATCTGCCGGACGACCTACCGGGCTTGCTTGGGGGGCGGGGGGCTGTTATCTGCCGCCCTGCATTGCCTGACACTTTCAGTCGAGATTTCGCTGCATGAGCGCACAATTACCCCCTCCGCGCCTCGAAGTTCGCGCGCTTGGCCGCGTGTTCGACGGGTTGGCCGTGGTCGACGACGTGTCCTTTGCGATCCCAGCGGGGCAGGTGACCTGTCTGCTGGGCCCCTCGGGCTGCGGCAAATCGACGACGCTCCGGCTGATCGCGGGAGTCGATACGCAGGATGCGGGCGAGATCTACGTCGATGGAGCCGCGATCAGCGACGGCTCCGTTCACGTCCCGCCCGAGCAACGCGCGATCGGGCTGATGTTTCAGGACTTTGCGCTGTTTCCGCATCTGACGGTTGCCGAGAATATCGCCTTCGGCCTCAAGGGCGATGCGGCGGCAAAGCGCGCCCGCGTGACGGAATTGCTCGAGAAGGTCCGCCTGCTGCGCCATCGCGACAGCTATCCGCACGGGCTTTCGGGCGGCGAGCAGCAGCGCGTGGCGCTGGCACGTGCGCTTGCACCCCGACCGCGTATACTCTTGATGGACGAGCCTTTCTCGGGACTGGACGAACGCCTGCGCGACGATATCCGCGACGAGACTCTGGCGCTTCTGAAAGAGGAAAACACCGCCGTGCTTCTGGTCACGCATGAGCCGCATGAGGCGATGCGGATGGCCGATGAGATTCTGCTGATGCGCGGCGGGAAGATCGTGCAGCGCGGCGCACCCTATAACCTCTATAACGCGCCTGTGGACCGGGCGGCGGCGGCGTTCTTCTCGGATGTGAATGTGCTCAAGGGCCGTGTGAGGGACGCGCTGACCGAGACCGCGTTCGGCGATTTCCTGACGCCGGGCCATGCGGACGGGACCGAGATCGACATCGTGATCCGCCCGCAGCATCTGAAGATCGATTTCGACCGGGCAGGGCGCGGCCCGTCCCCGACGCCGCAGGACGGCACGCCCGCGCGTGGGGTGGTCGAACGCGCACGCTTCTTGGGCCGCGAGAGCCTCGTCGAGTTCCGGATGGATTTCGACGGCACGATCCTGCGCGCCAGCGTCCCGAACGTATTCCTGCCGAAGCCCGGCACGCCGATGTGGCTGATGATCCGTCGCGATCGCTGCTTTGTCTTCCCGGCGAAAGGGGCCGACGCTTAACCGCTCAGCGGTCCTGTCGCCCCGCACGTCCGCCCCGGCGCTTGCGCAGTTGCGGCGCTCGCTCGGGCAGTTCCGCCATCACTTCGCGGCGCGCCTCGGGCGTCATCCGCGACCACGCGCCGATTTCTTCCATCGTGCGGTAGCAGCCGATGCAGATCCGCGCCTCGGGGTGAATCTGGCAGAGCTTGACGCAGGGGCTCTCGATCTCGGCGCGTTTCCAGATGTCGTCGGTGTTTTGCGGATCGTTCATGCCGCCCCCAGATAGCGCAGCCGATCCAGCGCGCCTTGCAGAATGAAGCTTGCCGCGACGTGGTCGATCGCCTCTGCGCGTTTGGCGCGCGACATATCGGCCTCCAGCATCGCGCGTTCGGCGGCGACCGTGCTCAGCCGCTCGTCCCAGTAGCTGATCGGCAGATCGGTGAGGCGGCTGAGGTTGCGAGCGAAGGCGCGGGTCGATTGGCAGCGCGCGCCTTCGGTCCCGTCCATGTTCTTCGGCAGGCCGAGGATCAGCCCCTTCAAATCACGCTCCGCCACGATCTTGAGAAGCGCCTCGGCATCTAGGCCGAACTTCCTGCGCTTGATCGTCGATAGCGGCGTCGCGACCGAGCGCAGCCCGTCGGACACCGCGACGCCGATGGTCTTGGTGCCCAGATCGAGCCCTGCGACGCCGCCCATGCGCGGGATCGCATCGGCGAATTCCTCGATCGTCTCGCAGATCATTGAGCCACACCTGCCGATTTCGCCGCCGCCTCGACCTGAGCCAGCGCATCCGGTTTGTCGGCCAACGCCTTCTGCGCCTCGCCCCAGGCTTCCTTGGCGCGGTCGGTTTGGCCCAACGTGGCGAGGGACGAGATCACCCGCGCCCATTCCTGCGGCGTGCCACCCTCGGTGGTCAGGCGGTCAAAGAGACCATCGACCATGCCCTGGATCATCTGCTGGCGCTCCTCGGGCGTCATCGAGGCCGCGTCCTTCATCTGCTGCGCGCTCGGACCGGGCAGGGCGGGGGCCGCTTGCGGGGCGCTTTGCCCCGCCTGCGCGCCACCCATGTCCTGCAGCGCCTGACCGGCCGGGGCCTGATGGGCCGCGTCGATCTTCGCCATGTCGTCCGGGCGCGAGCCGAATTTGCCCTTCGCTTCGCCATAGACCGCATCTGCGCGGTCGACCTCACCGATCATGCGCAGCGACGAAATCAGGCGTGCCCAGTCATCTGCGCTGCCGCCTTCCTGCGCCAGCCGGTCGTTCAGGCGCTCCACCATCGAGCGGATCATCTGCTGACGCGCCTCGGGCGACATGTCCGCCGCCGCCGCGACATCTGCCTGCGACGGGCCGGGCGCGCCGCGCGGTCTCGGCGGGGTGTAATCCTTCTCGCCCGCGAGCCATGCCAGTTCCTCGATGTTCTGCTGCACCAGCGGCACCCACGGATCGCTGCTTTCCGAGTTGCGCAGCAGGTTGTCCCAGAGGCGGAATGCCCGGTCGCCGCGCCCGTTCTGCGCCATCATCAGGCCAACGTAATAGAGCGCGAGCCCGTTATTCTGGTCCATCTTCAGCGCGGTCGCGAAGACTTTCTCCGCCTCGGGCGTGATCAGCCCGCCAGCGGCCACGGCCATCATCTCACCCAGCTCGGCGTAATCCTGAGCGGTGGCGGCATCGCCCTTTGTCGCGACGAGCCGCTGCTGCGCTTTCCATGCGGCGTCGAAATTGCCCAGCGCCGCCTCGTTGCGTGCAAGCAGTTCGAGGCCCTTCGGATCGTCGGGCTTCTTCGCCACGGCTTCGCGCAGCTTTTTCATCAGTTCGAGGAATTTCGGGTCCGGATTGGCCGGGGGGGTCGCGCGGGCCTTCTGCATCTTCTCGGCCTCGGCCTGCGAGGGGCGGCTGTCATAGAGCTTGTCGGCATCCGCGAAACGCTGCGCGATCGGCTGGTCCTGATAGCCCTCCGCGCCCATCCGGGTATAGAGCCAGAACGCCGCGCCGAAGATCACGACGCCACCGATCACCAGCGCGATGGTCGGCCCTTTCGGTGCCCGGCCCAGATCGGAGCCTGCCTGCGCCTTGCGGTCCGCCTCGAGCATCCGGCGCGAAATTTCCAGCTTTGCCCGGTCGGCTTCCTCGCGTGATGTGACTCCACGCTCGACGTCGCGTTCCAGATCGCGCAGCTGGTCGCGATAGACCTGCACGTCATACGAGGCCGCCGGTGCCATCTCGTCTTCCCCACGTCCGCGCAACAGGGCAAGCGCAAACAGAAGCGCAATGACCGCAACGAGCGCGGCGGCGATAATCCAGAACAGCATGGCGTCTCCTCATCCTTCGCCTCCCATTTAGGCGAGATGACGCCGCGCCGAAAGGGTCTAGCGCGTGACTGGAACCCGATGTCGCAGGCCCATGTCGCTTTTTTCCCTGCGATGCCGCAACAGGGGGGCTTTCGCCCGCCGCCCCGGTCCATCACAAAGGCGAAAGAGTCGAGACTGCTCGGAGGCGCGCTCATGAAACGCTATTCGATGTTTGCCGTTGCGCGTGAGGCGATGCGCTTCCATCGCGGTTGGGAGCGGGCCTGGCGCTCGCCCGAGCCGAAGAAACGCTACAAGGTCATTGTCGTGGGGGCAGGGGGGCATGGCCTCGCCACCGCCTATTACCTCGGCAAGGTGCATGGGATCACCGATGTCGCGGTGATCGAGAAGGGCTGGCTGGGCGGCGGCAATACCGGCCGCAACACCACGATCATCCGCTCGAACTACCTGCAGGATCCGTCGGCGGCGATCTACGAGAAAGCCCGCGCGCTTTACGAGGATCTGAGCCAGGATCTGAACTACAACGTGATGTTCTCGCCGCGCGGTCTTTTGATGCTGGGCCAGACTGAGCACGAGGTGCGCGGCTACAAGCGCACGGTGCACGCCAACCGCCTGCAGGGCATCGACACCGAATGGATCGGACCGGAGCAGGTCAAGGAGCTGGTGCCGATCATCAATATCGACGGGCCGCGTTACCCGGTGTTGGGCGCTCTGCTGCAAAAGCGCGGCGGAACGGCGCGGCACGACGCGGTAGCCTGGGGCTATGCGCGGGCGTGCTCGGACATGGGCATGGACATCATCCAGAAATGCGAAGTGACCGGTGTGCGCACCGAAGGCGGCAAGGTGCAGGGCATCTCGACCACCAAGGGCGAGATCGACTGTGAACAGCTCGCCATCATCGTCGCGGGGCATTCCTCGGTCCTGGCCGAAATGGCGGGCTTCCGTCTGCCGATCGAGAGCGTGGCGCTGCAGGCCTGGGTGTCCGAGCCGATCAAACCCTGCATGGATGTGGTCGTGATGGCCAACACTGTGCACGGCTACATGTCGCAATCCGACAAGGGCGAGATGGTGATCGGCGGCGGCACGGACGGGTTCAACAACTACACCCAACGCGGCTCGTGGCACCATGTCGAGGAAACCACCCGCGCGCTGGTCGAGACCTTCCCGATCATCTCGCGCCTCAAGATGCTGCGCCAATGGGGCGGCATCGTGGACATGACCGGCGACCGCTCGCCCATCCTGTCGAAAACGCCGGTCGAGGGCATCTTCGTCAATTGCGGCTGGGGCACGGGGGGGTTCAAGGCGATCCCGGGCTCGGGCTATGGCATGGCCGAGCTGATCGCGCGCGGCCACTCGCCGCTGACCGACCAATTCGGGCTCGACCGTTTCAAGGAAGGCCGCTTCATCGACGAAAGCGTCGCCGCAGGGGTGGCGCACTGATGAAGACGACCTCCCTTTCGACCTGCTTCAAATCCCTCCCGGCGCTCTCCAGTAAAGAGGTGCATCCGACATGCTGACCCTCACCTGTCCCTGCTGCGGCGTCACCGCCGAGGAAACCGAATTCGCCCCGGGCGGAGAGGCGCATCTAAAGCGCTTCGGGTCGGGCTCGTCGGATGACGAGTTCGAGGGATACCTGTTCGCCCGCAAGAACCCGAAAGGCGTCCATTTCGAGCGCTGGCGCCATGCCTATGGCTGCGGCAAGTGGTTCCTGGCTGCACGCGACACGGGCACGCTCGAGGTGTTTGCGACCTACAAGGCGCAGACCACCGAGCCCCCCGCCGATGTGATCGCGAAGATCAAAGCGAAACGCCCCGACTGGGAGGGCTATAAATGAGCACGCGTCTTTCCAAGGGTGGTCGTCTGATCGACCGCGCGAAACCGCTCGCCTTCACCTTCAACGGCAAGCCGATGCGCGGCTTTGCGGGCGATACGCTGGCCTCGGCTCTGCTGGGCGGCGGTCAGGTCATGGTGGGCCGGTCGTTCAAATATCACCGCCCGCGCGGCATCGTGGCCTCGGGCGCGGAAGAGCCGAACGCGCTCGTCGGTCTGGGCCGCAACGCGCGGTTCGAGCCCGACCAGCGCACCACCACGACCGAGCTGTTCGAGGGGGCCGAGACCACCAGCCAGAACCACTGGCCGTCGCTCGATTTCGACATCGGCGAGATCAACAACACCTTCTACAAATTCCTGCCCGCGGGTTTCTACTACAAGACCTTCATGGCCCCGCGCGCAGCGTGGAAGCACCTGTTCGAACCCATCATCCGCAAATCGGCGGGTTTGGGCGGCGTGCCGAAAGAGGCCGACCCGGATCGCTACGAGCAGGTCTACGCCCATTGCGACGTGCTCGTCGTGGGCGGCGGTGTGGCGGGTCTTGCTGCCGCGCTCAAGGAAGGCCGCGCGGGCAAGCGCGTCTGGCTGATCGAGCAGACCCCCAACTGGGGCGGGCGCACGCCGGTCGATGGCGGTCAAATCGACGGTCACGACGCGCAGACCTGGATCGACAGCGCGCTGGTCGAGCTGTCCTCGATGGAGAATGTCACGATGCGCACCCGCCTGATGGCGGCGGGCCTGCACGATCATGGCTATGTCATCGGCTACGAGAACCTCGCCGACACCACTCCCGGCGATGGCCGTCCGCGCCACCGTCTCTGGCGCATCCGTGCGGGCCACACGATCACCGCGACCGGCGCGATCGAACGTCCGCTTGCTTTCGCGGGCAATGACGTGCCCGGCGTGATGCTGGCTTCGGCGGTGCGCGATTACATCGTGAACTGGGCGGTCTCGCCCGGCGATCGCACGGTGATCGTGACCAACAACGACGACGCCTATCGCACGGCGCTCGCGATCCTCGATGCGGGGCTGACGGTCTCGGCCGTCGTCGACGCGCGCGAGGAAACCCATGGCGCGCTGCCCGAAGCCGTGAAGGCGCGCGGTGTGCGTGTGCTTGAAGGCCGCGGCATCGCGAAAGTGCTCGGCCGCAAACGCGTCTCCGGCGTTGAGATCTGCGCACAGGCCGGCGAGGGCGGGGCGGTCGAGACGATCGACTGCGATTGCGTCGCGATGTCGGGCGGCTGGTCGCCGGTCGTGCACCTGTGGTCGCATTGCGGCGGCAAGCTGACCTGGGACGATGCGCGTGCGATGTTCCGCCCCGATCCGAACCGTCCGCCGACCGGCGCGGATGGGGCCGGCATGGCGACGGTCGTGGGGGCCGCCAATGGCGATCTGACGCTCTCCGAGGCGATGGGCGGTCTGGGCATCGGCGCGGCTTCCGAGGAGGAAGCGCCGCTCGCCCCCGTCTGGATGATGCCCGCGGGCGCGCCCGATGCGCTGCGCTTCAAGAGCTTCCTCGACTACCAGAACGACGTGAAGGTCTCCGATGTGCAACTGGCCGCCCGCGAGGGCTACGAGTCGGTCGAACATACCAAGCGCTACACCACGCTCGGTATGGCGACCGATCAGGGAAAGCTGAGCAATATCAACGGGCTCGCTATTCTCTCGGATGCGCTTGGCCAACCGATCCCGGCCACTGGCACCACCACCTTCCGCCCGCCCTACACGCCGATTTCGCTCGGCGCCGTGACGGCGGAGGCCAAGGGCGAGCTGTTCCAGCCCCTGCGCCGCACCCCGATCCAGTCCTGGCACGAAGTCAAGGGCGCGCATTGGGAGCCGGTCGGCCATTGGCGTCGCCCCTATTGCTACCCGAAATCGGGCGAGAGCCACCGCGACGCGGTCAATCGCGAGATCACCAATACCCGCAAGAATGTGGGCATGCTCGACGCCTCGACGCTGGGCAAGATCGTAGTGAAAGGGCCGGATGCGGGGAAATTCCTCGACATGCTCTACACCAACATGATGTCGACGCTGAAAGTCGGCAAATGCCGCTACGGGCTGATGTGCAACGAGAACGGCTTCCTGATGGATGACGGGGTCGTGGCGCGCCTGTCCGAAGATACGTGGCTGTGCCACACGACGTCGGGCGGGGCGGATCACATCCATGGCTGGATGGAAGACTGGCTGCAATGCGAGTGGTGGGACTGGAAGGTCTACACCGCCAACCTGACCGAGCAATATGCCCAGATCGCCGTCGTCGGCCCGAAGTCGCGCGAACTGCTGGAGCGACTGGGTGGCATGGATGTCAGCAAGGAGACGCTGCCCTTCATGCAATGGGCGGACGGCACGCTGGGCGGTTTCGACGCGCGCATCTTCCGCATCTCCTTCTCGGGCGAGCTGAGCTACGAGATTGCGGTTCCCGCGTCGCAGGGCCTCGCGCTGTGGGAGAAGCTGATGACCGAGGGCGAAGCGCTTGGCGCGATGCCCTACGGCACCGAGGCGCTGCACGTGATGCGCGCCGAGAAGGGCTTCATCATGATCGGCGACGAGACCGACGGCACCGTGATCCCGCAGGATCTGGGCCTCAACTGGGCGATCTCGAAGAAGAAGACCGACTATCTGGGCAAGCGCGCGCAGGAGCGGTCCCACATGACCGACCCGAACCGCTGGAAGCTCGTCGGCCTCGAGACGCTCGACGGATCGGTGATCCCCGATGGTAGCCACGCGCCCGCCGACGGGTTCAACGCCAACGGTCAGCGCAACACGCAAGGCCGCGTCACCTCGACCTATTACTCGCCGACGATCGGCAAGGGTATCGCTATGGGGCTGGTGCTGAACGGACCCGACCGGATGGGCGAGGTGATCGAGTTCACCGGTGAGGGCGAGGACATGGTCAAGGCGCGGATCGTCGATCCGGTCTTCTACGACAAAGACGGGGAGAAGCAGAATGTCTGAGGCCGTCAGCGCCCTTTCCGGGCAGACCCACGAAGGTTTCGTCACCGTGTCCGAGGCCGGACTGGTGGGCATGATCTCCATCCGCTGCGATCTGGGCGCGAAGGCGCTGGCCAAGGCGCTCAAGGCCGAGGGGCTGCCCGTCCCCGGTCCGCGCCGGATCGAGACCGTCGACGGGCGCTCCATCGCGTGGATGAGCCCGGATGAGCTATTGCTGATCTGCGCCCATGACGAGGCGCCCGCGCTTACCGACCGGCTGGCCGAGGCGCTTGCCGCAGAGCATGCGCTGGTCGTCAACGTCTCTGACGCCCGCGCGATGTTCACCATCCGCGGCGAGAAGGCCGACCAAGTGGTGATGAAGCTCTCCCCCGCCGATGTCGCGACTCTACCCAAAGGCGAAATCCGCCGCTCCCGTGCGGCACAAGTGGCGGCGGCGTTCTGGCGATCGGGGGAAGACGAGATCTCGCTGGTCTCCTTCCGCTCCGTCGCGGGCTACGTGATGGGTCTTCTGGAGGTCTCCTCGCGCCCCGGGTCGGAATTGTTCTGAGGTGCGGGGACTGGCGCCCGCCGGCCCTCAGTCCAGGCTATTCAGTGTTCGGGGTCGTGTCGTTTGAAACGACGAATTTTCACTCCGTCTCACGCCTCAGGGGAATATCAAGCAATTGGAAAGCCGAAATAATTACTAAACCTCGGTCCGTCTATGCTGCCGCTGCGGTGCAGGCGGGATGCCGATTGCCGCGCAGTTCGAGAAGCCCGGCTTTCCCTCCGCTCTGAGGCTAGAGCCGGGCGTTTTTCGCCTTCAATGAACCAAATATCCCGTGCGGGCCCGGGGGCAGCCCCCTCGAACTCCACGGTCTGTCCGAAAATGAAACCGCGCGCCGGGGCGGGGGCCTTGGCGCGCGGTTCGGTCTCGATCAGGACCGGTTTACTCCAGCTCGATCAGCAAATCCTTCGCGTCGATCTGGGCGCCCGGCGAAACGTGGATCGCTTTCACGGTGGCGTCGCGCTCGGAGTGGATCCCGGTTTCCATCTTCATCGCCTCGATGGTCAGGAGCATATCGCCCGGCTTCACCTTCTGGCCGACATTGACCGCGATCGAGGCGATCGAACCCGGCATAGGCGCACCGATATGATCCGGGTTACCCGCCTCGGCCTTCGGTTTCGCCGCGGTCGTCGCCTTCACCGCGCGGTTCGGAACGCGCACGGCGCGGGGCTGGCCGTTGAGCTCGAAATAGACTTTAACCTCGCCCAGCTCGTCGGTGTCGCCGGTGGTGAGATAGCGAATCTCCAGCGTTTTGCCGGGGTCGATCTCGGCGGAAATCTCGTCCTGCGGCTCCATCCCGTAGAAGAAGACCGGGGTCGGCAGGGTGCGCACCGGGCCATAGGCTTCGTGGCGACTTGCGTAATCGGTGAAGACCTTGGGATACATCAGGTAACCCGCCAGATCCTCGTTATCGATCTCGCGCCCGTCGAGTTGTTCGGAGGCCTCCTTGCGGGCGGCTTCCAGATCCACCGGGGCCAGGTTTTTGCCGGGACGCTCGGTCGAAGGCGTTTCGCCCTTGAGCACCTTCGCCACGATCCCCTCGGGCCAGCCGCCGGGCGGTTGGCCGAGATTGCCGCGCATCATGTCGATGACCGAATCCGGGAAGGAGACGTCCTTGGCCGGATCGAGCACGTCTTCCTTGGACAGGCCCTGCGCGACCATCATCAGCGCCATGTCGCCCACGACTTTCGAGGACGGCGTGACCTTTACGATATCGCCGAAGATCTGGTTGGCATCGGCATAGGCCTGCGCCACCTCGTGCCAACGCTCTTCCAGCCCCAGCGAGCGCGCCTGCGCCTTGAGGTTGGTGAACTGGCCGCCGGGCATTTCGTGCAGGTAGACCTCGGAGGCGGGAGCCTCGAGACCGCTCTCGAAGGCCGCGTATTGGTGGCGCACGGCCTCCCAGTAGTTCGAGATCATCCGGATCGCGTGGATATCGAGGCCGGTATCGCGCTCGGTATGGGCCAGCGCCTCCACGATGGAGCCGAGGCAGGGCTGCGAAGTGCCGCCCGAGAACGCGTCCATCGCCGCGTCCACCGCATCGACGCCCGCATCGGCGGCAGCAAGGATCGTCGCGCCTGCGATGCCAGAGGTGTCATGGGTGTGGAAGTGGATCGGGATATCGACCTTTTCCTTGAGCGCCGAGATCAGCTGACGCGCGGCGGCCGGTTTCAGAAGGCCCGCCATGTCCTTGAGGCCGAGGATATGGGCGCCCGCCGCTTCCAGCTCTTTCGCCATGCCGATATAGTATTTCAGGTCATATTTCGCGCGGTCGGGATCGAGGATGTCGCCCGTGTAGCAGATCGTGCCTTCGCAGATCTTGCCGCTCTCGATCACCGCATCCATCGCGACGCGCATGTTCTCGACCCAGTTGAGCGAGTCGAAGACGCGGAACACGTCGACGCCGCTTTCCGCCGCCTGCTTGACGAAGAACTGCACCACGTTGTCAGGGTAGTTCGTGTAGCCCACGCCGTTCGAGGCGCGCAGAAGCATCTGGGTCAGGATGTTGGGCATCTCTTCGCGGATGTCGCGCAGGCGCTGCCACGGGCATTCCTGCAAGAAGCGGTAGGCCACGTCGAATGTCGCGCCGCCCCAGCATTCGACCGAGAACAGATCGCTCAGGTTCGAGGCATAGGCGGGGGCTGCCTTAATCATGTCGATCGAACGCATCCGGGTTGCCAGCAGCGACTGGTGGCCGTCGCGCATCGTGGTGTCGGTCAGCAGCAGCTTCTTCTGCGCCTTCATCCAGTCGGCGACCGCCTTCGCGCCCTCTTTCTCGAGCAGGTTGCGGCTGCCGGGCTTCACCTCGTCTTTCAACGCGGGCAGGCGCGGCGGTCTCGCCTCGGCATGCGGCTTGTTGCGGCCCGCGGTCTCGGGGTGACCGTTCACCGTGATGTCCGCGATATAGGTCAGGATCTTGGTGCCCCGGTCGCGGCGTTGCTTGAAGTCGAACAGCTCCGGCGTCGTGTCGATGAACTTCGTCGTGTAGCTCATGTCGA